>NZ_JBVISS010000002.1:0-689920 GCF_055575395.1 Streptomyces sp. NPDC034103 | reverse complement strand
GTGTTGAAGAAGTCGACGAAGAAGCTCTCGAACCAGGCGTAGCGGTCGGCCTCCGCCTGCTCCGCGATGCCGTCGAAGACGCTCTGCGGCACACCGGTGGGGTTGTCCGGCGTCTGCAGCAGGAACGGCTGGAGCGAACCGAGGAACGCCGCCTTCGCCACCCGCTGCGAGCCGTGGACGCCGAGGTAGCGGGCGACCTCGCCCGAACCCATCGAGAACCCGACGAGAACCGCGTCCCGCAGGTCCAGCCGCGTCAGTACGGTGTCCAGGTCGGCGGCGAAGGTGTCGTAGTCGTAGCCCGTCATGGTCTTGCTGGACCGGCCGAAGCCACGGCGGTCGTAGGTGATGACGCGATAGCCGGCCCTGACCAGGGCATCGGTCTGCTTCTCCCACGACTGCCCGTCCAGCGGATAGCCGTGGATCAGGACGACCGGCTGCCCTGACCCGTGGTCCTCGTAATAGAGCTCGATGCTGGTCGAGCCCTCGGTGCCGACGGTGATGGTTCCCACGGTGTGCCTTCCCGCCCGTCCGCCGTGTGCGAACCGCGCATGGCACCAACCTAGGAATCAAGCAGGTCGGACCGCGTCCGTCGGACTACGTCATCGGCGTACGTCATGGTGCTGCACCTTCGGGGTACGTCATGACGCTGCACTTTCGGGGTACGTCGTCGTGCCGCCCAGTACCGCGGCGAGCTCGCCGCGGGACGTCACCCCCAGTTTGGGGAACATCCGCTGGAGATGGGTGCTCACCGTCCTGGGCGAGACGTACAACCGCTCGCCGATCTCCCGGTTCGTCAGTCCCTGCGCGGCGAGCTGGGCGACATGCAGTTCGGTCGAGGTCAGCCGGTCGACCACGGCCGGATCCTGACGAGGGGACGACGTGCCCGCGGCACGCAGCTCCTGCCGTGCCCGCTCCGCCCATGCCGTCGCGCCGAGGGCGTCGAAGATCTCGCGTGCGGCATGCAGGGTGACGCGGGACTCCGCAGGTCGCCGGTGACGCCGCAGCCACTCGCCCAGAGCGAGGCGCGCCCGCGCCCGCTCGAACGGCCAGTCCGTGGGGACGGCGTCGAGGGCCGCCCTGTAGAGCGGCTCGGCGTCATCCTGCGGGCTCAGCAGGGCCCGGCCCAGTCGCAATCCGCAGAGCAGGGCGGGCGAAGACGTCAGGTCCCCGAGCGGGGTCAGCTCCCGCATGACGTCGCGCGCCGCCTGCGCGGATTCGCTGCGCACGGCCGCCTCGACCAGCTCCGCGACCGCGTAGAAGCGCAGCCAGGGGTGGAAGGCGGGGTCAGCCGAGTCGAACGCGCGGTGCAGGTGGCCGAACGCGTCGCTGTAGCGGCCCTGGCACAGCGCCGCCTGCCCGCGCGCCATCTGCACGATGGCCAGCACCGGGCGCCCTCCGCTGGGGAGGGCCTCGCGCTCGGCTTCCGCCGCCCACTCCTCCGCCGCCGGGTCACCGCTGACGGCGGCCAGCTGCGCGCGGATGGCGTTCACCATCGCGTGCACGAGAGGCTGACTGGTCTCGCGGGCCAGCGATGCTGCCTCCTCCGCGGCGAGGAAGCCGGCGCGTACGTCCCCCAGCCGTGCGGCGCTCCCCGCCTGGACGCAGAGGGCGCGGGCCAGCATCGACAGCCTGCCTTGCGCTCGCAAGGCGTCCAGCGATCTCGCCGTCAGCCGGCTTGCCAGGGCGGGAGCGCCCACCGTCACGGCGGCGGCCCCCAGGAGCTGGTCCCCCTCTGCGTTCTCGGACGAGCGCTGCAGCTGACCCGTCAGGCCTTCCATGACCGCTCCCCCACGCTCGACCGGCGTCGAGTACGCCCGCAGAGCGGCCAGGTCGGCGTTGTCGGCAGGTACGGGCATCCGGTCGGCGGCGGCGGCCACCCGCTCGCGGGCGGCCGGCCCCGGCTCTCCCCAGAAGCATTGCAGGACCGCGCCCCACAGCATGCGCAGCCCCAGTGTCGACTCGCCTCCAGCGGCGATCTCGACCGCCAACTCGGCCAGCTCGGCGGTCGCTACGCCCTCGCCCCGCGTCCCCTCGGCCAGCGCGATGCTGACCCAGGCCGCGCGGCCTCGGTCCCGGACCGAAAGATCCAGTGAGCGCGCCTGGGTCAGCAGATGCGCAGCAACGTCTCCTTGGCCCGACTCCAGCGCGAGTTCCGCAGCCCGCAGCAGCCGGTCCGCCCGCGCGGACGGGTCCTTCGTCAATTCCGCCGCCCGCCTCAGCGCGGCAAGGGCCGCGGCGACACCGCCTCGCCGCAGGGCTCTGCCGGCTGTGGAGTCCAGATCCCGGGCCGCTCGTTCGTCGAGACCGGCGGTGGCGGCGGCACGGTGCCATGCCTGCCGATCGGGCTGCCCCTGGAGCACGGCGGCCAGAGCGGCGTGTGCGGCCTGTCGTTCCGCGGCGGTAGCGGCGTGGTCCATCGCCGACCGGACGAGGGGGTGCCTGAAGGCCAGCCCCTGGGCCTCCACCAGACCCGCGTCGATCGCTGCTTCACAAGCCGCAACATCGACCGCCGTCCCGAGCATCCGGGTCGCCGCCGCGAGGCATTCCTCCATGGTTCCGTCACCGTTGAGGGCCGAGAGGAGCAGGACCGCGCGGGTCTCTGCCGGAAGGCGGGACACCCGTGCCGTGAAGGTCCGCTCCAGCCGCGCGGTCAGCGGCAGCGGACCCGGGTTGAGCGCGTACGCCCCGCCGACCGACTGCAGCGCGACCGGCAGCTCGGTCAGCGCCAGCGGGTTCCCGGCGGCCTCCTCCAGCAGCCGTCGCCTGACCTGCTGTCCCAGGCCAGGGGCCACCGCGTCCAGTACCTCACCCGACACCTCATCCGTCAGCGGGCCCAGGTGCAGCACAGGCAGGCCGGCGCTGCTGAGACGGTCGTCGAGGCGCCGGGTGACGGCGAGCAAGACGAGGGGGTCGGACTCGACCCGACGCGCGACGAACCCGAGCACATCGAGGCTGGCACGGTCCATCCAGTGGGCGTCCTCGACGACTACCAGTAGCGGCGTCTTCGCTGCCGCGTCCGTCAGCAAAGTCAGCGCGGCCAGGCCGACGAGGTACAGATCGGGAACGGCCTCGTCGACAAGCCCAACGGCTGCGAGCAGCGCCGTACGCTGACGCTCCGGCAAGTCGTCGATGCCGTCCCGCAGTTGGTGAACCAACTGGTGCAGGCCGGCGCAGGGCAGGTCTTCCTCCGACTGGACACCCACAGCAGTGATCACACGGGTCCCGCCGCGCGCTGCCGCGGCCGCGGCCTCCGCGACCAGCGCCGACTTACCGATCCCCGGCGCGCCGATGATCACCGTGGCGCCGCCCGACCCGGCGGCCCCCTGCTCGACCAGGGCAGCCAGCGCGCGACGCTCTGTCTCGCGACCCAGCAGCCCCCGCCGTTGCATGCCTCACTCCGATTTCTCTGTGTCCCCCAGCACCCGAAGGCTCCACGTCCTCGCGGAATCGGGCGGCCCGGCGGCATTTCCGCTGGTAGGCGACCCGGAGCCGACTCTGGATGCCATCCGCACCATGGTATGCACCCTGCCGGGCGGGAACGACCGCCGACCGCGTCCGCCCGTCCCGCGACCGATCGAGACAGCGCGCCGCTGACAGCTGCGGCTCCCCGCGCTCACCGGTCCCGGCCACAGTCCTACGGCAGCACGCCGGTACGGACCACGTCGGCATACCATCGCGCGCTGGACTTGGGGATGCGCTTGCCGGTCGGGTAGTCGACGTAGACGGCACCGAAGCGCTTGCTGTAGCCGTAACCCCACTCGAAGTTGTCGAGCAGAGACCACAGGAAGTAACCCCGGACGTCGACGCCGGCCTTGATCGCCTGGTGGACGGCCGACAGGTGGCCGTGGAGGTAGGCGATGCGTTCGGGGTCGGCCACCTCGCCCGCTGGGTTGACGTAGTCGTCGAACGCGGCCCCGTTCTCGGTGATCACCAGAGGCATCTCGGGAAAGTCTGTCTTGAGACGGGTCAGCAGGTCGTACAGGCCGCTGGGGTCGACCGCCCAGCCCATGGCGGTGGTGCTGCCCGGCGGACGGTGGAAGGCGACGTTGTCGGCGCCGGGCCAGGGGCTGTGCTCGCTCGCGCCATGGCCGTCGGAGCCGTGGCCGGCCTCGCCGGTGGCCGCGGAGACGAGCGTCGGCGTGTAGTAGTTGACGCCCAGGAAGTCCAGCGGCTGGTGGATGGCGGCGGCATCGCCGTCCCGTGCGAAGGACCAGTCGGTCAGGCTCGCCGTGTCCTGGAGGAGGTCGTGGGGGTACTGGCCTTGCAGCAGTGGGCCGGTGAAGACACGGTTGGCCAGTGCGTCGATCCGTCGGGCCGCGTCCACGTCCTCGGCCGCCTCGGTCAGTGCGCGGACGTGGTGGATGTTGAGAGTGATGGATGCCTGCGCGCGTGCGGGTAGTTCGGCGCGCAGCGCTTGTACGGCCTTGCCGTGGGCGAGGTTGAGATGGTGCGCCGCGCGCAGGGCCGCGACGGGGTCGGTGCGGCCGGGCGCATGGACACCTGAACCGTATCCGAGGAAGGCGCTGCACCAGGGCTCGTTGAGGGTGATCCAGGTCTTCACCCGGTCCCCCAGCGCCCGAGCCGCCAGGACCGCGTAGTCGGCGAACCGGTCGGCGGTAGCGCGCTCGGGCCAGCCGCCGGCGTCCTCCAGCTCCTGTGGCAGGTCCCAGTGATACAGCGTGACAACCGGTTCGATGCCCTTTTCCAGCAGTGCGTCGGTGAGGGCGCGATAGAAGTCGAGTCCCCTTTCGACCGCCGGACCGCGGCCGGTCGGCTGTACACGCGACCAGGACAGGGACAACCGGTACGCGCTCACTCCGAGGTCGGCCATGATCTCGACGTCCTCGCGCCAACGGTGGTAATGGTCGGTGGCGACGTCACCGGTGTCACCGTTGCGCACCCTGCCGGACGTGTGCGAGTAGGTGTCCCAGATCGAAGGAGTGCGTCCGTCCTCGGCGGCGGCACCCTCGATCTGGTATGCGGCGGTCGCCGTGCCCCAGGTGAATCCCGGCGGGAAGGTGCGGACGGCGATGGTCTCCGGGGCGGGCGCGAGGCGTCGGGTCGCAGTGCTCACGTGGGTCCTTCCAGATGATGTGCGGGCAGGGAGAGGCGAAGCGGGGCGAGGGGCGTCCAGGGAGCGCGGCAACGGGGAGACGGTGGGCCCTTCACCCCTTGACCGCCCCTTGCATGATTCCGCCGACGATCTGGCGGCCGAAGACGATGAACATCGCGAGCAGAGGCAGCGTGCCGAGCAGTGCGCCCGCCATGATCAGCGACTGATCGCGCACATAGCCCGCGCTGAGCTGGGTGAGGGCGACGGGCACCGTCGGGTTGGTCATGTCGAGCACGATGAAGGGCCAGAAGAAGTCGTTCCAGGCGTGCACGAACGTGATCATGAACAGCACGGACATGGGAGCCCGCGCGATCGGCAGCACGATGCTCCAGAAGATGCGCAGGGAGTGCGCACCGTCCACTCGTCCGGCCTCGACGAGTTCGTCAGGCAGCGCTTCGGACAGGTACTGCCGCATGAAGAACACGCCGACGGCGCTGACGAGGGTGGGGAAGATGACGGCGGGCAGTTTCTGGCCCCAGCCCAGTTCCGTCATCATCATGAACAGCGGTACGACGCCCAGTTGCGGCGGCACCATCATCGTGCCGATCACGAGCATCAGCAGGACGTTGCGGCCCTTGAAGCGGAGTTTGGCGAACGCGAAGCCGGCGAGGGTGGCGAACAGGACCGTGGACAGGGCGATCACGCCGGCCACGATCAGGCTGTTGAGCATGGCCTTGCCCAGCGCGGCGTCCTGCCAGGCCTTGCCGAGGTTCTCCAGCAGATGGGGTCCCGGCAGGAAGGGCGGAGGTGTCTGCGTGACGCGCGTGTTGTCGGTCGAAGCCGCCACCATCGTCCAGTACAGCGGGAACAGTGAGACCAGCGCCGCGAGCCCCAGCAGGATGTAGGCGACGGGTCCCGCGTGGTGCTGGCGCCCGGCAGCGGGGTGCCGGAACAGTCGGAAGGGCCGCCCACCGGGCGGGGTGGCGTTGCGGGTCGTGCGCACGGCCCCGGCAGGTGCGTCCGTCGCCCGGGCCGGGATGCTGTCTGTGGTCATGAAGATCTCCCGGTCAGGCCCTGCGCGTGATGAAGCGCTTGACGATGCGTTGGACGACGAACACGACAATGAGCAGCAGGAACATCGCCCAGGCGACCGTGGCGGCCCGCCCCATCTGGTAGTTCTTCCAGCCCTCCTCGTACAGCAGCAGACCCAGCGTCTGGTACTGGTTGTCCGCTCCCCCCGTGATGCCGTTCGGGCCCTGGCCGAAGATCAGGGGTTCACCGAAGAGCTGCGTGGCGCCGATCGTGGACAGGACGATGGTGAACACGATGGTGGAACGGATGCCGGGAACGGTGACCTTCAGGAACTGCTGCCATCGCGAGGCGCCGTCGATGGCCGCCGCCTCGTAGCGGTCGCGCGGGATCGCCTGCATCGCGGCGAGGTAGAGCAGCGCGTTGTATCCGGTCCAGCGCCAGATCACGATGGAGGAGATCGCCGTCTGCGCGGCCCACTTGTTGTTCTCCCAGTCAAGGTTGTCCACGCCGACGAGGCTCAACATCCAGTTGATCATGCCGAAGTCACGTTCGAAGAGCATCGTGAACACGAGGGCGGCGGCACCGACGGAGGTGGCGTACGGCGTCAGGGCGGCGACGCGGAAGAACGTCGAGCCACGCATCCGATAGTTGAGCAGGTGCGCCAGTCCGAGCGCCATCAACAGCTGAGGCACGGTCGACAGGACGCCGATGGTGAAGGTGTTGAGCAGCGCGTTCCAGAATCGGTCGTCCTCCCACAGCGCCGTGTAGTTGTCGAAACCGACCCACTCCATGAAGTTCAGGGTCGACAGTTCGACGCGGTGAAGCGAGATCCACGAGGTGTAGATGAGCGGGTAGAAGCTGAAGGCGGCGAACACGATGAAGAACGGGGCGACGAAGGCGTACGGGGCACCGCGGACGTCGAGCCGGTGCAGCAGGGTACGACGGCGCTGACGCTCCGCTGCGATGCCGGGCGCGCCCTTGGGGGGTGTGGAGGTGGAGATGGCCACCGGAAGGCGTCCTTCCTGGAGGGTTGGAGAGGCGGACAGGGGACCGGCGACCCAAGCGGGCGACGCGTGGGGCGCCGGGCGGCAGGCAGGGCCCCAGGTCAGCCGGCGGCCTTCTCGATGCGCTCGTCAGTGGTCTTCCACGCCTCGTTCGGGCTCTTGTTCTGCGCCTCTATCAAGGTCAGCCCCTGCGAGAAGATGTCCTTGATGGTGCCGTCCTTGCGGCCGAGCACCTGCTCGTCGGGGATCTCCTGGGCCGCAGCGCCGAAGATCTTTCCGATGGGCGCGCCACCGAAGTAGTCCGATGTGGCATCGACGACCGCGGGCATCTCCAACGCGGTCTGTGATGAAGGGAAGTTGCCGATCTTCTCGAAGAGGTAGGCCTGCTGCTCGGGGGCGGTGAGCCAGGCGACGAGGTCCTGCGCCTCCTTCTTGACGGGACTCTTCTCCATCACCCCGAGGAACGATCCGCCCCAGTTGGCACCCTTGGGCGCCTTGGCGACATCCCACTTGCCCTTGTTCTTCGGCCCCGCCTTCTCGCTGATGTGCGCGAGCATCCATGCCGGGCAGACAGTGCTGGCGAAGGTGCTGTTGGCCAGGCCGGGGTCCCAACCGGGCTGGAACTGGCGGAGCTTGGCCGTCAGATCGGACGTGGCCGCCTCGGAGGCCAGCTTCCACGCGTCCTTCACGACAGGGTTGGTGGCGTAGATCAGCTTGCCCTGCTTGTCGTAGAACTGCTGGGAGTTGCCGTAGATCATGGCGTTGAACAGTCCGCTGGAGCTGTCCATGAAGGCGACCTTGTCGTCCTTGGAGCCCTGCTTGAACGTCTTGCCGGCGGCGACGTACTTCGACCAGTCGCCCTCCCACAGCTTGGCGACCTCGTCGCGGTCGGTGGGCAGGCCGGCCTGCTCGAAGAGGTCCTTGCGGTAGCAGACGGCCATGGGGCCGATGTCGGTGCCGAGGCCGATCACCTTGTTGTCGGCGGTGGTGACCTGGCTCTGCTTCCACGGAAGGAAGTGGTCCGTCCCGGCCACTCCGGAGAGGTCGACGAACTTGTCCTTCTGGGTGTCGGACAGTTCCTTGGCCCGACCAATTTCTATGCCCTGAATGTCCTTGAGTCCGCTGCCCGCGGCCAGGTGGGTCTGCAGGGCGGTGTAGTAGGTCTGTTCATCGCCTGCGACGTCCGCCTTGATGATGACGTTCGGGTGTTCCTTCATGTACTTGTCGAGCAGACCGGTCTCCTTGAAGCCCATGACGCCGAAGAGCCCCATGGTGATGGTGACCTTGCCGTCCTTCTTGCCTCCACCGGTGCCACCGTCGCTGCCCCCGCAGCCCACCATCAGGCCGAGAGTCGACGCGACCGACACGGCGGCCACGCCTTTCGTACGCAAGGCGCTTCGGAACTTGTCCATCTGGTCCTCCTAGCGGCGGCGCTGACGCACCGGAGTTCGCGCCCTGCGGACCGCTCCGCAGGTGCGATTTGTTCGGTGGGTACGTTCCCATTTGGCGGTGGGAACGTGCCCACTCAGGAGCCCGCAGCCTCGCCGTCCCATAAGGCGTCTGTCAAGAAGTGGAATCCACTTCGTTGCTGAAAGATGTCGCGGGCCCGCCCCCGCATGCTGCGGGCGCCCTCCTCAGGTCTGGCACAATGCGCAGGTGAAAGCCGTCCAGGCAGGGCCGAGCGAGGGAGGTGCCATGGGGGAAAGGCAACGCCCGACCATCATCACCGTGGCAGCGCGCGCCGGTGTCGGACGCACCACGGTTTCACGAGTCATCAACGGCTCCGAACTCGTCAGCGAGAAGGCGAGGGCCGCCGTGCTCGCCGCCATCGCCGAACTGAACTACGTCCCGAACTCCGTTGCCCGGGGACTGGTGACGAGCCGGACGAACTCCGTGGCCCTGGTGATCCCGGAATCGGAGGCCAGGCTGGGCTCGGAGCCCTACTTCTCGGCGGTCATCCGCGGTGTCAGCACCACCCTCGCGGAGACCCGCACGCAGCTCCAACTGGTGCTCATCCGCGACCAGGCGGAGCGGGACCAGCTCACCAAGTCGGTCGCGGAACGGCGTGTCGACGGGGTGCTCCTCGTCTCCGTGCACGAGCACGATCCGCTGCCGGGGCTGCTGGAGGACATGGGACTGCCCACGGTGCTCGCCGGACGCCGCTCCCCCGACGAGTCGCTCAGTCACGTGCACTCCGACAACACCGGCGGGGCGGCCACGGCCGTCAACCACCTCCTCGCGCGGGGGCGGCGCACCGTCGCCACGATCAGTGGACCGCTTGACATGGAGGTAGGGCGCAGCAGGCTCCAGGGATGGCGCGAGGCCCTCGAGAAGGCCGGCCACCAGGGCACGGACCGGCTCGTGGCCTCGGCCGACTTCACCGAGGAGTGCGGCGGGGCGGCGATGCGTTCACTCCTTGAACGGGTGCCTGAACTCGACGCCGTGTTCGTCGCCTCGGACGTCATGGCGGCGGGGGCTCTGGCGGAGCTGCGCAGGCAGGGCAGGCGCGTCCCCGACGACGTGGCCGTGGTCGGGTTCGACGACTCCATCATCGCCCGGCACACCAATCCGCCCCTCAGCACCGTGCGTCAGCCCGTCGAGGAGATCGGCGCCATGATCGGACGCATCCTCCTGGAGGAGATCAACGATCCCGAACGGCCGCGCAGGCGCGTCACGCTTCCCACGGAACTCGTCGTACGCGAATCGTCATGAGCCCATGACGGGGGCTGCTGAACCACCTGTGCACACCCCGAACGTTGGCCTGACCCTTCCGGCTTGACGCGTGGGTGCCCGGTCCGCTGCACGCCGACCCCTCACAGGGACCCTGTCGCACCGGGGGGTGATCGAGCGGACGCCCGAGGGCACCCCTGGCGCTCACGGACGTCGCGCCCGCCTCAAGGCTTGTGGGGCGACGGCTGGTGGACGTGCAACGGACCGTGCCGGCCGCACTGTTGGCGGATGCGGGCGGGTGGGTCGCGCCCAAGACACTGATGCGTTCGGGGCGAGGGTCCGGCGGTGCCGGTGCGGGCCTCGCTCAAAGCCCATGTCACCCGAATCCGCCGTGTCATCACGGGGGCTGGACCCGCGTTGCTGATGGACGCGGAGGCAGCAGCGCGGGGCAACACCTCCGGCAGCGGCAGCTCCTCGGCGACGGCGCCCCAGCGTTCGGCCTGCTCTGCGGTGGAGGAGCCCTGGGCCAGGGTGAGGCACCGAGCCCGGTTGACGCCCAGGGCTCCCCTCGATCACCATCTCGCCCTCCCCCTCGAAACATTGATATGCAGAGGGTCAGAAATAGAATCTGCGAATGCCTTCTTTTCGCGCGCTGGAATGCCTCGTCGCTGTCGCGGACACCGGATCGATCACTCAGGCCGCGGCGCTGCTGCACTCCTCGCAGCCCGCCGTGTCCCACCACATCGCGTCACTGGAGCGCGAGACCCGCACGCCCCTGCTGCGTCGCGAGGCACGGGGGGTCAAGCTCACCGCCGCGGGGCGGGTCGCGGTCGCGGACGCCCGGCTGGCGGTCGAGGCGGCTACCGCCGCCGTGCGCTCGGCGCGGGCGGTCGGAGAAGCCGGGGGTGGGTCGCTGCGGATCGGCTGCGCACAAAGCCTCACCGTCGCCTTGCTCGCCCCAGTGCTTCGCGACTGGCGCCGACGCTACCCGGACGTGACTATCGCTCTGCATGAACTCGCCCTCATGGACGAGGCGCTGAGGCTGATCGAGTCCGACGACGTTGACGTCGTGGTGCTGCCGGACCCTCCATCCGGCCGCTTCCACGTCAGTGCCGTCGCCGAGGAGGAGATCGTGCTGGCCGCGCCCACCGGCCACCCTCTGGCCGAACGGGCCGCACTGCGGATCCAGGACCTCGATGGCGTGCCACTCGTGCACTTCACGGCGGACAACGCCCTCGGCGCATGGCTCGACCAGTGCTTCGCCCGGGCCGGGGTCCACCCGGAGGCGGTCATGCGGACGTCCGTATCTGCTGCGGCGCCCCAACTGGCCGCCGCCGGGCTGGGCGTCGCCGTCTGTCCGGTGAGTGCGGTCAGTGCGGGCTTTCCCGGCGTGGTCCGATCCTTCACACCCCGGTGGACCAGACAACTGATGGCGGTGACCTCCGCCGAACCCGATCCGCTCGTCGCACGGTTCGTCTCGGGGCTGCGCCGTCACGGAGTGCGGGTTCCCCGCAGCGTGCAGAGGCGGCTCGACGCAGGCGTCCAGGTCGCGGGCGAGTGAGCACATCTGTCCCCACGGCCTCCTCGCCACCGCCGATCGAGATTCTGCCGAGCGGGCCGCGCTCGACCGTGGCGTGACCGTACGCCGCCACGCCCTGCGCGCGTCGGCGCACGCTGCGGTCCACTGCGCCCGTCTCGCCCGCTGCAAGCCCCACAAGGGGACCCCGAGCGACGGCCGGCTGCTGGACGGTGCCGGGCGCGGCCTCGGTGACGGGAAGTCTTTCACCAGCCGCAAGCGGCCGAATGCTCGTGGCGAAGAGCAGAAGCCATCCATACTCTCTATATGAAGCCGTCGATTCATGAATAACTTCGAGGGAACATCGGGCCGCCCGGGATCGCTGCACACCACATGGCTTCCGTCCGCAGCGGGCGGCAGCGTCACACATGAGGAAGAAGGCTTCCATGGCACAGACATTCGTCACCGGTGGCTCGGGTTTCATCGGCCGAGCCCTGATCCGTCGACTCATCAGCGATGGCCATGCGGTCCGCGCGCTGGTCCGCAGCGAAGCGGCGGCCGGCAAGGTGGCGGCCCTCGGCGCACAGCCGGTGCAGGGCGAGTTGACGGAGCCGGCCACCTGGCAGGACGCGGTGGCAGGCAGTGAGGTGCTGTTCCACCTCGCCGCCGAGACGGACATCACCGCCGACCGCGAGCGCCACGAGCGGGTGACGGTCGGTGGCACCCGTACGGCTGTCGAAGTGGCCCGTACCGCAGGGGTCGCCACCTTCGTCCACTGCGGCAGCGAGTCCGCGCTCCTGGCCGGTGAACCGCTGTTGGACATCGACGAGACCGCACCACTGCGGCCGGACTCCGAAGCCGCCTACTGCTCGGCGAAGGCCATCGCCGAGCAGATCGTGCTGGACGCGGACGCACCGGGCTTCACCACCGTCTCCGTACGACCGCGGTTTGTCTGGGGCCCCGACAGCAGCCTGACCGAGGGCCTGGCGGCCGCGGCCAAGGCCGGGGAGTTCGCCTGGATCGACGGCGGCCGGCACACCACCGACGTGACGTACGTGGACAATGCCGTCGAAGGCTTGATACGCGGATGGCAGCACGGCCGGGCGGGTCAGGCCTACTTCGTCACCGACCAACACCCCGTCGTCCTGCGGGAATTCCTGGAGACGCTTTTCTCGCTCTACGGCGTCGACGCGCCCATCCCCGACATGGACGCCGACACCGCCGCCCGTGTGGTGCCGGTGCCCGCGCGGTGGTTCATCGGACAGCCGTGCACGCTGCGCACCGACAAAGCGGTGACCGAACTGGGCTACCGGCCCATCGTCCCGCACGCCGCCGGCCTCACCGCCGTGAAGGAAGCGCTCGCGTCCGACGCTGCGTGACGGCCAGCTCCGCGCATTCAACGTGGCCGCCATACACACCGCTATGCCAAGGAACTGAACCTGCAGCTGGCGGCCGAGCTCTCCCCGGACCAGCGCTACCAGCACTCACGTCGCCACGAGATCACTACCATCCGGCAGGGCGGGCTTTGCGGCACCTTCCGCTACTGCCACGATGACGTCGCCGTCGACCCGAGAACCGGTTGCCCCACCTATCACGGAGTACCGTCGGCGACAGCTCTGCTCGATGGCTCTCCATCGACCCGCCGGACAGGGCCGGCACAGGCTTGCCGTGACGGAACGGCCGCGCCGGGCGTCGCCGTCGAGGGGCAAAAGCAAGCCCCCCGTCACCACTCGCAAGCGGCGGTCATCAGTCCTAGAACGCTGATCTTCCTGGGCCGGGTGGCTCGTACACTGACGAAAATGAACGCCCACACGGCCACCGGGATCGGTGCACGTCCGGCGCCCGTCCTGCGGCCGTACGTCGACTCGTATGTCGGCTTCGACCTCCGCGGGCTCCCGACGGGCGTGCACTGCGGCCCGCCGAGCCGCGCGCTCACTACGGTGATCAGCCTGTCAGATCCTCTGGAGGTGGCGGCGGGTGTCGACGACGGGTCACCGGTCACCCGATTCGGCAGCGTGGCCGGCGGTCTGATGTGCCGGTCCGTCGCGATTCACCACGACGGACGCCAGCAAGGTGTTCAGATATCGCTGACACCTCTCGGGGCCCGGGACATCTACGGCATGCCCGCCGCCGAGCTCGCCCACCAACTGGTCCCACTTGACGAGCTTCTCGGAGCGCTTGCCGTCGAGCTGGTCGACCGGCTCCGATCAGCGACGACATGGGCGGCGCGGTTCACCACACTGGACGAATTGCTCCTCCGAGCCGTAGGCCGTGGCGCCCGCGGCGACCATGTGCGCTGGGCGCGCCCCGAAGTAGCCGAGGCGTGGCGCCGCCTCGTCGCCGCGCGGGGTTGCGTCCAGGTCGGTGCGGTCGCCGCGGAACTCGGCTGGAGCCGTAGGTACCTCACCGAGCGGTTTCGCGGTGAGATGGGCCTCTCGCCGAAGACCTTCGCCCGCGTCTTGCGCTTCGAGCACGCGCACGAACTCGCGACGGCGCAGGACCCGCCACCGTGGGGCGATGTGGCAGCCGTCTCCGGCTACGCCGACCAGGCCCATCTCGTTCGGGACTGGCGCGAGTTCACGGGCCGATCGCCGACGGCGTGGCGTCGCGGCGAAGTCCTCCTCGGAGCCGGGTAGCCGCCAACTGTCTGCCCGTCGCGTCGGCTTCTCTTCCCTTTTCTTCAAGACCGCCCGATCCCTGTCGTGGACGATCGTCGGCATGAGACTCGTCAACCACGAACGCAATGCCATGGACCTGCGGACCACCCCCGTGCACCTCGGACTGGGATCGAGAGCGAAACCCGTCGAGGGCTTCGCCTGGGACCCGGAGGTGCTCCAGGCCTACAGCGCCGCGGTCGCGGCGGACGGTGCCGAGGGCCGGATGGTGATGATCTTCGACGGCGACGGGCTCGGCGACCACTGGGAAAGCCACCCCGCAGGCGACGAACTGGTCGTTTGCCTCAGCGGGTCCGTGACGGTCACCCGCGTCGTGGACGGGGTGCCCGACCACGTCCTGCTCGCGCCGGGCGAGGCCACCATCAACCCGGCCGGGGTATGGCACGTGGTCGACATGGAGGGGCCGACGTCCATCCTGGCCATCACCGCGACCCTCGGCACCGACCACCGTCCTCGGACCGACACCACCCCGACCGAACGCGTCGGCACGCCCAGCCCGGAGGAAGCGCCGTGACGACACGGGTCGCGTGCCTCGGCGACAGCCTGACCCGCGCGCAGTTCAGCGTCGACTACCTGGATCTTCTCGGACGACGCCACCCTCTCGGTGACATGCAGCTTGCCCGTTTCGGCGTCAACGGTGACTTCGCCTACAACCTCTTGCAGCGCCTCGATGCTGTCGTCACGAACCCACCCGATGTGATCACCGTGTTGATCGGGACCAACGACGCCCGAGCGAGCCTTGCCGGCTACCCCGTCGAGCAGGCCATGAAGCGCAAACAGCTCCCCGAACGCCCGTCGGCCGGCTGGTTCCAACAGTGTCTGGCAGCCGTCGTAGCCCGGCTGCGAGCGGAGACCGACGCGACGATCGGTCTGCTGTCGCTACCGGTACTCGGCCAACAACTCGACGGAGCAGCAGCACAGGCATCGCAGGTGTACAGCCGGATGATCGCCGAGGTCGCCGCGACCAACGAGGTGGCCTACCTTCCGCTCCATGAACGCCAGATCGAGGAACTGCGCGACGCGGACCCGCCGCCGATCTCGTATCGGGAGGCGACGCCCGCAGCGGTCGTCGGCGTCCTCGCGCAGCGCGCAGTGCTGCGCCGCAGCCTCGACACGATCTCGCGGCGGCGAGGTCTCGTGCTCACGACCGACCACATCCACCAGAACAGCCGCGGCGCCACCCTTATCGCTGAGGTCATCGACGCCGGTCTGCTGACTTGTCCACGGTCGACATGTGCGAGCGGCCCCGTGACACCGTCGCCGGCCAGCCCTGTGGGGCGCACCGCGCCCAGCACACCAAGACCGGCCTGAGCGCTTTGCCCTTGGAGGAGTTTCACTGTCTGACCGGTTACGCCCCCGCCAGGTGCAACGGCTGGCCGAGGTGACCAGGCAAACCAGAAAGCGGGGGTACGCGGGCTGCGTTTCCCTCGCCCATCCGACAGGCCGCACTCAGCCGCGTACGGCCGTCTCAAGCGGGAACCGCGTCCCCGTCAGCTCCTCCGACATCGTCCACAGCCTCTTCGCCGCCTCCGGGTCGCTCGCCGCCGCGCTCCGGCCGACCAGGGTGGGCGCACCGCGCATCTCCTGGAAGCCGTCCGGGCCGACGTAGCTCGCGCCGGGGAGGTCCTGCGTCGCCGCGTACAGAGTGGGCAGCGCGCCCGCCTTGTCGTCCTGCGCCATGAACCGGTTGCCGAACTTCATGAAGAACCGGGACAGCGGGCTCGCCGCGTGGCTCTGGAGGTTGGTGGCGGCGTACCCGGGGTGGGCGGCGGTGGCGCGGACCGGGGAGCCGGCCGCCGTGAGGCGGCGCTGGAGCTCCAGGGTGAAGAGGAGGTTCGCGAGCTTCGACTGGGCGTAGGCACCGGTGGGACTGTAGTTCGCCGTCCGGTTCAGGTCGGCGAAGTCGATCACTCCGGTGCCGCTGCGGTGCAGGCCCGAGGAGACGGTGACGACCCGGTCGGTGATGTGCGGCAGCAGCAGGTTGGTCAGGGCGAAGTGCCCCAGGTGGTTCGTGCCGAACTGCATCTCGAAGCCGTCCCGCGTGCGCTGCTCCGGCAGCATCATCACACCGGCGTTGTTCAGCAGCAGATGCAGTTCGCCCTGCCAGTCCGCCGCGAACTCCCGTACCGAGGACAGGTCCGCCAGATCGAGGCGGCGGACCTCCGTGCTGCCGTGCACGGTGGCCGCCGCCGCGCGGCCGCGCTCCGGATCCCGTACGGCGAACACGACATGCGCGCCCGCGCGGGCCAGCGCCTCCGCCGCCTTGAGGCCGATACCGCTGTTGGCTCCGGTGACCACGGCCGTGCGGCCCGTGAGGTCAGGGAGGTCGGTCGCGTTCCACTTGTCAGCAGCCATGACCTCAATGTAGACGTTGACAACAATGATGTCAATGGCAACAATGCTGGCGCCGTCTACATGCGGATACGATGGGGCCCATGCCGTCCGAGACATCCGAGAGCCGCGAGACCCGCCCCTACCACCACGGAGACCTCCGCTCCGCCCTGCTCGCGAGCGCGGAGCGCACGCTGCGGGAGAAAGGGGCCGGGGCCCTGTCCCTGCGGGAACTGGCCCGGGACATCGGCGTCAGCCATGCCGCCCCGGGGCGGCACTTCAAGGACAAGCAGGCCCTGCTCAACGCCCTTGCGCTCGCCGGTTACGAGCGGCTGACGCAGGCCCTGACCGCCGTCGACGACCCCGCCCTTCCACTGGAACCGCGGCTCGTCGCCCTCGCCCGGGGCTATCTCGGCTTCGCCACCGAGAACGCCGAGCTCCTGGAGCTCATGTTCGCCCGCAAGCACGACCCTGACGCCTCCGAGGAGATGGCCGCCGCCGTCGACCGTGCGGTGGGGGCGCTGGAACGGATCATCGCGGACGCCCAGAAGCGCGGGGAGATCATCGAGGGGGACCCCGCCCACCTCACTCTCGTCGTGGGCGCCACCCTCCAGGGCACCGCCACGTTCGCCGCCAACCACCGGCTCGAGACGCAGACCTCTCTCGACGGCGTCCCCCAACTGGTGCACCTGATGCTGCACGGCCTCAAACCCAGGTGAGTTTGCTCAAACACACCATGGGCCTGCCCGCGCGACGGCCAGAAAGGTCAAGCACGAGCAGGGCCACCGGGGTCCGCGTATCGGAAGTGGCTTTGAAAAGAGGCGCTTCGACGGTCCCGAGACCATCTGGGTCAAGGAAGTGGACGCGGGCTCAGATGAGATCATCGGCACGGCCACCGTGCAGCCCGGGGGTCCCACGGGTGAACTGACAGAGAACATGTCGGCGATGGTTCGCACTACGTCCTCTTCTACGCCGTCGGCGGGGCCTGAACGCCGCTTCGCGTGAGGACGGGGCCGAACTGGAGCGACCGACCCGCACTCACTCGTCGTGGACAACTGGCAGGAGCCACTGGACTGGCGGTGGGCCAGGCGCACCCTCTTCGTCCGCGTCCACACCGCGTACGTCTCCGTGCCGGGCAAGCGCATGCTGCACGCCGTCATCCGGAGCAGCGCCGGGTGGCTGAGGAGCCCCGCCCCCGCGCCCGCCCGCGTGCAGCCCTACGTGGCCGGCAAGTGCAGGGACGTCAACGGCGTCGGCGCCGTTGACGGGACCGCCGTCCGGACGTGGAGCTGCGGCGACCGTGCCGTCCAGAAGTGGACGACCCTGGCCATCGAATGAACCCCGAACCCGGGATCTGAGCCCTCTCCGGGCTCAGATCCTGGGAGGTCACCGCGGACAGGTCAGGCCCAGGGGCTGACCACCGTGAAGGAGCTGTCTGCGCGGAACGTGTCGGTGTTCTGGTAGGGGTCCACGCGCAGGGCGTAGTTGTAGTGGCGGAGGTAGCGGCCGGGGTAGTTGTACGACTCCAGGCGGACGGAGCCGGAGGCGTCGGCCGGGCGGGCGCAGTAGGTGGCGTCCTTCTTGAAGGTGTCGGTGCCATCGCTGCTGTCGAAGCGGACCCGGAAGTCCCAGTGGCGGAGATAGCGGCCGGAGGAGTCGCGGAAGGAGTAGCAGTTGGCGTCGGCGAGGCCGGGTACGACGGTGAAGGTGGCGCTCTGCTTGACGGCGGTGCTGCTGGAGGTGCTCACCGGGTCGACGTAGCCGAGGCTGTCGGCGCGTACCACCGCGTACCGGTCCGGGTAGTTGACCGACCGCAGCGACCTGGAGGCGTTGGTGGGCAGGGTGACACCGCCGGGGACTGTCTCCTTCAGCACGGTGGCGTGGCGGATGAAGCCGGACAGCCCGGGCACCTCGGTGGGCGCGGACCAGGTGGCGAAGTTGTCGTAGCTGTCGCTGTACCAGTACTTCCCGGCGCGGTAGCCGTCGTAGTAGATGCGCCAGCCGCCGTTGTCGAGCGGAACCAGGGCCGGGCCCTCGACCCAGTCACCGAAGCCCGCCCAGTCGCCGGTCTTCTTGAAGGTGTACGGGCCGGTGAGGCTGGAGGCGGTGGCGTACTCGATGTACTTCGTCGTCTCGTTCTTGGTGAACGCGTGGTAGGTGGAGCCGACCTTGACGATGAAGGTGTCGATGTTGTTCGGCCCGATGCCGGCCAGCTGGGTCGGCGCGGACCAGGTGGTCAGCGCGGAGTTGGTTGCCGTGATCTTCCAGGCGGTGAAGTGGGTTGCGGTGCTCGCCGACGTGAGGGACACGACGACGTTGACGCTGCCGTCGGTGTCGACGAACCACTCAGGTGCCCAGGTGCGGGTCAGCCCGCTGATCGGGATCGTGTAGTTGTACAGGAACGTCCAGTTCACCCGGTCGGTGCTCCGGGCGAAACCGATCGTGTTGCCCGTCCAGTTGGTGGTGTAAGTGAGGTAGTAGTAGCCATCGGTGTGCTTGAAGATGCTGGGGTCCCGGATCAGCCCGGACGGCGGGGTGTAGGCGGGGCCTTTCTGCAGGGTGAATCCGGTGGCGTCCGGCGAGTCGTACACATACAGGTTCGACTCACTGCTGTTGGTGAACGCGGTCATCGTGTACCGCGTGGCCTGCCCGGCCGGCGGGGCGGCAGCGGTCGCGGTGCCCTCAGAGACGGCGCCGCCCAGCAGGACGAGCAGCAGCGGGCCCAGCAGGGCGAGCAGCTTTCTTGCGGTTCTGTTCAACTCTTCCTCCGGGCTCGGCCAGTCCGCTGGGCCGATCGCCGTGACAAGGGGTGCGATTGTTCGAAATAACGATCAACGTGCGGAACTTCGAGCAGAAGATAGGTTCGGCCCGTGGTTTCGTCAATGTTTCCGACGAGTACCGCTCGGCATGTTTGCCGGCCGCCCGAATATCGGAGAAGCCGCACTGTCCCACACGTTGACTTCCGCACGGGACACCCTTTAGCTTCAGCGCCAACCTCGTCCGGCAATTCGACCTACGTTCGAAATATCGGTCATATGTGGCACGGGAGCGATCCCGCCTCCGGAAGGAACCCACCCCCCATGCCCGGAACCACGCGCTTTCCAGACGCGAGCCCTTCCCCCGTCCCACTGCCTGAACACCGGACTTCGGCGCCCTCGAGGTCCAGGCGGTGTTTCGCGTAGGCAAGTCGCTTGGCGGATCTCCGGCTGGAGCGACGTGTGCCCGTTCTGGGACGACGACAGTCAGGGCTACCTGGTCATCACGCACCACGTGGACAGCTGCAAGCTGCTCCCTGTCCGACGAGGCGAGTTGTCCGATGAACAGAACGGCGTCCGTAAGGCGGGCAGACGCGACGTGCGAGGACGGTTGACGAGCTGGCCGTCGCCACGGCGAAGCACCCGCACACGGGAGACGCGTCACCCGGAATCAGTCGGCCCCTTCCGCGTCTGGTGGCGGCCTTTGCGGAACGACAGGAGACATACATGTCCGCGCTTCGCGCCCGGCTGGCGGCGGCACTGCTCGCCGTGTGCCTGCTCTTCACAGGCCAAGCCTTGATCACACCGGACCGGGCGGCCGCCGCCGACCCGGGCTACCTGATGACGCACTTCACCGGGGAGGGGTCGAACGGTCAGCAGATCTACTTCTCGTACAGCGCGGACGGCCTGAACTGGACTGAGCTCAACGGCGGCGGAATTGCCCTTCCCTCCACGGTCGGCACGAAGGGGGTGCGCGACCCCGCACTGGTGAGATCCCCGAACGGTGACAAGTACTGGATCATCGCGACCGACCTGTGCATCAGCTGCGGGCAGAACTGGGAGGCCGCCGTGTACAACGGCAGCCGCAATCTCGTGGTGTGGGAGTCGACGGACCTGACCAACTGGTCCGAGCCGTGGCTGCTCAACGTAGCGGGCGCCATCCCCGACGGACGCAACGCATGGGCTCCGGAAGCGATCTGGGATCCGGCCTCCAACGGCTACGTCCTGTACTGGGCGACGAACAAGCCGGTCGACGGCGTGAAGAAGCACCGCATCTACTCCGCCCACACCAGCGACTTCCGTTCGATCACCACTCCGCAGATCTACATCGAGCGCCCCGGCAGGCAGGAAATCATCGACACCCAGATCGTCGAGATGCCGGCCGGTGTCGGCAACTACCGCTATGTGCGGGCCTCCGGTGACGGGCAGATCACTCTCGAAGGCAGCAACTCGATCCTCGGAACCTGGACCGATCTCGGCAACCTCTCCGGCCTCGGCCTGACCGGTGCTCAGGTCGAGGGCCCGATGTGGATGAAGGTCCGCGACCGCAACGAGTGGGCGCTCTACCTCGACCAGTACTCCGCCGGACGCGGGTACATGCCGGTCACGACGACCAACCCCTCCGCCCCCGGCACCTACCGGATTCCGGCGTCGGGAACCTACTCCATGGGCGTCACGAAGAAGCGCCACGGCTCGATCCTGGCCCTCACGGCCGCCGAGGAGTCCCGCGTGCTCGCACGCTGGAGTGACCTCCCGGCCAACCGGCTCCAGTCGTACAACTTCCAGGACCGGTACGTGCGGCACGCCAACTTCGACGTGCGCATCGACCAGGACATCACCGGCCCGGACGCCCAGTTCCGACTACGGCCCGGCCTGGCGGGCACCGGCACCGTCTCCTTCGAATCGGTGAACTACCGCGGGTACTTCCTGCGGCACTCCGGATCCGACTTCCAGCTGGTCCGCAACGACGGCACCGCCCAGTTCGCCGCGGACGCCACCTTCCGGCAGGTCGCGGGGCTCGCCGACTCGAGCTGGTCGTCCTTCCAGTCGTACAACCACCCCGACCGTTACCTCCGCCACTACGCCTACCAACTCCGCCTCGATCCGATCACCACCGCGACAGGACGCAGCGACGCCACGTTCCGCGTCACGAACTGACCTGCAGAGAGAGGCAGGCCAGTCGCATCGGGTAGCACGCACCCGGTGCCGTGAGTGATCTCGACACCGGGTGTCCGCGCTCCGCCGCGCGCTATGCGCCGGCGAAGGAGCCGCTTCTTGCGGCGTGACCGCTGATCGCGGCTCCGACCAGCCGGCTCTCGAAGGACCGCAGTATCTGTTCGAGGTCCGTCGCGTCGAACGTCGTCGTATCCGTCCCGAGACTGATTCCGGCCGTTCCGAGCATGCCCCACACATCGAAGGAGAGGTTTCCGGAGTACGCGTCGACGGGTTTGGGAAATCGTCGGTACCGGCTGGATGCCATGGCTCGGTCGAGGTCCTGCGGTGCTCTGTCCGCGCGAGCCCGGATCAGCGTGCGGGGCGCTATGGGGCGGATGTTGACCACGTACGGGTTGTGTGCGGAGCGGCCCAGTTCGGCGGAGACCTCGTCCAGGGATCTGGCGTAGCGGTCGGGCTCTCGCAGGCTGACGGAGGAGGATCTGACGAGTGCCGCGTCGACGGCTCGGCACAGCGCCGGGAACCGGTCGCCGCCCAGGGACGTGTCGACCGGGACGAGGGCTCTGCCGGCGATATGGGCCACCGCCTCGCGGGCGGAGGTGGTGTGCCGGTTGGGCATCACGGTGTTGAACACGCAGGCGCCGATGCCGAGGTGTTCGGCGAGCGTGCACGCGTATGCGGCGTGCAGGACGGCGGCCGCGGATGTCCGGTACTGCTTCGCCAGACCGGCCGCCGCGAGGGCGACCGCCGCGGAGTCGAGGCATACGAAGTTGTAGACGGCGGACCTGTGGCCCGGCGGCGCCTGGAGTTCGGGCATGACGGACCGACGGAGCATGGCCCGGTCATGGGTGTCGACACGATGGGCGTGCCGCCGCCCCGAGGGACTGGCTTCGAAGCTCGCGATCTGCCGCGGCTGCCACCCCGAGCCGAGGTCGGCGCCCGGATCGGCGGCCAGTCGGGCTATGTGGTCGGCCGCGATTCGGGCGCCTGTCGTGTCCACCGAGAAGTGGTGCAAGGACAGCGCGATGTGGATGGGTCTGCCGTCCACGGTGATGACGGCGGCGCGCAACGGCAGGTCGTCCGCGGCGAATCCGGGCTCGGCCAGTCGGAGCGTGAAGGCGTTCAGCTCGTCGTAGGTCGGCGGGGCGTCGGCGGCGTACTCGTCGATCTGGAGCACGCCGGAAGCCACGACGACCGCGCGCGGGTGCCCGTCCGCGTCACGTGGATAGAGCGTGCGCAGCGCCTCGAAGTGAGCCATGACCGCGGCGAAGGCGCGCAACACCGCTGACATGTCGGGCCGGCCGTCCAGCGCCCGCCCCATCCGTACGTTCCTGTTGCGGGGTCCATGGAGATGGGGTCGGCATCCTTCACGTTCATGGGCCTTCTGCGACCAGGTCAGTTCATGCTCTCCGGCGGTGCCGGAGACGAAGACGACGTCATGGCGTGCGGTCTGTCGCATACCCGCCCCGGCCCTCCTCCGGTACGGACCCCGATCCTCCACACCGTCCGGCGGTACGACGACGCGGCCGGAGCTCGGGCGCCCCCTGTTCAAGCAGAGGATAGATCCGCGCGGGCCGCGTGCGTCAATGGTCGGAGGGTGGGGAACGCGGCGGCGGACTGTCTTCTTGCCGCGTCCCCCCGCTCGTTACCGCATCCCGCCGCTCCTCACTGGGTCCCGCCGGCGATCGCTGCCAGATGGACACCGCCCCGCAGAACGAGATGCAGATCGTGCACCCCGGTCACCTCCTCCGGCATCCGCGCGCTGACCGTGCGCCAGTCGTACCGGCCGTCGGTGCCGTTGGGGACACGGAGGGTGGCCAGCAAGGTTCCGGTACCGGGAGCACCGTCGGCGTAGATCTCGACGGTCGCGTCCTCCTCCGTCGCGCACGACACCTCGGCCGTGATGACCCGCGGCCCGTCTGCCGGGCTGCCCAGGTCGACTGAGCCGTAGCGCAGTGCGCAGTGCGCGGCACCGGACGCCGGGGTGACCGCCTCCCCCTTCTCCCGGGTGGCGTCGACGAGCGTGCCGCCCTCGCACTCGTCGAAGTCGACGGCCTCCAGCCGTCCACCGAGGAGAGCGCGGGCAGGGAGCGCCGACCCCGTCACGGTGAGGGGCGCCGTCAGGGCGATGGCTTCGGCCGAGCGCCCGACCAGGATCTCGTACGGCCCCGGGTCCACGGCGAGGGCGCCGGCCGAGACGGACCAGTGGGCCAGGGCCGCGACGGGCAGGTCGAACTCCAGCCGCCGCCGTTCACCGGGGGCGAGGGAGACCTTGCGGAAGTCCGTCAGTCTGCGCCGGGGCGCGCGGTGGCGGGCGGCGAGCGCGCGGGTGTAGAGCTGCACGGTCTCGGTGCCCGTGCGCGCCCCGGTGTTGGTGAGCTCGACGCTCACGACCACGGTGTCGTCCTGCGCCGCTTCCCGCGCGGACAGCCGCAGGCCGGAGTAGGCGAAGCTGGTGTAGGACAGGCCGTGTCCGAAGGGGTACAGCGGTGCGGCGTCGTGGTACTGGTACGTCCAGCCGGCGCTGATGATGTCGTAGTCGAGGCGGCCGGGCAGCGGGTCGTCGCCGCGGTACCAGGTCTGCGGGAGCCGTCCGGAGGGTTCGGCCTCGCCGAGCAGGGTCGCGGCGAGTGCCCGGCCCGTCTCCTGCCCGCCGTGGGAGGTCCACACCACGGCGGGCAGGTGCTCGTCCGCCCAGTCGACGGCGTACGGGTAGCTGCTCATCACGACCAGTACCGACTCGGGGCGCTCGGCGGCGACGGCGCGCAGCAGGGCCTCCTGCGCGGGCGGCAGTGAGATGCCGGTACGGTCCTCGGTCTCGCGGCCGTTGATGTGCGGGTCGTTTCCGAGGACGACCACGGCGACGTCCGCCGAGGCGGCGGCCGCGACGGCTTCGGCGATTCCGTCCCTGACGACTGTTCGGGTCCAGCGTTCGGCCTGCTCGGGGGCTTGGGCGGAGAGGGTGACGCGGCCGGTGGCGGGGTCCACGGCGGCGTAGCGGCCGTTGCTGATGTTGCGCAGCAGTTCCGTGCCGTCCGGCTGGGGTTCCAGCCGGAAGGTCTCGTGGACGAACCAGCCGTTCGGCTGCGTCTGGTCGGCGGCGAGGGTGAGGTCCCCGTCCTTGAGGGTGACGTAGCGTTCCGTGCGGGCGTTGCGGAGGGTCAGCACGCCTTCGCCCCAGTCGAACAGGTCGTGGCAGGCGTTGTCGCCCGCTTCCTGCTCGTCCGAGTGAGCACCGGCCACCATGGGCCCGCCGGGGTCGAGCGCGGGCACGCGCAGGAGGCCTCCGGTGGAGGCGGCACGCAGCGTGATCCGGTCGACTCCCTCCGCGCGGACCGCTTCGGCGCCGCGCTCCTTCAGGGCCGCCTCCAGGCCGGCGGCAATGGTGATCCGGTACGGCATGGTGCCGCTGTACCAGTCCTCGAAGAGGCTGTCCGCCAACGGACCGACGAGCGCGACGCGCCCGCCGGGGGCCGGTGACAGCGGCAGTGCGCCGTCGTTCTTCAGCAGCACCACCGACTCCGTGGCGGCGCGCAGGGCGAGCGCCCGGTGGGCGGGGCTGTCCACGACGTCGTCGCGGATGCCGGCGTAGGGGTCGAGGTCCGGATCGAACTCGCCGAGGCGGAAGCGTATCGACAGATGGCGTCGTACGGCGCGGTCGACGTCGGCCTCGGTGAGCAGCCCGAGGTCGACCGCCGTGCGGAGCCGGTCGAGGGTGATGCTGCCGTCCTCGTCCAGTTCGGTGATGCTGTCGACGCCGGCGCGTACCGCCGCCGCGTGGGAGGTGGGGTGGTCGTCGAAGTAGTGCTCCGATTCGGCGAGGTTGGTCACCGCTCCGGCGTCGCTGCAGACGAACAGCTCGTGGCCGGTGGGCTCGGCCCAGCGCCGTACCTCGGTCTCGATCAGTGGACTGACATGGCAGGGGCGGCCGTTGATGAGGTTGTAGGCCGGCATGACGCCGGTGGCGGCGCCGGACTCGATCGCCGGGCGGAAGGCGGCGAGGTCGTACTCGTGCAGCACCCTGGGCGGCACCACGGAGGAGGTGGTGTCGCGCTCGTCCTCGTTGTTGTAGGCGAGGAAGTGCTTCAGGAGGGGTGCCGTGCGCAGATAGACCGGGTGGTCCCCGGCCAGCCCGCGGCAGAAGCTGACGGAGAGCCGGCCGGTGAGCAGCGGGTCCTCCGCGTACCCCTCCTCGTTGCGGCCCCAGCGGGGGTCGCGCAGCAGGTTCACCACGGGAGCCCAGACCTGGAGGCTGGGACGGCGACCGTCGGCGGCGGCGCTCTGGTGGAGGGCGCGGGCCTCGGTGCCGACGGCCGTGGCGACCTCGTTCAGCAGCTCCTCGTCCCAGGTGGCTCCCAGGCCTACCGCCTGCGGGAACACGGTGGCCGGCCCCAGCCAGGACACGCCGTGCAGCCCTTCGGTACCGGTCTTGAAGGGGGCCAGTCCGAGGCGCGGGACTCCCGGTGAGTACTGGTAGAGCAGCTCGATGCGCTCGTCGAGGGTCAGCCGGGAGATCAGGTCGTCGACTCGCCGGGCGAGGGGTAGCGCGGGGTCACGGAACGGCAGGTCGGTGGTGGGCGGCTCGGGGGATGTGGCGGCGGTACTCACCTGAGAAGTCCCTTGCAGGAGGTCGACGGAGAAGGCCTGGGAAGCGTGGGCGGCTTGGGAAGCGTGGGCGACTGCGGAGCCGGGCGGCGTACGGCTTCTGTAGGTCGCACTGCCCTGGCGTCGAAGCGCTTCGACGTTGACATGACGCTGAGTCGCGTGTCAATCAAAGGTCTCCCAGCCGTCGCGGGCGGTTCTTCCAGCGGCGGCGTTCCTGTGGGTGCGTTCACCCAGAAGGCCAGCTCACATGGGACAAACCCGCATGAAGGGCGGGCCGTGCTCGCACGCCCAACCGTGCCTGTTACCGAAAAGTGACCTTGGCGGCCCGTTGTCGCCACCGGAAACAGGGCCTTAGTCTCACCGAAACGTCGAAGCGCGTCGATTAGCTGCCTCCTTCCGGCCATGGGACCACCGGATGACGCGGCGTCTGCCCGCCCGCAGGTCGGATCGACGCAAACGAAGGGCCGCAACGACATGAACAGTGAGACGAACCGCAGAGTCGTCCTGCGACCAGCCGTCGGCGTGACGCGCGCCGCCTCCCTTCCACCGCTGCCGTCCGCCGGCAACGAGGACTACCAGGCCGTGTCCCGGGCGCTGGGCACCATGATCAACATGCAGCCCTTCCACGCGAACGCCTACGGCACGTCAGGCACCCCCGCGCCGGACGAGGCCCGCGGAATCGCCCTCTGGAGCCGGCCGGCCGGACCGCGGCTTGTGCGCAGGCCCCGTACGGACCCTCACCCGAAAGGCAAGGACCCGTCATGACCCATGCCCCGCACCTCTCCCGCCGAGGCCTGCTGGCCGCGGGCGCGGCCACGGCCGCACTCCCCCTGGTCACCCCCTCCGGTGCCTCCGCCGCACCGGTCCCATCCGCCACACCCGCCCGCGTGGCCGAGAAGGTCCGGCACACGCCCTACACCTTCCGCAACGCCGAGATAGTCGGCGGCGGCTTCGTCACCGGCATCGTCTTCAACCAGAGCGAGCCCGGACTGGTGTACGCGCGCACCGACATCGGCGGCGCCTACCGCCTCGACACGGCGTCCCGGCGGTGGATCCCCCTCACCGACTGGATCGGCTGGGACGAGTACGGACACACCGGCATCATCAGCATCGCCACCGACGAGGTCGACCCCGACCGCGTCTACCTGGCGGCGGGCACCTACCCCATGCCCGAGTGGGACCCGAGCCTGGCGGCGATCCTGCGTTCGACCGACCGCGGACGCACCTGGAAGACCACTCCTCTGCCGTTCCGGCTGGGCGGCAACATGCCCGGCCGGGGCATCGGCGAGCGGCTGGTGATCGACCCCCACCGCAACAGGGTCCTGTACCTGGGAGTGCGCGGGGGCCACGGGCTGTGGCGCAGCACCGACCACGGCAAGACCTTCGCGAAGGTGACCAGCTTCCCCAACCCGGGCAACTTCGTGCCCGACCCCACCGACCCCGACGGCCCCAACGGCGACAACCTGGGCGTGCTGCAGGTCGTCTTCGACAAGCGCACCGGCAGAGCGGGCAGGGCCACCCGGACCCTCTACGTCACCGTCGCCGACAAGGACAACATCCTGTACCGGTCGACCGACGCGGGAGCGACCTGGGAACGGGTACCCGGGCAGCCCACCGGCTTCATCCCGCACCACGCGGTCTTCGACCACGTCGGCGGCTACCTGTACCTGGCGACCAGCAACACCGCCGGCCCCTACGACGGCTCCAAGGGCGACGTGTGGAAGCTCGACACCGCCACCGACACCTGGACCCGCATCAGCCCGGTCCCGTCCACCAGCGACGACAACCACTACGGTTACAGCGGCCTGACCATCGACCGGCAGAACCCGGACACCCTGATGGTGTCCACCCAGGTCAAGTGGTACCCCGACTGCCTCCTCTTCCGCTCCACCGACGGCGGCGCGAGCTGGACCCCCGCGTGGGAGTCGGGCCCGAACTCCGAGCGCACCCTGCGCTACGACATCGACATCTCCGCCGCCCCCTGGCTGACCTGGAACGCCTCGCCGTCGCTGCCGGAGATGACCCCCAAGCTGGGCTGGATGATGGAGTCCGTCCAGATCGACCCCTTCGACTCCGACCACTTCATGTACGGAACCGGCGCGACGATCTACGGCGCCAACAACCTGACCGACTGGGACAGCGGCGGCACGGTGCATCTGTCCGTGCGGGCCCGGGGCCTGGAGGAAACCGCCGTCATGTGTGTGATCAGCCCGCCCGTCGGCGCGGCACACCTCTTCTCCGGCGTCGGCGACGTCGGCGGCTTCCGGCACACGGATTTCCGCAAGGCGCCGAAGATGTACGACAGCCCGACCTTCGGCGGCACCCCGGCCCTGGACTACGCGGAGCGGGCGCCCCACACGATCGTGCGGGTCGGCCACCCCACCAGCGGCTGGACCCAGCACTTCGCCATCTCGACCGACAGCGGCGACACCTGGACACCGTCGCGCAGTGAGCCGGCCGGCGTCACCGGGCCCGGAGTCGAGGACCAGGCCGTCGCCATCAGCGCCGACGGCAGACGGATCGTCTGGTCCCCGGCCGGAGCGCCGGTCAGCTGGTCCGACGACCACGGAGCGACCTGGACGGCCTCGAAGGGGCTGCCGGCCGGGGCCCCCGTGCGCTCCGACCGGGTGAACCCGGCGAAGTTCTACGCCTACGACGCCGGCGTCTTCTACCTCAGCACAGACGGCGGCAAGAGCTTCAAGGCGACGGCGGCGACCGGTCTGCCCGTCGCGGGCAACGTCCGGTTCAAGCCGGTACCGGGCCACGAGGGCGACATCTGGCTGGCCGGCGGCACCAGCAAGCCCGCCACCCCCACGCCCTATGGACTGTGGCGGTCGACCGACTCCGGATCGTCCTTCACCAGGTTCAAGGTGGTCGACGAGGGTGACGTCGTCGGATTCGGCAAGGCCGCGCCCGGTGCCAAGTACCCCGCCGTCTACACCAGCTCCAAGATCCGCGGCGTGCGCGGCATCTTCCGGTCCGACGACGCGGGCCGGACCTGGATCCGCATCAACGACGACCGGCACCAGTACGCCTGGACCGGCAACACCATGACCGGAGACCCCCGGATCCACGGTCGCGTCTACTTCGGGACGAACGGACGCGGAGTCATCTACGGCGCCCCGAAGTGAGGTTCGGCTCCCGGCCGCCCCGTTCCGCACCCGCCGTCCCGAAGGGGAGTCCGACGTGTGGTCCCGCCGCCAGGGCGGGACGACCGGCCTCGCCTGGCCCCACAGCCCACGAACTGCCGCCCCGTGGCTGCGCGGTCCCGCGCGGCCACTGACCTGGAAAGGACACCATGGAGAACGAACAGCGGAGCTTCCGCTGGGGTCACGACGCCCTGCACCTCGAGTTCGTCCTCGGCGACGACGGCGGCGCCCGCCTGACGCATCTCGGACTGCCCGGCGAAGCGGGCGGCGACCCCGGCGCGTCCCTGCCGCTGGTGGAGGTGACGGCCGCGGGGCACGGCCGTGGCTGGTCGGGCAGCCGTCTGATCGGGACCGCTCTCGGCGGACGGCTGCGCCACCGGTCCCACCACGCGGCCCGCGACGGCGACTGGCACACGCTGACCGTGCACCTCCACGACCCCGAAACCGGACTGGCCGCGGAGGTGACCTACCGGTCGCCTGACGGCATCCCGGTGATCCGCAGCGAGGTGACCCTGCGCAACGAAGGGCAGACCACTCTGCACCTCGAGTCGGTCAGCACCCTCACGGTGGGCTGCCTCACCCCGCGGGACCCGGCGGCCGTCGACGCCGCCGACCTGCTGTGGGCGGACAACGACTGGCTCGCCGAGTGCCGCTGGCAGCGACAGCCGATGCGCCTGACCACACCCGGCGTCAGCGGACGGCACGTGCAGTACGGGCACGGCAAGGCGGGCTTCGCCCTCAACGGACAGGGCACCTGGTCCAGTTGCGGACACCTGCCCATGGGCGGCCTGACGGACCGGCGCACCGGCCGCACCTGGGTGTGGCAGATCGAGCACAACGGCGGGGGCTGGCGCTGGGAGTGCCAAGAACACGACAAGGCGGCCTACGCGGCACTGTTCGGGCCCACCGACGCCCACCACGGCTGGCGCCACCCCCTGGAACCCGGCGCCGCCTTCCGCACCGTACCCGCCGCCCTGTCCTTCAGCGCCGACGGCGGCCCCGACGCCGCGTTCGCCGCGCTGACCCGCTACCGCCGCGCCCACCGCCGCCCGCACACCGACCACCAGCGCCTGCCCGTCATCTTCAACGACTACATGAACTGCCTGATGGGCGACCCCACCACCGACAAACTGCTGCCGCACATCGACGCGGCGGCCGAAGCGGGCGCGGAGTACTTCGTCATCGACGCCGGCTGGTACGACGGCGACAACGGCGGCTGGTGGACCACCGTCGGCGCCTGGGAACCGGCCGCCTCCCGCTTCCCCGGCGAAAAGGGGATCCACGAGGTGCTGGACCGCATCCGGGAGCGCGGCATGGTCCCCGGTCTGTGGCTGGAGCCGGAAGTCATCGGCGTCGACAGCCCCATGGCCAAGACCCTGCCCGACGAGGCGTTCTTCCGCCGCGACGGCGTCCGCCTCACGGAGACCGGCCGGCACCACCTGGACCTGCGCCACCCGGCCGCCCGCGCCCACCTGGACCAGGTCGTGGACCGCCTGGTCGGCGAGTGGGGCGTCGGCTATCTCAAGCTCGACCACAACATCGACCCGGGCTCCGGCACCAGCGCCCACCCCGGCGAGACCCCGGGCGCCGGTCTGCTCGGCCACAACCGGGCACACCTGGACTGGCTCGACGGAGTCCTGGACCGCCATCCGCACCTGGTGGTGGAGAACTGCGCCTCGGGCGGCATGCGCTGGGACCACGCCCTGCTGTCGCGGCTGCAACTGCAGTCCACCAGCGACCAGCAGAACCTCCAGCTCTACGCGCCCATCGCGGCCGCCGCACCCACCGCCGTCACCCCCGAGCAGGGCGCCGTGTGGGCCTATCCGCAGTCGGAGGACTCCCTCGACGAGGTCGCCTTCACCATGGCGAGCGCCCTCCTCGGGCGCATCCACCTCTCCGGCAACCTGCCGGAACTGGGGCCCGAGGCCCGCGCCCTGGTCCACGAGGCGGTCGCCGTGTACAAAGCCGTCCGCGCCGACCTGCCGGGGGCCGTGCCGTTCTGGCCGCTCGGTCTTCCGGGCTGGGACGACCCCTGGATCGCCCTGGCCCTGCACACCCCCGCCACCACCTACCTCACCGTCTGGCGCCGCTCGGGCAGCGAGGCCAGCACCACCCTCCGCCTGCCCGAACCGGCGGGCGGCGCGGCCCGCGCCGAGGTGCTGTACCCCGCCGCAGGTCAGGCCGTTGCGGTCTGGAACCCGGACACCGCCGACCTCACCGTGACCCTGCCCACCGCGCCCTCCGCGGCGCTGCTGCGCATCACCCGCACGGAGCCGGACGCTCCCTGAGCGCCGTCCCTGCCGCCCACCCGAGGAAAGGACGACCAGGGTGCCCGCCCAGAACCAGCCCGCCCGCGCCACCGACCCCGTGCTCCCCGGGTTCCACCCAGACCCGAGCATCTGCCGGGTCGGCGACGACTACTACCTCGCCTGCTCCAGCTTCGAGTACTTCCCCGGTGTACCCCTCTTCCACAGCCGCGACCTCGTGCACTGGCGGCAGATCGGCAACGCCCTGGACCGGCCGGAGCAGTTGCGCCTGCCGGCCTCCATGCCGTCCTCGGGCGGCATCTACGCCCCCACCCTGCGCCACCACGACGGCCGCTTCTGGCTGATCGTCACCAACTGCAGCGAGGGCGGCGGCAACCTGATCGTCACCGCCACCGACCCCGCCGGACCGTGGTCGGAACCGATCCCCGCGCCCGACGTCCCCGGCATCGATCCCGACCTGGCCTGGGACGAGGACGGCACCTGCTGGTGCACCGTCGCCGGGGTCGTACAGGTCCGCCTCGACCCGTCCACCGGGCAGACGTACGGCACACCGCACAAGCTGTGGTCCGGCGGCCCCGGCGCCAAGGCCCCGGAGGCGCCGCACCTTTACCGCATCGGCGACCACTGGTACCTGCTCATCGCCGAGGGCGGCACCGAACGCGGCCACGGTGTCTCCATCGCCCGCGGCCCCACGCCCACCGGCCCCTTCGAGCCGTGCCCGGCCAACCCCATCCTCACCCACCGAGGCACCGACCACCCCATCCAGAACACCGGCCACGCCGACCTGGTCCAGGGCCCCGACGGCTCGTGGTGGATGGTCTTCCTCGGCGTACGACCGCGCGGCGGCACCCCCGGCTGGCACGTCCTCGGCCGCGAGACCTTTTTGGCACCCGTGACCTGGGAGGACGACTGGCCCGTCGTCGGCGAGGTCACCACGGACCTCTCCACGCTCCCGTGGCCGCTCTCCCCCGCCCCCGTCGAGGAGGGGCGCGACGACTTCGAGCTCAGCGAACTCGGGCCGACCTGGATCTCCGTGCGGGACCGCCCCACCGAGCTCTGCACCACCAAGGAGCGCCCCGGATGGCTGACGCTCCACGCACGGGGCGGCTCCCTGGACGAACCCGACGCGGTGTTCACCGGCCGCCGACAGCAGCACCTCACCTGCCGGGCCCGCACCCTGATCGACCCGGAGCAGGGTCGCGGCGGCCTCGCTGTCCGCCTCGACGAACGGCACCACTACGCGATCGAGGCGTCCGGGACGGAGGTACGGGTGATCGCGCGCGTCGGCTCCCTGCGCACGGTCGTGGCCGAACAAGCCATACCCGCCGGGCCGCTGGTCCTCGCCCTCACCATCTCGGACCCACCGCCTCCGCACGGGCCATGCACCGGACCCGACATCGTCTCCCTCGGCATCGAGCAACCCGACGGCACGTTCACCGAACTCGCGGCCCTCGACGGCCGCTACCTGTCGACCGAGGTCGCCGGCGGCTTCACCGGCCGGGTCATCGGCATGTACGCCGCCGAAGGCACCGTCCACTTCGACTGGTTCGACTACAAGCCCCTGGACCGCTGAACGGGCCCGCCGATCCCGTCGTGGTGGGACCACCTCTCCATGTCGCGGTCGAGCGCCGACATGGAGAGGTGCAGGACCGGAACCACGCTCAGGTCGGTGCGTTCCGCCGTAGTGGCTGCGGCCCCGCGCGGGCGGACGAAGCGTCATTCCGGCCGTAGGACACGGGAGCCGACGTCGGCGTGACGCTCGGTTGGACACGCAAGGCGGCCGTGTCAGCGCGGCACTTCCACCTCGATGCCGCCGAGACGGTAGTTCCAGCGCGGGTCGGACCGGGAGCCGCTCTTCCGGGCGTCCTTGAGGTTCTTCACAAAGGCTTTGCGCTGGGCCGGGGTCGCCGAGCGCCAACGCAGTTCGAGGACCGGGCGCACCGGAGGGATGAGTTCGCGCACCCACTGGTCGTACCTGGCGAGATTCGCCTCGTAGTCGAACGACCGGTAGACCAGGTCGAGGTCGATCGACGGTGCCGTGCCGCCCGCCTCGTGGTGACAGGAACCCAGCCAGTTGGCGAGGTAGTCCAGCCCGATCCGCACGTGGGAGGAGATCTGCTCCTGCCACTCGCCGAGGTAGGGCGCGTTCACCGCCTCCGCGGTCACCTCTTCCGGCATCACGATCAGACCGCGCACGGAGGTCCCCGACAGGGCGACGTGGATACGCGGCCAGTGCCCGCCGGCCTCGATCCGGAAAGAGGGGAAGTGGCCCGCCATGCCCATCCCCGTCCGCAGCTGGGCCCAGCCGATCGCGTCGTGCGGTGGCCGCTCCGGCGAGTAGGGCCCGCTGGTGCGGTGCCCGAGGTCGCCGTCCCGCATCATGAACACGACCTCGAACACGTCGCCGCGCAAGGCCATGCTCACGGGGAAGTACGCGCCGACCTCCGCCATGAACTCCTTGCCGGTGATCAGGGCGCCGATGCTGGACCGGTCCGCAATCATCGCCGTCTCCTCCATCCCCTCCGTGTCGGCCTGGGCGGTACCGGCCCGGGCAGACTGTCCAGTTCGGCCTGGACGGCGAGGGTGTCCGTATGGTGCTCGCCCAGACGCAGCCGCCGTTTCGCCAGCACTTCGCGCAGGGCCCGCGCCGCGTCACTGTGCCGTCCGAGCCTGCGATGCACACGGGCCAGCCCAACCCGGGCCTCAAGCGTCTGGAGGTCGTCGGGACCGAGGCGCCTCACGAGCTGTGGCACCAGCATGTCGTACAGCCGCTCGGCCTCGTCCAGTTCGCCCTTGTCGGTGAGCAGGGACGCGAGTGCCGTGATCGCCTCCAGGGTGGCCGGATGGTCCCGCCCCAGGTCCCGTTCGCGTTCCGCAGTCACCGCCCGGATCAGGGCCAGGGCTTCCGTCTGCCGGCGCAGATCGACCAGTACCGAGGCCCAGCCGAGCATCGCGCGCTGAGTGTCGACGTGCCCGGCGTCCCACAGGTGGGAGCGCACGTCGACAACGAGCTGCCAGGTCCGCTCGGCCGCGACCAGGTCACCCTCGCTGTGCAGGCGAGGGGCGGCCTCGGCGAGCGTGACGAGGTCGTCCTGGAGCACGGCGGCGAAGTGGTTGGCCCAGAAGGACTCGGACCGGTTGAGTTCTTCCTCCGGTCTCAGCAGCAGCGTGAGCGCCTCGGCCGTGCCCGGTGTCTCGTCGGGCTCCCGGCTCGCCAGGTCCTGGGCCACGGAGTGCAGGTAGATGCGGTAGCCCGTGTCGTTGCGGGAGAGGACCTTGTCCAGTTCGGCGGCGAGTTCCAGGGTGCGGGTGACCGCGTGCCGCTGCCGCTCGCCGATGCGGGCCATCGCCTCGATGAGCGCCGGGCGGCTGTCGTCACGGGACGGCAGCTCGACGGCGACCTCGGCCCGCAGTTCCTCGATCACGGGCTCGGACTCCGCGCGCAGCACCCCGGTCGCCGAGCCGAAGTCGTACTCCCAGTCCAGGGCCCAGGTCAGCAGGTGGCCGCGTTCGTCGCCGGCCAGGAGCAGGGCGCCGTCGGGGGCCAGCGCGACATCGGTGACCGCATCCGAGAAGCCGGTGAAGGCCCGCAGTTCCCGGCCGCTCGTCAGGTCCCACAGGCGTGCCTGGCGGTCCTCGCCGCCGGACGCCGCGAGGAGGAAGTCCGGCGTGACGGCGAGGCTGCGCACGGCGGCGGTGTGTCCGGCGAGCACATGGACGCAGCGGGCTGCGGCGACATCCCACAGCCGCACGGTGCCGTCGACGGAACAGGACAGCAGATGCCGGCCGTCCGCGCCGGGCAGGACGTCGACCACGGCATCGGTGTGCCCGGTCAGCACCGCCTCGCACTGTCCGTCGGCGGTCCGCCAGACACGTACGGTCGCGTCGGCGCCGCCGGTGACCACGTAGCGGCCGTCCTCACTCAGCCGTGCGGCGCCGATCCACTCCTCGTGCCCGCCCAGCACCCACCGCAGTTGGCCTGTGCGCAGGTCCCAGATCTTCACGGTGACGTCCTGGCCGCGGGAGAGCCCGTAACGGTGGTCGGCGCTGACGGCCACGTCCAGCACGGCTCCGGGGTGGGCCTCCCAGCGTCCGAGGGACCGGCCGCTGGGGATGTCCCAGGCGGCGACGACGCCGTCGGCGGTCCCGGAGAGGGCCACGTGGCCGTCCTCGCTGACCGCGACGTAGTACACCTGGTCGTGGGGGCTGGTGAACAGCTGGACGATGCGCCTGTCGCGGGGCTGCCAGGCGACGACCCGGCCGTCCTCGCCCCCGGACACCGCGAGCCGGCCGTCGGCGGTCATCGCCAGGGCACTGAGGTGGCCGGTGTGCAGGCTCAACGTGTGCAGCAGCCGCCCGGTCTCGACCTTGAAGACCCAGGCTTCGGAGTTCCCGGCGCGGGCGAGCGCGGTGGGGCTGCGCCCGCTGAGTTCCAGGGCCAAGGACCGGTCGTCGCCGGGGGTGATCCGGCCCGCGGACCAGGCGTCGACGAGTGCGGTACGGCGGCCGAGGGCACCGACTCGGCGCCACAGGCGTACGGGCTCGGTGTGGCGCCGGTGGCCGGGCAGTGCGCGGGCGGCGCGGATCAGTTCGGCCGCCTCCTCCAGCCGTCCGGCTGCGCCGTGCGTGGCCGCGTGGTCCAGCAGTTCGGCTGCTCGGGTGGCAGCGGCGGTGACGTCCCTGGCCTGGTGAGGGCGGACGTAACTCCAGGGGGCCGGTGGTCCGGCGGGCGGCAGGTGCCATGCGCGCACGGTCTTGCCCTCGGCGGTGAGGGCGCGGTGCCCGGTCGCGCTGAGCGCGACCTCCTTGGTGTCGGGTGTGGCCTCCAGGGAGAGGCGGCAGCGGCCCGTGGTGAGGTCCCACACCCGTGACGGTTCGGCGCGTCCGCCGCTGGAGAAGCCGACCGTGCCGTCCGCGTTCAGGGCTGTCTGCCCGTATCCGGTCTTGAGTACCTGTGAGGCGTCACCGGAGCCGAGGTCGGCCAGTCGGACGTGAGCGCTCCCGCCGGTGACCGCGACGAGTCGGCCGTCGTCGGTGAACCGCACGCTCAGGCAGGAGTGGTCGAACCGGTGGACCAGTGCGCCCGTGCGGACGTCGTACACCGAGCTCGTCCGGCGTGTGTGGTCGACGGCGCAGCACAGGGTGCCCCGGGCACCCAGGAAGTCGGCCTTGCTCTCGAACTGCCGGACCTCCACGGGTTCGCCGGTCTCCAGGTCCCAGGTGACGACCTCTCCCTCGTATCCGCTGGTGACCGCGTGCCGCTGATCCTGCGTCAGCGCGACCGCGAGCACCCAGCTGGGGTGGCCGGGGAGCTCGAACCCGGTGGCGGCGTCCAGGTCGAGGACCAGCGCGCGCCGGGTGCCGCCGCCGACGACCAGGACGCGTCCGTCGTCGCGGACCGCGAGTGTGGAGGCGCGGTAGTTCTCCAGGTGCAGTTCCTGGCGGCACTCCCCCGTGGCCAGGTCCCAGATCCGCAGCCCGCCGGAACCGTCCGCCGAGATTCCGGTCGTGCCGTCCGGGGTCAGGGCGAGGGCGGTGATCCAGTCGTCGTGTTCCCCGGGCAGCATGGACTGGGCCGGGGCGGGCGCGTCCTGCACCGAGGCGAGAGCGGCGGCGATCTGCGGGTCGCCGGCCATCCGTGCGGAGCTGTCCCGCAGCAGTGCAGCCGCGGCAGGCGTGTCGCCCCGCTCGCGGTGCACCAGCGCCAACAGGTACGTGCCGTCGTCTGGGTCGCCGAAGCGCACGGACTCCAGCTCGTCCACCAGTTCCGCGTCGGTGATCACACCCGTCCGCCAGCGGTGCAGTCCGCGGTTGTAGCGGGCGTGCGGGTGGTGGGGATCCGCTCGCAGGGCGCGGGTCCACAGCTCCTCGGCGCTGTCGCGGCGGCCGAGGTCCAGCATCGACAGCGCGTGGTTGGAGAGGCTGTCGGCGAGCAGGGTGGCCGCGGACGGGGCACGGCGGGGATAGGGGCCGACCTCGCGCCGGTGCACCTCGACCAGCCGCTCGGCGAGCGGGCCGAGCCGGGAGGGGCGTGCGGCGGGGTCCTCCGTGAAGCACTCGCGCAGTACGTCCAGCATCTCGACCGGCACCCGCTGGATCGCGCCTGGCGTCCGGGACCGGGTGTAGTCCTCGAACGCGTCGCCCGCGGTGGTCCCGTCGCGCACCGGCGGCCTGCCCAGGAGCATCTCGAACACGGTGACCGCCCAGGACCACACGTCCGTGGCCGGGGTGAGCCCGGACGGTGACCGTGCCTGCTCGGGCGAGCAGTACGCGGGGTCCAGGCCGCCCCGGCTGACGAACGGCTCCGCGTCCCCGACCGTGCGGGCCCGTGCCAGGCCGAAGTCGGTGACCTTGACCGTGCCGTCCCGGGTCAGCATCACGTTGGCGGGCTTGACGTCCTGGTGCACGACTCCGTTCTCGTGCGCGTGGTCCAGGCCCCAGGCGGACTGGATCGCGACGTCCAGCAGCGGTGCGAGGGGGTCGTCGCCGTACAGGGTTCGGTTACGGACGGATTCCGCGAGGCTGCCGCCGTCGGCCCACTCGGCGAAGACCCTGGGTACGTCCTCCAGGGTGCGCACGTAGACGCAGTTGGCGATGTGCGGGTGCAGGCCCAGCCCCACCCACACCTCCGCCTCCCGCTCGAAGTCCCCGATTCCGTCCGGCGAGCGGACGACGGCCGGGCGCGGGGTCTTCACCGCCAGGTCGATGTCCCAGCCGCGGTGGTGGACCTGGTGCACCAGTCCGAGGCCGCCGGTGCGCACCACGTCCAGGACCTCGTACAGGTCCAGGATGACGTCGCCGCGGCGCCAGGTCGCCATCGGCGTCAGTCCACCACGGCGGCGTACAGGGGTGTTCCGAGCAGCACCGACGTGCCGGTGCCGTCCGGGCTCTCGCCGTGCAGCAGCCGCTTCGCCACGAACTCGACGCTCTGCGCCGGCCAGCGCAGTCGCGCGACGGCCCGCTCGACGCGGCCCAGCGCCGCGCGATCGACGCGGTCGAGGTCGCCGTCCACCGCGTCGGCGACGTACTCGTCCTCCAGATCGGACGTGATCCCGAGGCCGTCGAGCATGGAGGACATCATCGAGCGCCCCACACCGTGGGCCTCGGCATCCGGCACGTAGTCGTACACGTGCCGGTACGAGCCGCCCAGGGCGACGACGGTGTCCTCGCTGCGCCGCCGAAGAACACCAGGGAGGACGCGGGGTCGTCGCGGAACGCGCCCCAGCGCATCCGCAGCGAGCCCCAGAAGTACTGGCCCGGTGCGTCCACCGTGCCGAGGTCACCGTGGTCGCGGAGGTACCGGACGACCGCCTCGAGACGGGTGATCCGGTCGTTCGGTGGACCCTCGGTGGTGCGCTTCGCCGACAGCACGGAGAGGTTCACGCCCACCTCCGTCTGCCGCTTGGCCCCGAACCCGGGGTCGATCTGCGGCAACAGCATGTCGACCTTGCTGTCGGAGATGTACACGTAGTAGCTCAGCGACACTGCCGGATCCTCCCAGGCCTCGACCTTCCCAGCCTATCGATCACGGCCCGTTGTGAGCCATGGGCTGCGCGGGCGAAGGGAGTTGAGCGGAGCGGCGACGGCGGCCACGTCCCCCAGGCACGCGGACCACGATGTCCAGCACGGCGACATCGTCGCGCTCGCACTCGGCGCATCCCTCACCGACGTCCCCCTCTCCCAGTCGGAGGCCGCCCCTCACGCCGTGCTCGCGGGTGGCTTTGTTCACGACGATGAGCAGCACGGGTTCACGAGACCGGGAGGCACTTGGACGTCGTCGAGATGCGAACGGGTCCGGTCGCGTCACAGGCCGAACACGCCTCCTTCGATGAGGATGAGCAGGCCGATGGCGATGAGGACCAGGGGCAGCAGGATGTGTCCCCAGCGGGCGAGGGCCTTGGCGATGACGGGGCGGGTGGCGAAGAACCGTCCTGCGAAGCACCACACCGCTACCAGGACGAGGAACACCGCCGCGTAGACGGTCATGCCGCCGATGCCGGCGGTGGCGAAGACGGGCACGTAGACGCCGATGTTGTCGCCGCCGTTGGCGAAGGTGACCGCGGCGACCTCCAGCGGGCTGGGGCCGCCGTCTTTCGCCTGAGCCTCCTCTTCGTCCGCTCCGCCGTCGCGGTGGTCCTTCCATGCCTGCCAGGCGGCCTTGAGGCCGAGCGCGAGGGGCAGCAGACCGAGGTAGGGGATGGCCGACTCGGGCAGGAAGGTGGCGCCGAACGCGGCCGCGACGGCCACGGCGAGGATCGCGGCGAAGCCCAGGTACTGGCCCAGCACGATGCGCCGGGTGGAGCCCGGGTGGTCGGCTCCCTGGGCGAAGAACAGCGCCAGGATCAGGATGTCGTCGATATTGGTGACGGCGAACAGCCCGGCGGCCTGCCCGATGATGCCCAGGTCCACGAGTGGGTGCCTCTCCTTTGGTACGGGTGACGTCCTGCCACGGCCGTGCAGATCGAAGACGGAGACATCGAAGCGATCTTCGACAACCAGGTGGTGTTGTCAGCGCATGTTCGCTTCCTCGTCGATGCGCCAGACCGCCTCACGGACTTTCGGTTCGAGGTCCTCGAACGCGTCCTCAAGAGCCGCGAACTCGGCAAAGAGGGCGTGCTTGTCGTCCATGTCTGCCATCGCTGTGGCCCGCTCGATCCAGGACTTCACGTCCAACATGGTGAGGGATACTTCCGACTCCGGCCGGACCGCGGTGGCCGACATGTGGCGCGAGGACCTCGAGCGAGAGCGCGCCTGCGCTCTCCTGGCCCCGAATCTGGGTGCTGGCCCGAAGCGTGCGCACCCATCCACCCAAGCGCCTGCGGATTCTGTGGGCCGAACACGTTCCGCTGACCGACGGTCTTGGCCAGGAGCCGCGCCCGCTGCACACGGCGGTCAGCTGACCCGGCATCCCCGTCTTCGCAGCGTCCCGCTCTGCGCGCAGACCGGGTCTGCCCTGCCTTCTCTGATATGTGCGATAAGGCGCCGGTCGGCGCGGTACGTTGAGCAGCAGTCCTCCTGGGCGCCGCGTCCCCGTGCGCCGCATCCGGGGGCACAATCCGCCGGTCCGGCCTGATCATCGGCCGGCGCCCGTCCCGCAACGACATCACGGCCCTTGGCCGCGCGCCTCGCCGGGGCTACTCCTCGCCCTTCGCGGGATGCCATCGGAGGGCGGGACTCAACCCCATGGTCCGGCCACTACCCTGGTGGCCAGCGGGATCCAGGGAGCCACATGAAACGCACGCGAGCTGTCGAACTGGTCGAAGCGATGCTCCACCGGCTCGACGGCCCCCAGGAATGGCCCCTCCACCTGGTCCGGCAGGTGTGGCCGTTCGGCAGCTTCGCCCGCGGCGCCCCGGTTATCTAGATCTGGAATTAGTTCGTGCAGGTCAAGAGCTTCTTCCGTAGTGAGTCACATGAGGCACGTTCCGAGACACCGACGAAGGCGTCTGGTAGCACCGACGAAACGGGCTCACTTGATCACGATGAGCCCGTTTCCCGACGGATCTGCCCGCCCAGCTCGGCGCCGATGTTCTCCCGGCCGTGGCAGCCCTTCTGGCGCTGGGGATGGTTCGTGGGCGGTTCGGGCAGCCAGTCGTGGGCCGGGTTGTACTCCAGCCATCGGCTCCGCCCTGCTTCCTCAGCGCAGGCGGTGGTAAGGCGGTTCAGTCCTGGGTGTTCGTTACCGGTGCGCCAGAGCAGTGACCAGGCGTACAGCGGCGTGGGATCGATCAGGGGGACGGAGCGCAGTCCGGGGACCTCCGGCAGTGGCACATCGGCGGGCACCAGCGAGAAGCGTCGTGGCTCTTCCGCTAGCTCCCCGAGGAAGTGGGCGAGCCCCAGGTTGACGCTCGTGGCGGTGTTCTGGATGCCGAATCGGTCGGTGAACTGGTGGAGGAAGTCGAGCCGTTCCAGCGCACCGGGTGCCCACAGCACGCTGTCGCGCAGTTGGTCCGGTCTCAGTGCCGGTTCGGATGCGAGCGGATGGTCGGTGCTCAGTACGGCGTCCACTGGTTCGAGGCGGACGAGGCGGTGCGCGAGGCCGGAGGGCAGCGGGGGGTGGACCCGGCCGAAGGCCGCGTCGATGTCACCGTGCAGCAGTGCCGTCGTCACCGACGGCAGATCGCGCCCGTGACCCAACGCCAGCTCCCCGGCCCGTCCGGCGACTTGGGCCAGTGTCCGCATCGGCGCGTACAGGTGCCCCCAGACGTCTACGCGCAGCGGACGGTCCGTGCCGACCGCTGCCGCGACGGCGGCGTCGGCGGCGGCCACGGTCTGCCGGGCTGGTGCAAGGAAGCGCTGGCCGGCGTCGGTGAGGCGTACGCCGTTGCCGCCGCGCTGGAACAGTTCGACGGCGAGCATGGATTCCAGCCGCGCGATCCTCTTGGACAGCGCCTGCTGGGAGATGGCGAGCGTCCCGGCGGCCCGGCCGAAGTGCAGTTCCTCGGCGGTGCGCACAAAGGCACGTACCTGCGCCACGTCGAGATCCATGGCTCCCACCATAGGTGACAACCAAAGGTTGTCGGCTTTGCCCGGTGGTTGTTGGATCGTGGGGTGGCCGCGGGGGTTGCATCTTCTCCATGCAAAGACTGATTCCCACCGGGGAAGCGGCGCGCCCCGTGGCCTTCGCCTCGGTCCCCCAGCCTGTGCCGGAGCCCGGTGAGGCGCTGGTCAAGGTCGAGGCGTTCGCGCCGAACCGGGGCGAGACCTTCCTGCTCGAACACCCCCGGCCGGGGACGCTGCCCGGCAAGGACATCGCAGGGCTCGTCGTGCAGGCGGCAGCGGACGGTTCCGGCCCCGGCATCGGCACCCGCGTGGTCGGGCACCCGGCGCAGGGCGGCTGGGCCGAATACGCCGCCGTGCCTGCGCACTCGCTCGCGGTGCTCCCGGACAGCATCGACAACGCACGGGCGGCGGCTCTGCCCTTGGCCGGGATCACTGCGCTGAGGCTGCTGCGTACGGCCGGTTCCCTGGCCGGCCGGCGGGTGCTGCTGACCGGCGCCTCGGGTGGCGTCGGCCACTACGTCACCGAGCTGGCTGTTGGGGCGGGAGCCGAGGTGACCGCGGTGACGGCCACGCCGGTGCGCGGTGAGCGGCTCGCGGAGCTGGGCGCGACGGTGGTGCACGAGGTCGCGACGGCTCAGGGGCCGTTCGATGTCGTGCTGGAGTCCACGGGTGGGCCGGATCTGCCCCTCGCCCTGTCGAAGGTGCGCCCAGGCGGGCTGCTTGTCTGGTTCGGCCAGGCGAGCCGCACCCCGGTGACCCTCGACTTCTTCGAGCTCCTTGGCGGGCCCGAGCGCGTCACGATCCAGCACTTCCACTACGCCGGAGCCCCGTACGGCTCGGATCTCTCAGCATTGGTGCGCCTGGTGGAACAGGGCCGGCTGCACCCGGAGATCGGCCGTGTCACCGACTGGGCACAGACCGCCGAGACCCTGGTCGACCTGCGAGAGCGCCGGATCCGCGGCAAGGCCATCCTGCTGACCGAAGGAGCACGATGAACGCCACCGACTTCGCCGCTGCCCAGTGGACACGTGCCACTGGTGCGGGCGTGGACCCGCATGAGTACCGGCGCGTCACCGAGGGTCTCACCTCCGTCGCCGACTGGGGACCGTCCTTCCTGCGCACCGGACACGGCTACCTCCAGCGCGCGCAGGACGCGAGATCGTCTCTCTCAGCGGGTGAGTACCTGCTGATGGCGGCCCGGTGGTTCCATCTGGCCACCCTGGCGCCGTACGTGGAAGCACCTCGTGCCGCCGTCGAGGCGGATCACGCCTTGAGCAGAGCTCTCACGGTGCTGGAGCCCGGTGCGCGGCGGGTAAGCGGCGAGGGGTTCACCGGCTGGCTGCGCGGCCCCGCTGACGCGCCGGGGACCGTGGTCCTCCTCCCCGGCCTGGACTCGGCCAAGGAGGAGTTCCTCGACCTGGCCTCCGCGCTGCTGGCCAGGGGGCTGGCGGTGTTCGCGATGGACGGCCCCGGACAGGGCGTGCTCGCGGTCACCACGTCCTTCGTGCTGGACTACGAGCGGGTCGTGGGTCGCGTCATCGACGCCCTCGGCGTCGCACGCATCGGGCTCGTCGGCCTGAGTCTGGGTGGCTATTTCGCGGCCCGGGCCGCGGCGCTGGAGCCGCGCGTGGCAGCCGTCGCCACCGTCAGCGGTCCCTTCCGCCTCGACTGGAAGGAACTGCCGCCGCCGGTACGGGACATCATGGCCCAGCGCACCGGAGGTGCCGACGCCGCCCACGAGTTCGTACGCCATGTGGACCTCGCCGCCCTGGCACCTCGCATCGCGGCCCCGCTGCTGGTCGTGGACGGCGACCAGGACGTTATCCCCGGAGTGACGAACGGCGCGCTGCTGGCCCGTCTGGCGCCGCACGGCAGCTACCTGTCCGTCCGGCACGGCGACCACCTACTGGGTAACGCACGGCCCGACTGGCTGCCCCACCTCAGCGACCACCTCACGCACACCCTGACGGGAACACCAGCATGAACCGCTTCACCGACAAGACCATCCTCATCACCGGCGGCACCAGCGGCATGAGGCTGGCAACCGCACAGCGCCTCGTCGCCGAAGGCGCCCACGTCATCGTCACCGGCCGCACCCGCGCACGGGTGGACGCCGCAGTCCAGCAGATCGGCCCCAGGGCCTCGATCGTGGCCGACGCCGCCGACCTCGGCGCGGTAGACGCACTGATGGAGACCGTCCGGGACCGTCACGGCCAGCTGGACGGCCTCTTCGCGAACGCGGGCACCGGCACGTTCCTGCCGTTCGAAAGCATCACCGAGCCGGACTTCGACCACGGCATCGACGTCAACTTCAAGGGTGTGTTCTTCACCATCCAAAAGGCACTGCCGCTGCTGGCGGACGGAGGCTCGATCGTCATCAATGCCTCCACACTGTGATGGGGATGCCACTTCACTCCCACGTCGCGCTCAACACGCACGTCCCCTCAGTCCCGAATTTCAGGTCAGGGAGCTCGCGCGGGTGTGGACGGAAAGGTTCAGCCACCATGCGGCCGCCTGTCGGGCGGCGAGGGGGTGTTCGGCGCGGTCGCGGACGTCGCGGAGCAGATCAGTGCGACCGGCGCGACCCATCGCGTAGACCAGGCCGCTCAGCGTGGTGGCCGCGACCGGGTCACGACGCTGGGTCCACTGGCGCGCGTATTGGGTGAGGGCGCGGGCGAAGAAGGCCTCGTCGGCCGGATCGGCGTCGATGTGTCCGAGGCTGTGCACCGCGGCGGAAATGGTGGCGCGCGGCAGTCCGGAGGTCAGGGCGAGCCTCTCCACGCACTCGCGGTGCCGTGCGTCGCCGATGATCCGCAGGGCACCGAGAACAGGCAGGGCGCAGGACACGGTCGCGGCAATGCGCGGGCGGGACAGTTCGGCGACGGCCGCGTCGGCCAGCGCCGTGCGGTACGGCGTCGCGGCCAGCAGGAGAGAGGTGTGCAGGCGCACGTCGAACACCGGGTGGCAGAACATCTCCGTGACGAGAAGGGACAGCGTGGCGTCCGTCCGGTCGGTGCCCTTCGCACGCCGGGCATGCCGGAGGACCCGCCGTGCCACGGCGGCGAGTTCGGTGGGTGGCAGTCCGGTCATGAGTCCCGCAGGGGGAGTTCGGTGGGCGAGAGGACGGCCGGAGCCGGGTTTCTCGACACGGAGACCACGGGAGGCCGTGGTGTTCGGGCTCCGCCGGTCCCGTTGCGCCAGGGTCACCACGGGTAACTCGTACAAGACACTCGACAACGCCTGCACCTGGCCGAAGAGGTCCCACTCGGGGCCGATGTCCTCGACAGCGTGGGCGAGTCGGCGCAACTGCGGCACCGTGAAGTGCCGGTAACCGACCTTGCGGATGCACGCCATCACCGCTCCCTCCAGGGCGCGCTGGCTGCTCGGCTGGCTGACCTCGGCCAGTACCCGGGCGGTGGCGTCCGGGTGCGCGGTGTTGTCGAGGGCGCAGATCACCTCCGTCGCCGCGTAGTTGGAGCTGTCGCGGGCCAGCGAGGCGCAGACGGCGATCGCGTGCTGCGCGGCCCTGGGGTGGTTCAGCAGTCGGTTCAGCGCCTCGAACCGCGCCATCCACGGCACGTCGTCGGCGATGACCATCTCCGCGACGAGCCGCTCGGTCAGCTGGGTCCAGGCGGAGACGGGCAGTAGCGCGAACCGGTCGATCTCGCACAGTGCCTCGGTGAGCCCGGTCCAGTCCTCACCCCGCATCAGGTCCCGTGACAGTGCCCGCTCCACCAACTCCTGGGCGCGGTCGGCGGCAGCTTCGGGTCCCTTGCCGGTTCGCGGCAGAGTCGGTCGGATCAGTGCCGAGGAAGCCAGATATCGCAGCGTGGTCCGCGCCGTGGTGACCAGCAGATCCCGCGGAAGCTCCAGCAGCTCCTCGTACCGGCTCACCGCAGCGGCCTGCACCGGCACCTGCCCTGTCTCCCACCGGGACAGGGCGCTGACACTCACCGGCTTGTCGTAGGAGCTGCCAGGGAACGCGCCGGCGAAGGCGGGCAGAGACGTGTCTCCGTCCCACGATCCCAGGACCCGATTGACCCGTAAGAGCCATGCCACGCGCCCACGGGCTCCGATCGCCACCGCCGGAGGGAACGACGATCGGGGCGGTGAGTGCGGTGTGGTGTGCGCCATGACACCAGGGTGTCAGCTGGGCGCTAGCCCACGGAGGGCAATGGGACAAGACCCGTTGCACAGCCCGAACCGCTGTGCAAAGTGCCCGGCCGGCCGCCGACGTCTGCCGTATCAATGGCACGACATCCCTGGACACAACTGGCAGAAGATGATGAGGGGGACGAGTCATGCTGTTCAAGTCAGAGGGCCAGCGGCAGCTGGACCGTACGGTCACCGAGGCGCTGTCATGACGGCCCCCGATCCCGAGGAGGGTGAGGTCCGCTTCACCGGTCCCGTGCCCGAGGTGTACATCGGCGACCGCTGGGAGGCGATGGGCGACGAGGGCGTCACCGCCCCGGTGGACGACGTACAGACCGTCTTCTTCAAGGGCCACGATGACGACCCCGACGGCTGACCTTCAGGGCCGCGCACCGGCTCCCGGATCCTCGCCCGTCGAGGCGGTACCGGACATGCGGGCCACGGCGAAGTGGATGCTCGCGGCCCTGGCGGCTGTCGGCGCCGTCCTTCTCGCCGGTGTCCCACTGACCGCCATGCGGTCCGCGGCCTCGACGGGCCGGCTGCTGTTCGCGCTGGCCGGACTGGCGGTCGCCCTGGCCGGCGTGGGCTGGGCGTTGTGGGTCACGAGTGAGGCACTCATGCCGCGTCTGGTGTCGTACCAGGACATCGACAGCCCGCGGTTCGCCGAGATCAAGGCCGCCATCGAAGCGGAACCGGAGTTGTTCCTCGGGCCGTCCGCGAGCCAGGGCTCCGCCGCGCTCCCCGCCTTCAACCGCGGCCGCGACACGCACCGGCGGGCGCTGGGTGAGGTCACCCGGCTGCTTGCGGCGGAGACCGACGCCACGCGCCGCCAGGCATTGGCCGCGGCCCGTCGGCAAACGGCCTCCTGGGTGGCCGACGACTACACCCGCATGAGCCGGCTGGCCGCCCTGATGTACGCGTGGGATGTCCGTGCGGGCGTCCGCAAGGCGCGCGTCCACACCTTCGTGGGGTGCGGGATCACGTTGCTCGGTGCGCTCTGCCTGGTTCTGGCGACCTCCGAAGCGGATACGGCGGGCAAGACACCGGCGCCCGCCTCCGCCGTGTCGCCAGCCACGTCTTCGCCTTCCCCTTCCCCTTGTTCCTCGCCTCCCCCTTCTTCCTCGTCGGGATCCGCCGTCGGCACGCCCAGCGCTCCGAACCACTGAGCGTCACGATCCCGTTCGGCCCGAGCGCACAAGCCATCGACTCACCCCACGACCCGCCACGGTAAGACCCGCCGGCAGCCACGGAGACCCCATGCCGTCCTACGCCCGACGCGCCACCTCCCCCTCCACGGACGCCATCCTGCACGTCGACAGCTCCGAGATGTCGCTCCGGCTGCCCGATCGTGCGGGCGTCGTGCGGCAACCGGCCGGTGCACCCGACCACGCCGCCGACCAGGCCTGGTGGGTGCTGCGGTCCTGGCGCACCCGATCCGCCGCAGCGGCCGCGGCGCCGTTGCGTCCGCTGGACGACAACGCCGGCACGGATCCTTCCCATGCCGACCTCGTCGCCGCGGGTGCCGCGCTCACCCGTACCTACCTCGACGGTCCGGTGGGTCAAGCCCTCGCGAACCTGCTGCGCCGCACTCCCGCCCCGTACTCCGCGCACAGCGTGGGCATCCACGTCGTGGATGCACCGCTCAAGGACCTGCCGTGGGAGGCGCTGTGCCACCCGGGTACCAGTTCACCGCTGGCCCTGGACCCACGGGTGGCTCTGTACCGCTCGGCCTCCCCAGGGACCGGCCGTGGCATGGAGAGCACAGGGCGGGGTGGGAGAGAGGGATCGCTGCGGATGCTGGCGATGATCGCCGCCCCAGAGGAGTACGGATTCGCCCGCCTTGACATCGAGACGGAACAACGACGGCTGCTCGACGCCACCGACCACGACGGCCGGCTGGAGCTGGAGCTGTTGGGGGAAGGGAGCTGGCAGGCACTGCGCGACGCTGTGCACGGCGAAGCGTTCGACATCGTGCACCTGTCCTGTCATGGCTACGAACACGGCCTCTGTCTGGAGGGCAGCACGGGCGAGCCGGACCTCGTGCCCTTCGACCGTCTCCTCGCCGCGTTCCCCGAGGACGTTCCGCGGCCCGGTCTTCTGATGCTGTCGGCCTGCGCCTCGGCACGGGGCGCCTCCGAGGGCCCCTTCGTACCTCGCACCGATCTGTCGGCACCGGGCCGATCGCAGCACACCGTTCAACTGCCGGGTCTGGCCGAACGTTTCGCTTCGGAAGGTTTTCCCGCCGTGCTCGCCATGACGGCGGAGGTCAGCGACGGGTACGCCACGGCCTTCGCCGCCCGCCTCTATGAGCGCCTCGCCGAGGACCCGACGTGCCCACTGCCGCGCACGGTCGCTCAGGTCCGCCAGGAACTGGAGCAGCGCCGCCGGCCCGTGCCGCCGGAGGCCCACGTACGCCCGGACAGGCGGCGACCTCTGCCTCCGGCGGAGTGGGGGACGCCCACCCTGTACGCCACAGGTCGCCCCGCCGGTCTGCGCGACACTGCCCCGACGCCGGCCCGCACGCGGGAAGAGCCCCCCAGGACCGGTGGCAGCGCAGCCGACGCCTCAGGCGGCTCTCGCGTCCGGGTGGGCCGTCGGCGAGAACTCCAGTGGCTGCTGCGTGAGTTCTGGCACGCGGCGGGGCCGGTGCAGGTGACGGGGCTCGGGGGCACGGGCAAGACGGCACTCGTCGAGGAGTTTCTGGCCCGAGGGGGTGTGGAGCGGCAGCGCATCGCGCGCTTGGACGACCGGACCTCGGCACTGGAATGCCTCACGCGGATGATGCGGGCCCTGACGGGGCGCGTGGACCCCAAGGCGGCGGATGACCTGTGCGCGCCGGGCCTGCCCGAGGGCGAGCGGGAGCGCCGCGCCCGGGAATGGTTCGACGCCTCCGCCGACGCGTACACCCGCGCACTGGTTGTGTTCGACGCACGCACCCAAGCCCAAGCAGGCGCGGAGGATTCCCTCAGGGGCGTCTTCCTGACGGCATGGGCATCAGTGGGTGACGGCGGCAAGCGACGACTCGTCATCACGTCCCGCTCACCCCTGAACCTGAATGCGCATCTGCGCCCTCCGGCCACCCTGCGACTCGAACCGCTCCCACCGGCCGAGGCCCGCTATCTGGCGCGGCAGGTTCCGGGACTTTCCGTGCTGCGCCCCCAGGACCTCGACCGCCTGACGGACACCCTGGGTGGCCACCCACGCGCCCTCGGCTTCGCGGCGTGTCTGCTACGCGCCACCCCACAGGCGGCCGGCCCGGACATATGGCCTCGCCTCATGGACGTACTGCACGTCCGTGGTGTGAACGACGCCGAGCAGCACGTGCGGGGCGTGGCGGCTCAGGGATTGGGCGCGGTCCTCCGGGAAGCCGCCGTGACGGCGGCCGAGGACGCCGAACTGCCCTTGCTCTGGCCCCAGTTGTGCCCCGACTCCCGCAGCGCCCTGATGGCGGCCGCGGTGTTCCGTACGCCGGTGGCCGCCCAGGCGTTCCTGGCGGTTTCCGGGTCCCCTGCCGACATGGCGGCGGCGATGAGACGTACGCGTACCGCGCTCTCGCGGCCCGACGGGGTCGACGTACTCGCCGAACTCGTCACCGCTGGGCTGCTGTCCCCGTCCCCGTCCCCGTCTCCGTCGTCGGAGTCCGAGTCGGCTCTGCGCTTCATGGTGCCCCGCTGGATCAGCGCCTACCTCGCCGAACTCGCCCCGCAGCCATGGCGGTTGGCTCACCGAGAGGCCACGGCCCACTGGTTTGCCCAGCTCGGGACGACCGACCTGGAACGGGCCACCGATGTGGCCGTCGCCGACGAGGCCAGGTATCACGCCGGGCAAGCGGGCATGACCGACGAATTCCTCGGCATCTCCGGACTGCTGTGCCGACGTCACCTCGCCGCCGGACGGTTCGACCAGGTCAGGGCCCTGTCACGGGAGATCCTCACGGTGGTGCCCGTCGACTCGCCGTTCGCCGCCGACGCCCATGAGGGCATCGGTGACTGCGACCGCGAGACCGGAGACATGGCCGCCGCCGTGGCCGCCTATGAGCGCGCCCTGGCCATCCGACGGCAGGCGGGGGACACCGCGGCGATCGCGCAGAGCCTGCACCGGCTCGCCGTCGCCGAGACGAGCCTGTCCCGGTACGACTTGGCCGACGACCATTTCCAGGAGGCGCTGGCCCTCAGTGAACAGCTGGGCGACCGCGTGGAGATGAGCCGCATCCACCACTCGCTCGCCCTGCGCGCGGACCGGCGCGGCGAACTCGCCGCCAAACGATGGCATCTGGATCGCGCCGACGAGCTGCGCGGCGGGCCAGGTGACCGTCGTACCCAGGCGGCGCGGCTGACCGAGCGGGGCCGCCTGGCCATCGACGAGGGCCGGTACGCCGACGCGTTGCGGTGTTTCGAGCAAGCGCTGGGCCACGACCGCGAGGAGCCCGTCGACCGGCACGGCATCGCCGCGACGACCTTGCTCGTCGCCGACGTCTACCTGCGCCTGGAGCAACCGCACGAGCTCAAGGCCCACGCCCGCGAGGCGCTGCTCCAGAACGAGCGGATCGGGGACACCGACGGAATGCTCCGGGCGTACTCCTACCTGGTGTACGCGGCTCTCATGGAGAAGGACGTCACCGCGGCGCACAACCTCGCGGAGCACCATCTCGCGCTCGCCGAACGGGGCGGGGACATCGAGGACCACGAACTGGCACTGAACCTGCTCGCCGTGGTGGCCCGTGAGGCGGGCGACCTCGGTACGGCGAGGCAGCGCTGGCGAGAATGCCGGGCCAGCGCCCAACGACGCGGCGCCAGGGACTCGGAAGGCCGCTACCTCCACCAACTCGGCGTCGTGGCATACCTGGGCGGAGACCTGGACAGCGCCCGCCAACTCCTGGAGCAGGCCGGACACATCCTCAGCGAAGCCGACGTGGCCGCGGGAGCCGCCGAGACCCTGTGCGCCCTGGCGCGCGTCCTGCTCATCCTCGCAGAGCGAACGGACCGGCCAGACCTCGTGGACGGCTCCCTGCGAGCACTCGCCGAATCCACCCTGCACCTTCATCAGCCGGACGTACAGGACGCCCAACTCACCAGGAACAGAAGCGTGTATGCCGACCTGGTCCGCCGCCTCGGCAGCCGGACAACACTCGCCCGATTGCACACGCTCTTCGACGCACATGAGGCACAGGCCGTTCTGACTCTTCTCGACGGCTGAGACCGGCCACACACCTCGAACTTCTCTGACGGGACCGATCGCCGCCAACCGAGCAGGAGCCACCATGAGCCTTGGCACCGACCAGCAGCGCCAACTGATCGGCTTCCTCGCCGACCTCACCGAAATGCGCTACCCCGGATCGCTGAAGGCCGGGAGCGGACCACCGGCCGACGACATCGAGTTCTCCTTCGTCCACGACGGCGGGCTGGGACTGGTGTGGGCCGACCCGACCCACGGAGATCAGCCGTGGTGGCTGCGCCTCACCGCGGGCGTTGCCACGGAGATCCCCGCCGCCCGCCACAACGACGTACTGCACTGGGTCAACGCACGCAACCTCGAGTTGAATTCGGGCACCTACCTGTGCCTGGTCCACCAGGAGACCGGCGAGGTATCGGTGATCTTCAGCAGCAACCAGATGGGCACGACCTTCAGCTTCCACAGCGAGACGGTCCGCAACTGGTTCGCCGGCCAGCTGTTCACGATCGCCGAGACGTCCGGTCCTGACAGCCGCGCCTGCGTCGCGCAGTTCGGTGGCAGGCCCTTCCGACCCACGGAGGGCGGCCTGCTGCTGGCGCTCAGCCTGGCCCACTGAACCGAAGCTCCGACTCCCGACCGCTCTCCCCGACGAACCCTCAACGCCCGCTAGGAGCACAGACGTCATGGCATCGCGTCGCCCCGCCAAGGACAGCACGGACCTGTACGTGCAACTCTACGGCCGCCCATCGGCCACGCCCCCTGCCGATCCCCCGCCTTCCGCTGCGGCCGGTACGCTGCCGCAGGAGGGGTCGTCCTACTGGAAGGAGGGAGACCGCGACCCGACGAAGCGGCGCGATGTCCCTCAGCTCTTCCCGTACTTCTACCATTGCGTGCTTGCCCGTAACGGCAAGCCATGCCATGGGCGCAACATCGTGGCGCTCATCGAGTACATCGACTCCATGCTGCTCTTTCAGGCGAATCTGTGGATCGAGCGCGACATCAAGGACGTCCGCACCAGCGAGATCTTCCGACAGCGATTCTGCGTCCCGCTGGAGGACTACGAGTTCCCGGAGCAACGCCCTGACGACGTCATCGACTTCCTCTGGGCCTGGCGTACCAGCGCCCGCCCGGGCCTCAGGGAGTTCCTGGACCAGACATACATCGCTCTGTCCAGCCCGGACAGTGAACTCCACAAGTACGGTGCCACGTTGCCGTTCGGAATCTGGCACGGCGGCGATTGATCCGTGGCACTCGGCGGTATTCGATGAGGCCAGCAGCCGGTGGGTGGTAGCCCCACTCGTTGTCGTACCAGCCGAAGATCTTCATCGGGTCGGCACTTGCCTGGGTGAGCGGCGCGTCCAGCACACAGGACGCCGGGTCGCCCACGATGTCGCGCGAGGCGATCGGCGCGTCCGAGACCGGCAGGCCCCCTTTAGGGCGGAGGGTTCCCCGCTGCCAGGTCGCTGACGCGGTCGTCCAGGGAGTCGCGCCGACCGTCATGGTGGCTGGTGACGGTAGTGGTCACTGAATGAGCCCCCTCTGTTGTTCTGCGGGACGCGGTGAACCCTTCATATGGTTCATCCGCCGAGGGGCACCGGGTGTGGTTCAAGAAGCTCTGCCGCTTGTGGCTTCCACTGATTGGTCGCGGTACACCTGAGTGAACGGCGGCGTGGCGAGCCGGCGCTCGCGCTCGCGTGCGAAGGCGGCCCCGTCGGTCCCGACTCGCCTCAGGTCCCGGTTCCGGTGCGGTCCCTCGCGGCCACCACCGGACCGGTCGTGGCGTCGAAGGCATGGGTCACCTCGGGCGCGGTGCCCGCCACGAGCAGTGCGCGGGCGCGCTCCTCTTCGCGGCGGTCCGTGGCCGTGGTCCTGGTGTGGTGCTGGGCGAGATGCTCCGCCCAGGAGGCGACCAGGTAGGTCTCGATGAAGCGCTCCGGCTCCCTGCCGTCCTGATACAGGCCCCAGGACAAGGCCCCCGCGCGCCTACGCGAGCGGGCCACGCGGTTCATGCGGCTGGTGAACGCCGTCCGGTTGGCGGGCGGGACCCGGTGGACGACGGTGACGAGAACGGGTCCGTCGGCCGGTCCCGGTTCGAACACCAGGGGCGGTACGGGCCAGTGGTCCGACGGGCTCGGATCGATGCCGTCCGTGCCGCGCAGCGGCCACCGGCGCAGGGTCGCCGCTCCGGCCAGCAGCAGAGCGCCGCCGATCAGCAGGGCTCGGGTCAGTCCCAGCCACTCGGCCAGCAGGCCCCACAGCGGTGCCGCCAGTGCCTGGCCACCCTGGAACACCAGGAGATAGACGGCGAGGCCACGCGCCCTGACCCAGCCGGGCAGCCGCGCCTGAACGGCCGCGTTGAGCGTGGACAGGACAGCGATCCAGGCGAGGCCGGCGGGCACCAGCGCCACCGCGGCCGCCCAGGGTGTGTGGACCGTGGCCAGCACCACCAGGGCGCCCGCGAAGACGACAGGGCCCGCGGCGAGGACGACGTTGACGCCGCAGACCCGCCGGATCGCGGGCAGCACGAAGGCACCGCCTACCGCGCCGATCCCGACGACGCCGAGCAGCAGCCCGTACCCGCCGGAGCCGAGCCCCAGCGAGCGGCTCGCCACCAGGGGCAGCAGCGACCACAGCGCCGCCCCGCCGGGGATGAACAGTGCCGTGCGCAGCAGGACGCGGCGGACACCCGGGGCGTTCCAGACGTAGCGGCGGGCGGCGTACACGGCGGCCAGCAGTTTCTCGCCCTGGGCCGCGGGGCCTTGGGAGGCGGACCGCCGCCAGCACACCAGTACGGCAATGATGCCGAGGTACGACACGGCGTTGAAGGCGAAGACCCAGCCCGCGCCGGCCGCCGCGACCACGGCGCCGCCGAGCGCCGGCCCGACGGCGCGGGCCAGGTTCATGTTCACGGCGCCGAGTGCGGCCGCCTGCCCGAGCTGTCGGCGTTCCACCAGCTCGGGCTGGAGGGCCTGCCAGGCCGGGCCCATCAGGGCGGTGCCGCAGCCCAGTAGGAAGGTCAGGCCGAGCAGCAGCACGGGCGTGAGGGAGCCGCGGAACGCCAGCACCGTCAGCGCCGTCGAGACGGCCAGCATCGCGGCTTGGGCGGTGATCAGCACAGCCCGGCGGTCATAGCGGTCGGCGAGCACTCCGGACGGCAGGGCGAGCAGGACCACGGGGAGGCTGGAGGCGGTCTGCACGAGCGTCACCAACGTGGCATCGTGCCCGATGAGCAGCCATTGGGCGCCCACCGTCTGCATCCAGCTGCCGACGTTGGATACGAGTTGCGCGATCCACAGCGCGCGGAAGACGCGCGCCGCGAGCGGTGCCCAGGGCGAGTCCCCCGCCGGGGCGCCCTTCGCCGATGGTGCGGTGCTCATGCTGGTCCCTGGCGGTGTGGGAATGCGGGCCGCGCTCCCGGTGCGCGGGGTGCCCGTGCCGTGCGGATGCAGGCCTCGGCCACCGTAGGTCCGGCCTACCGGCGCGACATGACCGAGAGTGCACGGCTTCTGGTCCCTCAGCGAAGCGCCCCTCGGTCAGGGCGTCGCCATAGGCCAGCGGGGCGTGGGCCGCGTCGCGGGCGGCGTCGTCGATCTGGTGGAGCAGTTCGGAGAACGGCTCCCGGTCCGCGCCATCGACGCTCCCGAAGGCCTCGCGGCACACCTCCTCCCCGGCGCGGGTGGTCTCGGCCGGCAGAGCGCCGCCCGCGGGGGTGAGGCTCGACTCGCTTGGCGTGGCGGTCGTCCGGTGCCGGCGTGCGCTCCACCAGGCGCCCGGCGCCAAGCCGCCCACCGCGTCCGTGACGGTGCGCGCGGAAGGGCCGGGCCGCGGGCCAGGGACGACTGCGGGTGGAGCCGTCCTCCGCGGGCAGCCGCAGCAGTTTCGTCCGGCCGGGCGTGAGCCCGCTCGCCACACCCCCCGCTGCGCGAGCTGGATTCGACGGCTCCCCGGCCTTCGGCTGCACCGCCACGTTGTGCGGGTCCGAGTTGTCCAAGTATCCCCGCAGCACGCTCCGCTGATGCCGAGAGCGCACCGGCCGGGCGCAGTGCGCTGTCAGGGCATACGCGGTGCGCTGGCGGGCAACTGCCGGCGTTCTGGCGCTTCTAGCTTTACGGCATCACCCCGAGCGGACGTCGTTTCCGGTCGGGGGTCGTCGCGCCGGACGGTCCGGTCTGCGGCAAGTCCTTGAGGAGCTTTTCATGTCGGATGCTGTGGAGCCGGTCGTGCCGGTGCTCGAACCGGCTGCGGCCGCGTTCGCGGAGGCGACGTCCCGTCCCCCGTTCCTGTTCGAGCTGACGCCGGAGGAGGGGCGCAAGGCGGTGGACGAGGTGCAGTCCGGACCGGTGGAGCTGCCGGACGTGGACGAGGAGTGGGTCACGGTCTCCGGTGGTCCGACGGGGAGCGTGCGGGCGCGGATCGTGCGGCCCGCGGGTGTCGCCGCAACGCTGCCGGTGATTCTCTACATCCACGGCGCGGGCTGGGTGTTCGGCAACGCGCACACCCATGACCGGCTGGTGCGCGAGCTCTCGGTCGGTGTCGGCGCGGCGGTCGTGTTCCCCGAGTACGACCTCTCGCCGGAGGCACGGTACCCGGTGGCCATCGAGCAGAACTACGCGGTGGCCCGGTGGGTCGTCGAGCAGGGCGCCGTGCATGGTCTGGAAGGGGCGCGCCTCGCGGTGGCCGGCGACTCGGTGGGCGGCAACATGAGTGCCGCGCTGACATTGATGGCCAAGGAACGCGGCGATGTCCCGCTGCGGGGCCAGGTGCTGTTCTACCCGGTCACCGACGCGAGCTTCGACACCGGCTCGTACCGCCAGTTCGCCGAGGGCTACTTCCTGCGCCGGGACGGCATGCAGTGGTTCTGGGACCAGTACACGACCGACGCGTCTGAGCGGGCGCAGATCACCGCCTCCCCGTTGCGGGCCACCGTCGAGCAGCTGGCGGGTCTGCCGCCGGCGCTGGTCGTCACCGGTGAGGCCGACGTGCTGCGCGACGAGGGCGAGGCGTACGCGAACAAGCTGCGTCAGGCCGGTGTCCCGGTCACCGCGGTCCGCTTCCAGGGCGTCATCCACGACTTCGTGATGCTCAACGCCCTGCGCGAGACGCACGCCGCCGAGACGGCCATCGCGCTGGCGATCTCCACCCTCCGCACCACGCTCGGCACGCGCTGACACGGCGCCACCGCTGCGGCGGCCGCGGCCGTCTCGATCGCGCTCACCGCGTGCGGCAGCACCCTGCCCCACGCGGCCGGGCCCCGCGCGTCGGTCTCCCCCGCCCCGCGAAGGACCGCCCACGCCCGAACCGCCCGACCTCACGCTCCACACGGCGCAACTCAACGGGATCAAGCAGCACTGGGTCAGCGTCGGGCAGGGCACGCCCGTCTATCTGCTACACGACTTACCGACCTCTCAACTAACCTACATTTCAAGGGAGTTATCCATGTCCACCATCGAGAAGCCGACCGTCGTTCTGGTCCACGGCGCCTTCGCCGACGCCTCCAGCTATGCCCGTGTCATCCCCGAACTGATCGCCCGCGGACTCGACGTCGTGGCACCCGCCGTACCCAACCGCAGCCTGATCGGGGACGCCGCGTACGTCACCTCGATCGTCCGCCAGCTCCCCGGCCCCGTCGTCCTGGTGGGTCACTCCTACGGTGGCGCCGTCATCACCGTCGCCGGCGTGGAGGACAACGTACGGGCGCTCGTCTACCTGGCCGGATACGCCCTGGAGAAGGGCGAGAGCCTCGGCGAGCTGCAGGGCCGCTTCCCGGACTCCGACCTCGCCACCGCGCTCGTCCAGACGCCCTTCCCGATCGAGGGCTCGACCACCCCCGGAACCGACGTGTCCGTCCAGGTCGACAAGTTCCCGGCCATCTTCGCCGCCGACGTCGACCCGCAGCTCGCCTCCGTCCTCGCGGTCTCCCAACGCCCTCTGGCCGCACAGGCGTTCAGCGAGGCAGCCCCGGCCGCGGCCTGGAAGACGAAGCCCTCGTGGGGTCTCGTCTCCTCGTCCGACCACACCATCAACCCCGATGTGGAGCGCTTCGGTTACGAGCGGGCCGGCATGACCACCGTCGAGGTCGACTCCTCGCACCTGGTGATGCTCTCCCACCCCGAGGCGGTCGTCGACCTCATCGAGGAAGCGGTCCGGTCCACCACCGCCTGAGCCGCTGCCCTCCCTACCTGTCACCGCCCGACACTTCGAGGAACCGAAACACATGAACTCACCGATCCCACGTCGCGCCGTGACCGCGTCGCTCCTGGTCGGCGCCGCCGCCCTGGGGACCGCGGGGGCCACGCTCGCCGCCCCGGCGTCAGCGGCCGAACCGTCGGCAAAGCGGCACCGGCCGTCGGCGCGGCCCACCGTCGTCCTCGTCCACGGCGCCTTCGCCGACGCCTCAAGCTGGAGCGGTGTCATCGAGCGCCTGCAGCGCGAGCGCCACCCCGTCCTCGCGCCGGCCCTGCCGCTGCGCGGGCTCGCGAGCGACGCGGCCTACATCCGCAGCGTCCTGGACAGTGTCGCGGGCCCGGTCGTCCTGGTGGGGCACTCCTACGGCGGGTCGGTCATCAGCGCCGCCGCGAACGGGGCGGCGCAGGTCAAGGCGCTGGTCTACATCGCCGCGTTCGTGCCCGAGGTGGGCGAGAGCGCGCTCGCCCTCACCGACAAGTACCCCGGAAGCACCCTCGCGCAGGCCACCATCAGTCAGCACTACCCGCTTCCCGACGGTGGCCAGGGCGAGGAACTCGTCATCAAGAAGGAGCTGTTCCGCAAGCAGTTCGCGGCCGGGGTCCCGGTCGGGACCGCTCAGGTGATGGCCGCCGGTCAGCGCCCGATCGCACTGGCCGCGCTCCAGGAGAAGGCCACCGTCGCCGCCTGGAAGAAGATCCCCAGCTGGTATCTGGTGGCCGGTGAGGACCGCAACATCCCGCCCGCCGCCGAGCGTTGGATGGCCCGGCGTGCGGGCGCCCGCACGGTGGAGGTCCGGGCACCGCACGCGGTTTCCGTGAGCGACCCCGCCCCCGTCACCGAGCTGATCCTGCGCGCCACCCGGTCCGTCCGCGCCGGACGCTGAGCAGGACGACGGCACACGATGGCACTGTTCGAACCCCGGCCGGGGACACCGCGTCCCGACACGACCGAGGGTCCGGCGGCCGACCGGGTGTCCGACGGCAGGGCGTCCGGCACGCCGGGCGCCCTGCGCGCGGACTGGAGCTGTCCTGCTCCTTCCTGGCCGAGGTGCACTCACGGGACACGCTGTACCCGGAGCTCACCGTCACCGGCCTTGAGCCGCAGGGCGACAACGGCGTCGTGGTCACGGCGGCCATGGTCCACAACCAGCGCGGCGTACTCGTGCTGTCCGGACAGCACGAGTACCTGTTGCGGCGATGACCCGCGAGGACCGCACCTGCGGCGCGGCAGGACGTCGCCGGTGCGGGGTCTGGTCATCGGTCAAGGGCAGCCGGGGGCAGTTGGTGCAGCGAACGGCGGTCCGGGACGATGAAGGAACCGCCCCCGTCGCCGTTCCACGCGGCCCGCGCGCTGCGCCATTCGCGAGGCGGGATCCCGTAGGCGCCGCGGAACACCCGGCTGAAGTGGGCGGGGTTGACGAAACCCCACCGCTGCGCCACGGACGCCACGGTCGGGGCGGCCCTTCCGCCCCGGCCCAGCTCGCGGGCGCACTCCTCCAGCCGACGCCGCTGGACGAGCCGCCCGACGGTGATCCCCTCGTCCTCGAACAACCGGTGCAGGTAGCGCACGGAGATGTGGTGCGCCTTCGCGATGCCCTCCGGTGCCAGGGCGGGATCGCCCAGGTTCCGGTCGATGTGGTCGCGGATACGCGCCACCAGGTGACCGCGCCCGGTCTCCTCCTGTGCCCCCGCCTCCGGGGCCGTCTCGGCCACGAGGGTGGCGAAGAGTTCGATGACGCTGGCCGCCAGCCTGCCCGCAGCCGTCGGGGAGTACGAGTCCGTGGAGTCGACCAGCGTCGTCAGGAACGGCATCAGCACCGCGCCGCACCCCTGGCCGGTGCCGACCGCGGTGCCGGTGACACGGGCCAGCTCCGCGTCGGACAGCCCCAACGCCCGGCGGGGCATATGAACGATACGGACGGAGAACCGCTCCGGGTGTTCCACGGAGTACGGCTGCGCGGTGTCGTACACGTAGAGGTCACCCGGTCCGGCGTCGGCCCGCCGACCGCCCTGGGCGAGCGTCGTCCGGCCCGAGACCTGCACGCCGACCCCCACGAACTGCTCGGCCGAGCGTGCGATGTGCGACGCCGTCCGGCCGGCGCGGTACGCGTCCGCTTCCACGGTGGCGACCCGCAGGTACCCCACACGTCCGGTGGTGATCCTGCCGGCGAACGGTCCGTCGCCTCTCGGCGTGACGGCCATGGGCACCCGTGTCCCGGCCATCGCCTCGCACCAGTAGGCGATCTGATCGTCCTCGGGAACCGCGGCAGTGGTCAACACCAGATTCATCCGGTTCTCCTCTCCCTCCACGCATCGAGGCGGAGAGCTCGGATCCGAGCGCACACGGATCCGGGCGAGCGCCGCTGCCGCGAAAGGGCGTTGGCCGGCACCTGGTCCTGCGCGGATGTCCGGTCGGCAACGTCGACGCCCGGTTTCTCCGCCATGTCCAGACAATCAGCGGGCTGTACCGATCTCCAGGCAGAAAGCAGGCAGAAAGCAGGCAGAAGGTCCTGTCGATGCGGATGACTGGTGCTGTGCACGAAGAGAACGGAACCAGTGCGCTCACAGAACGGACTTCTGCCCCCGGCCGACATAACCTCACGGTCAGGAGATGGCAGAAGCCAGAAACCGCCGAGGATCCGAGAAGACCTCAGGCGCCGGACGCTTCGAGGCGAGCGACGCGCTCGCGGGCTTCGGCGACGATCCGCGGGTCGGCACCGGGCCCCATGGCCGCCGTACGCCGGAAGACCTCGTGCGCCTCGGCTGTCCGTCCGGCGTCCAGCAGGACAGTGCCCAGTGCGGAGAGACGGCGGCTCTCCATGGCCGTGTTGCCGTTCTCGTGGTACAGGTCGACGGCGATCCGCAGGTGAGCGACCGCCTCGTCCCACTGTTCGAGCTGCGCGTACGTCACGCCGATGTTCGAGTGCAGTTCGAGGCGGGTGATGACGGCGACGTGCGGTTCGATGCGATCGCGGGCCTCCTCCAGGAGGGCGTCGACGCCCTGATACGCGGCGAGGGCCTCTTCGGTCCGGCCCTGCTCCATGAGGCCGACGGCGTGGCCCTGCTTCGCCTGAAGGGTCCCGTGCAGGTCTCCCGCCGCTTCGAAGAGGTCCGCGGCCTCACGGACGTCTTCGAGCCCCGCCTCCTGTTCGCCGAGTTTGCGCAAGCCCCAGCCCCGGTAGGCGTGGGCCCAGGCCTGCTGCGACGGGTCACCCGCCCGCCGCGCGGCGGCGAGGGCTTCGGTGGCACGGTCGACGCCTTCGCGCGGGCGCCCTTCGCACACGATGAGAGCCCAGGCGTGGTAGTTGGTCTGGGTCGCTTCCAGAAGAGGATCGCCCAGCGCCCGCGCAGCGCGCGCGGCGCTGGCGAAGACCTCCGGCCAGTACCCCCAGAAGATCCACTGGTCGGAGAACCAGTGCAGCGCCTCGGCCACCTCCACCACCGTGGCGTGCTCACCGGCCTCCGCGGCCGCGCGAAAGGCGGCCAGCCAGTTGGCGCTCTCGGCCTTCAGCCACTGGAGCGCCCTGTCGGCGGAAGTCAGATCCGCGGTCCCGCGCCACGTGGCGGGCGGGGCACCGTGGTCCGGCTCGAACCAGCGGCCGGCGACCACGGCCGTCTCCAGCAGCCACCGGTACAGATCGGTGCGGACCCGCTGGATGTCGTCCGCGCGCTCCTCGGCCTCCAGCCGGTCGCGGGCGAACAGGCACAGCAGGTCGTGCAGGCGGTAGCGGTCCCGGTCGGTGCCCAACAGCCCGGCCTCCACCAGCTCCTCAAGGGTGTCCTCGGCCTCGAACAGGCGCTGACCGGTCAGGCAGGCGGCAGGCGGGGCGCTGGTGTCCGGCCCCGGGACGAGGGAGAGGCGGCGAAAGAGGCGGGCGGCCGTCGGGGTGAGCTGGCGATAGGACAGGTCGAACGCAGCGGACACCCGTACGTCACCGGCGGCCAGCGCGTCCAGTCGTCGCTCGTCCAGCGCGAGGCGGTCGGCGAGGCGGCGCAACGACCAACCAGTGCGGGTCGCGAGCCAGTTGCCCGCCACCCGTAGCGCCAGCGGAAGATGTCCGCAGCGCCGGGCGACCTCGTCGAGGGCGGTCGGATCGGCCTCCGCCCGCTCCGGTCCGACGAGGGTGGTCAAGAACGTGGCGGACTCGTCGGGACTCAGCTCGCCCAGCGGGATGCGGTGCACACTCTCCAAGCCCGTGAGCATGCGGCGGCTCGTCACCACGACCATCCCGGCCCCGGCGCCCGGCAGCAGCGGGCGCACCTGCGCCTCGTCGCGGGCGTTGTCGAGGACCAGCAGGACCCGCCGGTCGGCCAGCAGCCGCCGGTACAGTCCGGCGTGTCCCTGGGGCCCGGCCTTCGAGAGCTCCCGGTCGGCCACCTGAAGCGCCCTGAGCACACTGAGCATCAACTCGGCGGGGCCCGGTGGCGCATCGTCCATCCCGCGCAGGTCCAGCACCAGCTGCCCGTCCGGGAACCGGTCGGCGAGCTCCCTCGCGGCGTACAGGGCCAGCGTCGTCTTGCCCGTGCCCGGCGGTCCGGACACGGCGACCGCCACCGGGTGGGACCTGCCGCTCCCTGGCGCGCTGGTCACCTCTGTCAGGCTGCGGGAGGCGGCCCGCTCGGCGAGTTTCGTGAGCCGGGCGAGTTCCTGCTCGCGGCCGACGAAGTCGTCTATGCCGCGGGGAAAGGTCCGTACGCCCATGGGGCTGTAGCCCGAGCTGCGACCGCTGCGAGCGACTTCCAGGAGCCGCTCCCGGTCCGCCTCGCTCAGCCCGAGACCGTCGGCGAGCGCGGCCACCGTACGTCGCTGCGGGGCGGCCCGCCGCCCCCGCTCCAGGTCCCCGATGCCCCGCACGCTCACGCCCGACGCCTCCGCCAGGCCCTCCATGGTCAACGACGCGGCCAGCCGGAACTCCCGCAGCACAGCCCCGAAGGACGCCTGCTCACCGCCCACCCCGCCCCCGTCCTCACCGTCATGCCGTCACCGAAACCCCCTGCGCATGAGCACCAAGATTCTACGAGCCTTTTGTCACCGCATTTGCAGTTGCGCCTGTGACAGGTAGGCGCGGCCCGGGCAGGACCTCGTGCGGGCCGCGGTTCCTCGCCACCCGTACGACGCGGGGGTCGTCAGCCACCCATCGGGGCGCCCGTTGCCAGTGCTGCGGTCACCGGATGCGCCGGTGAGCTGAACAGCTGTGCAGTCAAGCCCGACTCGACCGCGCGCCCCTCGGACATGACGACCAGGAAGTCCGTGCGGTCGGCGACGAGGCGCAGGTCGTGGCTGACGAGGACCAGGGACAGCTTCCGCTGGTCGCGGAGTTGCGTCAGCAGGTCCATGACGGCTGCTGCGGTGTCCGCGTCCAGTGCGGAGGTGACCTCGTCACAGAACAGCACGTCGGGGTCGGCCGCCAACGCGCGGGCGATGGAGACGCGTTGCCGTTGTCCGCCGGACAGCTCGTGGGGGTAGCGGTCGGCGGTGACGGCGGGCAGGCCGACCTGTTCCAGGAGTTCCAGGACCCGGACAGGGGCCTCAGCGCGGGTCACCTGGCCGTGCAGCAGCAGGGGGCGACGCAGGGTCGCTCCTACTGTGCGACTGGGATTCAGCGTGCCGAGCGGGTCCTGCGGTACGAGTTGCAGGCGACGGCGTTGCTCACGGGAGCGGCGATGAGCGGTGGGCGCGAGACGAGCGTCTTCCAAGGCGACCACGCCGGCCGTGGGTCGGTGCAGGCCGACGAGTGTGCGTAGCAGGGTCGTCTTGCCGGAGCCCGAGGCGCCGACGATGCCGAGGCTGGTCCCTGCGCCGAGGGAGAGGTCGATGCCGTGGAGGACGGGGACGTGCCGACCGCGGTGGAGGTGAGCGGCGCGCAGGGCGGACACCGTGAGGACGGGCGGGGCGTCGGCTGAGGTGCGGTCCTTGGCCATCCGCGGACTCGGCAGAGCCGCTTTGACGGCCGGGCCGCTCAGGTCCACGACCTCGTCGGCGAGCCGGGCGACCAGGTCGGTGTCGTGGCAGGACAGAGCGATGGCGATGCGGTGGCTCTCGGCGAGGTGACGCAGCAGGTCGGCGATCTCGTCGCGCAACGCCGGGTCGAGTCCGGCCGTGGGTTCGTCCAGCAGCAGGACGGCCGGGCGGCGGGCCAGGGCCCGGGCCAGCGCCACGCGGCGTTGCTGGCCGCCCGAGAGTGCGCCGATGCGGCGGTCCGGCAGGCCGTCGTCAGCGGGCAGTCGTACCTCGGTCAGCTGGGCCCGGATCGCCTTGCGGCCGCTGTCCACGGCGACTTCGGCGATCAGGCGGCGCACACTCATCCGCGGGTTGAGTGCGGAGCCGGGGTCCTGGCCGACGTAGGCGAGGCGGTGGCGGCGCAGGGCGCGCAGATCGGGGGCCGGCAGGGTGAGGGGGTCCTGGCCGAGGACGGTGACGGTGCCGGCGGTGCGTTCGGCGCCCGGCGGCAGGGCACCGGTCACCGCGCGCAGCAGGGTGGTCTTGCCGCAGCCGGAGGGGCCGACGACAGCGGTGACCCGGCCAGGAGTCAGCGCCAGGTCCGCCCGGTCGAGGAGGAGCCGGCCACCGGGGGCGGCGATGGTCAGGCCGGTGACCTGGACCGCGCCCGCGCCTTCTGGCGTCTGGCTGTCGGAGTACCGGTCAGGCATGTGGTTCACAGTGCGGGCACCGCCTTCCGGCCGGTTGCGGGGATCAGGGCGGCCGCCGCCAGGTTGACACTCATGGCGAGCAGGCCGATGGCGATGCTGGGGGCGAGGACGGCCCAGGGGTTGAGGAGGATGCCTGGGGAGTTCTCTCGGATCATCAATGCCCAGTCGGCCGCGGGAGGTTGAGGGCCCACCTGGAGGAAGCCCGCGGTGGCCACCAGGTATACGGCGGCGACAAAGCGCAGGCCGAACAGGGCGAGCAGGGTGGCTCGCAGGTTGGGCAGTACCTCGCGGACGACGAGGTGCCACAGCCGTTCACCGCCTACGGCCGCCGCCTCCACGTATCCGGAGGCCGCCACGGGCGCGGCGGCGCCGGCCACCAGGCGCACCGCGTAGGGGACGCCCAGGACGACGGACGCGGTGACGACGGCGAGGCGTCCGCCGTCCGGCCAGGACAGGGTCACCAGCAGAATGCCGAGGACGGCCGGGAGCAGCATGACGACGTCCGCGGTGCGTTCGATGATCCGGCCCACTCCAGGGCGTAGAACGCTGACCGCGCCGAGCACTGCGGCCGCCGCCGTCACCAGGACGGCCACGAGCAGGGACGTGACGACGAGTTCGCGTCCACCCGCCAGCATCCTGCTGAGCACGTCCCGGCCCAACTGGTCACCTCCGACGGGGGCGTTGCCTCCGGGGGCCGCGAAGGGGGCGGTGACGGGGGCGTCGATGGCGTGCGGGGCAAGCCAGGGTCCGACCAGGGCGAGGGCGGTGAGCAGCAGCGCCGGAAGCACCCGCACGATCAATCGGCGGCGCGCGAGCACGGTGGATACGGTCATGTCCGGCCTCCGGAGGCCCAGGCGCGTACGAGGTCGGCAAGCAGCAGGACGCCCGTGAGGACCGCTCCGGTGACGGCGACGACGCCGGCGATGACGGGGCTGTCCCGGTCGGTCACGGCGCCGGCAAGGACCGAGCCGATGCCGGGATAGTTGAAGATGGTCTCCACGACGACCGCGCCGCCCAGCAGCATGCCGGCCGAGGTGGCGATGCCGGCCGCGATGGTGGGGAGGGCGCCGGGCAGCAGGTGGTGGGTGAGGATCCGGTGCGGGGGCAGTCCGTCGAGTACGGCGGTCTCGAGGTGCGGGGCCTTGGCCTCGTCGGCGAGCGCGGCCCGTACGATCCGGATGTTCCAGCCGATCTGCGGGATCGCCAGCGCGAGGACCGGTAGTACGAGCATCTCCCAGGAGGCGGGCGAGCCGTCCACGCCGGTCAGCGTGACGGCGGGCAGCCAGTCGGTCCACAGGGCGAAGACCAGCACCAGGGCCACCGCGACGACGAACTCGGGCAGCGCCAGCACCCCGGTGGCACTCGCCGACACGGCACGGTCGGTCTTCCCGCCGGGTCGGGCCGCCGCCCAGCAGCCGAGCGCGACCGAGGCGACCAGGGTCACCAGCAGCGCGAGCCCACCGAGCAGCAGGGTGTTGGGGAACGGACGTGAGAGCAGATCGGCGACGGGCTCGCCGCGCGCGGAGGTGCCGAGGTCGCCGGTGGGCAGGCCGGTCATCCACTCCCAGAAGCGTTCCAGGACCGGGCGGTTCAGGCCCAGCAGGCGGCGCCGCTCGGCGAGGTCGGCCGCGCTCTCCCCGCGCTCGGAGGTGGCGTTGGCGGCGTCACCCGGCAGCAGTTCCACGGAAGCGAACACGAACGCGAGCAGCACGGCCAGCAGCAGCGACCGGCGTGCCAGCACCCCGGTCACACGCAGCAGCAGACGTACGACCGCCGGGGCCGGCCGGGGCTCATGGTCCCCGGCCGGCCCGCGTCGCACGGCCTCGATCAGCGAGCCAGCCATGCTGACTCGAGCTGGACGCGCCCGTAGCCGGGCAGGGTCGGAAGGTCACGCACCGCCGCGCCCGCGAGGTCGATGCCGTCGGCCATGCCCCACAGCAGGTAGCCGGACTCGTCGTACTCGATCTGCTGGAGCTCGTGCAGCACCTTCGCCCGCGTCACCGCGTCCTTGGTCGCCATCGCCTTCTTGTAGGCGGCGTCGAACTCGGCGTTCTTCCAACCGGCCTCGTTCTGACCGGAGTCGGAGACCATGGTCTTGCTGGCGAAGAACACCACGGAGTCGTTGGTTCCCCAGTAGGTGGTGTAGAGGTCGCCCTTGAGCCACGTCTTGTCCCAGAAGGTGGCGGACTCCTGCTTGACCACCTTCACCTTGACGCCGACCTCGCGGACCTGGGAGGCGAACAGGGTGGCCGCCTCGGCGAGGCCCGCGATGTCCTCGGTGGTGAGCAGCTCGTACGTCCGGGAGGTGTCGAACTTCGCCTCGGCCAGCAGGGACTTGGCCTTGGCGAGGTCGCGGGTGCGCTGCGGGATGTCCTTGGCGAAGGCGGGGTCACCGGTGCCGAGGATGTCGTTGGCGACGGTGCCGTAGCCGGACAGCACCTGCTTGACCATGGCCTGCCGGTCCACGGCCAGCCTCAGCGCCTCACGCACCTTCGCGTCGGCGAACGGTCCGTCGGTCGTACGCATGACGATCGGCATCGCCATGTCGTTGGGACGGCGCACGACCTGGACGTCGCCGCGCCGCTCGGCCGTCCGGGCCGCCACCGCGCCGACGTTGGAGGCGACGTCGATCTGCCCGGCGAGCAGCGCGTTGGCCATCGCCTGAGGGCTTTCGAAGATCTTGACCTCGATGGCGTCGAGGAGGACATCACCGCCGTACCAGTCCTCATTGCGGACCAGACGGGCGTTGCCGGAGCGGAACCATTCCAGCTTGAAGGGGCCGGTGCCCGGGGCCTTGCCGAGATCCTTCTCCGCCGTGTCCTTCTTCAGCACGAACGTCGTCAGCCGGGTCAGCTGCGGCAGTTCGGCGTTGGCGTAGTCGGACACCAGAACCACGGTGTCGTCGCCCTCGGCCTTGATGTTCTCGGGCTTGATGCCCGGCAGCCGGGACGCTCCCGAGGGGGTGTTGCGCAGCCGCTTCAGCGACCACACCACGTCCTGGGCGGTGACCGGCGTGCCGTCGTGGAACTTCGCCCCCTTCGCGAGGGTGAAGCTCCAGGTCTTGAGGTCGTCCGATGCCTTCCAGGAAGCGGCGAGGCGGGGGACGGTGTTGGGCTTGGCGCCGGGGACGGTGAGCGTGTCGTACACCAGCGAGATGACGAGGTAGTCGCTCTCGTTGGCCTGGGTGCCGTGCGGGTCACGGGTGATGGCCGAGGCGCGGCCGAGTGCGCCGACCCGGAGGGTGCCGCCACGGCGGGGCTTGTCGTTCCCCTTCGCCGGCGACTTGGACGAGGTGTCGTCGCCTCCGCCACAGGCAGCCAGGAGTGCGGCCGCACCCAGCCCGCCGCCGGCCCACAGCACTTGGCGTCTGTTCCAGTTCACGTACGACCTCGTTCCACTCACGCAGGGCAGATTGCTTAGGTGTGCCTACCCTAAGAAGATCCTTGACGCAAGCCGCGTGACGGCTTTACGCGGGTTTCTGTCGGGGCGTCAAAGCGGCGCACGGGAGCACGAGTCGCCATGGCGAGTGCGTCAGTGCACCAACGGGAGCGCAAGGTCAACTAAGGCTTGCCTAACCTAATTCCCGCTGATACGTTTCGGCGGCCGAGGCACAGAAGGCACACAGGAACGCGTATCCGTCCCGCAAGCCGCACCCCGCAAGCCGCACCCGCACCCACCCCCGCACCCGAAAGGGATGACTCCGCCATGCCCACGGGAGCCGCACCCATACGGCAGCTCGCTCCGCACGCGGTCGACGAGCTGACCTCCACCGCCCAGAAGATCCTTGCCGACTTCGGCAGCTCGGCCGCACGTCCCGAGCTGCTCCGCAAGATCGCCACCTCCGCCGTCCGTCGTGCCGAAACGATTCGTCATGAGTGCCGCCCCGTCGACACCGATGACGGCTTGTACATCCTGCGCGGCCTGCCTGTCGACGACGGCGGCGTCGGCCCCACGCCCGCCAGTTGGGCCACAGCGGGCGACAGCGCAGCCGAATGGGACCTGATCCTGCTCCTGCTCGCCACCTCCATGGGCCACCCGATCGCCTGGGAGGGACAGCAGGGGGGCCGGTTCGTGCACAACATCGTGCCCTCCCCCGGCCACGAGGTGGAGCAGACCGGCGCGAGCAGCACCGTGCTGCTCAGCCCGCACACCGAGGACGCCTTCCACCCCAGCCGCGCCCACCTGCTGCTGCTCGCCTGCATGCGCAACCACGACGCCGTCGCCACCACCGCCGCGAGCATCCGCAAGGTCCGCCTCGACGCGGACGACGTGGCGCTGCTGTCCCGCCCCGTGCTGCCGATCCTCCCCGACGACGCCTACGCCGAGGCGCAAGGCTTCGGGGAGAAGCCACCGAAGGTCCCTGCCCTGTGGCAGACCGAGAACGGTCCGACGCTGCGCTACGACCCCGCCTACACCCCGCTCGACGAGGCTCCCGCCGACTACCGCGCCGCCTACGACCGGCTGACCGCCGAGCTGGAACGCGTATCGGTCGCGGTCGCCCTGCAACCCGGTGACGTCCTGGTCGTCGACAACGACGTGGTCGTCCACGGCCGGGTGCCGTTCAAGGCCCGCTACGACGGCACCGACCGCTGGCTCAAGCGCGCCTCGGTACGCGTCCCCGGACGCCGCAGCCGCCCGCTGGCCGAAGCGGACGAACACGGCTACGGCCAGAGCGCGCTCGTGGCCCACCTCTGATCCCCAGCCCTCCCCCGCATCCGAAGGGACCAGCCGTGACCGGCACCACCGCACACACGGAGAACGACCCGGCCCACATCCCCGCGGCCGACAAGACCCTGCGCATCCTCAGCACCGGCGACATCGCGGGCCTCGACGTCTCCCTCGCCGACGTCGTCGACGTGGTCGAGCAGGCGTACCGCACCCTCGCCGACGGCAAGTCGGCCAACCCGCGCAAACTCACCGTGAAGCCCGCGGACGGCCACTCCGTCTCGTACGCCATGCTCGGCCGAGACGGCGTCCGCGAAGTCGTCGCGATCAAGACGTCGTACAAGCACGGCCTCGACAAGGGCCGTGACGAGCAGCACTACTACACGACCCTCACCATCTACGACGATGTCACCGGTCTGCCGGTCGCGATGATGGACTGCGCTCGCGTGGGCTCGCTGCGCACCCCGGCCGTCAGCGCGCTGCTCGCCCGCGAGCTGGCGGCGCCCGGCAGCCGCAGCGCGCTGGTCATCGGCACGGGGACCCAGGGCCGGCTCGCCCTGCCGTTCCTGCTCACCACCCTGCCTCAGCTCGACCGGCTCATGGTCTACGGCACCCATCCCGACGGTCTCGCGGCGGTTCGCGAGCGGCTCCACCACTACTTCCCCGACCGGGAGTTGGAGGTCGTGGACGACGTGCGGGCCGCCGCCGCCGAGGCTGACGTGGTGGTCGCCACCGCCGGCCAGCACACCCCCGCCGCGGTCGAGTCAGCCGATCTCAAGCCGGGCGCGCTGTCCGTCCTGGTCGGTCACGGCATCGCGCCCTCCACCCTCCACGAGGCGGACCGCGTGATCGCCACCAGCGAGGCGCAGATGAAGGTCACCGGCACCGACATGGCCGACGGTGACGGCCACTTCCCGCCCGTGGACGCGGAGTTCCCCGAGGTCGTGGCGGGACGGGCGGTGGGCCGGCGCTCGGCGAACGAACGGATCTTCGCCTACAACAGCGGCCTGGTCGTCACCGACATCGCGCTCGGGCACCGGTTCGCACAGCTGGCGGTCGAACAGGACCTGGGAACGCGGGTGTCGCTGTGGCAGTGACCCCCGCCGGCGTGGCGGCGCCTCCGCTGCCCGCCCATCCGGATCCCCGGCTCGACACGGTCCTGGGCAGCGATCTGCCGCACGAGCTGTCGTACGCGCTCGGCGGCCCCTTCCACCTGCTGCTACCCGAGCGCTTCGACGCCAACGCGGCCGCTTTCGAGCGCGTGTTGCGCGAGTCCGGCGTCGAGGGGCAGGTGTACTACGCGAAGAAGGCCAACAAGGCGGCCGTGTGGATGGACCGCTGTGCGCTGTCCGGCAGGGGCGTGGACGTGGCCAGCACCGGGGAGCTCCGGGACGCGCTCGGGCACGGGGTGCGTGGCGAGGAGGTGGTGGTCACCGGGCCGGCCAAGGCCGAAGACCTCCTGCGCGTCGCCGTCCTGCAAGGCTGCCTGATCGCCGTGGACGCGCTCGACGAGTTGGAGCGCGTCCTCGCACAAGCCCGAGCCCTGGCCCGCCCGGCGCGCGTGCTGTTGCGGCGACTGCCGCCGGCCCAGCAGCACAGCCGCTTCGGCCTCGACGACGGACAGCTGGAGGCCGCCCTCGCCCGTTGCGCGCAGGCGCCGGACGCCATCGTGATGGAAGGCTTCTCCTTCCACCTGTCCGGCTATGACCCATTGCCGCGTGCCGAGTTGGCGGGCGAACTCATCGAGCTGTGCCTCAAGGCCCGGACCATCGGGCTGCGGGCGGACCGCATCAGCATCGGCGGCGGCTTCGCCGTCGACTACACCGACGCCGAGCACTGGCGACGCTTCCTGCGCGAGCAACAGCCCGAGCACTATCACGCGGGCAAGTCCTTCCAACCGAGCGACTTCTACCCCTACCACTCCCCCGTGGCAGGCCCCGACGCACTGCGCGCCGTCCTCACCACCGACGCTCTCGCCCAGCGACTGCGCGAGGCGGGCGTCAAGCTCTTGCTGGAGCCGGGCCGGGCGTTGCTGGACCGGGCCGGGTGCACGGTATTCCGCGTCCAGGGTGTCAAGGACCGCGACGGCTACGGCATCGTCACCGTGGACGGGAGCAGCCTGAGCCTGTCCGAGCAGTGGTTCAACAGCGAATACCTGCCGGACCCGGTACTGCTGCCCGCACGCGAGCCGCACGGTGGGCCGTACGCCGCATGCGTGGGCGGAGCCACCTGCCTGGAATCCGACATGGTCACCTGGCGCAAGGTCCGGTTCCCCACCCGACCGGCCGTCGGCGACCTGCTCGTCTACCCCAACACCGCCGGATACCAGATGGACTCCAACGAGTCCCCCTTCCACGAACTGCCGCTCCCCCCGAAGGTCGTCCTCGACACCGCCGGCGGTACGACCCGCTGGCGGCTAGACCGCCATCCACTCGCCTGACTCTTCCCTCCCCGACCTGGAGCCATCCGATGGACAAGACGCTTTCGCGTCCCGCCGTGGTCAGCCGTGTCTCCGACCTGATAGGCCACACCCCGCTCTTCGAACTGTGCCGCACCGACACCGGCAGCCGACTGCTGCTCAAACTGGAGCAGTTCAACCCGACCGGCACCGCGAAGATCCGCATGGCTCGGCAGATGGTCCTCGATGCCGAGGACCGCGGGCTGCTGCGCCCCGGCGGCCGGATCATCGAGTCGACCTCCGGCAACACCGGCCTCGGACTCGCCGTCATCGCCGCCGAGCGCGGCTACACCTTCACCGCGGTCGTCGACCATCACGCCGCCGCCGACAAACTGCGCGGCATGAAGGCGCTCGGCGCCGAACTCATCTACGTCGCCGACGAGGGCGACGAGGAACTGGCCACCGCCGCCCGCGAGGACTTCGCCGAGAAACTGGCCGCCGAGAGCGACAACGCCTACTTCACCGAGCAGCACAACAACCTGGCCAACGGGGACGGCTACCGGCCCGTGGCACATGAACTCAACGCCGCCCTGGACGGCCGTGTCGACATCCTGATCGGCGCGGTGGGAACGGGCGGCGGGCTCTTCGGAACCGGCGGGGAACTACGCAAGACCGTGCCGGACGTGCAGATCGTCGGGGTCGAGCCCAAGGGGTCGATCGCCTTCGGCCCACCCGCCCATGACTACTACCAGTCCGGCACCGGCACACCCGAGGGCGCCACCATCGGCGCCATGGTCGACTACGCCCTGCTGGACGAGGGCGCGAAGGTCGGCGACGTCGAAGCGTTCGCCACCGCGCGGGTGCTGGCCCGCCGCCTCGGCCTCCTCATCGGCGGCTCCGCGGGCGGTGTCGTGTACGAGGCCCTGACCCGGATGTCCTCCCTCGCCCCGGGCACGACTATGGTCGCGCTGATCAACGACGGAGGCGAGAAGTACATGGACACCGTCTTCAACGACGAATGGATGCACGCCCGCGACCTGGCCGACCCGGCCGTCGAGCGGGAGATCGACGAGCTCCTCACCACACTCCGCGAGAACTGAACCCCGATGCCGACACCGCTCACCACCCTGTTCCGCGACAGCCGCGGCCTGGCGACCCTGGCCGTCCCGCTCGCCCTGACCCAGCTCGCCCAGGTCGCCCTGACCACCACCGACACAGTGATGATGGGCCTGATGGGCGCCGAGGCGCTCGCCGGCGGCGGTCTGGCGCTGGTCATCTTCAACCAGCTACGCACCATGGGCGTCGGCATGGTCACCGCCGTCGGCAATCAGGTCTCCGCCGCTTCCGCGCGCGCCGAGGACGAGGAACTCACCGACGCGGCCGGACAGGAGGTCCGCGACATCGTCCGCGCCGCCCTCGCCCTGGCCACCCTGTCCGGCGTCGCCGGTGCGATCGTCATCCTGCTGCTCGGTCAGGCCGTCGCCCACCTCGGCCAGGACCCCGAGGTCGTCGACACGGCCTGGCCGGTGCTGCTCGCACTCGCGCCCGGCCTGATCCCCTGTCTCTGGTTCCAGGCGATACGGCAGTTCACGGTCGGAATGCGCCGACCGCAGGCCCTGCTGCAGATCACCATCGCCTCGGTCGCCGTCAACGCCGCCCTCAACTGGGGGCTGATCCACGGCACTTGGCTCCTGCCGGAACTGGGCCTGCCCGGCATCGGCCTCGCCACCTCATTCGTGTACGTGCTGACCTGCCTGGCCCTTTACGCATCGGCACGCCGGGACCCGAAGCTCGCCCCGCTTCTGGACATCCGCATCTGGAAAGCCCGCCCCGCCACGGTGCGCCGCCTGACCGGACTGGGTGTACCCATCGCCGCCACCTACGGCTCCGAGGCCGGCTTCTTCTCCGTCGTCGCCCTGATCATCGGCACCTTCGGCAGCGCCGCCCTGGCCGCGCACACCGCCGTCAACCAGCTCATCTACATCGTCTTCCAGATAGCTGTCGGCCTGTCCCACGCCGCGTCCCTCAACGTCAGCCGCGAACTCGCCCTGGACCGCATCCCAGCGGCGCGGCGCATCAAGAACACGGCACTGGCATGCGCGGCGGCCGTGATGGCGGTGGTCGGCGTCCTCTACCTCACCATCCCTGGCCTGGTGCTACGGCCCTTCCTCGACCCCTCGGCCCAGGACGGGCACAGCGCGATGGACATCGCCACGAACCTGCTCCTGGTCGCAGCGGTGCTGCAGTTCTTCGACTGCGCCCAGAACATCGGCGTCGGCCTGCTACGCGGCCTGGACGACACCAGGAGCGGCTTCCGCATCACCCTCGTCGGCTACTGGCTGATCGGCCTGCCGGCCGCCTGGCTGCTCGGGCATCTCGCGGGCCTGGAGACCGTGGGCGTCTGGCTCGGTCTCCTCACGGGCCTCGCCGCTACCGCGTTGCTCCTGCTGCGCCGGTACAACCAGTCACTGGCGCTACGCGATGCCAAGGAGCAAGCCGCGGCTTACTGATCGTTCCAGAATGCCGCCCTGCGGGCGATGGTGGCCGGGCGCTGGCGCAGTACCGGATGGCGACGACCGAGCACGTGCACCAGTCGGTCGCTCCGGGTGGCGGGTCGAACAGACCCGCCAGACCGTAGAGCCTTCAGTTGTTCGACGGTGCGAGCTGTGACGGCACGAGTGCCGGCTCTTCGCGCGATGGGGCCCCCGTGCCCCGGGCGTCCGGCCGCCTGCTCACGCGCCGCCACAGTCGTCCCAGCGACCGGTGGAAGCGGTCCGGCAGGAACACGGCGTCGGCGATGATCATCGCGCCGGAGAAGAGTGGCAGTCCCATAAGGACGGCGATGCCCAGATGCATGCCCAACAGCATGGTCAGGACCGGGTACTTGAGCCGCCCGAACAGGACGAACGGGAAGGCGACCTGTAGCAGCACCGTCAGGTAGCAGGCGATGGCGATCAGTACGTCGTGCTCGTCCGCGATGAGGGACAGCTCGGGCCAGGGCCGGAACAGTTCGAGGTTCAGGACGTAGTGGAGAGCGGTGCCGTTGCCCCAGGTGCCGCCCTGCACTTTGTAGAGGCCCGCGGATCCGTAGAGGAAGCAGACCTGAGCCGCGATGACGAACATGCCGCAGTTGTGCAGCACGGACGTCAGGGTCCGGCGGGAATCGCGGAGCCCGGCCACAGCCGGACTCACCGGCGAGCGCGTGGTTTTCCCTGTGGAGGCTCGGAGCCGGCTTCTGCGCGCGTCCAGCGACCAGCGTCGGCCGCACGCGGTGAAGACCAGATACACGGCCATCAGGAGGACAAGGTTGTCTCCGCCGTCGGTCATGAAGATGGCCCTGGAGTGGAAGGAGGCCACCACGACCGCGAACAGCACGGACACCGCTCTGGTCCGCCAACCCGCCATGAACAGCGCGGAGGTGACGAGTGCCAGCACGTAACAGCTCTCGAAGTACACCCGGCTGTCGGACAGGGTGAGGATGCCGGCCCACCCCGTCTGCTCGTACAGCTGCCTGGCCAGCTCGGGCGTCCATGGTGAGCCGGGGCCCCAGATCTCGTCACGGTGCGGAAACTCGCGCAGCAGGAAGACGAGATAAAGCAGGCCGTATCCGATCCGGAGGACCGCGGCGGCGTACAGCGAGACCGGCCGGTCGGTCACGACGGTGAGCAACTCACCGATCCGCCCGGACGCATGGCGCGGCGCGCCCGCATCCGCCTCGGGAGTGCGCCGACGCGTCGGGAGGGACTGCTCAGTTTCCACGGGAGTCCACCTTCCACCAGGGCAAGTACTGCGTTTCGGCAGGCCGCGGCGCCGCGCCGGACGCTTCGGGTCGGCTCGCCGCGGCAGGTGCGGCGACGGGCACGGTGATCACCCGCAGCTGCACGGATTCGAAGGTGCCGCCGCGGTGGTCGGCGATGCGATCCGCCGCGATGTTGGTCAGGTACCGCTGCACCATCAGCGCCCGCTCCGAGCTGGGCCGACCGTCACCACCATGGGTTTCGACGTACGAACTCCACGCCCGCCGCAGCATGTTCTGCGCCGTATGGCTCGGGAAGGCATGGTGTTTCACCGCGGAGTTGTCGACGGCGGTCAGGTCGAACCAGCCGCTCACCCGGACGGTGCCGTCCGGGGCGGTGTGCATGGTCCTCGCTGAGATCTGTCGGTTGACCGACTCCGGGTCCGGTGCGAAGAGTCTCCAGTTCTGCTCGAACAGGGGGTACACCCACGCACTGACTTGCCGGCTGTACTGCTGGGAGAGCGGGTTGGGGGGTGCCACGTGCAGGAACACGAGGAGGACGTGGACGAGGGCCGTCGCCAGACACAGGGCCACGGCGGCGCTCGTCACGACTCTCAGGAGGATGGGCGGAGGCTGCGAAGGATCTCGGAGCGGGGGGATTTCCCGTCCCCGGCCCTTCTCGCTTTTCGGATCTGGCCCCACGGGCCTCTCCGTCCTGGTTTCTCTCACTGCTTCTCCTGAGATCTCGCCTGCGGCGCGCGACGGAACTCCCACGATCCGGCGCGCGCCGCTGGTGCTGATTGTTCACATGGAGCTAGTCGGACTTCTCGTGGTGATCTCCGTGGCCACTGCCGTGGCCTGCGGGTTCACCGTCGAAGCCGTAGTCCTCGGGCTCTCCGCCCTGGTGGTGGTCGTCCGGCTTCCCGCCCTGGTGGTGGTCGTCCGGCTTACCGCCCTGGTGGTGGTCGTCGGGCTTACCGCCCTGACCGTGGTCGTCGGGCTTACCACCGTGGTCGTGGTCGTCGGGCTTACCACCGTGGTCGTGGTCGTCGGGCTTACCACCATGGTCGTGGTCGTCGGGCTTCCCGCCGTGGTCGTGACCGTTTCCACCGACCGCTCCACCGGTCTGGCCACCTGTCGCGCCGCCGACGGTGCCGCCACTGGTGGCGCCCGCGACGACGCCGCCCAGCACGCCACCGGTGGTTCCGCCGGACGTCAGAACGCCGCCCAGAACACCGCCCAGAACACCACCGGTTCCACCACCCGTCGGCACACCGCCGATCGCGCCGACCGTGGTGCTGCCTGTGGTGCCCTCCGTCGTGCCACCTGACGTGGCACCGGCGATCACGCCACCCGTGACCAAGCCACCGGTCGTGCCACCGGTGCCCCCGGCCGCGCACGGCCCCAGGAAGATCCTGTTGGTGTCCAGCGTCACGGCGCCGTTACCGGTGCCGCCCGCATCGGCCAGCAGTCGGCCGTTGATGGTCGCTCCCGTGGTGGCACTGATCGACTCGCTGGCCAGGATGGTGCCCACGAACGAGGTGTTGGTACCGAGCGTGGCCGAACTGCCCACCTGCCAGAACACGTTGCACGGCGATGCGCCGTTGACGAGGCTTACCGTGCTGTTCTCGGCGGCCGTCGTCAGGGTCGAACCGATCTGGAACACCCAGACGGCATTGGGGTTGCCCTGGGCGTCCAGGGTGAGCGTGCCGGTGATCTGTGCGCTGCTGTTCGCCCTGTAGAGGCCCTGCGTCAGCACCTGGCCGCCGAACTCGTGGGGAGCGTCGTTGTACACCACGGGGTCCAGCGACTGTCCGGCGGCCTGGTTGTATGCCGTGGTCAGCCCGAGCTTGGCCTGGCCCGCGTGGGCATCGGCAGCGTGCAGAGTCCCGGGCGGGGTCACACTGCCGGGCGGGAACCCGGTGATGGCTGAACCGGGGCTCACACCGACGTTGAGACCTTCGACCACCGTGGGGCCGGTGTTGGTGACCGTCGCACCACCCAGTACGCCGTAAGTGGCCAGCGTCGTATCGATGGGCACGGGTGAGGCAATGGCGTTTGCGCGTGTCGGCGACAGCGCGAGGACGACAGCGGCGATCACCACGGCCGTCACCGCCGCGGCCCAGGCCGACATGATTCGTCGTGGAGGAGCGTCAGGGATATTCAGCGTCATCGAGGGGCCAACTCCTTGGTACGGGTGGTCTTGGCGGTTCCCGGTCGCACAGAATCGCCTGCTTCTAGCGGTGGAATATTACTGAGGAGTGTGCCGGTCGGCGTTTTACACGAGCCGGTTTTCCGGAATTGCCGAATGGGTCGCGAAACGCATAGGAATACTTAATGAGCCGCGTGAGTCAAAAATCGGAAGTATGACCAGAGAGGGCCGTCCGCACAGCGGACGAAAGGAAGGCGCGGCACCCGGAGGCGGCACACCCCACGGTCAGACCGGCGCATCACGTCATTCGGCGCACCGCGGGCGGGGGGAAAAGCGCATCCGAGAAATTGCTCGGGACATTTCCGAGCCGCACCGTCCTCAGTAGTATCAACTGCGGGCCGGTTCACTCTCCCGCGCAACCGCCCGGAAGGGTCAATCCGGCGTGTCTCCGCCGGATTCGCGGTCACCGCCGCCGTCGGCGATACCGGGACGATGCCGGATGACGGCCACCGCGCATATCCGCATCGGCTCCATCGTCCTGCCCGGCCTCACCCGCGCCGCCCCCGCCAACGGCAACGTCCCCGCGTACGACAACCTCCGCGTCGCCGTGCAACCCCGGCGACCGTCCGACCGAACTCCTCGAGCCGCAGCCCGGGGACGTGCCGTCCACGATGTGAACCCCGAAGTGCAGCACGAGTGCCCCACCGACTGATAGAGCCGACGAGGTTGGCCGACACAGAGGCACGTGACAACGTCACAGTCCGTTTTCGCAGTCCGAGGAACACGACGGCATGGCGCGTGATCAACAACGCTTGTTCCATGGCAATCTGCGGGCCAGCAGGATGACTTGAAGCCCGGAGGTACACCGCTCGTGGCGGCGAACAACAATCCCACCGTCAGGAGACGTCGTCTGGGCGCCGAGCTGCGTCGGCTTCGGCTGGCCAGTGGACTGAAGAGCGCCGAGGTGGCCGAACGGCTCATGGTCTCCCAGCCAAAGATCAGTCACCTGGAGAACGGCCGTCGAGCCATCAGCCCCCGCGACGTACGCGATCTGTGCGCGCTCTACGAAGTGACGGATCAGCAGGTCATCGACTCCTTGATGCAGATGGCCAGGGAATCCGGACAGCAGGGCTGGTGGCACGCCTACGGCGACATTCCCCAGAGCGTCTACATCGCCCTGGAGACGGATGCCGCCTCCCTACAGACCTACGAATGCATGTCGATCCCCGGGCTGTTGCAGACTCCTGCCTACGCCCATGCGGTTATCGGGGAAACGATCCCGCTGCCCACTGTCGAAGAAGCCGGCACGCGACTGAAGGTGCTGCTGCGCCGTCAGCACCGGATCTACGACCCGGTTCGCCCGTTGCGCCTGTGGGTCGTACTGGACGAGTCGGCACTGCACCGTGTCGTCGGCAGCCCGGACGTCATGCGTGAACAGCTGGAGCACCTGAACGCGCTTGGCGCCGAACCGTACATCACGGTGCAGGTCCTCCCCTACGCGGTGGGTGCCCATCCGGGCCTGTCAGGCCAGTTCTCCATCCTGCAGTCCGCCGACAGCACCGCGGCGAAGGTGGTGTATCTGGAACGTTTCACCAGCGACCTCTGCCTGGACAAACCCTCTGACGTGCAGCTCTACAGCGGAATGTATGACCAGCTCCAGGCCCGGGCGCTCGACCCTGACAGCAGCCGCGACTTCATCACCGACGCCATCAAGTCGTACATCGCCGCGGCGAGCCGGGCCCAAGGGCTTGTCGGTTCTGAGCCCTGAGACGGCACGGCAGGGGTGTTGACGCGGAGAGTTGACGACGCCGTGACCGTGCTCAGCAGTGCGCTTCGGACTGACGGGTTCGCCCGGGGACGGTGATGGGTTGACGCCCGTGAGTCGCCAGCCGTCCGCTGCGGCGGCCGCGCGATAGAAGGCCAGCACGCCGGCCCGGGACGTCGTCAGTTGGTAGTACTGGCCGGCGTAGGCGAATCCGTCATCCTCGTCACATCCGGAGTACCGCTCGTCCACCGGGTGGGTCTGTCTCGGGTGTGCGTCGAGGATCGTTCCTGTCCTTGATGACGCAGGAGGCGGTGTCGCCGGTCCCGACGGCACCGGATGAACGCTGGCACGACCACGCAGGATTCCACCAGCTCGGTCTTCGTCACCACGACACCCCCCACCCGACTCGATCGCCCTCCGCCACGACCACTCGGCGTCCGTCAGCCCCTGCTCCGAACTCGCAGAGGTGCTTCAGAAAGGCCTTGACGGCTCGGGTCTCGTCCATGGCCTTGTGGAACTCGGACGGTGGATCGGGCCGGTGATCCGGGTCAGGGGCCGGCCCGTGCCCTGGTTGGCCTGGGCGATGATCTCCGCCGTGATGGAGATGGCCGTCTCCTCGGGTGTGCGGGCTCCGAGGTCGAGGCCGATCGGGGAATGCAGACGCGCCAACTGGTCGTCCGTGACGCCTTCCTCGCGCAGGAGGCGCAGGCGCTCGTCGTGGGTGCGGCGGGAGCCCATGGCGCCCACGTAGCCGACGGGCAGGTCAAGGGCCAGGCGCAGCAGGGGGAGGTCGAACTTGGCGTCGTGGGTGAGGACGCAGACGGCCGTGCGTTCGTCCACCTCGGTGTGTTCCAGGTAGCGGTGGGGCCAGTCCACCACCACCTCGTCGGCGTGCGGGAAGCGTGCGGTCGTGGCGAAGACGGGGCGGGCGTCGCAGACGGTGACCCGGTAGCCGAGGAAGCGGCCGGCCTGGCTGAGGGCGGCGGCGAAGTCGACGGCGCCGAAGACCAGCAGGCGCGGCCGGGACGCGTGCACGTGGACGAGGACGGACAGCCGTTCGGGGCACCCGTCGCCTGTCCCGCCGATGTCGACGCGGGCGGTGCGGCCGGCCCGCAGCTGTGCCCTGGCCTGGTCGGCGATCGCTCGGTCCGCCGGTCCACCGTCCAGGTGCCCGTGGGCGGAGTCGTCACCGCCGTGCACGCTCAGCGTGGAGCCGAGGAGGCGCTCCGGGCCGTCCACGACCTGGGCCACGGCGACCGGTCGCCCTTGAGCGGTCTCGGACAGCGCCGTGGACAGGTGCGGCTGGGCTGCGGGGTCGATGCGCTGGACGAGGACGTCGAGTTCGCCGCCGCAGGTGAGGCCGACGGCGAAGGCGTCGTCGTCGGAGTAGCCGAACGAGGCCCGCTGCGGTACGCCCCGGTCGTGCAGCACCTGTCGGCACAGTTCGTAGACCGCGCCCTCGACACAGCCGCCGGAGATGCTGCCGACCGCGGTGCCGTCCTCGTCCACCGCGACCGACGTACCGACCGGGAGCGGGGCGCTGCCGTGCACGTCGATGACGGTGGCCAGGGCGAAGGGGCGTGCCTCGCGACACCAGCGGTGCAGGGTGTCCGCGATGTTCAGCATCGGTGGTTCTCCAACGGCGGGACCAGCATCGGAAGATGAGCGGGCCGCCGCCGCGACGCGGGGAGAACGTCGTGCGGCGGCGGCCCTGGGAAGTCCGGCAGCCGGACGGGGGGCAGGTTGCCGGACCGGTGGTGTGCGCTTCGCCGGCCCGAAGCGCACGGGTCAGAGCAACGCCTCTGCGGTGATGGGCAGTTGACGGATTCGGCGACCGGTGGCGTTGAAGACCGCGTTGCCGATCGCGGCCGCCACGCCCACCTGGACGACCTCGCCGAGGCCCTTGACGCCGAGCGCGTTGCCGTCGTTGTCCTCGCCGTCCAGGTAGATGGCCCTGACGTCGGGGACGTCGGCGTTGACGGGGACGAGGTAGTCGGCCAGGTTGGCGTTGACGATCCGCCCGTCGCGGTGGTCGGTGACCGTGTGTTCCAGCAGGGCCGTGCCGATGCCGCCCACGATGCCGCCGATCGCCTGGCTGTCAGCGAGCTTGGGGCTGATGATGCGGCCCGCGTCGTACACGCCGAGCATGCGCCTGACCCGTACGAGGCCCAGGGTCGCGTCGACGGCGACCTCGGCGAAGGTGGCGTTGTAGGCGTGGTAGGAGTGCCGCTCGGGACTGGGCGGCCCGGTGTAGGAGCCGCCCGCTTCGAGGTGGGTGCGGTTGTTGCGGGCCAGGAGCGTCCGGTACGTCTCGCCGCGGGTCGGGTTGCCCTGCACGTGCAGCCGGCCGCCGCGTACGACCACCTCGTCCGCCTTCACCCCGTACAGCGGTGACTCGCGGTCCTCGACGGCCAGCTTGATCGCCTCCTGCCGCACCTGGGTGCAGGCGTCGTGGACGGCGGTGCCGACGCTGGCCATCGTCGCCGAGCCGCCGTGCGGCGAGGTCGGCGGGTAGAGGGAGTCGCCGAGCCGGAAGGTGACCGTGCGCATGGTCAGCCCGAGGGCGTCGGCGGCGACCTGGGTCTGGGAGGTGTAGGTGCCCGGCCCCATGTCACTGGTGGCCGCCTCGACCACGGCGGTGCCGTCGGCATCGAGGCGGGCCCGGGCCTGTGCGGGGTAACGCCCGGGGTCGTAGACGCCGGCGGCCATCCCCAGGCCGATCAGCCAGTCGCCCTCGCGCCTCGAACGGGGTCGGGGGTTGCGGCGCTGCCAGCCGAACTCGCGGGCGCCGACGGTGTAGCACTCACGCAGCCGACGGGTGGAGAAGGGCAGGTTGCTCGACTCGTCCTGGCTCGGCTCGTTGCGCCGGCGCAGCTCGATCGGGTCGACGCCCAGCTGGTGCGCGAGTTCGTCCATGGCCGACTCGATCACGAACGACGCCGAGGCGAAGCCGGGGCCGCGCATCCAGATCGGGGTGTTCACGTCCAGGGGGGCCGTCCGGTACGCCTGGCTGACGTTCGGCATGCTGTAGAGCATCTGCCCCGCGCCCATGACGGCCTCGGTGAACGTCTCGTACGAGGAGGTCTCGGCGTCGATGTCGTGGATCGCGGCGGTCAGCCGGCCGCGCCGGTCGCTGCCGAGGCGCAGCCGGTACTCGTACGACGGCCTGAAGCCGGTGCCGAAGTACATCTGTTTGCGGCTCAGCACCAGCTTGACCGGACGCTTCGTCTCCCGCGCGGCCAGGGCGGCGACGACACTGTGCGGCCAGCAGCGCAGCCCGCTGCCGAAGCCGCCCCCGACGAACGGGTTGATGACGCGCACCGCCTCGGCGGGCAGGTCGAACACGGCCGCGAGTTCGTCATGCGTGCCCATCACCCACTGCGTCTTGTCCCACACGGTCAGCTTGTCGCCGTCCCAGCGGGCGATGGTGGCGTGCGGCTCCATCGGATTGTGGTGATTGCGCGCCAGGTGGTACGTCAGATCCAGCCGTACGGGAGCGTCACGCAGGCCCGCTTCCGCATCGCCGCGCGCGTAGTTCGTCGGCTTGTCCCGCTCCGCCTCGTGCAGGTCGGTCGAGGGCTGTGCGGCGTCGTAGGCGACCTTCACCAGACTCGCGCCGTGCTGTGCGGCCTCGAGGGTGGTGGCGACCACGACGGCGACCGGCTGGCCGTGGAAGCGGACACGGTCGTCCTGGAAGACCCGCAGCCTCTGGCCCGGCGGGTTGTTCGACCCGGCGTTGTCGCGGTACGGCAGCTTCGGTACGTTGCCGTGGTGGATCACCCGGAGCACGCCCGGGTGGGCCTCGGCGGCGTCCGTGTCGATGCCGGTGATGCGCCCGCGGCCGATGCTCGCGTCCACGATGACGGCGTGCACCGCCCCGTCGACATCGAACTCGGCGGCGTACTGCGCCTTGCCCGTGACCTTCAGCCGGCCGTCCACCCGGGACAGCGGCGCACCCACGGCTGCCCGCGGCTGGGGGCTCACTTGGTACCTCCTACGATGCGCAGCTGGCGTTCGACGGTCCGCTTGAGCAACTCGACCTTGAACCGGTTGTGTTGAAGGGGACGGGCGCCGTCCGCCGCCTCGGCGGCAGCGGCCGTCCACAACGCGTCCGAGGGGCGCTCGCCGATGAGGTGCCGCTCGACGGCCGGCAGCTTCCACGGCACGGTGCCCACCCCTCCGGCGGCCACGCGTGCCTCGCGGATCACCCCGCCGCGCACATGCAGCGCGACGGCCGCCGAGGTCAGGGCGAACTCGTAGGACTGCCGGTCACGCACTTTCAGGTAACCCGACTTCAGGGGACGCGGCAGCGCGGGGATCTCCACCGCGGCAATCAACTCGCCCTTGTTGAGGGCCTGTTCACGGCTCGGGGTGCTGCCCGGTCGCAACAGGAACTCGGCGAAGGGGACTTGGCGTTCCCCGGCCGGGCCGAGCAGGTGCACGGTCGCCTCCAGCGCCGCGAACGCCACTGCGACGTCGGAGGGGTGGGTGGCCACGCAGGCGTCGGAGGTGCCCAGGATGGCGTGCGTACGGTTGACGCCCTCCAGCGCCGCGCAGCCGGAACCGGGCTCGCGCTTGTTGCAGTCGGCGGTCACGTCCCGGAAGTAGGTGCAGCGGGTGCGCTGCATGATGTTGCCGCCGATGGTCGCCATGTTCCGCAGCTGGGCCGACGCGCTCAGCTCCAACGCCTGGGATATGACCGGGAACAGGGTGCGCACCTTGCGGTGCGCGGCGGCCCCGGACATGGTCACCAGGGCGCCGATACGCAGCCCGCCGCGCCCGGTGACGGTGATCTGGTCCAGCGGCAGACCGCTGATGTCGACCAACGCCTCGGGGCGCTCGACGGTCTCCCGCATCAGGTCGACCAGCGTGGTGCCGCCGGCGATGTAACGCCCGCCGTGACGACCGGCGTTGAACGCTTCCCGCGTGTCGGACACGCGCGTGTAGGTGAAGGGATGCATGACGGCCGCTCCTTACTTGCGGGCGGCGGTCTGCTCGACCGCGCGCACGATTTTCACGTAACAGCCGCAGCGGCAGATGTTGCCGCTCATCCACTCCCGGATCTCCTCCGGAGAGCCGGTGTGGCCTTCCTGGATGCAGCCGACACCGGAGACGATCTGGCCGGGGGTGCAGTAGCCGCACTGGAAGGCGTCCTCGTCGATGAACGCCTGTTGCAGCGGGTGGAGTTGGTCGCCGTCGGCCAGCCCCTCGATGGTGGTGACCGCGGCGCCCTCCAGGCGGACGGCCAGCGTCAGACAGGAGTTGACCCGTCGGCCGTCCACCAGCACGGTGCAGGCGCCGCAGGCCCCGGCGTTGCAGCCCTTCTTGGAGCCGGTCAGGTCGAAGTGCTCGCGCAGCAGGTCCAGCAGCGAGGTGCGGTTGTCGACCGTCACGGTCCGGCGGGTGCCGTTGACCGTCAGGGACACGTGGCTGGAGGGCGGCGCCTCGGCGGCGGCAACTTCCTCCGGAGCCGCGAGGAGTGACCCTCCGATCACCCCGCTCGCGACGACCGCACCACCGACCGCCGTGCTGGTGGCGATGAAGGTGCGCCGGGTGGGCGCCGGGGCGGACTCGCCGGCCCCGGTGGGGGGTGGAACGGCGGACTCGGGGAGTTCAGTGGACATACGTACGCCTTCGTATCGCGGACGGATCGGCCGTACTCGACAGCGGAACGGGAGACTGGATCGTCGTCACCACGGGGAACCGGGCCACCGCGCGCCTTGGCAGCGGCGACTGGTCGCTTGGGGAGTCTTGCACCACCGGCAACGCTGGTGGCAGGGAGACTTTCCTCCCCCCTTTCAGCCTCTGTCAGAAGCGACTTGCCGACGTGATCGGGGGTACTTTCGCGGTTGCGTGATCGGTGGGGCCTACTGGTTGCGGGTGCGCGGGCCGTCGTACTCCTGGTCGGTGACCGGCTCGGCCCAGGTGGTCTCGGGGGTGTCGTCGCCGAGGCCCTCCCACATGGCGATGTGCTCCATGAACCGGTCGGGGGCGGCGCCGTGCCAGTGTTCCTCGTTCGGCGGGCAGGCGACCGTCTCGCCGGGGTGGGCCTCGAAGACGGTGCCGTCGCGGGTGCCGATCAGGGCGATGCCGGAAACGACGTGGAGGGTCTGGCCCACAGCGTGGGAGTGCCAGTTGGTGCGGGCGCCCGGGGAGAAGCGGACCAGGTTGGCGCGCATCCGGGACGGCTCCTGGCCGGCCACGATGACGTCCCACCACACGTCGCCGGTGAACCAGTCCGCCGGGGCCTTGCTGCTGGGCTGCTGCTTGATGAATTCCATGATCTCTCTCAGCTCTCTTTCGTGGGTGGGCTGTCCTCAGCGGGCGACGTAGCCGCCGTCGACGGGGAGGGCGACGCCGACGACGAAGCCGGCTCCGGGGCTGCACAGCCACAGGACCGCCTGGGCGATCTCCTCGGCGGTGCCGAGCCGGTTGATGGGCTGGTTGGCCTCGGCCTCCGCGCGGTCGAGCTCCCCCTTGGCGATCATGTCGCTGACCATAGGTGTGTCGATGGTGCCGGGGCAGATCGCGTTGATGCGGATGCCGCGGGGTGCGTATTCGAGGGCCGCGCTGCCGGTCAGACCGATCACCCCGTGTTTGGAGGCGTGGTAGGAGGCCCGGCCGGGGAGGCCCACGAGACCGCCGAGGGAGGAGCAGTTGACGATCGCGCCGCCGCCCTGGGCGCGCATGTGCCGCAGTTCGTGCTTCATGCAGGCCCACACGCCGCGGAGGTTGATGGCGTTGACGCGGTCGAACCGTTCGGCGGGTTCGTCGGCGGCGTCGCTGGGCGGAATCTGGATGCCGGCGTTGTTGTAGGCCATGTCGAGGCGGCCGAAGGTCTCCACGGTGCGATCGACGACGGCCGCGACCTGGTCCTCGTCACTGACGTCGCAGGTGAGGGCGAGGACCTGGTGGCCGGCGTCGGTGAGTTCCTTCGCGGCGGCGTTCAGGGCTGCTTCGTCGATGTCGGTGAGGGCGACAGTGGCCCCGGACTCGGCGAACGCGCGGGCGGTCGCCAGGCCCATACCGGCGCCGGCCCCGGTGACGAGGGCGACCTGGCCCGTGAAGTCGTAGCGGGGATTCACGTCGGGTTGTCCCTTCGAGCGCTGAGGCGTGACGGTGCGAGTAGACGGGGGCTGATTGATGAGCTGGGGCGGCCCGGTTTGGCGGGCCGCCGTCAGACGGTCTGGCCGCCGTCGACGACCAGGGCGTGGCCGGTGGCGAAGGAGGCGGCGTCCGAGCAGAGCCAGAGCACGGCGGCGGCGATCTCCTCCGGGGTGCCGGGGCGTCCGATCGGCTCGTCCGCGATCAGGGCGTCGCGTCCTCCGGGTGTGCTGTCCGCGAAGCGCTGGATCATCTCGGTGTCGATGATGCCGGGGCAGATGGCGTTGACGCGGACGTTGGACGCCGCGTAGTCGAGGGCGGTCGAGCGGGTCAGGCCGATGACGCCGTGCTTGGCGGCGGCGTAGGCCGCCTGTCCTTTGAAGCCCTTGACGCCTGCGCCTGAGGAGGCGTTGACGATCGCGCCGCCCTCCTGCTGGAGCATCAGGGGGATCTGGTGCTTCATGCACAGGAACATGCCGGTGAGGCTGACCCCGATGACGCGGTCCCACTCGTCTTTGGGAATGTCCGCGGCCGACTTGACCGGCTGTTCGACACCGGCGTTGTTGAAGGCGGCGTCCAGGCGTCCAAACGCCTGCACGGTGTCGCCCAGCGCGGACTTCACGTCGTCTTCGCTGGTCACATCGCAGGTGAGAGACAGAGCTTGCCCGCCCGCCTCCTCGACAAGCCGTGCCGTGTCCCGCAGGCCGTCCAAAGACAGGTCTGCCAGGGCGACGCGGGCGCCCGCGCGGGCGAAGGCGACGGCGGTGGCGCGGCCGATGCCGGAGCCGGCTCCGGTCACGAAGGCCACCTTGCCGGTGAAGGCCGCGTTGCTGACGGTCATGGGCCAAGTCCTCTCGCTCGCTGGTACGTCGTGGGGTTCGTATCGGCAGTACGCGGATCCGGGCTTGCGTCAGTGCTGTGACGGCACCGGCGTGGGTTCGTCGCGTCGCGCGTGGGTGTGAGCGCTGCTCCGGGCCACGATCCGGCCCGTGTTGGCGGTGCCGTGGACGGTGAGGGCGATCAGGGGCAGAAGCGTGAGGGCGGCGATGACGGTGCCGACCAGGGGCGGGCCGGTCAGGCCGAGGGAGGAATCCAGCGCCGTACCGGCGATCGCGGATCCGGCGGCGATGCCGGTGTTGAAGGCGGAGGTGGTCAGCGCCGAGGTGAGGGTGGGGGCGTCGCCCGCGAAGCGCATGGCGAGGGCGGTGACGACCGGGTTGACCGTGAAGCCTGTCAGACCCATGAGGAACACCAGGAGGGTGGCTGTCACCGGATTGCCGGACAGGGGGATCATCAGGAGCAGGACCAGGGCGGTGGCCGCGGCGGCCGTGATGGTGGTGACCATCGGGCGGCGGTCACCCAGGCGGCCACCCGTGGTGGTGCCCCCCAGGGCGCCCACGCCGAAGGCGATGAGGACGAGCGGTACGGCGCCTGCGGGGATGCCCGCGCGGTCGGTCAGCAGTGGGGTGACATAGGTGTACGTTGCCAGGACACCGCCCATGATCAGCATCGCGGCGCCGAGCGCCAGCCACAGGCGGCCCTGACGCAGCGCCCGGACCTCGGCGCGGAGGGAGACCTCTGCGCGCTGCTCCTGGGCCGGGATGAAGCGGCCGATGAACACGGCGGCGAGACCGGATAGGGCGGCCAGGGCCCAGAAGGGGCCGCGCCAGCCGGTGAACTGGCCGGCGAAGGAGCCGATCGGCACGCCCACGACGTTGGCCAGGGTCAGACCGCCGATCATGACGCCCGTGGCGCGGGTGGCGTTGTACGGCCCGGCCGCGGTGGTGGCCACGACGAAACCGACGGACCAGAACGCCCCGGTGGCCAGGGCCGTGACGACCCGGGCGGCGAGGACGATCGTGAAGGACGTGCTGAGGGCGGCGACCAGATGTCCGAGGCAGAACACGGACAGGGCCAGGATCAGCGTCTGGCGCTGAGGAAGGCGCAGGGTCGCCATGGCCATGGTCGGCGCACCGACGATCATGCCCACGGCGAAGGCGGTGATCAGCAGGCCGGCGTGGGAGACGCTGACGCCGAGGTCACCGGCCAGTTCCGGCAGCAGGCCGGCGACGACGAACTCGGTGGTCCCCATCAGGAACGTGCCGGCGGCGAGCACCCAGACGACGAAGGGAAGCTTGCCGGGGGTGATCCCGGATGCGGAAGGCATACGTGTGCTCTCTCCTTGCGGGGAAATCGGCGGATCATGGTGGCGGCTGGGGCCGTCGGCGGACTGCGGACGGCTCGGCCACGTCTTTCACGGTTCCATGGAGCGAACTGGTCGAAAAGGGGAGGATCTCCTCCCCCCTTCGCGTCCGCATGAGGCGAGTGGTGCGTTCGGGCGCGTCAGGGCGCGGCTTCGATGGTGATGCGGTCGGCCCCGGCAAGCCGGTTGGTGTCGACGTCGAGGTGGCCGAGGACGAGCAGGTCGGCGGAGGCGGAGGGGCCGTCGCGGTAGAAGAGGGCCAGGTTGCCCCAGGGGGCGTAGTAGGCCAGGTCGCCTGCCTTGGGAGCGGCCGGTTCGGGGGCGCCGGAGGTGGTCAGCCTGCGCGGTAGGTCGGCGACCCGCTCCGTCTGGTGGAAGTCCTCCAGGTCCAGGGTGAGCGGGAGCAGCTCGGCGAAGTCACGGGCGGCAGGGCTGTCGTCCAAGGTGGCGTCGACGGGGCGGCCGTCGAGGGTGACCCGGATGTCCATGGCGGTGTTCCTGTCGGACGGTGCGGAGGGTGCGGTGGATGCCGCGGCCGTCGGTGTCTGCTGCCGGGCGGAGGATGCCGCCGGCGGGGAGGCCGACGAGGTGTCCGTGCAGGCCGCCACGGTCAGCAGGACAGCGGTGGCCGAGGCGGCGCGGGCGAGGGCGCGGAGAGCGGCCGAGTTCATGGGTGTCGTCCTGGGAGTCAGTCGGGCAGGGGCTCGGAGTAGTGACGGAAGCCGTCCCGCTGCCGGTGGATGTCGTACAGGCGCTGGGCCAGGGCCTCGGGGCTGCTGTGCCCGGCGTCGGGCCGGATGGCTCCGGGGATGATCAGCTGGGCGGCGTGGATGTTCTCCGGGGCGAGCGCGTCGTGGAGCATGCGGGCGTAGGCGCTTTCGGCGGCGAAGGCGACGGAGGTGCCGGCGACGTTCGGGTTGGGGCGTACGGCGCTGGAGCCGTTGACGAACAGCAGGGTGCCGCGGCCGAGAGCACGCATGCCGGGCAGGACGGCGTTCACGGCCGTGACGGGTCCCTTGACGGAGAAGGCGAGCGGGGCGTCGAGGTCGTCGGCACTCGTGTCGAGGACCGGCTTCATGAAGTCCGCGTGGGGCACAGGGCTGTACTGCAGGACCTCGATGGGCCCCAGGGCCTCGGCAGCCGCGTACAGGGCCGCGGTCAGCGACTCGATGTCGAGGACGTCGGCGGTGAAGCCGCGGGTCTGGACCCCGTCACGGGCGAGTTCGGCCGTCAGGCCCTCCAGCTTCTCCGCGTCGCGGGAGATGAGAGCGACGGTGTGGCCTGCGGCTCCGAAGCGGCGGGCGGTGGCGAGCCCGAGGCCGGGGCCTGCGCCGACGAGGGCGAAGGTCGTCATGGTCAGTCCTTGCGTGAGCGGGGGTGGTGTGCGGTCCGGGGCCGCACCGCCTGGGTGCCGCCCCCGGGTGTGGACGCGTCCGGTCAGGGCTTGAGGAGGGCCTTGATGGCGCGGCGCTCGTCCATCGCCTTGTAGCCCTCTGCGACCTGGTCCAGCGGCAGGGTGAGGTCGAAGACCTTGCCCGGGTTGATCCGGCCGGACAGGACCCGGTCGATCAGATCGGGCAGGTAGCGGCGCACCGGGGCGGGGCCACCACGCAGACCGACCTGGGAGAAGAACAGCTCCTCGCCGTCGAGCGCCACCTCGTGCGGGACACCGACGAAGCCGACGTTGCCGCCGGGCCGGGTCGAGTGCAGGGCCTGCCGCATGGACTCCGGGGTGCCGACGCACTCCAGCACGGAGTCGGCGCCGATGCCGTTCGTCAGCTCCTTCACGCGGACGATGCCTTCCTCGCCGCGTTCGCTGACGACGTCGGTGGCGCCGAATTCGAGGGCGAGCTTCCGCCGGGATTCATGGCGGCTCATGGCGATGATCCGCTCCGCGCCGAGCTCCTTCGCGGCGATCACACCGCACAGGCCGACCGCGCCGTCACCGACGACCACGGCCGTGGAACCGGGCTTCACTTCAGCGGCGAGGGCGGCGTACCAACCGGTGCCCATCACATCGGAGACGGCGAGCAGGCCGGGCACCATCTCGCCGTCCGGGTGCTCGTCCGTGGCGACCAGGGTGCCGTGCGCGTTGGGGATGCGGACGTAGTCGGCCTGGCAGGTACTCATGAACTCGCGGTGCAGGCAGGAGGACTGCCAGCCGTTCAGGCAGTTCACGCACGTGTTGTCCGAGGTGGCGAACGAACCGACCACGAACTGGCCCGGCTTGACGTTGGCGACCTCGCTGCCGACCTCCTCGACGATGCCGACGTACTCGTGCCCCATCGGACGGGGTTCGTCGACGGGTTCCGCGCCGCGGTAGGGCCACAGGTCAGAGCCGCACACGCAGGTGGCGACCGTACGGATCACGGCATCGGTCGGCTGGAGGATCTTCGGGTCGTCCAGGGTCTCGAAGCGCACGTCGCCGGGGGCGTAGATGACTGCTCCGCGCATGGGGGTGCTTCCTTCGGTGCGAGGGTCGGTGAACCGCAGCCGGTGATCGTGATCGGCCGCTCGATTTCGAGCCTCACACGCGAGGGCAAGCACGAAAAGCGGAGAAATCCATCCCGGGAGGAAAACATCCTGGGAGGTAATTCTCCCCCCTTCCCCAGGTGCAACCAGTGCCATGCTGGGAAGCATGACCGCCAACGTCCCCCTCAATGAGCTGGGAGAATTCCTCAAGCAGCGCCGCTCGAAGCTGAGCCCGCGCACAGTCGGACTGCCCGAGACGGACAGGCCCCGCCGGGTGGCCGGGCTGCGCCGCGAGGAGGTCGCTCAGCTCGCCAGTATCAGCACCGACTACTACACCCGCCTCGAACAGGGCCGCATGCAGGCATCCGCGCCCGTGCTGGACGTCCTCGCCCGCGTCCTCCACCTGGACGACGACGAGCGCGGCTACCTCTTCCAGCTCGCCGGCAAAACCAGCACCCGCACCAGGCGCCGCAGCAGGCAGAAGGTCCAGCCGCAACTGCAGCGGGTCCTGGACGACCTCACCGCCACCCCGGCCGTCGTGCAGGGCCGGCGCGGGGACATCCTCGCCTGGAACGCGCTGGCCGCCGCCCTGGTCACCGACTTCTCCCGCCTCACGGAAAAGCACCGCAACTATCCCCGGATCATCTTCACCGAGCCGGCCATGCGCACCCTGTACGCCGACTGGGAGGCCTCCGCGCACATCGCCGTGGCGCAGCTGCGCATGGAAGCCGCGAAGTACCCCGAGGACCCACGCCTGATCGAGCTGGTCGGCGAACTGTCCATGCGTGACAAGCAGTTCGCCCGATGGTGGGGCGAACACCACGTGGCCGCCCGCACCGTGGGCACGAAGACCCTCAACCATCCGGTCGTCGGCGAACTCGTCCTGGACTGGGACACCCTCACCGCCAACACCGATCCCGACCAGAACCTGACCGTCTGGACGGCCGCCCCCGGCTCCCCCACCCATGAACGGCTGCGCATCCTCGCCTCATGGGCCGCCGAGCAGCACCTGCCCGCGTCGCCGCCACTCGCCTGACCCCCTCTGCCGCTTCCATGACCCGGCAGAGGGGGTTGGTTGACGGCGTTCACCGAGCGCCGCAACTGCGCAGCCGCGGGTCCCTGAGCCGCCACAGCGCACGTGCCCGACTGACTCGGCCGTCACAGCCCCGACCGGCACGCGTACCGCTGCTTCGCGATCGACCAGGACGGCCATTGTCGCGAGGGCCCGGTCAGGCGGCGGCGAAGGAGGCGAGCAGTTCGTTGTACTGCTTGGCGGCGGTGGCCAGGTCCTCCTCCGAGAGGCCGAAGGCGGTGCCGTACACCTTGACCATCGGCTGCTGGATGTCGAACTGGCACAACCGCAGCGTCGCGTACCAGTTGCTGAGGAGGGCCTCCAGCGTCGTCCTGTTCGCGCCCTCGGGGGTGTAGTGGTCGGCGGGCACACCGGCGGTGACGGTGACGACGGCCTTCTTGCCGGCCAGCTGCGAGGCGGAACCGTCCATGGTGAAGGCCCAGCCGAGGGTGAGGACCTTGTCCTGCCACTGCTTGAACAGAGGGGTGGTGTTGTACCAGTACACCGGGTGCTGGAACACGATCACGTCGTGCTCTGCCAGCAGCGCCTGCTCCACGTCGACGTCGATCTGGAAGTCGGGGTAGGTGGCGTAGAGGTCGTGCACGGTGACATCGGCCAGATCGCGGACGGCATCCACGAGCGCCGCGTTGGCCTTCGACTGGGAAAGGTCGGGGTGGCCTACGACAAGGAGAACCTTGGACATGATGAGGAACCTTTTCAGTGGTCGGTGAACTGGGTTGATGGATGTGGGTTGGTCGGGTGGGACGGTTCAGAACTTCGCCGGGGCGTCAGTACTTCGCGCAGTCCGGGAGCGCGGGCTGAGCCGGGCGCAACGGCACCGACAGTCAGCGGTCGATGGTGGCCATGTTGGCCTCGTCGTGATGGGGGCGAAGTCGTCGACGGTGCGGATCTGTCCGGTCAGCAGGCCGTGGCCGAGCGGCGAGTAGGGAACGAACCCGATGCCGAGCTCGCGCAGCAGCGAGAGGATCTCGGGCGCGCGCAGGCCGCCCATGGGGATGTGGGCCGGCCGCCGTTCAGTTACGGCCCGACGGTGAGGGCGTCTGGGACAGGCTGCGGGGATCACCGGTAGGCCGAACTTGCTGTGCCGTGTCAGTGCTCCTGGGAAGCAGGCTCCAGCACGAGCACGGGGATCTCACGGTCCGTCTTCTTCTGGTACTCGGCGTAGTCCGGGAACGCCTCGACGGCTCGGGCCCACCACACGGCCTTCTCGTCCCCGGTCACCTCGCGTGCCAGCATGTCCCGGCGCACCGGCCCGTCCTGCAGCTCCACCCGGGGGTCGGCCACCGCGTTGTGGTACCAGACCGGGTGTGTGGGGGCTCCCGCCATGGAGGCGACCACGGCGTAGGAGCCGTCGTGCTCCACCCTCATGACCGGGACCTTGCGGATCTTGCCGCTCTTCGCGCCCAGGGTCGTCAGGATGACGACGGGCAGGTCCCGGAGCCTCTCGTCCTCTTCCCGTGCGACCAGGACACTCAGCGTCGTTCCCTGCGTACCACCGGAGCTTTCGTACAGCTCCACCTGGTCACGTACAAACTGCGCCGTGCTCGGCTCGTAGTCTCCCTTGAGCGGCATGTTGCCTCTCTCCATGCTGTCGAAGATTGCGCCCGGTAACGATCCTTGGCCTCGGCCGGGGTGCGGGGCGTGGTGTTCAGGCGTTGGTGTCGTCGTAGGCGAGGTTGTCGCCCAGCTCGCGTGAGGCTTCGGCCTGGGCGAGGAGTTCCTTCGCCTTGGCCTCGGCGGCCTCGATGGCGTCCGCGCCGGCCACGAAGCGCAGCAGCGGCTTGTCCTGCTGGGCGATGGTGAGCAGGGCGCGGGCGAGCTTGGCGGGGTCGCCGGGCTGCCGGCCGTTCATGCTCTTCATGCCCTCGATCGTCGGGGCCGTGCGGGGGGCGTAGTCGTCGATGGACAGCTCGGGCCAGGTGGTGGAGCCGTCCACGAGGAGTTCGGTGCGGAAGTAGCCGGGCTCCACGACCGTGGTGTGGATGTTGTACGGCTCGACGTCGTAGCGCAGGGACTCCATCCAGCCCTCCTCCGCGAACTTGGAGGCGGCGTAGGCGGAGGTGAACTCCATGCCGACCAGCCCGGCGGTCGAGGTGATGGTGATGACGTGCCCGGCGCACTGCTTGCGCATGATCGGCAGGACGGCGCGAGTGACGTTCATCGGGCCGAAGAGATTGGTCTCGAACTGCCGACGCATCTGCGGGGGCGAGATCTCCTCGAAATAGCCGGCGAAGAAATTCCCGGCGTTGTTGATCAGTACGTCGATGCGGCCGAAGCGGTCGACGGCTGCCTGCGCGGCGGCCTCGGCGTCCTCCAGGCTGGTGACGTCGAGCCTGGTGACCAGCAGGTTGTCCTGCGGCCCGCCCAGGGTCCTCTCGACCTCCTCGGGGCGGCGGCCGGTGGCGACGACCTGGTGACCGGCGGCGAGGGCCTCGCGGGCGATGTCCGTCCCCAGACCGCGTCCGGCACCGGTGACGAGAATGACCTTGCTCATGGGGGGTCCTTTCAGGCGCCGTGATCCGGCACCCGGCGTGTGCGGTGGTGATGCGTGCAGCGCCGACGGCGCCACACGGGAGGGCAGGAGACCGGGCGGCGCAAGCACCACCTTTCCCGTGCCGTTCACACCGCCGTGGGCGGTGCACCACCAACAAAACCCCTTGTCGAAGGGGTGTGGGAGTCCCTGATGAGGGGGTCACTGACAGGGACCCCCACGCGGACGGCAGCGCTCGTACAGTGGATCGCATGGCAGGCAGAAACGACCCCAACGGCACCAACCGCGACATCCGTGATGATGTGCGCGCGGAGATCCGGGAATTCCTGGGCACGCGACGGGCCAAGGTCACCCCCGAGCAGGCTGGGCTGCCCACGTACGGCGGAGAGCGCCGACGGGTCACCGGGCTGCGCCGCGAGGAGGTCGCCCTGCTCGCGGGCATCTCCAGCGAGTACTACACCCGGCTGGAGCGCGGCAACGCCACCGGAGTCTCCGAGAGCGTCATCGAAGGCATCGCGCAGGCACTGCAACTCGACGAGGCCGAACGCACCCACCTGCTCCACCTGCTGCGCGGCGCCGGCACAACCCGTCCACCGCGCCGCCGACCCGCCCAGCAGCGCGTGCGGCCCGCCGTGCAGCGCGTCCTGGACTCCATGGCCGGCACACCGGCGTTCGTTCTCAGCGGACGCGGGGACATCCTGGCCGCCAACCACCTCGGGCGCGCCCTGTTCTCCCCGGTCTACGCCGACCCGGCCAGGCCGCCCAACAACGCCCGGTTCGTTTTTCTCGATCGGCACGCGACCGAGTTCTTCCGCGACTGGGACCAGGTCGCAGGCGACACGGTCGCGATGCTGCGCGCCGAGGCGGGCCGCGATCTCTACGACCGGCGGCTGACGGACCTGATCGGGGAGCTGTCCACCCGCAGCGAGGAATTCCGTCGCCGCTGGGCCGCCCACAACGTCCGGATGCATACCACCGGCGTGAAGCTCCTCCACCACCCCGTCGTCGGCGACCTCGACCTGCCTTTCGAAACCTTCCCGGTCCCCGACGGCCCCAGCCAGGTACTCCTCACCTACACCGCCGAGCCCGCCTCACCCACGCAGGACGCCCTGAACCTGCTGGCCAGCTGGGCGGCGACCAACAGCGACATCGAGCGGTCCACACCGGCCAAGGATTCCGAACGGGCCGACTCGGCCGAGACACCCGACTGAGCGGGCGACAAAGGTTCGGTGTCGAACCGCAGAAACGGATTGAACTCATCCCACGCCTTCTCTGGGGAGTTACACCGAACGTCTCACCGTCCCGATGCACGTGGTCGCTGGCGGCGCGGACGTGTCGCAGCGAATGCGCCGTGACGCAAGCGAGCAAGCGGAGCAGGGGAGAGTCCAAGCCGTTCGGGCAAGAAAACAGAAGAAGGGTAGTGCGAGTACGAGAGCAGAGTGCGCCCCGGCGGCTCCGGCCGATTACCGGCGCCCCTTCCCGTGCAAAGGGCCAACCATAGGCCGCGATGCACAGGTTGGATCGTTTCTCCCGGTCTCATATCGAACGATTCTCGCATTGTGCAGCTTTTGACCAATCAAGGAAGGGGAGGCGCGACCGCCCCGCCGTCTGCGACTTCCCATCTTGTCCTATTTTTCTTCCACCCCCTTGTCACGCCATCCGGTTCTGCACCTAGCTATGTGATGCGCCCGCTTCCGCTCCGGGTTCCCGACGAACTCTGGGCAGGCCGGCAGCGCATTGGATACCGGTGTGCCGCTGGCCAGGGACGCGGTCGTGAATCCCGCATCTGAGGAGACGTCATGAAGAAGGCTTACGAAGCGCCGACGCTCAGCAAGCTCGGGACGTTCCGGAAGCAGACCGGGCTCCTGGGCAGGTCGGGCAACGACCGGCTGATCCTGAGCAAGAACTGACGACCGACGGTTTCTGACCCGACGTCATGACTGAACTGCACGCAAGTGCGGGGACGGGCCCCGGCGACGCGCACTTCACGGTCTTCACCGACCGGGAGGACGCGGCCGCCGTGGCCCGCTCCTTCGCCCATCCCGGCAGCCGAATCCTTGAGCATCCGTCCGGCAGGCCCTGGCTGATTGGTCAGTGGCACGACGAGGAGATCGTCACCGCGCACGTCGGCTCCGCCTCCCTCGCCGTCCTCGGCTGCTGCCCGATCGATGCCACCGAACTGGAGCGCCGCACCGGACGGTTGCGTGATCTGGCGGAGCTGGACGCGCTCGCCCGTACCCTGCCGGGCAGCTTCCATCTCGTCGCTTGTCTGGACGGGCGGCTCAGGGTGCAGGGCACCGCGTCCGGGCTTCGGCTGGTCTTCCACGCTGTCGTGGACGGCGTACAGGTGGCCGCCAGCCGCGCCGACGTCCTCGCCGCCGCGATCGGGGCCGAGCCCGACGAACACCAACTGGCGGTGCGGCTGCTGTGGCCGGCCCCCTATCCGCTGTTCGAGACCTCGCTCTGGCGTGAGGTCACGGCCGTACCCCCGCAGGACGCGCTCATCGTCGGAGCGGACGGGCGCGGTGCACGCCACTCGCGATGGTGGACACCACCGGAGCCGGTCCGCACCCTCGCCGACGGCGCCCCGTTGGTCCGCGAGGCCCTCACCGAGGCCGTCGACGCCCGTACCCGCCAAGGCGGCGTGGTCAGCTGCGACCTGTCCGGCGGCCTGGACTCCACCTCCATCTGCTTCCTGGCCGACCGCTCCGCGGCCCGTGTGGTGGCCAGCACGTGGCCAGGGCGCGATCCCGCTGACACCGATCTGTACTGGGCCGAGCAAGCGGCGAAGCACCTGCCGGACGTGGAGCACGTGGTGTGGGACGCGGACGCCTCGCCGCTGGTGTACGACGATCTGCTGAGCATCGACGACCTGCTCGACGAACCGACCATCGGTGTGATGGACCGCTCGCGGGTGCTGCACCATCTGCCGGGCATGGCCGAGTGGGGCAGTCGGCTCCACCTGACCGGCATCGGTGGCGACCACGTGGCCTGGTGCTCCGAGGCGTACTACCACCGACTGCTGCGCACCCGGCCGCCGTTCGCGCTGCGGCAACTGCGCGGCTTCCGGGCCCTGTGGCAGTGGCCCCTCGGCGGAACGGTCCGCGCGCTGACCGACACGCGCCCGTACGGCAAGTGGCTCGCCGACTCCAGCGGCCACCTCCGGGACCCTGTCCCCGCCACCGTGACCACCAGCCTCGGCTGGGGCATGCCCCCACGCCTCTTCGACTGGGTCACCCCCGACGCCGAGCGGATGGCGCAACGGGCACTGCGCGAGGCGGCCGCGACAGCCACGCCGTTGCACCCCGACCGCGGTATGCACGCCGACCTGGAACAGATCCGCTCCTGCACCCGCATCATCCGTCAGTGGGACCGCATGGCCGCCCGCGTCGGCGTACCGATGGCCTCGCCCTTCCTGGACGACCGCGTCATCGAGGCGTCCCTCGCCGTGCGGCCGAGCGAACGTGTCTCGCCCTGGCAGTACAAACCGCTCCTGACCGCGGCCATGCGGGGCATCGTCCCCGAGGCCTGCCTGCGGCGCACCACCAAGGCCGCCGCGTCCATGGATGCCGCGGAGGGACTGCGTCGCCACCGCGCCGACCTGCTGGCGCTGTGGGAGGACTCCCGGCTGGAGCAGCTCGGCCTCGTCGACGGCAACGCGCTGCGCCACCTCGCCCAGCGGCCCTCCTCCCCCGGGCTGCACGACGCCATCCTCTACTCGACCATCGCCGCTGAGGTATGGCTGCGCGGCCTGTCACCCGCCCGTACCCGCTAGCCCCCTACCGGAAGGCAGTCACCCACCATGGCATTGCGGTTCGGCCCCGATGTCTCCACCGCGGAGACCACCTACGGCACGGTCCTGCTGGACCAGCGCAGCGGGAACTACTGGGAGCTCAACCCCACCGGCACCCTGGTGGTGAAGACCCTCCTCGACGGCGGCGAGGAAGCGGCGGCCGTCGACGCGCTCGTCACGGAGTTCGACATCGACCGGGCCCGCGCCGAGCACGACGTCACCGCTCTCGTGCAGGAACTGCGGAAGTCGGGGCTGGCCACATGACCACACCCAGCGCCCTGGAACGGCCCACGGGAGTTCCCCTCACCCGGCGCCTGGCCGCCCGTCTCGTGCTGCCGGCCGCCGTCCTGTTGTCGCTGCTGCCTCCGCGCCGGATCCGCGCCGTCCTCGGCGTCGTACGCCGCGGAGCCCCGCCGGCCACCCCTGCCCAGGCCAAGAACGCCCGGGACGCGATGTGCGGGGTCAGCCTGCTGTGCGCCGGGCCGAAAGGCTGTCTGCCGCGCTCGCTGGGCGCGGCCCTGTTGTGCCGGCTGACGGGCAGTTGGCCCACGTGGTGCACCGGGGCGAGCGTGGTCCCTCCCTTCAACGCGCATGCCTGGATCGAGGCGGAGGACCGGCCCATCGGCGAGGGCGTACCCGACGGCTACTTCACCCGGCTGCTCACCGTGGGGCCCGTCGAGTCGAACCGGCCGCCTCGCCCATGACGAGCCCCCAGACGGGGTCGCCGGACCGCTCGACCCGGGCGGCGGTAGCCACCATGTACCGCCTCACCTCCGGGCACCGAGCCGCCGTCACGGTGGCCACCGTGCTCACCCTCGTGGCGTCCGCCCTCGGCCTTGCCCAGCCACTCGTCGCCAAGCAGGTGGTGGACGCGAGCGGCCACGGGCGGGCGTTCTGGCCCCTGCTGTTCCTGCTGGCCGTACTGTTCATCACCGAAGCGGCCACCGGCGCCATCGGCCGCTTCGTCCTGGAACGCATGGGCGAGGGCGTCGTACGGCAACTGCGCCACGGCCTGGTCGGGCGACTGCTGCGGCTGGAGATGAGGGAGTACGACCGCCACCGCGGCGGCGACCTGATCTCCCGGGTGACCGCCGACACCACCCTGCTCAGGGAGGTGGTCTCCCAGGCTCTCGTCGACCTCGTCACCGGATCCCTCGTCGCCGCCGGAGCCATCGCCCTGATGCTGTGGATCGACCCGCTGCTGCTGCTCCTGGTCGCCGTGACCGTGGCGACCGCGGCCGCGGTCGTGGCGTCACTGCTGAAGGGCATCCGGGCCGCCTCCGAACACATGCAGAACTCCGTCGGCGCGATCGCCGCCGACCTCGAGCGCGCACTCGGCGCCCTGCCGATGGTGCGGGTCCACCGCGCCGAGGACCGCGAGGCGGAACGCATCGGGGAACGCATCGAGTCCGCATACGACGCGGGCGTACGAACGGCGAAACTCGCCTCGGTGATGAGTCCGGCCGTCGAGCTCGCCGTCCAGGGCTCCTTCCTGCTCGTCCTGGTCATCGGCGGCCTGCGCGTCACCGGCCACGCCAACTCCCTCGGCGACCTCGTCGCCTTCCTGCTGTACGCCTCCTACCTCGTGCTGCCCCTGTCGTCGGTCTTCCGCGCGGTCGGCCTCATCCAGCGCGGCATGGGCGCCTACCAGCGCATCGAGCAGGCCCTCGCCCTGCCTGTCGAGCGCACCGCGGCCGAGAGGCCGGCGGTGCGGGCACGCACACCTGAGCGGGTCGCCCCGCCAGGCGTCTCGTACGAGGTGCCCGCCCTCGCGCTGCGGGATCTCACCTTCGGCTACGACCCCGGCCGGCCCGTCCTGCGCGGAGTCACCCTCACCGTGCCGCACCGGTGCCAGACGGCCCTGGTCGGACGGTCGGGTGCCGGAAAGAGCACGCTCTTCGCTCTGGTGGCCAGGTTCTACGAACCGGACTCCGGCACCCTCCTCTTCGACGGGCGGCCCGCCACCGAGCTGACGCGTGCCGAGTGCCGCGAACGCATCGCCGTCGTCGACCAGAACACCCATGTCGTCCACGGCACCCTGCGCGACAACATCACCTACGCCGCCCCCGACGCCACCGAGGCCGAGGTACGGCGCGCCGTCGAACTCGCCCAACTCGATGACGTCGTACGCCGACTGCGTGGCGGCCTGTCCGGCATGCTCGGCGAACGCGGCAGCACCCTCTCGGGAGGCGAACGCCAGCGCGTCGCCCTCGCCCGCGCCTTGCTTGCCCGTCCCCGACTCCTCCTGCTCGACGAGCCCACGTCCCATCTCGACGCCATCAACGAAACCGCGCTCACCACGGTGATGAAGGACATCGCCCAGGAATGTGCCCTCCTGGTGATCGCACACCGGCTCTCGACCGTCCAGCACGCCGACCAGATCGTCGTACTGGACAACGGCCGCACCACCGCCTGCGGACGTCACGAAGAGTTGCTCACCAGCAGCTCCACCTACCGCGAACTCGCCGCCGGACAAATGCTCCGCCCGGCCGCCGACTGGCCCTCCCCCATGACAACGTCCACGGCCCGGCCGCACGGCCAGCCATGAACCGGAGCGGACACGGCGGCGATCGGCGACCCACTCTGGCTGAGGGCCTGAGTGGCTGGTTACTGTCCGAGGTCGTAGTCGAACCAGATCCGGTGTGTGCCGTCCTGGTCGACAGCGATGCCTCCGGCCCCGGTGATCCCGACCAACTCGCCCGTTCCGCTGCCCGGAACGATGATGAAGAACTCGCCCTGCCTGCCCTCGCCCAGGGTGGTGGCGGAGTGCGCAAAGTTGAAGGCACCCGACCGGCCGTGGAGCGTCCCCTCAAAGGACTCCATCGCGACATAGCTGCCCGTACCGGTGGACTGGTCGAACGCCGCGGTGAACAAGGTGGCGGAGCGCCCGACGACCTCGCCTTCGTACTGCTTGTTCATGGTGGCCAGGCCGACGGGCACCGCCGTCTCGATCGCCGCGCTGGGCACCTGAGTTGGGGTGAAGTCGGCCACTGTGAATGTTCCCGAAGCTCTCATCCCCGGATCGTATTCCGCCCCACTGACATCCGTGTCGACGCGCACCCCCGCTCCGGCGTCCACCAGGAAGCCTGAGTACACCGCCATGAAGATCTGCGCGGTGTCGGACTCCTTCGCCAGACCGACCCGGGCCGCACCCTCCCGTTCTGGACGCCTCCGGCATGGTGACCCCGGCGGCGGCGTACACCGCCGCCGGGGCCCATGTGCCCTCTGGCCCTGCGCTAGAAGGTCAGGTTCCAGGCGTCGATCTTCCCTGTGTCGGAGGCTGCGTTGTCGTTGACGCGCAGTTTCCAGGTGCCGTTCGCGACCTCCGAGGAGGCGTTCACGCTGTAGGTCTGGGCGATGTTGTCGGCGCTGCCGCCGGCGTGGTTGTGCAGCGTGTAGAGGGTGCCGTCCGGCGCCACCAGGTCGATCTTCAGGTCACCGATGTAGGTGTGCTTGATGTCGACCCCCACCTTGAGGGTGGCCGGGGCGTTGCCGGTCACGCCGGTGACGGCGATCGGGCTCTCCACGGTGGCGTTGTCGTTGATGGCGAAGTCCGCGAGGTTCTCGAAGTACTTGCCGGGCGGCGGGGTGGTCCCGACGGCCTTGAGCGCGTCGACCTGTCCCTCGCCGAAGAAGGAGTTGTTGGCCGTCGTGCCCGTGCAGCGGCTGTCCGAGGGGCAGGCGATGTCGTTGGCCTGGGCTGCCAGCTTGGCGCGGAGTTGGGCCGGGGTGATGCCCGGGTTGGCACTGGCGATCAGCGCCGCCACGCCGGCCACGTGCGGGGTGGCCATCGAGGTGCCGCTCTTGCTGCCGTAGCTGCCGCCGGGGACGGTGGAGTACACGTTGCTGCCGGGCGCCGCGACGTCGATGACGCCCTGCCCGTAGTTGGAGAACGAGGCCTTGGTGACGCCCGTGCCGTTGGCCGCGACCGTGACCACGCCCGGCAGTTCGGTCGGGATGTCGAGGCAGGCGTTGGTGATGGTGCGGGTGACCGGCGTCGAGTCGTTCGGGCTCGCGGAGTCGGTCGTCTTGTGGGCGAGGTCGTAGTTCTCGTTGCCCGCGGCGGCGATCTGGAGGGAGCCCTTGCCCTCGGCGTACTCCTGGGCGCGCTTGACGCCCTCGATGATGGCGGCCTGGTCGATGTTGTCCGGGCAGTTGAACTGCCACGGGTCCGTGTAATAGCTGTTGTTGGTGACCTTGAAGCCGTGGTCACCGGCCCAGACGAAGCCGCAGATGGTGTTCTCGGCGAAGAAGAAGGCGTTGCCCGGCTCGGCGACCCGGACCGCGGAGATCTTCACCCCGGGGGCCACGCCGACGACACCCTTGCCGTTCTTGGCCGCGGCGATGGTCCCCGCTACGTGGGTGCCGTGCGTGTCGACGTCCCGCCAGGCGCCGGCACGGGTGTCGGGCTTGCCGTAGGCGCAGGACACCGAGTCGGCCGCGTTGAAGTTGGGCGCCAGGTCCTGGTGCTGGTCATCCACACCGGTGTCCAGGACGCCGACCTTGACCGAGGCGGATCCCGGGTTCACGGCCCAGGCCTGGTCGGCCTTGATCTGGCTCATGTCGGCCCGGACCGGCTCTCCGGCCGGGGTCGAGGCCTGGGACGGATTGGGCGGGAGCGCCGGGTTGTAGGCGTCGGCCGGGACGTCCGAGGTACGCGTGGCGCCGACCTGCTGCACACCGGCGACGCCGCGCATGGTGGCGGCGAATCCGCTGGACGCCGAGTGGGCGACGATCACGCCGATGGCGTCGAAGTTCGAGAAGACGGTGCCGCCGTTGGCCGCGATCGCGGAGCGGACCGCCGAACTGTCACCGGGGGCTGTGATCACGAGGTAGGCACGCGTGCCGGCCACCCAGGCCGCACTCTGGGAAGCCGCCACCGGGGCCGGAGCATTCGCCTTGGCGGCCGGCCCGGTGGAGGGAACGACCGGGAGCGTACCCGCGAGGGCGCCCGGGGCGCCGAACGCGAGGGCGGCGCCGAGCGTGGCCGCCAGCACCAACGCGCGTCTCGGTCGGCTGGATCTGTGGGGTATCAATGCGTCCTCCGAAGACGGCCCGGCCGTGCTTATGGCACCGGCCGGGTCGTACGAAACGAGTGGTGGATGCAAGATGTCAGGTGCATGCCCCCGTACGGAAGTACCTTTCCGTGCAGGGACGTTGCAGAGGCATGGCTGAAAACAGACGCCCTGTGCATCAGCACGGCGGCGCGGGCCGCAGGGGCCGTCGTAGACGGGATGCCGAGCAGATCACCGCGGTGGTGGGCTGCCGGAGCGGTCGACGGGTCACGCAGGGAGGCGGCTGCGTCCGTGGCCGCCGCTCGACGCTGACCGCAATTATTCGGTTGCGGCGCCCGGTGTCCGCCCCTCACCATGGGCGGGACACCGGGAGCTGCCCGGTGCTCCACGAGAGGAGGCACGACTGTGACCACGACTGTCGTCGGCCTGTCCGCAGACCGCCCCTCTCTCGCCTCATGGAGCACCTCCAGCGATGTCTCACGACAATCTCTCGCAGCACCCTCAGCACCCGGCATTTCCTGACGCCTTCAGCACCGACGCCCACCGCTTCGTCCCGCCGCGGCACGACCTGGGCGACATCGACGACCGGTTCGTCTTCGACTTCCGTTACTACGACGACCTCGAGGACGGTCAGCGCTGGTCGACCTGGCGCAGCGTCGAACCCCTCTGTCGAGGCCCCGAGCCGCTCCCGGACTGGGTCGTGACCTCGCAGGGCGCGATCGACACCGAGCTCGGCGTCCTCAAGACGGGCAAGGAGGCCGACGTCCACCTCATCGAACGCGCCGACCTGCTCGACCCCGACGCCGCCGTGGTCATGGCCGCGAAGCGGTACCGCTCCCCCGAGCACCGAAACTTCCACCGCTCCGCGTCCTACACCGAGGGCCGCTCGATGAAGCGCTCACGTGACGAGCGAGCCGTCAAGCGCAAGAGCACCTTCGGTCGGCAGGTCGCGGCCGGCGAGTGGGCGGTGTCCGAGTGGGGCGCACTGGTGCGGTTCTGGAACCTCGGGCTGCCGGTCCCCTACCCGGTCCAGATCGACGGCACCGAGATCCTGATGGAGTGGATCACCGTCGTCAACGAGGAAGGTGTCGCCGAAACCGCGCCCCGGCTTGCCCAGACTCGGCCCTCACCCGAACTGCTGGCAGCCTACTTCGAGCAGCTCACCGATGCCCTCGCAACGATGGTGCAGAACGGCGTCGTGCACGGCGACCTCTCGGCGTACAACATCCTGGCGGCGGGTGAGCGGCTGGTCATCATCGACCTGCCGCAGATCGTCGACCTGGTCGGCAACCTCAACGGGATGACCTTCCTCCAGCGCGACTGCGCCAACATCTGCGGCTGGTTCCGCTCGCGAGGCCTCGAGGTCGACGAGCACGCACTGTTCGCGGAGCTGATGACGCACGCCTTCTGAACCGGGCGACCGGCCTCACCGTTTCGGTAGCACGCACTCCTCACGCTCCCTCGACGGTTCCTCGCACGAACGTTCCTGGCAAGTTTCGTCTGGGTCAGCCGGCCGTGGGTCCGGGTGTGCCGTCGACTGACGCGCAGTGCGCGCGGATCGAGCCGTCACTCCCGGACCGCACGCCGAAGCGGGGTGGCCGGTGGCGGGATCACCGGGAGATGATCGAGGTGATCGCCTTCAAGTCCCAGACCGGAACGCGCACCCGAACCCAGCACGTTCTTCGTCACCACGATCGCGTCCCGGCCCAGACGAAACCGCCTAGATGCGGTGGACCTGGAATCGCTGGTTGGTGCTGCCGGTGACTGACCACTGGCAGATGCGGGCTCCGTCGGCGGTGGAGGCCTCCCACACGTCCAGAGCGAGGCCGCTCAGTCGGTTGACCAGACTGATCACGCCACCGCCGTGGTCGACCAGCCGCCACTGCTGGCCTGCGGCGTTGGTGTCCGGCTGCTGGGTGACGTCGGCGCCGCTGCTGCTACTGGCGACGTGCAGGACCAGACCACTGTGCCCCACCCGAATCTTGTAGTGCCCGCCGTCGGAGGGCAGGAACTCGAAGTGCTGGTTGAGTCCGGCGGTGATCTGCCACTGGATCAGCCGCGCACCGGCGTCCGTGGACGCACCGTTGATGTCGGCGGCCTTGCCACTGTGCTGGGCCACCAGCCGATAGGCCACGCCGCTCTCCACCGGCCCCGACCTGAGCGCGGAGGCGCGGTAGGTCTTGCCGGCCTGGCCGGCGAACTCGATGAGATCGGCCTCGAGCCGCTTCGGCTGGACCGGCTCGCCGCTCGAATCGTCCTTCAGCGTGAAGTCACCGGCGAAGATCCGGCTGCGCACCCGGACGGTACCGGCCCGGTCGGGTCTGACGACGAACTCGATCCGGCCGCTGCTCCACTCGGCGCCGACGGTGTATCCGCCGCGGCCGCGCAGTCCGCTCACGCGCCCGGTGGGCCAGGCGGCCGGCAGCGCCGGCAACACGTGCAGTTCGCCGTTGTGGCTCTGCAACAGCATCTCCGCGATGCCCGAGGTGGCGCCGAAGTTGCCGTCGATCTGGAAGGGCGGGTGCAGGTCGAACATGTTGGGCGCGAGCCGGTCCGTCCGCACCAGGTCCCGGAGCAGCTTGTGAGCCCGGGCGCCGTCCTCCAGCCGGGCCCAGAAGTTGATCTTCCACGCGAGCGACCATCCCGTCCCGTCGTCACCGCGCAGCTCCAGCGTCCGCCGCGCGGCCTCGTGCAACTGGGGTGTCCCGCGCTTGGTGATCTGGTTGCTCGGATGCAGCCCGTACAGGTGGGAGACGTGCCGGTGAGTCCGTTCGGTCTCCACCCAGTCGGCCAGCCACTCCTGGACATTGCCTCTGGAACCGACCCGTGTCGGCGCCAGCCGGTCCCGGGCCGCCACCGCCTGAGCGCGGAAGGCGGCGTCCACACCGAGGATTTCGCCGGCGCGGGCGACGCTGTTGAAAAGGTCGCGCAGGATCTGGTTGTCCATGGTGGGGCCCGCGCAGACGGTGGCGTTCGCGTGGTGAGGGAGCTCCGGAGAGTTCGACGGGTTGGTGACCAGGTGTCCGAGCGTCGGGTGGGCGACCAGGGTGTCGAGGAAGAACTGGGCGGCGCCCTTCAGGGCGGGATAGTTCGAGCGCAGGAAGTCGATGTCACCGGTGAACAGGTAGTGGTCCCAGATCAGGGTGGCCAGCCATGCGCCACCGGTCTGCCACATCCCCCACTGCGCTCCGTCGACGACCGAGGCGCCCCGCCACGCGTCGGTGTTGTGATGCGTCACCCAGCCGCCGGCGCCGTACTGTGCCTGAGCCACCCGGGCGCCGGTCACGGTCAGGTCGTTGATCATGTCGAAGACCGGCAGGAAGCATTCGGACAGGTTCGTCGTGTCGGCGGGCCAGTAGTTCATCGGCAGGTTGGCGTTGATGGTGAACTTCGAGTCCCAGGACGGAGCCATCTGGTCGTTCCAGATGCCTTGCAGGTTGGCCGGCTGGGTGCCCGGCCGCGAGGACGAGATGAGCAGATACCGGCCGAACTGGAACAACAGGGCGGAAAACTGCGGGTCGTTCACTTGCGCGTGCTGTGCGATCCGTACGTCGGTCGGCTGGTCGGCCGCCGTCGTACGTCCCAGATCGACCGACACCCGGTCGAACAGCGCCTTGTAGTCGGCGAGATGCCGACTGCGTAGTCCGTCGATGCCGACGTTGCGGGCAGCGTTGAGGCGGCTGCGCGCGATGCCCTGGTAGTCGCCGCCGACGTTCTGGAAGGAGACGTAGCTGGAGCCGATCGACACCAGCAGCGTCACGCTGGTGGCGCCGGAGACCCGCAGCGTGCCGCCCGAGCTGCTGAGCGTGCCACCCGTCACGGCGGCGTTGGCCAGGGCGAGGAAGCGGACCCGTCCGGCGATGCCCTCCATGGCGGCGGAGACGCCGTCGAGGGCGATCGTGGCCCCGTCCGGGCTGGACACCGTGGTCCGTTGCGGACTGTCGAAGGTGGTGCTGAAGGTGATGGAGTTGGCCCGGTCGGCTGTCAACCGGACCACGATCACCTGGTCCGGTGCACTGGCGAACACCTCACGCTGGTACCGCACTCCGTTCAGTACGTAGGTCGTGGTGGCCGTGGCGGTGGTGAGGTCGAGCGTCCGGTTGTACTGCGACGCACCGGTAGCGCTGCCGAAGGAGAGCAGCAGGTTTCCGACCGGCTGGTAGGCCAGCTGTCCGGCCGGGCTGCCCAGCATCGTCTGATTGATCAGGTCCTGCGCCGGTCCCCACTGGTCCGCGAAGACCCGCCGTCGGATCTCCGCGAGGTTGGCCGCCCCGCGGGGGTTGGCGGAGTCGTACGGACCGCCGGCCCAGACGGTGTCCTCGTTCAGCTGCAGTCGTTCGGTGTCGATGTTGCCGAACACCATCGCGCCGAGGCGTCCGTTGCCGATCGGCAGCGCCCGCAGCCAGTCCGTGCCGGCCGGCCTGTCGTACCAGAGGGCGAGGTCGTTCGCGGCCCGAACCTCCGGGGGCGCGGCCGAGCCGACCCTGGCCGCGGCCGTCCACCCACCCGGCACGACCCCTGCCCCAGCCACCGCCCCGGCGGCGAGAAACCGTCTGCGTGTCACCTCGGACATGTCGTTCTCCCTTCACGTACTCGGACAGGTTGAGCGCCATCGCCGAGGTCCAGGTGCTCGTGCGTCCGCCGCTGCCGGCGGTCACCGTCCACCGTGTCCGCCGAGTCGGGCGTCGCGTCGCGCGTCAGTGTTCTGGATCTGCCATCGCTGGTTGTCGCCGCCCCAGCACGCCCACAGCTGTGTCTTGAAGGTGGCGGTGTTCACGTCGAGGCAGAGTCCGGAGTGAGGGCTGCGGATGGTGCCGTCGGTGCCCACCGTCCAACGTTGGTTGTCGCCGCCGTTGCACGCCCACGTACCGACCACGGTGCCGTTCGTGGTCCCGCTGCTGTACGCGTCCAGGCACTTCTGGCCCCCCAGTGCGGTGATCTGTCCGCCGGCCGTCAAGGTCCACTGCTGGCCGGCCGCGTTGGCGCAGCTGGACACCTGGACCTGGATGTTCGCCGTGGTCCCGCCGGGGATGTCGAGACAGCGCCCGGTGCCGACGTTGCGCAGTTGGCCGGCCGGGGCCGGTGCCGGGTCGTCGCCGTCCAAGCCCCAGCCGTAGCGGAGGCGATCGCGGCCGCTGGCACTGGGGGTGCTGAGCGTGAGGTCGGTGCCGGTGCCGTGCAGTTTCTGCATGGCATACCAGTCGTCGCCCTGGCCGGCTCGTATCTTCCCGCCCAGCCCGGGCCAGTAGACGGAGCCCATCCGCAGTTCCCGGAGCACCGTGGTGGTGGCCCGGAAGTAGCGGACGAAGTTGTCGGTGCTGCCGGCGTCGTGGTAGTTGAGCCCGGTGTCCATCGGCGCGCCGAACTCGTCGATTACCGTGCGGTCGGCGCAGGAGCCGATCGCGTTCCGCAGGTACGCCACCCACTGGTCGTAGGTCTTCGCCCCGCTGAAGAACGTGTAGTGGTGCAGCGACAGGAACGTCCCGTCGAGGCGGCGGTCGGCGCACATTGATTTGATGTCGGTGTTCAGGCCGGCACCGCTGACGAAGACGCGGTTCCGCGGAATCGACGGGCGGCTGCTGATCCAGTTGCTCACCACGTTCGCCCACTCGGCGGCGCTGTGCCCCGCCGGTTCGTTCATCGGCTCGAAGTAGACGAGGTTGTTGGTGCCGTACCGGGCAACAACGGTGTTCCACATGGCGTCGAAGGCACCGGGGTTGACGATGCGACCGTCGCGGGCGGCCACCCCGTCGTCCCAGTAGGAGAGGACGACCTTGAATCCCTTCGCGGTGGCTGCGTCTATCGCGCCCGTGTACGCGTTCCACCAACTCGTCCCGACTGTGTAGGTGTTGATCGGGAGCCGGACGGTGTTGGCGCCGAGGTTGTTCTCGAAACCGGTGTAGACGGCGTTGGCTTTCGCCACGACCGTCTGGTAGCTGTCGGAGCCGCTCAACCCGTGCAGGACCAGCGGTCCAGCGTGGAAGTTGTCACCGAGTCGGGCCCAGCTGACGCCGCGGAACTGGGCCGTGTCGGCGGCGGCCGGCGAGGCGCTCTGCTGCTCGACGACCGCGAGCGTGCTGAGAGCGGTAAGGATGCAGGCGAGCGCCCGGGCGAGGTAGCGCCTGCGACGGGTGTGGGGCATGGTCGTGCCTTCCCTGTGGCGGTTGGTCACGTCTGCGCTGTGCAGGAGCTGTTGGTGCCGGCCGCCTGGCGGCAGGCGGCCGAGCCGGCGCGGAGCTTGCCCTCACCGCGCCGGCCCCCTCCCAGATCGCTCACGGCGAGCATGTCAGCGTCATGCCGCTGCTGTGGCACCTGGGAAGCCTCGCTCCCCTGCCTCACCGGGATCTCCGGTCAGCAGGTGGAGTTGGTATGGGTGAGCAACCCCGTCCGCCGCGGCGGGAAGCTGTAGTCGCCGCCGGACAGGCCACGCGCCCAGCCGGGCTGCTGGGCGTGCCAGAGCGGTGTGTGGCCGCGCACGCTCATGCCGTTGGCCCGGGCTATGACTGACGATCGCTTTTGTCTTCCGCTTTCACAGGTCATGAATGGGGAACGTCAAGCGTCGACGACTAGAAGATTGACATATTGTCATGGTCCATTCAAGAGGGAGCCGCGATATATGTGAACCTGAGCTGACGTGCCACTAACCGGAGAAGCAGGACTAATGACGGCCACCCCTCATAACCTTTTCATGCGGCGAATTGCAGTGACGGACGCGTGTAAAGCGCGACAGTTTTCGTTATCGGCAACCGGCTTGAAAAGTCGCAGTCGCCGTGCCGAAAGCCCCGAGCCCGCCTCGGCCGACTCGGCTCCCCTCACGACGGCATTCCCGATCGCCCCGGCGAGCGCGGGTTTGTCGAGCACCGTGACCGACCGCGCGGACGGGACGGGGAGCAGCGCCAGGGCGACGACCAGCCGCTCAAGGGGCACCAGTTCGTCGGCGGCCAGGCCGCAGTCCGCACAGGATCGGGTGTGCCGGGTGATGCGCTTACGCCACAGCGTGCTCGGTACGCCGTCCCAGCCCCCCAGCGCGGCGGTCAGCTCGGGGCACCGGGGGCTGGCTTCCAGCGCGGCGACGAGTGACCGGCTCAGCTCCAGCTGGTTGCGCATCCGCTGGACGCGCACGCCCGCGTGAGCCACGCTCGTTCCCAGCGCCGCCGCGAGCTCCGCCCTCGTCAACCGGCCAGCGGTCTCCAGCCACCACAACGACAGCAGCGCCCGTGCGTCCGGGCTGAGCCATCGACTGGCGCGTACCGTCTTTCGGCGATGACCGGACAGCTCGACCTGGATCAGGGCCAGTTTCTCGGCGTCGGCGTCGGCGTCCGGCGGGTCGGTCATCTCGTCGAGGGGGGCCGTCCGTTCGGCGTCCGCCTGCCGCCGGTGCAGATGGGTGCTGATCTGTCGTGTCGCGATCGTGGCCAGCCAGGGCCGGAAACACTCCGGGGCGCGCAGCGTGTGCAGCTCGGGAAGTGCTCGCAGCATCGTCTCCTGCACCACGTCGTCGACGTCCGCGAGGTCACCCAGTGCCCTGCGCACGATCGCGTACACCAGCGGCAGGTACGTCGCGGCCAGGTCGTCGAGCGCTCGCGTGTCACCGGCCTGTGCGGCGACGACCAGGCTCGTCTCATCGGCTCGGTCGGCTCGCGTCACGAGCCCGTACGCGTTGCCTCGGCCAGGGCCGTCCCAGGGGCCGCGCACGTCGCCCTCCTCGGGTTCGCACGCAGGATCGACTCGGGCGCGGCCGACTGGTAACGCTTGGCGGCCCGTCATCGTCCCGGCCATCCGCGGGCGACGGGAAGAACGAGGGCGCTGCCATGGTTCGGCGCCCCGGAAGCGAGGAACACCGCGGCTCCGGCGAGATCGTCGGCGCGTCTGCGGTCACCGGCCGGGATCCCGCCGAGGATCGCCAGTATTCGCTGGGGGGCCGCGCGTAACGCCTCGGTGTCGTCGGTGGCGACGCAGCCGTGTGCGTTGACATTGACGTTGGCGCCGGGCCCGCCCCGCTCCTTCGCCGGGGCCGGCGCCTCGGCGCCCCGGCTCTCGAGGGTGCGGGCCCCGCGGTGGACAACTGCCTTCATCGATCCTCCATCTCCATGGTGTCGAACGTCCCTTCCGCGGTGGATCGGCATGGTCCGGGGGTGACCGCGAGCAGCCGCCGGCCGGCCTGCTCCGGTCGTACGTGCGGTCCGTTGGGCGCGTGTGCCGTTCGCTGACGGGCCGCGGTCATCACCGTTTCGTCGATCCGGATGCCCAGGCCCGGGGTGTCGCCGAGGACGAAGGCGCCGTCCTCGACGTGCAGGTCCATCGCGACGCCGATCGGCGGCTGCAGGTCCTGCAGTTCGCTGACGAGGTGGTTGGGCACCGACGTCGCGGCGTGCAGCAGCGCGACAGGCGTGTTGCCGATCGGGCTGACCGGCAGGTCGTAGGCGTGCGCCAGCGCGGCGACCCGCAGGAAGTGGGTGACTCCCCAGACGGCGGCCGTCTGGACGATGTCGACGCCGCCCGCCGCGATCAGCGGGCGGAACTGTTCGAGGCCGGTGAGGTTCTCCCCGCTGGCGACCGCCGTCCGTACCCCGCGGCTGACGGCGGCCAGGCCGTCGGCGTCCCAGCGCCGGACCGGCTCCTCGATCCAGGTCAGGTCGAATGTGCGTTCCAGCTCACCGACGTGGCGTACCGCCTGCTTGCGGCTCCAGGACTCGTTCGCGTCCAGCATGAGCCCTGGGCGGGTCCCGTGCGCAGCCTCGGTCAAGACCTCGCGTACGAGCGACAGCCGGTGCCGGTCACGCTCGATGTCCAGGCCGCCCTTGAGCTTCGCCGCCCTCAGCCCGCGTTCGGCGTAGTGCTGGTAGGTGGCGACGAGTTCGTCGTCGGTGAGGCCGATGTCCAGGCCGGAGGCGTAGGCGGGAACCATGCGGTCGTTGCCGCCGAGCAACCGCCACAGCGGCTCACCCACGGCCTGTGCCTTGATGTCCCACAACGCCGTGTCGAATGCGCCGATCGTGCCGAACACCACGCCGGCATGCCCGGCTTTGAAGGTGTGCCGCAGCATGCGGTCGTAGAGGGCGGTCACCGCGCGCGGGTCCTGGCCGTCGATGGCGGCGAAAATCAGCTCGGCTTCCACGTGCGGCCCCAGGCCGACTCCGGTGATCCCCTCATCGGTCTCCACGACGACGACCGGCACGGGCACGACGCCGTCGACGTACACGCCGTTGGCGTCACCGACAGGTCGGCCCCATCGCTGCGCCGTCGTCAGGGTTCTGTATCCGGTGATACGCATGCGTCAGCCCTTCGTCGCGCCGGCCGTCACGCCGTCAGCGATCTGGCGCTGCAGGAACAGGTAGGTCACCAACACGGGGAGCCCGGCGATCAGGACACCGGCTGCGAAGGTGGGGATGTCGGCGGAGTACTGGCCGCGCAGTGAGGTGATGCCCACCATCAGGGTGCGATGGTCGGCCGACGGCATCATCAGCAGCGAGATGAGCACGTCGTTCCAGCAGAACAGCGCGTCGAGGATGCCCACGGACAGCAGTGCCGGTGCACCCATCGGCAGCATGATGCGCCGGTAGACGCCGTACAGGGTGTTTCCGTCGATCCGTGCGGCGTCGACGAGCTCGGTGGGTACCGCTCGGTAGTAGCTCGTCATCAAGAACACGGTGAACGGCAGGAACTGCGCGACGTAGGCCAGGATCAGCCCCGGATAGGTGTCGATGAGACCGCCGTCGGCCATGAGCCTGGCCAGCGGCACCATGATCACCTGGAACGGGATGAACAGCGCCGCGAGGCAGACCAGATACAGCGTGGACGAGCCACGGAACCGTACCTGGGCCAGCGCGAACCCGGCCATGGACCCGATGAGCAGTAGCAGCGCTACTGCGCAGGCCACCACGATCACGGAGTTGAGGAAGTACCGCTCCATGCCGACGCTGTTCCACGCGGTGCTGAGGTTGTCCCAGCGGAGAGTGCTCGCCAGGGAGAACCGGTCGAGGACGTACTCCCGGCGGGTCTTCATCGCGACGTTGGCGGTGAACAGCAGGGGGTAGATCGTCGCCAGGGCGAGGATCACCATCGGCACGGCGATCAACCATCTGCTCGGCCCCAGGCGGGACATCAGTCCTCCCTCCCCGCCCGGCGCAGCAGGCCGACCTGCAGCAGGCCCACGACCAGCATGATGAGGAAGAGGGCCGTGGACGCGGCCGACGCGAGCGCCGGGCGGCTCATCTGCCCCTGCTGGACCCAGATGTAGTACTCCGGCAGGTAGGTGGACCCTTCCGGGCCACCACTGGTCATGACGTAGAGCAGCCCGAACATCGAGGTCAGCATCCCGATCATCGTGGTGACGACGACGAACTGGATGGTGCGTGACAGACCCGGGATGATGACGTGCCAGATCATCCGCGCGAGCGAGGCGCCGTCGACCCGGGCGGCGTCCAGAAGTGCGGGGTCCAGGGTCGCGAACCCGGCCAGGAACACCACCAACGCCATCCCCGCCGTTGCCCAGATGTGCACGCCGACGACGGCGAACATGGCTACGTCGGGATCGCCGAGCCAGTCCACCGGGCCGACACCTGAGGCGCCGAGCACGGCGTTCAGCGGACCGTCGAAGGCCAGCAGCAGGTTGAAGATCGCGCCGACGATCACCGGTGAGAGCACAGCCGGGAAGAAGTAGACGCTCCGGAAGAACGAGTGTCCTGGCACCCGCAGGTAGATGAAGGTGGCGAGCAGTCCCGGGATCGCGACCGCGACCGGCAGCAGCAGCACCAGCAGTCCGACGTTGCGCAGCGCGGTGTGGAACAGCGGGTCGTCGAGCAGCTCCGCGTAGTTGTCGAGCCCCACCAGGGCGCCGTTGCGTTCGCCGTCACCGGTGAAGGAGAAGTTGACGCCCAGTCCGAGGGGCCAGAGCCGGAGCACCACGATGATCAGGACAGCGGGGGCGACCAGGACGTAGGGGGCCAGGCGTTCGGCGCGTCGGCCGCTGCGGACTGGCGGAGATTTCGACGCAGGGCCGCGGCCACCTGCCGCCTCACCTGCTCGCGCCCCGTCGGTCCGCCCTGTTTGAGCAGCGCGGACCGACGAATCCATCGGTGACATGGCCTCAGCCCGCCTGGTCCGAGGCCGCCAGCTGTTTCACGGCCGCGTCGACCGTGACCGATCCGCTGAGCAGTTGCTGGGACAGCCGCCCCATCAGGTCCACGGTCTTGGACGGCAGGGCGACGTGCAGGGCGGGCTTGCCGTCGTTGATCTCGGACACGATGGTGGCGACGGCCGGGCCGGCGCTCGAGACGTCCACGGTGCGGTCGGCCGCGATGGCGCCCGCGTCGGCGTAGAACGACTTCAGTGCGTCGGTCGAGGTCAGGGAGCGCACCAGGTCTGCGGCGGCCTGGGGGTCCTTGGTCCGCTTCGCGACGGCGTAGCCGATGCCGCCGTCGTAGGGAAGGCTCGGCGTGGCACCGGGTGTGACGACAGGCGACTTCATGACGCCGACATCGTCGGCGTCGAGGAATTCGGCGAAGTCCTTCCAGTGCCCGACGTCCGACATCAATCCGATGACGTGGGCGGCCTTGTTGGACTGGAAGACCGCGAACGCGTCGTTGAACATCGCCGTCGAGTTCGCTCCGTTGTTGTTCAGGCCTTTGTCGTTGACCTCTTTCCAGAGCGAGAAGATCCGCTTGACCGCCGGCGAGGACCAGTCTCGCTTGCCGGCGATCCAGTCGTCGTACTCCGTGGGCGACAGGACGCCCGAGCCGAGCCCGGACAGGAAGAACTGGATACCGATGCCTTCCTTGTTGCCCTGCGCGAAGCATCTGGCGCCGGTCGCCTTGGTGATGGTCCGGCAGTTGGTGACGAACTCGTCCCAGCTGGTGGCCGGCTGATCCGGGTTCAGCCCTGCCTTCCGGTAGAGCGCCTTGTTGTAGTAGATGGGGTGACCTTGCAGTGTCACCGGAGCGGCATAGGTCTTGTTGTCCTTGGTGAAGGCCTCCCACCCGGCCAGCCGCTTCTTGTCATCACGGACGTACTTGTCCAACGCCAGAAGGGAGTCCGCGCGGTCACGGATCTGTCCGCCGCCGTTGAAGAGCATGACGTCCGGCCCCTTGCCGGCTTGGATGGCGGCCCCGAGCAGGGTGTAGTACTGCTCGAACGGCTGGGCGACGAACTCGACCGTCACGCCGGGATGCTGCTCGGCGAAGTCGGCCTTGGCCTTCTTCACGTAGGAAGACGCTGCGGCGTCGCCGGACTTCCAGTCCCAGACGACGAGCTTGTCCTTCGAACCACCGGATGCTGAATCCGGGTCGGAGGCGCTTCCGCAGCCGGCTAAGACAACGAGCCCGGCAACAAGGGTCGCCGACCACAGTGTTCGCTGCTTCATTGTTGCCCCGCTCTCCTGAGGTGGCCGGCTGTCCGGCAGTTGAGGTTGAGGAGGAACGCAACTCGTATGACGTGTGTAACTCGTATGACGTATGACGTCAACCAGATGCGATACAATAAGTGCGGCAGGGGTCCCGGGGGGGTGTCATGACGGCAGTACCGCAGTCATCCGCAGAGGCCTCCGATGCCCCCGTCTGGAGCCGACGCCCCGCGAACCTCGCCGCCGCGGTCACGGCTGAGCTGGTCGAGCGGATCGTGCGTGGAGTCCATCCGTCCGGTTCGCCTCTCCCCTCCGAGCCCGTGCTCTGCGCGACCTTCTCGGTCAGCCGCACCGTGGTCCGCGAGGCGGTGAAGATCCTCCAGGAGAAGGGGCTGGTGCAGGTCCGCCAGGGCGCCGGCACGATGGTCACCCCGTCGGCGATGTGGAACATGCTCGACGAGCTGGTCCTCGGCGCGACCATCGCCGAGGACGAGAGCCTGGCCATCCTCGATCACCTCGTCGCGACCCGCCGCGCGCTGGAGTCCGACATGGCCAACGTCGCCGCCCGCCTGGCGAACGCCGAGGTGGTCGACCGGCTACGCGCTCTGGTGGAGCGGATGGATGGGCTCGTCGACGACCCCGCTTCGTACCACGAAGAGGACCGGGCCTTCCACGACACCGTCATGCAGGCGTCGGGGAACCGCATCGGCCGTGCCGTGGTCCGTTCGCTGGAGCGCCAGGTCATCAACACAGCCCGTTACACGGGCCGAACCGGCCGCGCCTTCTGCGTCGCGTCCAACCACGGCCATCGGCGCATCTACGAACGGATCGCCGCGCACGATGCCCAGGGGGCGGCCGAGGCGATGTTCACCCACATCACCGAGGCGTGGGTGGTGCGCCGCAGCGGGCCGGGTGAGCCGAGCCGCCTGCGGCGTTAGGGGCGCCTGGCGGGTCCTGCGGTCGACGTTCGGGCCGCCTGCCAGTGAGACCGTCGGCGGGTTCGGCAGGGCAGGATCAAGGCAGATGTCCCCGGTCAGGTCGAACGTCGTGAGCACCACCGCGTTGCTGACGACGGCGGTGCTGAGGTGCGGCGGGGCCCGCACCCGCTCGGGCCCCGCCGCCGGCATCCGCTCCTCCCCCAAAGGAGCGGACAGGCGTTGATTCCGTTATCGCAGTGCCCACTGCTGGTTGGTGCCGCCGTGGCAGGACCAGAGGGTGATCCTGGTGCCGTTGGCGGTGCCGCCGGCGTTGGCGTCGAGGCACAGCCCGGAGTGGACGCCGGTGATGGTGCCGTTGGGGTTGACGTTCCACTGCTGGTTGTTCTGGCCGTTGCAGTCCCAGATGACGACGGCGGTGCCGTTGGTGGTGCCGCGTCCGCTGGCGTCGAGGCACTTGTTGCCGGAGACGGTCAGTTGTTTGCCCGCGGTGTAGGTCCAGGTCTGGCCGGCCGCGCCGGTGCAGTCCCAGAGTTGGGTCTGGGTGCCGTTGGTGGTGCCGGCGCCGGGCACGGTCAGGCAGCGGCCGGACTGCGCGCCCACGATCTGCTGACCCGTGGGCGGCGGGGTCGTGCCCTGCGGTCCGGCGGACGCCATCACGTCCTGGGCACCGGAAGGCCAGTTGCCATTGGTGACCGTGACGTTGCCGGAGACCACGTTGCCGCGGTCCCCGTTGGTGATGTTCGTACTGCCGTTGGTCGACCAGTTGTTGGTGACGGTCCAGTTCCCCATGTTCTCGCCGCCCCAGTAGTTGGCCGTCGCCCACGTGCCGGTGTTCGAGAAGACATTGTTGGTGGCCGTGTAGTACTTCGAGCCCTCGTCGAAGTACACCCCGAAGTATCCGTTGGTCCGCAGGCAGTGGTTCCGGCTGATCTGCGCGCCCGGGTTCCATCCGAGCGTGTAGATGCAGCCACCGTCGTTCATCTGCTGCATGACATCGTGGATGTAGTTGCCGATGAGCCGGTTGTTGGAGGCGGTGGTCGGCGTCGTGTAGCGCGGCTGGTAGTTGTACAGGCCGCGGTTGGCATAGTGGTTGCTGCCGCCCGCGTCGTTGGCGCCCCAGCCGTACCCGATCGACATGCCGGAGTACGGCATGTTGTAGACCTCGTTCTGGGCGACGGTGCTGTTGGTGACGTACGTGGTCAGGACAGAGACGATGCCCCGGTAGTCCGCCCCGAGGTCGTGGATGCGGTTGTTGCTGATCGTGATGTCCCTGTTGACCATGCGCTGGTCGCTGGGGTGGTGGGCGTCGGCGCGCACACCGCCCACGAGGATGCCACCGGCTGAGCTCCGGGCGATCTCCGACCGGGTCACCGTGATGTCGCTGGCGCCCAGACCGACGCCGCTGGCGTGCGCGCCCGCGTCGTTGCCGATACCGATGGCCGTCTGGCCCAGGTTGACGAACCGTGAGTCGCTGAAGGTGATGGTGTTGGCGGCGGAGATCTGCACCGCGGACGGCATCTGCAGCCAGTGTGGCCGGGCAGCCTCGAACTGCGTACAGCCGTTGTGGCAGGAGTCGAAGCTCGGCCAGTTCCAGTTGCCGGCGAGGTACGCGCCGGTCTGCTGGTCCACGTAACCCTGGTTGCTGCTCGGGCCCAGCCAGCTCGTACCGGTGAAGGTGATCCCGCTGAACGTGATGTGGTGCGCCGGCTCGCTGTACGTGCCCCCGAGGTTCACCAGCGACTGCTGCGTCGGCAGTTCCACGCTGACGTTGCTCATGTTCTGCCCGGCCTGGGGGATGTAGTACAAGGCTCCCGCCGTGGGGTTGAGGTACCACTCGCCGGGCGAGTCCAGGAATTCGTACGCGTTGATCAGGTAGAACGGTCCGGCCCGGTGCGGCCGCATGAGGGTGTCGTAGCCGAAGTTGTTGTTGTTCCACGCCGGCTGCTGCATCGTGATGAAGTTCCCACTGATGCTCTGCACCGGCGAGTACCGGTCGGTGAAGGAGTTGACGCTCTCCACCTCGACCCGGCTCTGGTTGGCCAGGTTGTTCAGATAGCTCAGCGCACCGCTCGAGAACCTCATTCCGGCGCTGGAAGCCGTGAAATCGGCCCTGTTCACCTGCGTGCGTGCCCGGGTGGCCACGGCGCCGTCGACATAGAGCTGCCGGGCATCGAGACCGGCCGGCACGTCGGCCCGCCAGATGTTCTTGGACGCGTCGGCCACCGACCAGCCGGTGACCGCCCGGGCACCGGTGATCACCGGACGCGCCGACGGGGCGGCCTGCCACACGACCCTGTGACCGCCTGAGCCGGAGTCCTCCGCCGTCAGCCGGAAGGGTCGGTCCAGCCGGTACACACCGTCGGCCAACTGCACCACGATGTCGTCCGACATGGCGTCGTTGAGCGATCGCACCGCCGCCTGCGCGGCTGTCAGTGAGCACGGCTGCGCGCTGGAACAGTCCGTGCCGTTGCCGGACGGCGAGACGTACACAGTGCGGGGAGCCGCGGACGCGGGCGCGGGGAACGCCATCACCGCGGTCGCGGTCAATCCGACCGCGGCGGCTCCGGACCGAAGCCACCTTCGTATCGTGCGAGCTGTGAACACGTCTTCTCCTTATGGCGGTTCCCGGGCGGCAGGGGATGACGGCGCGACCGGGCTACTCGGCGTGCGGGGACACGGGCTTCACCCCCGCCAGGGGAGCGTTTTCCAGTCCGCGCAGGACTGTTCGGAGGTAGGACAGCCCGTCACGGGCGAGGGCGTTCTGCGACGGGGCCAGCGGCCTCCAGATCGAGGCCGCGGTAGCGATGGCCTCGTTCTGCGCGGTGAACGACTCGATGCACAGCGCGCCGCTGTAGCCGGTCGCGGCCAGGTTGGCGAGGAACCGTGGCCAGTCGAAGTGGTCGGCGCCCGGGGCGCCGCGGTCGGTGCCGCTGACCTGGACGTGCTTGAGGTGCGGACCAGCCGTGACGAGCGCCTCGTAGGGGTCGGCCTCCTCGATGTTCATGTGATAGGTGTCGATCATGAGACCCACGTTCGCTGGCAGGCCGTCGATCAGCTCCACCGCCTGCTCGACCGTGTTGACGACGCTCGTCTCATAGCGGTTGAGGGCCTCCACGCCGATGCTCACGCCCCGCTCCCCCGCGTGGTCGGCCACTGGCCGCAGGGCGCGGCGGACGTCCGCGTAGCAGGCCGCGCGTTCCCCCGGTGACATGCGCCAGGTCCGCCCCACCGCGGCGTAGACCGGCCCGCCGACACAGGGCGCGCCGACGGCCACCGCACTGTCCACACACGTCTTCAGGTACGCCGCGGTGGAGGCGACGACCTCCGGCGGGGCGTTCACGAGGTCACGTCCGGGCGAGGTGACCGCACAGACGCCGACCGCGCGCAGACCGTACGCCGCCAGCAGGTCCCGGGTGCGGGCCGGGTCCCAGTCGCCGGGGTGCTCGATCGGCAGCTCGACCGCGTCGAACCCGAACGTGGCGATCCGCGGCACCAGTTCGGCCAGGGCCTCGTCGTCGACCGGCGAGGCCCAGACCCACGGGTTGACACCGATGGTGTACACCGCACTACTTCCAGCGCTGCGGGTAACCGGGCAGGTCCGTGCAGCCACACATCGCGTAGTGCAGCGGCGGCATGGCGGGGTCGACGTACTCGTCCAGGTTGTCCTCGGTGATGGTCGGCTGTGGCAGCTTCCACGGGCTCGGCACCGGCTCGCCGTCGAGGATCTTCAGCGCGGCGATGATCGGGGTGCGCCACTGGTAGGTGGGGTACGTCGGGGCGATCGCCGTGAGCTTCTTGTCCTTCCACAACTTCAGGAAGTCGAGCTGGTCCTCGCCGTTGATCGGCGGCACGGGTTTGCCGGCGTCTTCGAACGCCTCGACCGCCGCGCCCGCGACCGCCCCGGCGTCCATCCAGACGCCGTCGATCGTGCCGTGCCGCTGGATGTAGTCGTTGACGATCTTCTTCGTTCTGGCCGGGTCACCGTCGGTGAACTCGACGCCGACGACGTCGACGCCCGCCTTGTCGAACGCGACCTTCGCCGCGGACCAACGGGTCTCCAGCACGTCGACGCCGGGCAGGATGCGCAGCGCGAGCACCTTGCCGCCCCGCTTCATCTTCTGGGTGACGAACTCCGCCGCGACGTGGCCGAATCCGTAGCCGCCGATCGGGTTGATGAACGTCACCGGGCAGGTCGTGTCGACGCCGCGGTCGAAGACGATGACCGGCAGGCCCTTCCGGCAGGCGGCCTCCACGGCCGGGGTGAGCGTCGCGGTGGTGTTCGGCGAGACGATAAGCGCGTGGCAGCCCTTGCCGAGCAGGTCGTTGATGTCGGCGATCTGCTTCTGGTCCTTGCCTTCGGCATCGACGTGGACGAAATCGGAGATCCGGCCACGGTGCGTGTCGACCTCGGCCTGCATGGTCTTGAAACCGACCTGGCGCCAGGGGTTGTTCAGCCCCGCGTTGGAGAAGCAGATCTTGTGCGGTCCGGGCTTCTTGAACTTCGCGGTCTCCACCATCGCCGGGTTGAGCGCCTGTTCCCAGGGCTTGCCGGCCGGCCCGGTGGGCGCGGCGTCCAGCAGCGCGAGCTGCTTGTCGTAGTCGGCCCGCACGAAGAACTTCGACTGCTTCCCGGTGCCCGACCCGGTGCCCTCGGAGGGCGAACCCGATGCGCCGGAGGTGGGCTCGTCGGTGGAGCAGCCGGCCAGCACCAGCAAGGTGCTCACGGCCAGCACCGTCATGGAGTGCCTCACTGGATACCCTTCATCTGGACGGGAGACGGAAGGACGCCGCCGCCACGGCGAGCAGAATGATCGCGCCCTGGACGGTCGGTTTGAGGGCGCCGGAGACGCCGTAGAAGTTCATGAGCGTGAAGAGCGTCTCCAGGGTCAGCGCGCCCAGCATCGCGCCGACGACCGAACCGCGGCCCCCGCCCAGAGCGACACCGCCGAGGACCGCCGCGGTGATCGCGCCGAACTCCAGGCCGGCACCGGCCTGGAACGACACTCCGCTGTACCCGCCGATCAGGACCGCCGCGAGCGTGGCGGCGAGTCCGCTGAGGACGAACGCCATGGTCTTGGCGCGCCACACGCGCACGCCGCTCAGCTCGGCGGTCCGCGGGTTGCCGCCGACGGCGACCAGGGTGCGGCCGAAGTCCGAACGCGTCAGCACCAGCGCCAGAGCGGCCGCCGCCACCAGGATGACCAGGGCGTACGGTATCCGGCCCAGCGCGGGCACATCCTCGAACGCCGACCGACCGAGCCGGCGGAACTCCTCGGAGAGGCCGCCCTTGGGGGCACCGTTGGTCCACAGGTACACGGCGCCGACGAGGATCAGGAACATCCCAAGAGTCGTGATGAACGACGGCACCCGCAGCCGCGTGGTGACGAGGCCGTTGACGAGGCCGACGGCGATGCCGAACGCGAACAGGAGCACGACGACAGGCCAGCCGGCCGACGGATCGCCGTCGATCAGCCGGGCGGCGATGACCACCTGCGCGGTGACCAGAGAGCCGACGGACAGGTCCAACTCGCCGGAGACGATCACGAAGTACTGGCCGGCGGCGAGCAGGACGACCGGCGCTGAGCGGCCGAGGAACGACATCAGCGACGGCGGCGAGAGGAAGTCCGGTTGGCGGGCGGTCAGCAGAACCAGCAACACCACCAGGATCACGGCGATCGGTGCGAGACCGCCGGAGCGGAACGTGCGGAGCCTCAGTGGGCGCGCGATCCTCATGCTAGGACGCCTTTCGCGTCGCCCGGCGGGCGTAGACGGCGACCGCCGCGATGATGATCACGCCACGGATCACCTGCTTGAAGAACACGTCGACCTCGAGCTGGTTGAAGATGGCGTCGATGCTCGCGAGCAGCAGCACGCCGCCGACCGTGCCGACAACGCCGCCGCGCCCGCCGGCCAGGGCTGTGCCGCCGAGCACCACCGCGGCGATCGACTCCAGGTCGTACAGTCCCTCGGTGCCTACCCTGGGTGCGCCGGCGCCGAGCCGACTGGCGAGGTAGACCCCGGCGAGGCCGGCGCACAGAGCGCACAGCACATGGGCGGTGACGAGGACCCGGCTGCCCCGCACGCCGGAGAGCCGGGCGACCTCCGGGTCACCGCCCACGGCGATCAGGTGGTGGCCGAAGCGGGTGCGCGCCAGCACGAACCAGGCCGCGGCGGCGACGGCGAGCAGCAGCAGGAACGACAGCGGCAGCGGGCCGACGCGCTGGTACCCCAGGCCCTGCACGAGGGCGGGCGCGGTCTTGCCGGCCGGGCCGTCGTACCCGTTGTCGAGGTATCCCTTCAGCAGCAGTCCGACGCCGACGGTCGCGATGAAGGGGTTGATCCGCGCCGTGGTGACGAGCAGGCCGTTGACGAGGCCGATCGCGGCGCTGACGGCGAGCGTCAGGCCGATCGCGGGCAGCATGGCGCCGTCGTCACCGGCCATGGTCTCGGCGGCGACGAGGGTGCTCAGGCTGACCACGTACGCCACGGACAGGTCCAGTGAGCCCCCGACGACGACCAGTGTCTGGCCGACCGCGACGAGGCCCAGACCGGCTGCGACGTGCAGCAGGCTCACCGTCGTCGGCACGGTGAACAACCGGCCGCCGTCGACCGTGACGATGAGCCAGCCGACCGCCAGGGTGAGGACCAGCGCGACGAACACGCCGGGCGGGGTCCGCCTGGCCGCCAGGGACAGCGTGCCGCTCATCCGGCCGCCTCCCGCGCGGTGCCGACCGCCAGGGCGACGACGTCCTCCTCTGTCGCGCCGGCGGGTAGCTCGCCGGCGATCCGGCCGTCGCGCATGACGATGATGCGGTCGCTCATGCCGAGCAGTTCGGGCAGCTCGGACGAGACCATCAGCACGGCGGCGCCCTCGCGGGCCAGCCGGCGGACGAGGTCGTGGATCGCCGACTTGGCGCCCACGTCGATGCCCCGGGTCGGCTCGTCGAAGAGCAGGATGCCCGGGTCGAGCGCGAGCCACCTGGCCAGCACGACCTTCTGCTGGTTGCCCCCGGACAGGAAACGGACCTCCTGGTCCTCCCCCGCGGCGCGCAGCTCGACGGCCGCGAGCAGCTCCCGGATCCGCGTGGTTCGCGCACCGCGGCCGAGCCGGCCCAGGCGGACGGCGCGGCCGGCCAGCAGCGCGTTGTCGAGCACCGACTGCTCGGCGACGATCCCCTCGCCCTTGCGGTCCTCGGAGACGTAGGCGATACCGGCCCGTATCGCGGCGCGGGGCGAGCGCAGCCGGACCGGCGCTCCGTCAACGGTCACCTGGCCGGTGCTGAACGGCGCGGCACCGAACAGTGCGCGGGCCAACGCCGACCGGCCGGAGCCCTGCAGGCCGCCGACGCCGAGCACCTCGCCGGCGCGCAGCCGCAGGTCGATGCCGCGCAGCTGCCGGTTGCCTCCGCCCCGGACAGTCAGCCGCACCGGGCCCAGCTCCTGCGGTTTCGCCAGACCGGGATAGTAGCTCGACAGCTCGCGGCCGACCATGTGGCGCACCAACTGATCGGCGCTGGTGTCCGCGGTGTCCAAGGTCGCCACCGCCCGGCCGTCCTTGAGCACCGTGATCCGGCTGGACAGGTCGAAGACCTCCTTGAGGCGGTGCGAGACGTACAGCACGCCTATCCCGTGCTCCTGCAACCGCCGTACGAGCGCGTAGAGCTGGCCGACTTCGTGGTCGGCTAGAGCCGCGGTGGGCTCGTCCATGATGAGCAGCCGCGCGTCGAGGGCGAGCGCCTTGACGATCTCGACCACCTGTTGCTGCGCCACGCCGAGTCGTCCCACGCGCGTGTCGGGCGGTAACGAGCCCTCCCCGATCGAGGTGAGGAGCTCCGCGGTGTGGCTGAGCATCGCCTTGCGGTCGACGAGCCCGCGGCGCAGGGGCTCGCGGCCCAGCCAGACGTTCTCCGCGACCGTACGCTCGGGCAGCAGGGTCAACTCCTGGTGGACGATGCCGATACCGGCCTGTTGGGCCTCACGCGGGCCGGGGAACGTCCGCGGTGCGCCGGCGAACTCGACCGTTCCCTCGTCGGGCTGGTGGACGCCGGACACCACCTTCATGAGCGTGGACTTGCCGGCGCCGTTCTCGCCGACGACCGCGTGCACCTCGCCCGGCCGGACCTGGAGGTCGACGCCATCGAGCACCCGCACACCGAGGAACGACTTGCCGATGCCTCGCAGAGCGAGCAGCGGTGACGGCAGCAGGCCAGACATCGTGGGACCCTCTACATTCGCGTCGTCAGCAGGATTGAGTCACCGATAGCTGAATCGTTTGGGTGCGGTCGGCGTGAAATGACAGTTTTCGCCCGCGAGCTATCGTCGAATAGCCGCGAACTTTCGCCGGACTGGATGGCGACATCGCGGCCCCGAGGGTAAATGCCTCGATGAGCGCCTGGCAATACCACCGGACATCACAGAAGGACGTTCACCGTTCGAACTGCTCAATGTGGACCAGCGATCAGCCGACAACGATCGATACACCAAAATCTGTTATCGAATCGGCCCGTCCACCGTCGCGCGCCGGACCAGGACGACTGATGCGCGAAATGTGTTATTGAATCGGCCCGACGACGGTCGCGCACCGAACCACATCGATTGATACGCAAAATGTGTTATGGAATCGGCCGTACCCGAAGCATATTGACTGTTGCGATAGGCCGCTGCATGCTGTCCGGCAGACCACGGGAGACGGTCGCATCTGGTGTGACGCCCCCCTCTCTTCCGTAGGGACTTGACTGCCCGTCACGGCGGACGGGACGACGAGCTGACGGCACACGCGTTCCTACGACGCGCTCAGGAACTCTGGCGCATCGCAGGTGCGGCCGACGCGTGCCCGTGGTCATGCCATCGTTGCTCCGCCGACATAGGAGACGGCATGCGTCGCATCATATTAATCTTCGCGGCGATCGCGAGCGTGCTCCTGTCGCTCGTCATCGCCCAACCGGCGTCAGCCGCGCCGACCTTCCGAGCCCTGGTCTTCACGAAGACAACCGGCTACCGGCACGATTCGATCCCCGCCGGCCTCACGATGTTCCGGGAGCAGGCGGCGGCCAACAACTTCGAGTTGGTCACCAGCGAGGACTCAAGCGTTTTCACCCCGGCGAACCTCGCCACCTTCGACGTGGTCATCATGTTCCAGACCTCGGGAATGGTATGGACAACGGCGGCCCAACGTCAGGCGATGGAGGGCTACCTCGCCAGCGGCAAGGGCATCGTCGCGATCCACAACGCCACGGACATGGGCATCGAGAACGAGTACCCGTGGTGGGACCAGACCATCAACGGCGGCGCACACATGCCGGAGCACTCCCCCGGCGTGCTGGCCGGCACCGCCATCGTCGCGGACAAGAAGCACCCGTCGACGGCCGGCCTGCCGGACCGTTGGAACCGCAGCGAGGAGTGGTACAACTTCGACCGCAACCCCCGCGGTGACGTCCATGTCCTGGTCACCGCGGACGAGCGCACGTACAACCCGGGCTCCCGCGCCATGGGACCGGACCACCCCATCTCCTGGTGCCGCAACACCGGCGGCGGCCGCGTGTGGGCCACCGCCATGGGGCACACCAGCGCGGCCTACAGCGAGACCCATTTCCGCAACCACGTCCTCGGGGGCATCAAGTGGGCGGCCGGCAACGAGCCCGGCGACTGCGGCGGCACCGTGTGGGGCAACTTCGAGAAGCGCACCCTCGACGACAACACAGCGGACCCGATGGCCCTCGCGGTCGCCCCGGACGGGCGGGTGCTCTACGTCCAGCGGGGCGGGCAGCTGAAGATCTTCAAACCGACGACCAACAGAACCGTGACAGCCGCCACGCTCAGCGTCTACACCGGGGGCGAGGACGGCCTCACCGGACTGGCGCTCGACCCCGACTTCGCCAGCAACGGCTACGTGTACCTGTATCACTCCCCAGCCGGAGTCCCGAACGACATCAACCGGGTCTCCCGGTTCACACTCACCGGCGACACCCTGAACATGTCGAGCCAGGTGACGATCATCGACATCCCCGCGACCCGGGACCGCACGTTCGCCGAACCCGGGCACACCGGCGGGTACATCGAGTTCGGGCCCGACAAGAACCTCTACATCGGCACCGGGGACGACGTCCCACCGAACCTCGACTCCAACTGGCAGGGCTACGCCCCGCTGGACTGGCGGCCGGGCAAGGCCAACCTCGACGCCGCCCGCACCGCCGGCAACACCAACGACCTGCGGGGCAAGCTCCTGCGCATCCGGCCGTCGGCCGACGGCGGCTACACCGTCCCGGCCGGCAACCTCTACCCGCAGGGCACGGCGCAGACCCGGCCGGAGATCTACGCGATGGGCTTCCGCAACCCGTTCCGCTTCTCGATCGACCCGGACAACGGGTGGGTCTACCTCGCCGACTACGGCCCGGACCGGAACCCGCCCACGACCAATCGCGGCCCCGAAGGGCTCGTCGAACTCAATGTCATCAAGACCCCGGGCAACTACGGCTGGCCGTTCTGCCACGGCGACAACCAGGCCTACGCGCCCTACAACCCGAGCACCGGCGCCGTCGGCGCCAAGTTCAACTGCAACGCGCCGGTCAACAACTCACCGAACAACACCGGCCTGACCAACCTCAAGCCGATCGTCGCGCCGAACATGTGGTACGGCTACGGCGTCTCACCGAACTTCCCCGAACTCGGCTCCGGCGGCTCGGGCCCGATGGGCGGACCGGTCTACCGCTACAACGCCGCCAACCCGTCCGAGACGAAGTTCCCGCCCTACTACGACGGGGTCCACTTCTTCTACGAGTGGTCGCGTCACACCGTCAAGGAGGTCCACTTCGACTCCGCGACCGCGGTCACCCGGACCAACTCCTTCATGCCCGCCGCCAAGTTCCTCAAGCCGATGGACATGGAGTTCGGGCCCGACGGCTCGCTGTACCTGCTGGAATGGGGCAACAACTTCTCCGGCGGCAACAACGACTCGGGTCTCTACCGCATCGACTACAACCACGGCGGACGGTCGCCGATCGCCAAAGCCACCGGAACGCCCACCAACGGGGACGCGCCACTGAACGTCCAGTTCAGCAGCGCCGGGTCCACAGACCCGGATCCCGGCAGCTCGCTCAGTTACCTATGGACGTTCGGCGACGGCACCACGTCCACGGCGGCCAACCCGTCACACACCTACACCGCCAACGGCAACTACACCGCCCAGCTCAAGGTCACCGACAACACCGGCAAGACGGCCTTCGCCAACGTGCCGATCACCGTGGGCAACACCGCACCGAAGGTCACCATCACGATTCCGTCCGACGGCGGCATGCTGGACTTCGGCGACCGCGTCCCGTACAAGGTGTCCGTCTCGGACCCCGGCGGCGCGCCCGTCGACTGCGCCAAGGTGTTCGTCAACCCCGCCCTCGGTCACGACGACCACCAGCACGAGACCACGGACTACCCGGGGTGCTCGGGCACCATCGACACGTCGCTGCTGGGCGGGCATCCCGACGGCGCCAACCTGTACTACGTCCTCAACGCCCGCTACACCGACGACGGCGGCCCCGGAGGTGCGAACCCGCTCACCGGCTACGGCCAGGTGATCCTCCAACCCAAGCACAAGCAGGCCGAGTTCTACTCGGACCAGTCGGGTGTGCAGATCGTCGAGCAGGCCGGCGCGGAGAGCGGCAAGCGGGTCGGCAACATCTCCGACGGCGACTGGATCGCGTTCAAACCGATGAGCCTGTCGGGCATCACGAGCGTGCGTTACCGCCTGTCGTCGCCGAGTGGCGGCGGATCGATCGAGCTGCGCGCCGACTCCCCGACCGGCACGCTCCTGGCCACGACACCGGTGCCCAGCACCGGCGGCTGGAACACCTACCAGTCCACGCCGGCGGTGAACACAGCCGATCTCGCCGGCTCCCACCCGCTCTACCTGGTGTTCAAGGGCACCTCGAGCAACTGGTTCGACCTCGACTCGCTCACCTTCGGCGGCAACGGGGTCGGCGAACCGGGCAACGGCGGCGGTGGCGTCGCCGGTCGGACCTGGACGGTGGCGGCGCAGCACAGCGGCAAATTCGTGGACGTCAACAGCGCCTCGACCGCTGACGGCGCCCAGATCGTCCAGTGGCCGGCCACCGGCGCGGACAACCAGAAGTGGCAAGCCGTCGACGCCGGTGGCGGCGCCGTCCACCTGAAGGCGGTGCACAGCGGCAAGTGCCTCGCCGTCGCGGGCGGGTCCACCGCCCAGGGCGCGTTCCTGCAGCAGTCCACCTGCGACAACGGAAACGCGCAGAAGTTCGTCGTCACACCGACCACCACGGCGGGCGTGTACACGATGAAGAGCCTGCCCAGCGGCCTGTGCGTCGACGTCAACGGCGGCTCGACGGCCGACGGCGCACGACTCCTGCAATGGAGCTGCCACGGCGGCACCAACCAACAGTGGCGGTTCACCGCCGTCTAGCCCGTCCGGACGGGATGCCCGGCGCGGTCGCGCGCCGGGCATCCCTCCCTACGACCAGGTGAGGAACCGCCATGGTGTTTCGGATACCCCGGCCCCGCTGGTACGGGCGTCTGTCCGCGCTGGGCGCCGTCCTGGTGCTTGTCGCCGTCGGCGCCACCGCGGTGGCGGCACCGATCGAGCCCGGGCAGAGCGCCCCCATCGTGGGCGCGCAGTCCGGCCGCTGCCTGACCGTCCCCGGCGCCGGCACCACCAACGGCACCCAGACCCAACTCTGGGACTGCACCGGCGCGGCCGGCCAGACCTGGACCTACACCGCAAGCAGACAACTGACCGTCTCCGGCAACAAGTGCCTCGACGCCAGCGGACGCGGCACCACCAACGGCACCCCGGTCATCATCTGGGACTGCAACGGCCAGAACAACCAGCAGTGGAACGTCAACCCCAACGGCACCATCTCCGGCGTCCACTCCGGACTGTGCCTCGACGCCAACGCCGGCGGCACCGCCAACGGCACCAGGATCACCCTCTGGTCCTGCCACGGCGGCACCAACCAGCAATGGAACTCACCGACCCCGCCGCCGGACCCACCGGTGCCGGGCGGCGCGGGCACGTGCGACATCTACGCCTCGGGCGGCACCCCCTGCATCGCCGCCCACAGCACCGTACGGGCGCTCTACGGCACCTACGACGGCAACCTCTACCAGGTCCGGCGCTCGTCCGACAGCACGACCCGGAACATCGGCGTCCGGAGCGCGGGTGGCACCGCCGACGCGGCGACGCAGGACTCGTTCTGCGCGGGGACCACCTGTGTCATCACCGTCGTCTACGACCAGTCCGGCCGCGGGAACGACCTGTGGTACCAGGGATCGAGTGTGGTTCCGGGCTCCAGCCAGAGCCGCCCGGCGGTCGCGACGTCGGAGTCGCTGGCGGTCGGCGGTGGCAAGGCCTACTCGCTCTACATCAACCCCGGAAACAGCTACTGGCGGGACGGCCACCTGACCGGCGTGCCGACCGGCAGCGCCCCCGAAGGCATGTACATGGTGACCAGCGGCACCCATGCCAACGGCGGCTGCTGCTTCGACTACGGCAACAGTGAGACGACCCGGGCGGCCGACGCGGCCGGGGCGATGGACGCGATCAATTTCAGCACCCAGTGCTGGTTCGGCGGCTGCGCCGGCTCCGGCCCATGGGTCCAGGCCGACCTCGAATGGGGGCTCTACTCCGGTGGCAGCCAGACCTGGAACCCGAACCAGCGGGCCTTCACCAGCAAGTTCGTGACAGCGATGTTGAAGAACAACGGGACGAGCCGTTTCGCGCTCAAGGGCGGCAACGGCCAGACCGGAAGCCTGACCACGCTGTGGGACGGCGCGCTTCCGCCCGGCTACAGCCCCATGAAGAAGCAGGGCGCCATCATCCTCGGCAGCGGTGGTGACTGCTGCAAGCCCGGCGGCGGCGCGAACCTCAGCGCCGGCACCTTCTACGAGGGCGCGATGGTGTCCGGATATCCCTCCGACGCGACCGAGAGCGCGGTGCAGGCAAACATCGTCGCCGCCGGCTACCGCTGAGTCGCTACACCCATGAACGGAGAAAACAGGATGCGACAAGGCAACAATCGTCACCGATGGCGCACGCCGATAGCCGTGGTCATCGCGCTCCTCCTCGCCGCGGCCGGTATCGGCGGCTTCACCGGGACGTCCGCCGCCGCCGAGGCCCCCTCCCTCACCGCGAGCGCCGGATGCGGCAAACCCCCCGCGCTGTCGAGTGGTCCGCGCTCGATCCAGAGCAGCGGCAAGACGCGGAACTACATCCTGCGGTTGCCCGCCAACTACGACAACAACCGCCCGTACCGACTGGTCTTCGGCTTCCACTGGAACGGCGGCACCGCGGGCGACGTCGACTCGGGCGGAACCAGCGGATACTCCTGGTCGTACTACGGACTGCGGGCGATCTCGAACGACAGCGCGATCTTCGTCGCGCCCCAGGGCCTCGGGAACGGCTGGGCCAACTCCAACGGCGAGGACCTGACCTTCGTCGACGACATGATCAGGCAGATCGACGCCGGCCTGTGTGTCGACACCGACCAGCGCTTCGCCGGGGGTTTCAGCTACGGAGGCGGCATGAGCTTCGCGCTCGCGTGCGCCCGGCCGACAGTGTTCCGCGCGGTCGCCGTCTACTCGGGCGGGCAGTTGAGCGGGTGCAACGGCGGCACCCAGCCGGTCGCGTACATCGGACTGCACGGCTTGCGGGACCCGGTGCTCCCGATCGCCACAGGACGGTCGCTGCGTGACAGGTTCGTGCGGAACAATGGCTGCACTCCCCAGAACCCGCCGGAGCCGGCACGGGGCAGCCTCACGCATACCGTCACGACCTACTCGGGGTGCCGCGCCGGCTACCCCGTGGCATGGGCCGCGTTCGACGCGGGGCACACGCCCGGTCCAGTCGATGGATCGGCCGGCGACTACGAACCGGGTGAGAGGTCCTGGACCCGGGCGGTGGTGTGGAACTTCTTCACACAGTTCGACGACACGACGCCCAACCCGCCCGACCCGACCACGTTCCGGCTGACCAACCAGGGTTCGGGCCGGTGCCTGGACGTCAACGGCGAGAACGCGGCCAACGGCACACCGATGATCATCTGGGACTGCCACAGCAACGCCAACCAGCGGTTCACCCAGAACGGTGCGGCGCTGCAGGTGCTGGGCAAGTGCGTGCACGTCCCGGCCGACGCCGCCGCCGGCACGCGGGTGCAGATCCAGGACTGCAACGGTGGCGCCAACCAGCAGTGGGTCCTCAACAGCAACGGCACGATCCGCAACGGTCAGAACGGGCTGTGCCTGGATGTCAGCGGCGCGAGCACCGCCAACGGCTCCGCGGTCATCGTGTGGAACTGCCACGACGGCGCGAACCAGCGCTGGACGCGAGCATAAGCGCACAACTGAAGGCGGTACGTGACATCACGTACCGCCTTCCCCGTGCCCCGACGCCAGCGGACGCGGCACCACCAACGGCACCGCCGTCGTCGTCCGGCAGTGCAACGGCCAGAACAACCGGCAGTGGAGCCGTCGTTGAGCGGTGACGCCGACCGTCTCCTCGCCTGAGAACCCGGAAGGGCCACCGCACACTGGCAGGTGGCCCTTCCGTCGTGCCGCGTCAGCTCAGGGCAGGGTCCATTTCTGGTTGGCTCCGCCGTTGCAGGACCACAGGTGCACGAGGGTTCCGTCAGAGGAGTTGGCGCCCGACACGTCCAGGCACTTGCCTGACTGCGGGCTGCGCAGCGACCCGTCCGCGTTCGCCTGCCAGTTCTGGTTGGCGCCACCGTTGCAGGACCACAACTGGACCTTCGCCCCGTCAGCCGTGCCGTTACCGCTGACATCCAGGCACTTGCCCAGCGCCTTGACCGTCGATCCCGGCGTCACCGTCCACTGCTGCCTCGCCGAGCCCGTGCACGACGAGATCTGCACCGCCGTCCCGTCCGCCGAGCTGCCATTACGGACATCCAGACACTTGCCCGCGAGCCCCACGACCGGACCCACGCCGGGTGTCGGTGTCGGGCCGCCGCCCAGTTCCTTGATCCGGACGTTGCGGAACGATACGTCGTCCCCCGTGCCGTGATTCTGGATGCCGACGTGGCCGGCGAGCGAGCGGGCGGGGTCGGTGTTGGTGAAGTCATTGATCTTCACGCCGTTGAGCCAGACCTGGAGCCGCTCGCCCTCCACGAGCACCTCGAAGGTGTTCCACTCGCCGGGTGGGTTGAGCGCCGCGTCCCGGGCAGCCGTGTCCGGGGCCTTCACGGCGTAGATCGACCCGGTCGTGCGGTCAGGCGCGTCGGTGGCGTCGATCTGGACCTCGTAGCCGTTGTCCAGTGCCGACTGCGGGTCGCTCGTCGGTGGAAACCCGACGATCACGCCGGAGTTGTCGTCGCCGGCCGTCCTCCAGTCCAGCTTCAGCGAGTAGTTGGTGAACTGCCGGGCGCTGTACCAGAGCATGCCCATGCCGCCGTAGGAGGCGAGGGTGGCGTCCGAGTTGGTGAAGCCACCCGGGCCGGCCTGCGACCAGCCGGTGGTCGAGCCGTTGTAGAGGGTCGTGTAGCCGGTCTCGGGCCGGCAGTCGGCCTTGGTCCGGCCTGCCGCGTACCGGATGCCGCCGAGCAGGTGCGCCCGGAACGCCGGCTCCGCGTACGACGCCTGGCTGTGCCCACCGCCGGTGTAGAAGGACCGGCCGCCCGAGTGAGTCTTGCACCAGGTGTGCGGGTGGTCGGCGCCCATCGAGCCGCCCGAGTACGAGGACTCGTCCAATGTGGCGAGCACGCGCGCGGTGGCGCGGGGGTTGGTCCGGAAGTTGTACCACTCGTCGGTGCGGGTCCATGTCTGCGGCAGGTGGGCGGTCGCCGCGTGCGCCCGCCCCTCCACCTTGACGTTGGCCTGCTGGACAGCGGGGTGCGAGGCGAAGTAGGCGCCGACCAGATCGCCGTAGAACGGCCAGTTGTACTCCGTGTCCGCGGCCGAGTGGACGCCGACGAAGCCGCCGCCTGAGCCGATGTACGACTGGAAGGCCGACTGCTGGGCGTCGTTCAGAACGTCACCGGTGGTGTTGAGGAAGATCACCGCCTCGTAACGGCTCAGGTTGCCGGTGGTGAAGTGGTTGCCGTCCTCCGTGGCCGTCACCGTGAAATTGTTCGCGGCGCCGAGGTCGCGGATGGCCTGGATCCCTGCCGGGATCGAGTCGTGCCGGAATCCGGCCGTCTTGGAGAACACGAGGACGTCGTAGGACGTGTCCGCGGCACTGACGGGGCTGGGCTGCCCGAGGAGGGCCAGTGCGGCGAGTGTCGCGATCGCCCCACCGAGCAGGGTTCGGGGTTGTCTGCGCATGTCCGTCGCTCTCTTCCTGGTGACAGATATCAGGGCAGGGTCCATTTCTGGTTGGCTCCGCCGTTGCAGGTCCACAGGTGCACGAGGGTGCCGTCCGAGGAGTTGGCGCCCGACACGTCCAGGCACTTGCCTGACTGCGGGCTGCGCAGCGACCCGTCCGCGTTCGCCTGCCAGTTCTGGTTGGCGCCACCGTTGCAGGACCACAACTGGACCTTCGCCCCGTCGGCCGTGCCGTTACCGCTGACATCCAGGCACTTGCCCAGCGCCTTGACCGTCGATCCCGGCGTCACCGTCCACTGCTGCCTCGCCGAGCCCGTGCACGACGAGATCTGCACCGCCGTCCCGTCCGCCGAGCTGCCGTCACGGACATCCAGACACTTGCCCGCGAGCCCCACGACCGGACCCGCGCCGGGTGTCGGGCCACCGCCGGGATTGAAGGTGAACGCGTCGACGTCGAAGAGGAATCCGGAGCCGCCGCTGAAGGTCAGATAGAGCGTGGTGGTGCCGGCCGGTGCACCGGAGATCGATCCGCTGACGGTGGTGAAGCTCGTCCACGAGCCGGTGACCGGGACGGTGGCGGAGCCGAGGACGGTGCCGGTCGGCGAGCCGGCCCGGACCTGCAACGTGCCGCCCGCGCCGGCTGACGACACCCGGGCGTTGAACGATGTGGCGTTGCTCAGCTTGTACGGCTCGAAGGCGATCCAGTCGCCGTTCTCGATGTCGCCGACGGACTTGCCGCCCTCGGCGGTCGACTTGTCGTAGATGGTGATGCCGGACGAGGTCTTGTAGTGCTCGGCCTGCCGGTGCTTGGGCTGAAGGATGTGCTGGGTGTGCGTGGTGAGCCCGGCGCTGTCGGTGTACTCGGCGTCGAAGACCCCGAAGATGTTCGCGGCGTCGTCGTGCTCGCCGTCGACCGGGATGGTGATCGTGCCGGAGCAGCCGGTCTTCGAGGTGACCGGATGGCCGTGGCTGTCGTGGCCGACGATGTACGTCAGCTTGACCTTGGCGCAGTCGACCGTGCCGTCCTCCGGGTCCGTGACGGTGAGGCTGTAGGGCACGGTGTCGCCGAAGGCGAAGATCTCCCCCGCGGCGGGACTGTTGATGGTCACGGTCGGGGCGGTGTTGCCGACGGTGATCCGCACGTCGGCGGTGCCGGTGGCACCCTGCGGGTCACGCACGGTCAGCCTGGCCGTGTACTCGCCGTTCGTGCTGTACGTCTTCGTCGGGTTGGCGGCGGTGGAGGTAGTGCCGTCACCGAAGCTCCAGGCGTAGGTCAATGCCCCGCCCTCGGGGTCGGACGAGCCGGCCGAGGAGAAGGTCACGGTCAACGGCGCCGCGCCGGAGGTCCGGTTGGCGGAGGCCACCGCCGTGGGCGCCCGGTTGCCGGCGCCGACGTGGTCGAAGCGGTACAGGGCGGAGTACTGGTCGCCCTGGTAGAACCCGGAGCCGTAGTCCAGCACGTAGTAGGAGCCGTCCGGGCCGAACGCCGAGTCGATCACCTGCTTGCCGCTCCAGGGGAAGCTGTCGATGGTCCCCGGGGAGCCGTCGGCGTTGAGGTGGATCGGCTTGATCCAGCCGCGGCCGAACTCCGTGGCGAAGAACTGCCCGTCGAACGACTGGGGGAACTTCGTGGGAGAGCTGAGGTTGGGGTCGTACCGGTACACCGGGCCCGCCATCGGTGACTCCGAGCCGCTGCCGAACGCCGACGGGCTGCCGGCCTCGCCGCCGTAGCGGATCCAGGCGGCCTTGGCGGGGGGCAGTGTGCTCAAGCCGGTATTGCGGGGCGAGTTGTTCGTCGGTCCGCCCGAGCAGTTGTACTTCGCGCCTGCCGTGTTGGTGGCGAAGTCCCACTCGGCGTACGTCTCGGAGCTGGTGTTGGTGCCGGTGCAGTAGGGCCAGCCGTAGAAGCCCGGGCCCGTGACGCGGTTGAACTCGACCTGGCCCTGCGGCCCGCGCGCCGTGGTGGCGCCGGCATCGGGACCGTAGTCGCCGACGTAGACGATGCCGGTGGCCTTGTCGACGCTCATCCGGAACGGGTTGCGCAGGCCCATCGCGTAGATCTCCGGCCGGGTCCTTGCCGTGCCGGGCGCGAACAAGTTGCCTGCCGGGATCGAGTACGACCCGTTCTCGTTCACCTTGATGCGCAAGATCTTGCCGCGGAGGTCGTTGGTGTTGGCTGCGGAGCGCTGCGCGTCGAACGCCGGGTTGCGGTTGGTCCGCTCGTCGAGCGGGGAATATCCGGCGGACTCGAACGGGTTGGTGTCGTCGCCGGTGGACAGGTACAGATTGCCTGCCGCGTCGAAGTCGATGTCTCCGCCGGCGTGGCAGCAGAGGCCTCGGTCGGCCGCCACGTCGAGGATGTCCACTTTGCTGGACTGGTTGAGCGTGAAGTCGGCGTTGAGCGTGAACCGGGAGAGCCGGTTGACGCCTTGCCACGCCGACCAGTTGCTGCCGGTGGTCGGGGCGTCGCCGCCTGGTGTGGACAGCGGCGGGGCGTAGTAGAGGTAGATGTGCCGGTTGGTGGCGAAACCCGGGTCGATGCCGATGCCTTGCAGGCCGTCCTCGTCGTGTGTGTACACGGGGATGTTGCCGATCACCGTGGTGGTGCCGCTCGCGTCCGTGCGGCGCACGGTCCCGTTGCGAGCGGTATGCAGCACCGACCGGTCGGGGAGTACGGCCAGCGACATCGGCTCACCGACCTCCGCCACCCCGCGGGCCAGTTGGACCTGCTGGAAGTCGGCGGGGTTGATCGGGTGCGCCGACGCTGGTGTCGCACTGGACAAGGCCGCGCTGAGAGCGGCCGCGACCAGGAGCAGAGCCGAAGCGATGGCCGACCAACGCGCGACTAAACCCCTCCCGATGCGCATGAGCATGACAATGCACTCCCCTTCCTGAACAGGTGGCTGCCAGGCTTGGGGCGCGCGCTGCCGCGCCGATGCCGTAGCGGGATGTCGCCCCTTCGGCCCGCTGGGTGTGCTTCAGCAGGGCCACTACGCCGAGCGGGGGCAACCGCTCGGAAATATGACAAGTCGATGGCTACCGCGCTGTCGGGTCACATCGAGGACCGTGACGGTCCACCGACAAGGCTAGAAGGCCTCAGCCCGATGTGTCCATACCTCCTTCCGGACCAGCCGGGCTTCTGGTCCCTTGTGGAGGAAGTGACGAAGGGTGCAGAGGGGCCTCGGACCACGTCCCAGGACAGGCGATCCGCTCTCCGACCAGGAACGCCTCGGAGGTGCCCCGTCACCAGCTCGCTGATGAAGAGCCGCACCCGAGCGATGTCCCGCTGCCTTGGCGGAGCCGCAGGCCATTGTGGCTGCGGCTCCGCACGGGCTCTGGGGTCAGGACGGGTCGCCGTACTGGAGGCCGCGTCCGTTGGTGCCGACGTAGACGCGGCCGTAGGTGTCGGGGTCGCCGGTGATGACGCCGACGCTGCCGATGGCGCCCCACTGGTGGGCCTTGTCGTTGACGCGGAGCCAGGTGGCGCCCTTGTCGGTGGAGCGGAAGACTCCGGTGACGTCCTTGACGGTACCGATCAGGTACAGGGCCTGGTAGTTGGCGCCCGGCTTGGCCTTGCCGAAGCCGAGGGCGGAGGCGGACTGCACCGTCTTGAGCGTGGTGAAGGTGCGGCCGCCGTCGGTGGAGTGCAGCAGCCCCTTGTCGCCGCCGGCGATCCACAGGTCGCCGGCGATGCCGGGAACGGCCGTGAGCTTGCCGGCGGGCAGGTTGCCGGCGCGGGCGGTGAAGGTCGCGCCGCCGTCGGTGCTGGCGTAGAGCGTGCCGCCGGACAGTGAGTAGAACGTCCTGGCTGAGGAGCGGTCGGCGACGACCACGGCGTCGCTGCCCAGGCCGTTGACCCTCGACCAGCTCGACCCGTTGTCGGTCGAGCGGTACGGGGCCTGACCGGCCTGGGTCCAGACGATGGCGGAGCCGTCCGCCGCGAGCGCGACATGGCCGTCCTGGGCACTGGCCACCGGCTCCGCCTTGAAGCCCTTCCAACTGCGGCCACCGTTGGTGGAGTAGGCGCCGTCCTGCTCACCGCCACGGCCGACGCGGACCATCAGCGCGGGCTTGGACTGCGCGAAGTCGATGTCGGTGCTGTTGGTCATCATCGGGTTCTTCAGCCGCCCGGAGGGCACCTTGGTCAGGGAGTCGTGCCGGAAACCGCCCTGATCACCCATGGCGGTGATGACCTTGGCGCCGCCGGGCGGGGCGATCGCGTCCATCAGCGCGGTCTCCTCCAGCCCTCGGGCACCCATGCTCCAGTGGCTGGTGCCGCCGTGGTCGGAGGCATCGGCGTCCTTGCTGCGCAGGATGCCGTTGCCGGTGCCGTACAGCACGTGCCCGGAGTTGAAGGGATCGATGGCCAGGGCGGTCATCCAGTGCCCGGTGTGCGTGCCGACGTAAGGCGCGGCGGCGGCGCTGCGCACCGACTTGTCGGCCAGTGCCTTCCAGGTCGTGCCGCCGTTGGTGGTCCGGTAGACCTCGTCCTCGGGCCACCAGCGGCCGAGGGTGGTGACCATCACCGTGGACGGCTTGCGCGGGTCGACGGCCAGACCGGAGAACCCGTAACTGCCCTGGGACGGGGAGATGTTCTTCCACGCCCCGCCGGCCGGTGTGTACTTCCACACCGAGCCCCCCGTCACACCGTTGGGCCCGAGGTTGTCGGTGTACGTCAGGTACAGCGAGCCGTCACCGGAGACCACCCCGTGCTGCGGCAGCTGACCGGTGGGCTGCCCGGAGACGGCCTGCCAGGTGCCGCCGCCGTCGGTGGAGCGGTACAGGGAGGAGGACCTGTCGTTGACGCCGACGTAGATCGTCTTGCTGCCGGCCGGGCCGTACGTCACGAAGGAGATGCCCGCACCGCTGCTCGCCCCGTCCTTGACGGGGAACGAGGAGACCTGACGCCATGTCACGCCGTGGTCGGTGCTGCGCCACAGGCCGTTCTTACGGGTGCCCAACAGCAGGGTGCTGTTGTCCGCGGGGTCGACCACCAGCCGCTCGCCCGCCCCGCGGCCGTCCTCGTTGCCGCCCACCTTGAAGGGCAGGTTGGTGCGCTTGAAGGTGCGGCCCTTGTCGGTGGAGCGCAGGATCGCGCCGTTGCCGGCCCACTCGTTGGTGTAGGTGCCCGCCCCGAGGTAGAGGCGCTTGGGGTCGACGGGGTCGGTGGCCACCGAGTCGATGCCCAGCAGGTTCCAGTCCTTCTCACCGATCCAGTCGGTCAACGGGATCCACTTCTCGGCCGCGGTGTCCCAGCGGTAGGCGCCACCCATGTCGGTGCGCGCGTACAGCAGGCCCTTCTCCCGCGGATTGAACACCAGCCCGGTGACATAACCGCCGCCCACCACCTGGGCGTTCTTCCACACATACGGCCCGGCGGCGGCCGTGGTCTGCGCACTGCTGGCCTGCGAGTCGTTCTGCGTGAACACGAGGTACGGCACGACGGCGGCGGGCACACCGAGCAGTACAGCGGTGGCGGTCCAGCGGCGGCGATGACGCCCGCGGCGCCCGCCGTTCGTGGGGTTGTTCATGGGGGTGAGGTGCTCCTTGCATGCTGTCACTGGAGGAAGCCGGCCACCGGAACTGACCGGATCCGCTCCCTTGTTGTCGCAGACCCCCCACAGGGTTGCCTTGAGCCAGGAACTTTTTTCGGCGCGGCCGACATCCTGCACGGCACCCCGCAATCAGGGGGACCGCCCCTCACACCCTCACATGGCGGGAATCCGCCTCTCAGAAAACCCAATGTCCGTCTTGACAGCAGGGTGATGAACCGTCAGGAGACCTGAACCAGACGGTAACTCGTGCCGCAAGGCTAGACAGGGGCAACACTCATGCCTCTTAATCCATCCCATGTATCGACGGAAAGGAACGAAGGGACCGAGGCCCCTGTGGATGCCCGGCCTTCTCGCCTAGGCGGATTGCCAGAGGAACCCGTCCGCGTCCCGCTCACCTCCAGGGTGGAGGTGTGAGGTGGCGCTCGGACGTCCAGCAGGCGGCGACGTCGCACTGTCGGCGTGGGTGGGGTGCGCCGACCGCCGGACTCACGCACCGCACACCCACACGGTCACATGCTCACTCCCACCTCACCGAAAGGTGCAAGATGGCCTCCTCCATCAGCAGACGGCGCCTGTTACAAGCAGCCGGAGCAACCGCCGCCGCCTCTGCCGCCGGATCCTTCATGGGCGTGTCTTCCGCCCAGGCGGCCATCCCTGCCGCAAGGGATGACATCGGAGTCTCCGCGCACCCCTTCCCGCTCGACCAGGTCCGGCTCACTGCGAGCCGATGGCTGGACAACCAGAACCGTACGCAGAACTACCTGCGGTTCGTCGATGTCGACCGGTTGCTGTACAACTTCCGGGCCAACCACCGGCTGCCCACCAACGGCGCGGCTGCCAACGGTGGTTGGGACGCCCCGACGTTCCCCTTCCGCACCCACGCCCAAGGGCACTTCCTGACAGCGTGGGCACAGCTGTACGCCGTGACCGGGGACACCGTCTGCCGGGACAAGGCGACGACCATGGTCGCGGAGCTCGCCAAGTGCCAGGCCAACAACAACGCCGCCGGTTTCAACGCCGGTTACCTCTCCGGCTACCCCGAGTCCGACTTCACCGCTCTGGAGCAGCGGACCCTGAGCAACGGCAACGTGCCGTACTACACCATCCACAAGACCCTTGCCGGCCTGCTGGACGTGTGGCGTCTCATCGGCAGCACGCAGGCCCGGGACGTGCTGTTCGCTCTCGCGGGGTGGGTCGACTGGCGCACCGGCCGGCTCAGCGGCCAGCAGATGCAGACCATGCTGCAAACCGAGTTCGGCGGCATGAACACCGTGCTGACCGATCTCTACCAGCAGTCCGGCAACGCGCGGTGGCTCGCCGTCGCCCAACGGTTCGACCACGCCGCGGTGTTCGACCCTCTCGCCGCCAACCAGGACAAGCTCAGCGGACTGCACGCCAACACGCAGGTTCCCAAGTGGATCGGGGCCGCCCGGGAGTACAAGGCCACCGGCACCGCCCGCTACCGGGACATCGCCACCAACGCCTGGAACATGACCGTCAGCGCACACACCTACGCCATCGGCGGCAACAGCCAGGCGGAGCACTTCCGGGCCCCGAACGCCATCGCCGGCTATCTGAACAAGGACACCTGCGAAAGCTGCAACACCTTCAACATGCTCACCCTCACCCGGGAGTTGTTCGCGCTCGACCCGAACCGGGCCGCGCTGTTCGACTACTACGAGCGGGCATGGCTGAACCAGATGATCGGCCAGCAGAACCCGGCCGACAGCCACGGCCACGTCACCTACTTCACCCCGCTGAACCCGGGAGGCAGACGCGGTGTGGGCCCGGCGTGGGGCGGCGGCACCTGGAGCACCGACTACGGCACCTTCTGGTGCTGCCAGGGCACGGGCCTTGAGATGCACACCAGGCTGATGGACTCCATCTACTACCGCAGTGACAACACCCTCATCGTGAACCTGTTCGTGCCCTCCGTGCTCACCTGGGCGGAGCGCGGCATCACGGTCACCCAGACCACGGCCTATCCCGTCAGCGACACCACGACGTTGAAGGTCACCGGCAATGCCGGCGGCACCTGGGCGATGCGCATCCGCATCCCGGGCTGGACCACCGGGGCCACCATCAGCGTCAACGGCGTCGCACAGAACATCACCACCACCCCCGGCAGTTACGCCACCCTGAGCCGCTCATGGACCTCCGGCGACACGGTCACCGTCCGCCTGCCCATGCGGGTCATCATGCGCGCGGCCAACGACAGCGCCGGCGTCGCGGCGATCACCTACGGTCCCGTGGTCCTGTCCGGCAACTACGGCAATTCCGCGCTCAGTTCCCTGCCGGCGCTGAACACGTCGTCCATCACGCGGACCAGCAGCACCTCGCTCGCCTTCACCGCCACCGCGAACGGCTCCACCGTCAACCTGGGCCCCTTCCACGACGCGCACGGCCACAACTACACCGTCTACTGGAACGCCGGTGACACCGTCCGTCTCTCCAACGTGGGCAGCGGTCTCGTGCTGGGCATCCAGGACATGTCCACGGCCGACGGTGGCCGCGCTCTGCAGTGGAACGACTCGGGCACGGCCGACCACAACTGGCAGATGATCACCGATGGTGACGGCTTCCGCTTCCGCAACGCCCACAGCGGCAAGGTGCTCGGCGTTCAGGACATGTCGACGGCAGACGACGCGACCGTTCTGCAGTGGTCCGACAACGGCACGGCCGATCACCGATGGACGCTGCTCGACCAGGGAGACGGCACCTACAAGATCCGTAACGCGAACAGCGGCAAGCTGCTCGCCATCGCGAACAACTCCACCGCGGTCGGCGCGTTCGCGGTCCAGGACTCGGACGACGGTACCGCCGACAACCGCTGGCGCATCGTGCGGAGCTGAGTCGGTGTCGGGACCAGATCCAGGGCGTTCTCCGCCTTTTTATTTGCCCGACTCGCCGACCAGCGTTCGACATATCGCACGCGCAGGCCGGATCACAGCCCATCTGCCCGCACAGCCCCGACGAAGCCGACCAGAACCGCTCCCCCAAGGAACGAGGTCCCCATGCTCAAACATACGTTCAGCCGCAGACATCTGCCCGTCGTGCTCGCGGCCCTGGTCGCCTCGGCGGCGACGCTGGTCGCCAACCCCGCACAGGCGGCCACCAGCGGCGCCCTGCGCGGCACTGCTTCCGGACGATGTCTCGACGTGCCGGGCGCCGGCCAGACCAACGGCACGAGCCTGCAGATCTACGACTGCTGGAGCGGAACCAACCAGCAGTGGACGCTGACGGACAACAACCAGCTGACCGTGTACGGCAACAAATGCCTGGATGTGCCGGGCCACGCCACCACGGCCGGCACCCGCCCGGTGATCTGGGACTGCAACGGCGGCACCAACCAGCAGTGGCGAGTCAACGCCGACGGCACGGTCGTCGCCGTGGAGTCCGGGCTGTGCCTGGACGTGTCGGGCGGCGCCACGGCCAACGGCACGGCGGTGCAGCTCTGGAACTGCACCGGCAGCAGCAACCAGAAGTGGAGCGGCCTGTCCGCGCCGCCGGGCGGCACCTGTGCCCTTCCCTCGACGTACCGGTGGAGCTCGACCGGCCCACTGGCGCAGCCGGCGAACGGGTGGGCCGCGCTGAAGGACTTCACCACCGTGACGTACAACGGCAAGCACCTCGTCTACGCGACCGCCTCCGACGGATCGTCGTGGAAATCGATGGGGTTCAGTCCCTTCACGAACTGGTCCGACATGGCGTCGGCCGGCCAGACCCAGATGAGCCAGGGCGCGGTGGCTCCCAAACTGTTCTACTTCGCGCCCAAGAACATCTGGGTGCTCACCTCGAACGGGTGGGGCACCCAATGGCCCTTCGTCTACCGCACGTCGAGCGACCCCACCAACCCCAACGGCTGGTCGGCGGCGCAACCACTGTTCACCGGCACCCTCCCCGACGGCAGCGCCATCGACCCGACCATGATCGCCGACGGCCAGAACATGCACATGTTCTTCGCCGGTGACAACGGCAAGATCTACAAGTCGACCATGCCGATCGGGAATTTCCCGGCCAGCTTCGGCTCGTCCTACACGACGGTCATGAGCGACACGGTGAAGAACCTGTTCGAGGCGCCCGAGGTCTACAAGGTCCAGGGCCAGAACCAGTACCTGATGATCGTCGAGGCTCGGGGAGCGACTGAGCAGCGCTTCTTCCGCTCGTTCACGGCCACCAGCCTGAACGGTCCGTGGACCCCGCAGGCCGCCACCGAGTCCAACCCCTTCGCGGGCAAGGCCAACAGCGGCGCCACCTGGACCAATGACATCAGCCACGGCGACCTGGTCCGCAACAACCCCGACCAGACCATGACCATCGACCCCTGCAACCTGCAGTTCCTCTACCAGGGTCTGTCCCCCAGCACACCGTCGGGCACCCCCTACATCAAACTGCCGTACCGGCCGGGCCTGCTCACCCTTCAGCGCTGACCCGCACGCCACCACAAGCTCGTGACCGTGCCGGTCAGGCACGGTCACGAGCGGCCCTCCGCCTCGTCCCCCAGGAAGGAACCTGATGCTCCCCCTGCCCAGACGACTGCTGCGTCTCCTCGCGGCCACCGCTCTGACAGTCACCGCCTGCGTCACCGCCTCCGCCGGCACAACGGCCCAAGCGGCTCCCGGCAGCCCCGCCCTCACCCCTCCGTTGGGCTGGAACAGCTGGAACAGCTTCGGGTGCGGGATCACCGAGGCACAGGTCCGCCAGGCCGCCGACACGATGGTGTCCTCGGGCATGCGGGACGCCGGCTACCAGTACGTCGTGGTCGACGACTGCTGGTTCGACCCGCAGCGCGACGCGGCGGGCAACCTGCGGGCCAACCCCACCAAGTTCCCCAGCGGGATGAAGGCACTCGGTGACTACATCCACGGCAAGGGCCTGAAGTTCGGCATCTACCAGGCCCCCAACGAGAAAACGTGCGCCCAGGGCGTGGGCACCTACCCCGGCTCCACCGGCAGCAAGGGCCACGAGAGGCAGGACGCCACCACGTTCGCCTCCTGGGGCGTGGACTACCTCAAGTACGACTGGTGCTCCGGCAACGGCACCCTCAACGAGCAGATCGCACAGTTCACCCTTATGCGTGACGCCCTGCGCGCCACCGGCCGTCCGATCGTCTACAGCATCAACCCCAACAGCTTCCACTCCCCCACCGGCGACAAGTACAACTGGGGGCAGGTCGCCGACCTCTGGCGGACCACCGAAGACCTCCTCGACATCTGGCAGAACGGCAACACCAACAGCTACCCGATGGGCGTCGGCAACGTCCTGGACGTCACCGCGCCGCTGGCCGCGCAGTCCGGACCCGGCCACTGGAACGACCCCGACATGCTCGTCGTGGGCCGCCCCGGCCTGACGCTGACGGAGTCCCGCTCCCACTTCGCCCTCTGGGCGCTCATGGGCGCTCCGCTCATGGCCGGCAACGACATCCGCACCATGTCCGCCGACGTGAGCGCCATCCTGCGCAACCCCCGCCTGCTGGCCGTCAACCAGGACACGCTGGGCGCGGGCGGCCGCCGAGTGCGCGACGACGGCGACACCGAGGTGTTCGCCAAGCCCCTCAAGGACGGCTCGGTCGCGGTCGGGCTGTTCAACCGGGGCGGCGGCACCGCGACCGTCTCCACCACGGCCGCCCAAGTGGGCCTGTCCGGAGGGTCGTTCACCCTCACCGACCTGTGGACCGGCGGTACGTCCAGCACGTCCGGACAGATCTCCGCCAGCGTCCCCGCACACGGTGTCGCCGTGTTCAAGGTGACCGGCGGCAGCCCGTTGGCCGCCACCACCGCACGCCTGCGCGGTACCGGATCCGGCCGCTGCCTGGACGTGGACAACGCCTCCACCGCGGCCGGGGCGACGACGCTGCTCTGGGACTGCCACACCGCGGCCAACCAGCTGTGGACCACCTGGGCCGGCGGTGAGATCCGCGTCTACGGCGACAAGTGCCTGGACGCCTCCAACCAGGGCACCACCAACGGCACCCGGGTCGTCATCTGGCCCTGCAACGGCCAGAACAACCAGAAGTGGACCACACAGGCCGACGGGTCGATCCGCAACGTCAATGCCGGGCTGTGCCTCGACGCCAACGGAGCCGGCACCGCCAACGGGACCCCGCTGGTGCTGTGGACCTGCAACGGCCAGAACAACCAGAAGTGGACCACGCTGCCGTAACCGTGCGTTCCCCGCGGCGATCAGGCCCGCTGACTCCCCCACGACTCGAAGAGGACATCCACATGAGAAAGTCCTGGATCCTGCCCCTGCTCACCCTCGTCGCCACCACGTTCGGGGTCACCGCGGCAGGTGAGACCCCCGCCTCCGCCGCTCCCACCACCCCGCTACGGGTCATGCCGTTGGGCGACTCGATCACGTGGGGTGTGGGAAGCAGTACGGGCAACGGCTACCGAAATGCGCTGTGGAACCGGCTCGCGGCGGACGGCCACCCGCTGGACTTCGTCGGCACGGTACGGGGCGGTTCGATGTCCGACCCCGACAACGAGGGCCACTCCGGGTACCGCATCGACCAGATCGCCGCACTCACCGACGCCTCGCTGACCCGCTACCGGCCCAACGTGGTGACGCTGCACATCGGCACCAACGACCTCAACGGGAACTACCAGCCCTCCACCGCCGCCGATCGGCTGAGGTCGCTGGTCAATCAGGTCACCACCGCCGCCCCCGACGCGACCGTCCTGGTCGCCTCACTGGTCGTGTCCACCAGCGGCTCGGAGGAGCAGTACCGTGCCGGGTACAACCAGGCCACCCGCCAGATCGTGAGTGACGCCCAGGCCGCGGGCAAACGCGTCGCGTTCGTCGACATGAGCGGTCTGACCACGGCCGACCTGGCCGACAGCCTGCATCCCAACGACTCGGGCTACCAGAAGATGGCCGACGCCTTCCACCGTGGCGTCCAGACCGCGGACAACGCGGGGTGGCTGAGGAACCCCGCCCCCGCCCCCGCGCGCGTGCAGTCCGGGATCGCCGGCAAGTGTATGGACGTCAACGGCTCCGGCACCGCCAACGGGACCGCCGTCCAGACGTGGAGCTGTGGTGGCGGCGCCAACCAGTACTGGTCCGCCTACACCGACGGCACCCTGCGCTCCATGGGCAAGTGTCTCGACGCCGTCGGCGGGGCCACCGCCAATGGCACCAAGGTGCAGCTCTGGGCCTGCCACGGCGGCGCCAACCAAGTCTGGCAGCCCTACAACGGCGGCTACCGCAACCCCGCCTCCGGCCGCTGCCTCGATGTACCGGGCTCCTCCACAGCTGACGGCACACAGCTCCAGCTGTGGGACTGCCACTCAGGCTCCAACCAGAAGTGGACCGCTCTGACCGCCGGATGAACTCCCGCCCCGGGGGGTCCGAGCCGAACTCGGACCCCCCGGGCGGGACGGACAAGCGCGTCGGACGGCTCCGGCCGCCGCGAGCACGGCCGCACCCTCGCGCGGCCGTGCCTCGACGTCGGTAGCGGAACGCGATCACACAGCGCTGACCCCGCTCTTCGCCCGCAAACCCTTCCCCCGCGACCACGGGGACCTCCGGCCCGGCGCGGGGCGGCGGCGCACCGCCACGGCGTCCGCGCCGTTGAGGGCGAGTACGGAGAGAAGGACCAGGGCGCAGGCCGGACCGAGGACGGTCCAGGGCGCCAGTTCCACGTACGGCTGGTTCTCCGAGAGCAGGCGGCCCCATTCGGCGGTGGGCGGTTGCTCGCCCAGACCGAGGAAGCCGAGGGACGCCAGTACCAGAACCGTCGTGGGCAGGCGCAGCAGGGCATTGCGCAGGACGCCGGGCAGCACGGCGGGCAGCAGGTGGTAGCGGAGCAGATATCCGGGACCGGCGCCGAAGGAGAGGGACGCGAGCATGTGGCCGCTGGCGCGCTCCTGTTCCAGCAACGCCGCGGCCTGGGCGGCGTAAGGAGTCCAGCCGACCAGGCAGACCGCCAGCGCGGCGCCCCAGGCCGACGGGCCGGTCACCGCGGTGGTCAGCAGCCCGGCCAGGACCGCGGGCATCGTCGACACCACTTCCGTGAGCCCCGCGCCGATCTGCGCCGTCATGCCGAGCAGCAGCCCGGTGAGCGCACACACCGCGGTCACCGCGAGGGCCAGGGCCACCGTGCGGGACGCGCCGTGCCCCAGCCGGGCCAGCAGGTCACGGCCCAGCGCGTCCGTGCCCAGCGGATGTGCTGCCGAGGGTGGGAGCAGCCGGGCGGCGGTGTCCACATGGAGCGGATCGCGGAGCAGCCCGGCGGTGATCACAGCGAGCAAGGCCAGCGCACACACCGCCACGGCCCAGCGAGTGAAGCTCCCTCGGGCGGCGGCCGGTGCGTGCAGCGCGGGCAGGGCGCCGTCCCGCAGGGCCGGACCGAGCAACGCGTGACGCAGGGCCTGGATGAGGAGGCCGGCCGCGACGCCGAGCAGGATGAGGGACAGCGTGGCCGTTTGCAGGGGTGGTAGGTCCTGCGCGATGGCGGCGTCCAGGGCGAGGCGGCCGAGGCCGGGAATGTTGAAGATCTTCTCCACCGCGACGGCGCCGCCGACCAGGCCCACCACGGTCGGCAGGAGCTGTGGCAGCACCCCGGCCAGCGCGCGCCGCAGCGCATGGCGGGCGACGCGGCCGCGCGCGATCCCGTACGCGTGCCAGGTCCTGGCCCACGGCTCGTTGAAGGCCGCGGGGAGCGACTGCTGGAGAAGACCACCGATCACCGCCCCGGAAGGAACACCCAGGGCGAGCGAGGGCAGCACCATCGACGCCGGCCCCTGCCACCCGCTGGACGGCAACCAGCCCAGCCACACCCCGCACACGGTGGCGAGGAGCGAGGCGAGCAGGAACTTGGGCAACGCGGCGAGAACGGCGACCCCGACGGCGCCTCTCCCCCGCTGCAGCCGTCGCCGGGAGCCGAGGTACAGGGTGTGGACGCAGGCAAGGGCGGCGACCGCGACCGTGACCGCCAGCGCCCCGAGCATCAGCGTGAGGGAGACCGCGAAGGCGTCTGTCACCTGGGGCAGCACAGCCTCGCCGGATACCCAGGACGTGCCCGCGTCGCCCCGCGGCAGCCCGCTCAGCCAGTGTGCGAGATGCGCGAACGGCCCCTCGTCCAGTCCCACTTGCTCTCGTACGGCGGCCAACTGCTCAGGCGTCGGATCCTGGTCGGCGGAACGGGCCCGCAGGACGGTCAACGCGGGGTCGTTGCCGGACAGCCAGGGCAGCATGGCCACGACCGTGATCAGCGCGGCTCCCGCGGTGAGGCGGCCCAGGCCGGCCCGCCATCGCGACGGGCCGGCTCCGGTGACGCCCGATGTGACGCTCATCGCCGGTTACTTCAGGTGGGTGTCGACGTCGATCAGGGAGCGCTCGCGCGGGTCGAGGAGCACGCCCTCGACATCGGTGGCGATGCCCTGGACGACCTTCTCGTGGACCAGCGGCACGACGGCGTCGGTGCGCAGGATCTCCGCCTCGGCGGCCATGATCTTCTGTCGGCGCTTCGTCGTGTCGCTCTCCTCGGCGGCGGACTTGATGGCCCGGTCCACCTTGGAGTCCTTCAGACGGGCGATGTTGTACACGCCGTCGCTCGTGTAGTCGCTGGCCAGGTACGCGACCGCGTCGCCGGTGTCGAGGAGGGTGACCCGGGAGAAGACGAGGGCGTCGTACTTGCCGGCGAGGAGGTCGGCCTCCATCTGGGTGTACTCGCGTACGTCCTGCTTCACGGTGAACCCGGCCTTCTCCAGCTGCTGCTGGAGGACCGTGGCGGCCTCGGGAAGTTCGGCGCGGTTGGTGTAGGTGGCCAGGCGCAGGGTCTTGCCCTTCGTGTCGGCCTTGACCTGCGGCACGGTCGCGGCCCGGGCGCGGCCGGTGACCTGGACGCGGTGGTCGGCCGCCCAGGGCACGGCGGGGCCGAACAGACCCTGCGCGCGGTCGGCGTACCCGCCGAAGACCGAGCCGACGAGTGCCGAACCGTCGACGGCCTCACGGGCGGCCGCGCGCAGCGCCGGTTCGGTGAACAGGCCGCTGCCCGTGTTGAGGACGAGGCTGTCCGTCCGCACGGACGGCACCTCGTGACGGGTCTTCGCGTCCAGCAGCTTCGCCTGGGAGGTGGGGATCCACTCCGCGATGTCGACCTCGCCGCCACGCAGGGCGTTCGCGCGGGCCGTGCCGTCGGCTATCCAGGTCACGTCGATGCCGGGCGTCTTGGCCTTGCCGCCCCAGTAGCCGTCATAGCGGTCCAGGACAGCCGCGGACTTGCCGGTGAGCTTCGTGATCCTGAAGGGGCCGGTTCCGGTGCCGATCGGGCTGGCGGTGCCGTCCTTGCCGTACGCCTTGGCCGAGAGGATGGCCAGCGCCGGGCTGGCCAGGCGCAGCGGGAGCACCGGGTCCGCGTTCTTGGTGCCGATGGTGACGGTGTCGGAGTCGTCGGCCTTCGCGGTGAGGGTGACGTCGCTGAGAACGCGGGGCTTGGGCTCCGCGGCGCCCGCGTGGTGCAGGGCGTTGACCACGGAGTCGGCGGTGACCTTGGTGCCGTCCTGGAACGTGGCCTTGCGCAGCTCGAAGGTCCAGTGGGTGGGGTCGACCTGCTTCCAGGACGTGGCCAGCGCGGGCGCGGGGGCGCCGTTCTTGTCCAGGGCGGTGAGTCCCTCGGCCACGGAGAGCTTGCTCAGTACGGTGGCGTCGTTGCTGTACGGAGACAGCGCCTGCACCGGCGGCACCGCGAGAGCGACCCTCAGCCGCCCGGCCGCGCCGCCTTCCGCGCCCGAGCCAGAGCCCTGCTCGCTCGCCGCGAAACATCCGGCCAGCAACGGGGTGAGGGCAAGCGTGAAGAGGAGACCGCGGGACGTCGTGCGCATGGGGGTCCTGTCGTGCGAGGAGTGGCCTGAGTCCCTGCACGCCGGAAGGGAGCGGTGGGACTCAGCGAGCATATAAGGTAAGCCTAACTTGATCTACCTCGGTAAGTGAATTCTCAACCAATGAGAGCGCCAGAGGGCTCCCCTGGTCGGTACGCGTCGACGCGGAGGCCTTCCGCGAAAGCTCACTGGACCAGTTCGATGTGGGGATGCTCCGGGGACGCCGGGCAGACGTGGAGTTGCAGGCTGTAGGCGCCGGCGATGTCGAGGAGAGTGAAGTTCGACGGCGGAGTGCCGAGAAGGAGTGGAGTCGGGTTCGTCCGTTCCTCCTCGGGCATCCAGCTCTTGCTGCCGGAATTCCATTCCGAGGACGCGATGGTGAGAAGCGGGGTCGTCTCGGTGCCGCATGCGGGGCACGGGCGGGGCATGGGGTCGGTGAGGCCCCAGCGGGTCCAGCCGCCGGTCTTCCACCCGGGGGCGTGGCACAGGTCGCGGAAGTAGAACTCCTGCGGGTCCAACGCGCCGGTGCTGTCCCACGCCCATCCGGCTGTTTCCCACAGGTTCACGTCGCCCAACTGCTGCTGCAGTTCCTTGCTCAGCTCCAAGGGGCTGGGGTATTCGATGATCTGTTCCGGTGCGAGCAGGCACGGCTCCGGCAGGTACCAGTCGAACTGGATCACGGACGGCTCGGGCGGGGCCTCGAGAACGTCGGCGACGGAGTCCGAGGAGCGCCAGAAGAGGGCGGTTCGGGGGTGTGCGAACTCCTCGTGGTCGCAAGGGCACCACAGGACCTGGAGAAGGTCGCCTCCGGGAGGGCAGGCCGGGAGGGGGACGTCGCGGGCGTAGAGCTGGGCTACGGGGATCATGGGAATCGGGCCGTCGAACCACGGGTGGCCCTCGCGGAGCCGCTGCTCGATCTCCCGTTCCTCGGGCGTGATCACGGGTGCCTGAGGGTCGCGGAGCCGCCGCTCGGCCGCTGCCGCACGGACGCGACGCAGGATCCGGATCTCGTCCGGAGAGCGCATGTCGTCTGCCGCTTCACTGTCGTGCGGCTCTACGCAGTGCGGCCACGGCTCGTCGGCGGGCCACAGGAGCGGGCCGCCGACGGAACTGTCGTCCACGGTCGGCGACCCCGGCCGCGGGTGCAGCCGGGTCGCCGTGCGTGCCAGCGGGGCCAGTTGGGGGAAGAGCGCGGTGACGTCGAACGGCCGCGGCGGGGTGGTGAAGACGGCATTCATGGCAGGGATGCTGCCAGCAGCGTCTGACAATCGGCGTACCGATCCACGTCAGCCACACCACACGCCTCCCCATGTCAGCGGGCGGCGCAGAGACGGAAGTGGAGCCAGGACGATCCTGGCTCCATTCCTTGGTGCGGGCGTGACATCAGAACTGTGCGAAGAACCTCCAGATCTCTGCCTTGGTCCAGGTGGTGACGCCGCTTTCGCCGGAGGAGCCGTCGACCGGACCGGGCATGTGGCCTCCGTCGAACGCCGCCCACTGGACCGGGTAGCCGGCACGGCAGCCCGAGTAGGTGGTGGTGACGTGGGTTCGGCTGCCCGGCGCGGGCTCGCGCGGGCTCTGGGAGGCGCAACCGTTGTTGCGGACGAACCTGTCGCGCAGGGACCGTCCTTGTCCGATGTTGAGGACGTTGTCGCTGATGCCGTGGATTCCGAAGTAGGCGATGGGTTGGGTACCCCCGCTGCACCCGCTGATCTCGGCACCGGACATGACGGCGACGGCCCTGAAGACGTTCGCCCGGCTGCAAGCGAGGGCGTGGCTCATACCGCCGCCCCAACTGAATCCCGTGGCGAAACGCTGAGCCGGGTTGACACAGAGGCCGCCCTCGATGCGCCGGATCATGTCGTCGACGAAGGTGATGTCCTCACCGCCCGCGTTGCCCCAGCCGTTGCCGAGGCCCTGGGGGGCTACGAGGATGGCGCTGTTGTTCGACTGTTCCTGTTGGCCGTAATAGGACCAGGCGCTGCCGCTCGTGCCACCCGAGGCCACGTCACCGGCGGTTCCGCCCCTCCAGTGGAACGCGAAGATCAGCCGGTAGCGGTGGCTGTTGTCGTAGTTGGCCGGAACTCTGAGGATGAAGCTGCGGCTCTTGCCGCCGCTCTGAATCGTGTGCGTACCGCTCGTCAGAGTCGGTGCGCTGCCGCATGCGCCAGAGCCACCGCCACCGCCATCGGACGACAGCTTGATCATCTGCCACTGCTGGTTGGTGCCGCCCCAGTCGTTGTACTGGACGACGTTGGCGCCGTCCGCGGTCGAGGCGCCCTGCACCTCCACCGCCTTGTTGCTGCTGCGGTTGATCAGCCGGACGTGGCCCGCGTCGGAGTCGGCCAGGCGGAACTGCTGGTTGGCCCCGTTGTGGTCGGCCCACTGCTGGATCGCGGCACCGTCGGCGGTCGAAGCGCCGGCCACGTCGAGCACTTTGCTCGAATGCCGGGCCTTGAGGCGGTAGAAGCCGCCGCCGGAGTCCACGAACTGCCACTGCTGGTTGTTTCCGTCGCTGCGCGTCCACTGGTTGACTCGCGCGCCGTCGGCGGTGGAGGCGCCGGAGACGTCCAGAGCCTTGCCGCTGCCGCGATTGACCAGGACGTACCAGGCGTTGGTGTCCACCGTCGCCGCTTCGGCGGGCACCGGGTCCACCGCGGTGAGCATGCCGATCGCGAGGGTCGCCGCCACCACGGCGGCGACGCGGGACCACCAGCGTGGCCTTCGCGGCGGAGCGTGGGAATCCGCACCGTAGGTCTTCATCGATTCACCCTTTCGTCTGTGACAGACCTCTTAGGCGCGGGTCCAGCGTTGGTTGCTGCCGCCCGAGCAGGAGTAGAGCTGGATCAGGGTGCCGTTGGCGGTGCCGCTCGAGGCGGCGTCCAGGCAGAGGCCGGACTGGACGCCGACGATGGATCCGTCGGAGTTGAGGCGCCACTTCTGGTTGTCGCCTCCCCAGCAGCTGTAGATCTGGACTTTGGTGCCGTTGCCGGTGCCCGCGGCGTCCAGGCACTTGTTGCCGTAGACCTGGAGCTCGCCGGCTGAGGTGAACGTCCACTGCTGGTTGGTGCCGGTGTGGCAGTCCCACAGCTGGACCTGGGTGCCGTCGGTGGTACTGGCGTTGGGCACGTCCAGGCAGCGGCCCGAACCGACGCCCTTGATCGTTCCGCCATCACCGGGGGGCGTGGTGGTTCCGCCGTTGAGTGCGTTGAGGACGGCGGTGTAGGCGGGCTTCTTGCTGCCGTTGCCGTTGAACAGCAGCGGCGTGTCCTGCGCTCGCCAGGAGTCGGTGTCGCGCACACCCCAGACGGTGATGCCGAGGCAGCGCGGAACGGCCAGACAGTCGTTGGTCACGCTGGCGTAGGTCGAGGCCGAGGCGCCCTGGATGTCGAGCTCGGTGATGGCCACGTCGACGCCGAGGGCGGCGAAGTTCTGGAGAGTGGTGCGGAAGTTACTGTTGTAGGGGCTGCCGCTGTTGAAGTGTGACTGGAAGCCGACACAGTCGATCGGCACGCCACGCTGCTTGAAGTCCCGGACCATGGCGTACATGGCCTGGGTCTTGGCCCAGGTCCAGTTCTCGACGTTGTAGTCGTTGTAGCAGAGCTTGGCGGCCGGGTCGGCGGCGCGCGCGGTCCGGAAGGCGACCTCGATCCAGTCGTTGCCGGTGCGCTGAAGGTTGGAGTCCCGCCGGGCTCCCGAACCGCCGTCGGCGAAGGCCTCGTTCACGACGTCCCACTGGGCGATCTTGCCCTTGTAGTGGGCCATCACGCCGTTGATGTGGCTGATCATCGCCTGGCGCAGCGTGCTGCCGCTGAGGCTCTGCATCCAGCCGGGCTGCTGGGAGTGCCAGGCGAGGGTGTGGCCGCGCACCTGCTTGCCGTTCTGCACCGCCCAGTTGTAGACGCGGTCACCGGCGGTGAAGTTGAACTGGCCCCGCTGCGGCTCGGTGGCGTCGATCTTCATCTCGTTCTCGGCCGTCACCGAGTTGAACTCACGGCTGGCGATCCCCGTGTACGCCGAGTCGCCCAGCCTGCCGGAGGCGATGGCAGTGCCGAAGTAGCGGCCGCTCTGCGCCGCCGCGGCGCCGAGCGTGCTCTCGGCGGCGTGTGCGGTCGGCGGCGCGACCAGTGCGGCGGCCGCGCCAAGGACACAGGCGAGCAGCGCCAAGAGCAGACCGCGGATCTTCCCGCGGGCTACAGGTCTGGGAAGGGCATACGAGCCCATGGCTGTTCCTCCAAGGTAGAAATAACGGAACGACGCAAGGTCAGGGGCGGCTCCGGCCTCTTCCGCTCCGCCGGACGGACCGGACGTTCGGGGAGGCCCGAGGCAGGCCGCCCGATCCGGCGCCGGAGGCCAGGCAGCCCTCATCACGAGACACCGCGGTCATGGGGAGGCGCCCGGCCGGCGGTTGGGTGACACCCGGCGGGCGGCGAACAGTGGTGACGGGGACACGGGTTACTCCATCGCGGTTCGACCGGGGGCCATCACGCGGCGCCGCGCGCCTCTCCAACTGCACGAAGAGACAGATGCGCTGGTGTGAGCCTCACCGGAACAGAGCGGGGTTGGCACAGGTGCTGTGCTGCGCTGATCTGCGGTGTGCGTGGACTCTCGTGGAGAACGGGTACACCAGGGCCGCCGAGGTTCGGCATCTCGAACTGCGTCCGGTCGCCCAGAGACGGATGGTGCGGGTTTGACGGTGGATCGTCAATACTCATCACAGGGAAACTTTCTGTTATTCGCTCGCAACTTTCGACGTCGGGCTGTTCCGCACACGAAACCTTCCGCCGCCGCAGTCGGCATAACTCACGATTCGGGACCTGGGGGTATGCGCGGATATGACACTCAACTTCACCCTCCGCCCGACCCGTTGGGCTGGAACTCTTTGTAGACAGATCGGCAGCAGACCTTGACCCGAGGGCTCCGCATTCCTAGCTTGTGGCGTCATAGGTTCGGGAACTACTTCGAATGTTTCGAAAATGCCCCGGCCTGGATATCGCCGCTCTGCGGTCACCGGCGTCACCTCACCCGCCCCCAAGGAGGCTCCCTGATGCGGTTTCGCCACCCCTTCCCGGTCAGTCTGAGACGCTTACTCGCCGTTCTCGCACCCCTGCTGCTCGTGGCCACGTTCCTCGGCGCCCAGCCGGCCGGCGCGGCAACCGTGGACCCCAACGCCTCGTATGTGCTGGTCAACCGAAACAGCGGCAAAGCCCTGGACGTCTACAACCTGGCGACCAACGACGGCGCCCGCATCACCCAATGGAGCAGAAACGATCAGGCCCAGCAGCAATGGCAGTTCGTCGACTCCGGGGGCGGCTACTACCGCATCAAGTCCCGCCACTCGGGCAAGGTGCTGGACCTCTACAACTGGTCCACCGCGAACGGCGGCTCCATCGTCCAGTGGGCCGACCAGAACGCCACCAACCAGCAGTGGCGGCTGGCCGACAGCCCGGACGGCTACGTAAGGCTCATCTCGCGGCACAGCAACAAGGCCCTCGAAGTGCAAGGGGCATCCACGGCCGACAACGCGAACATCGTCCAGTACGACGACTGGGGCGGCACAAACCAGCAGTGGCAGCTCGTCAAGGTCGGCGCCGACACCCCCGGGGCGTGCGATCTTCCGTCGACATACCGCTGGTCGTCCACGGGCGCGCTGGCACAACCCAAGGCCGGATGGGTCTCGCTCAAGGACTTCACCGTCGCCCCCTACAACGGCAAGCAACTCGTCTACGCAACCACGCACGACACGGGGACGCGTTGGGGGTCGATGAACTTCAGCCTGTTCGGCAACTGGTCGGAGATGGCCTCCGCCAGCCAGAACACGATGTCGACGTCCACCGTCGCGCCGACGCTGTTCTACTTCGCACCGAAGAACATCTGGGTGCTCGCCTACCAGTGGGGCGGGACCGCCTTCTCCTACCGGACGTCGAGCGACCCCACCAACCCCAATGGCTGGTCATCCCAGCAGACGCTCTTCACCGGAAGCATCAGCGGCCCCGGAACCGGACCCATCGACCAGACGCTCATCGCTGACGGCACGAACATGTACCTGTTCTTCGCCGGTGACAACGGCAAGATCTACCGGGCCAGCATGCCGATAGGGAACTTCCCGGGCAACTTCGGCTCGTCGTACACGACGATCATGAGCGATTCGACGAACAACCTGTTCGAAGCCCCGCAGGTCTACAAGCTGCAGGGCCAGAACCGCTACCTCATGATCGTCGAGGCGATCGGCTCGCAAGGCCGGTACTTCCGCTCCTTCACGGCCACCAGTCTGAACGGCAGCTGGACGCCTCAGGCCGCGACCGAGAGCAATCCCTTCGCCGGCAAGGCCAACAGCGGAGCCACCTGGACGAACGACATCAGCCACGGTGAACTGCTCCGCACCAGCCCCGACCAGACCATGACCGTCGATCCCTGCAATCTGCAGTTGCTCTACCAGGGGCGCAGCCCCAATTCAGGCGGGGACTACGGCCTCCTGCCCTACCGCCCGGGTCTGCTGACGCTGCAGCGCTGACGACGTGACGGGTGGTCCGGCTCCGTCCCGAGCCGGCACGGCGGGCTCGACGAAAGGTCGAGCCCGCCGCGTCCGTCGGCACGCCAGGAGTTGGTCGCCTTCCTCACTCCTCCTGCGTGTCGAAGGCGACGAACCTCAACTCCGATGTGTAGCGCCGCCCTTCGTCGTCGGTGAGCCAGGTCTGTTCCGGTGTCGGGAGCATCTCCGTGAACGTGGCGGTGCCGTTCGGGTCCTTGCGGGCCAGGCGGCGCAGGGCCTTGGCGAGGATCGTGACGTAGACCGGGCTGTCGAAGTCGACGTAGAAGGGCCGGGCCTCCGTCGGGGAGACGACGAAGACGTAGCGGGGCAGACCGAGTCGGGCGCGCCACTGGCGGGCCCGTACGAAACGCCGGGCTTCGTCCTTGTCGTCGGCGAAGTCGGCCTCCGCGGCAGGCAGTTGCCAAGTCTCGCGCGCGACCACCATCCGGTCGAGGGTGACGCGGGGGGTGTGGGCGGCCGGTGGCAGCAGCTGGAAGAGGTCCATGGACAGCGTGGTCAGGACGTGCGAGAAGACGTCGATCGCGGGGAAGACCGCGCCGTCGGGCAGGCGGACGACCAGGGCGTCGCCGCGCTCCTCGACGACGGCGTCGGCGCTGCGGACAGCGCGCGGGCGAGCGGGGTCGGCGGTGAAGTCGGTGAGGGCCACCTGGTAGTCCTGGGGCCGGACCAGTGTGTGGCGGACTCGGGCGGAGAGGCGGGCGCGGTGCTCCTTGGGGATCAGGGGCAGCAGTCGCGGGCCGGGGTGGTCCTGGTCGGTGTGGGCGAACAGTTCGTCGATGTCGGGGTGCTGGTGGGTGAAGAGCGAGGCGCCCAGGGTGTTGGCGGCGAGGTGGAGTTCGCCGAGGACGAGGGTGAGGTCGCCGCGGGCGGCTGCCTCGGGACCGTCGGCGGCGATCATGATGTCCGGGCTGAGGTAGCGGGCGGTGGTCCAGCCTCCGCCGCCGTCGAACTCCCGCCGCGCGGCTGCCTCGATGTCGCAGGCGCGCCGGTTGACCCTGCGGGCCCCGTCGGGGACGGTCAGGATGCGCTGCCAGCGTGCGGCGAACTCCCGTTGCAGCTCCCCGGCCGTGGTGCGGGCGGTGCCGTGCAGGACCGGCAGGCACGCGAACCAGAAGGAGGCCAGGTCGACCGGCCCGTCCGCGGCGAGCCGGCGATGGATGCCGCGGATCTCGGCCCGCACGGTGGCGGCCAGTCGTGCGGTGAGCCAGCCGGCGCTGTCCATCAGGATGCGCAGGGGCGACAGCGCCTCCACGACGGCCGGGCCGAGGCGGGCGGTGGCGGAGCGGCGGGTGTCGCTGTACACCAGGGCGCGGCAGGGCGCTGTGGAGGCCGACTTCTCGCGTACCGCGGCCGTGTCGGTGAGGTCGGTGAAGTCGCGCTCCAACTCCGCGAGCGCGGCCAGGAGTTCGTCCTCGTCGGTGGCGGCGGCCACCTTCGCCTTCCCTGACTCCAGCAGGTCGAGGGCGGCCAGCCCTAGTCGTCTGAGGCCGGGGTCGCCGATGGTCAGCAGCCAGCCGCGCAGGGCTCGTTCGGGGTGGGTGTCGGCCGGCACCTCCACCCGCCAGGTCACATAGCGGCGGGCCACCAGGTCGTGCAGCGTCGCCTCGACATCGGTGCCGGGCAGGTCGGCGGCGATGTCGCGGGCCCTGCGGACACCGTCGCAGCGGGCGAGAACCGCCGCGGCCGCGGCGGACAACGTCGCCGGGCGCCGGCCGGGCACGCGCACCTCGTCACCGTTCACCACGACGAACGGCACCCGCCTCGGCGCGACCCAACCGCGCATCGCCGGGTCCGTGTCCAAGGTCCTGGCGAGCGCGTCGATGCCCCAACTGGCCCAGTAGACGGTGGAGTCGGCGGCCAGCCCGGTCCCGGGGTCGACCTGCGCCCCGGACGCCGCGGAGTCCCAGCGGCCCCAGCCGACCGGTCCGAAGAAGCCGATGGTGTCGTTCTTCACGCAGAACCGCTGCCAGTAGTGCGCGACCAGCTCCTCCCGCTGGCGGGGCATGCTGCTGCGCGCGTCGGTGTCCGGGTTCCAGCGCAGGAACGGGGCGATGCCGGTGGTCAGCACGGGCCGGTTCTGCCAGGCCAGCGCCTGCCGGAACGCCGGGGCGCGGGCGATGTCCTGCAGCACGTGCGCGGTCTCCACGGCCGCCGCGCCCAGTTCGTCGGCGAAAGCCTCCCAGTCGCGGCCGGACAGCGGGGTGTCGGGGCCGAACTTGTCGGCGGCCTCGGCCAGTCCGGGGGGCGCCAGGCGCAGCACGCCGTCGGCCGGGAAACCCGGGCCACGCAGCGCGAACTGGTTCCACAGGCGCCAGCGGCCGAGGAACGGGACGAGGTCTTCGGTCATGACGGCACTCCTTGACGCGCGCGGGACGAGACGAGGTGAGGCAGGGGTGTGCGGCACGATGGCGGCCGGCCGGTGGCCCCGGCCCGCGCACTGGTCACGGTGCGCGGGCGTCGGGGAAAGCCGGTCCTGGCCACGGTGCCGCTGGGTCAGCTGCGCCCGAAGTCGGCGTCGACGACCTCGGCGAGGTCGCGCGGGGTCGGGTAGGCGAAGACCAGGGAGACCGGGATGTCGTCGGAGCCGAGGATCTCCTGGAGGCGGCCGGTGATCTGGAAGGCGGTCAGTGAGTCGCCCCCCGCCTCGTAGAAGTCGGTGTCCGCGGTGAGGTCGGCGTAGTCCAGGACGTCGCGGAAGACGTCGACGAGCAGGTCGAGGGTGCTGACGGCGGTGGCGGTGTTCTCGGTCATGGCGTGTCCTCCTGAAGGGTGGTGGGTGCGGTGCAGGTGTGCAGGCGGGCGGCGGTGTTGCCGCCGGAGACGACGGCCACGGCGGCTTCGCGGCGGCCGGCGCGCAGGGCTCCGGCCAGGGCGACGGCACCGCTGGGTTCGGCGTCGACGCCGTGGCGGCGCAGCAGGGCTGCCGCGGCGAGGATCTCGGCCTCGCCGACGGCGATGAGGTCGTCGACCCGGTCGCGGATGATCGGGTAGGTGAGGTGCCCGGGCCGCTGGCCGCGCAGGCCGTCGGCGACGGTGTTGCTCGGCGGCAGCTGGACGGGGTGTCCGGCGGCCAGGGAGCGGGCGTAGCGCGGGGTGAGGGCGGGTTCGACACCGACGACCCGGACGGGGTGCGCGGTGGCGGCGAGGCAGACGCCCGCCAGGAGGCCGCCGCCGCCGACCGGGACGTAGACCGTCTCGGTGTCAGGGGCGTCGGTGAGGATTTCGGTGCCGACCGTGCCCTGACCGGCGATCACCAGGGGATGGTCGGACGACGGGATGAGGACGGCGCCGGTCGTCTCGGCGAGAGCCCGGGCCCGGTCCTCGCGCTCGGCCACTCCCCCGCCGACCCGGACGGTGTGCGCGCCCAGGGCGCGGATGGCGGCGGCTTTGGCGGGGGACGCGCCGGCGGCGAGCACGACGGTCAGTTCGAGGCCGAGGGTGCGGGCGATGCGGGCGAGGGCGATGCCGTGGTTGCCGGAGGAGCCGGTGACGACGCGATCGGCGCCCGCGGCGAGAACGGCGTTGGCGGCACCGCGGGTCTTGAACGAGCCGCCGATCTGACGGTGTTCGGCCTTGAGCAGCAGGTGCGGGCCGCAGGCGGTGGTCGTCGGGCCGGGCAGCAAGGGAGTGCGCACGATGTAGGGGGCGATGCGGTCGGCGGCGACGGCGAGGCCGGTGGGACCGAGAGGGCCCATGGAGCGCGTCGCGGGCCGGGTGCCGAGCGCGGTCGGGTGGCCGGTGGCGGTCGTCGTGCTCATGCGGTGCTCCCGCCGACCAGGCGGCCGCGATCGGCCTTGCCGCCGCGGGTGGTGGGCAAGGCGGTGTGGCGGTGGAAACGGCGCGGCATCAGATGGGGTGGCAGGGTGCGGGCCAGGTGGGCGCGCAGGGTGGCGTCCGGCGTGGTGTGGTCTCCGGTGACGTGCGCCGCCAGGTAGACGCGGCCGCGGTCGTCGGTGTGCGGGGTGATGACGGCCCCGCTGACGGCGGGGTGGGCGAGCAGGGCTCCCTCGATCTCGGCGGGGTCCACCCGGTAGCCGCGGATCTTGATCTGCCGGTCGCCGCGGCCCTCGTAGCGCAGCCCCTGGGCACTCCACCGGCCGAGGTCACCGGTGCGGTACATGCGGGACCCGGGCGGTCCGAAGGGGTCGGGGACGAAGGAGGCGGCCGTGCGGGCCGGAAGTCCGCCGTAGCCGCGGGCGAGGCCCGTGCCGCCGATGTACACCTCGCCCACCACGCCGTCGGGGACGGGTGCGAGGTCGGGGCCGAGGACGCGGATCGTGGTGCCGGGCCTGGGCAGACCGACGACGTCGTCGGCCGGGTCGGGGTCGGGCGCGACATCGTGGCGGGTGGTCGTCATGGTGCACTCGGTCGGGCCGTACTGGTTCACGAGGCGGCCGGGGACGAGGGAACGGCCGCCCGCGGTGAGGAAGGGACGCAGGGACTCGCCGCTGGACGCGACCAGCGTGACGCCGGCCAGCGGGTCGGCGAGGTCGCGCTGCCCGGCGAGGTGGGTGAGGAAGGACGGGGTGACGCTGAGCAGGGCGGTGACCCGGTGCTCGCGCACGGCGCGGGCGAACTCGGCCGGGCGCAGCAGCCGGGCGCGCTCCACGAGGACGAGGCGGGCGCCGGCCAGCAGGGGGGCGAAGGTGTCGCGGATCGAGGCGTCGTAGCCCAGCGGAGCCATCTGCAGGGCGACCGTGTCCGGGCCGAGGTCGAAGGCCCGGGCGGTGTCGCGCAGGTAGCCGTCGAGAGCGTGGTGCTCGACGAGGACGGGACTCGGGGCGCCGGTGCTGCCGGAGGTGTGGCTGACGTAGGCCAGGGCACGGGGGTCGACGGGCGGGAGCGGCGGATCGTCGGCGGGGTCGTCGGAGGGGGCGTCTGCGGGGTCCGGTGCGTCCAGGTGGACGACGGGGACGCCGAGGTCGAGGGCGGCGGCGTGCGCCGTGGTGGTCAGCAGCAGGCGGGCGTCGGCGCTGCGGACGAAGGACGCCAGCCGGTCTCGGGGTTGGCTCACGTCCAGGGTGAGGAAGGCCGCGCCGCAGCGCAGGACGGCCGTCATGGCCGCGACGGCGTCCAGACCGTGTTCGACGGCGACGGCGCAGACGGTCTCCGGCCGGACACCGTGGGCCCGCAGCAGGCGGGTCATCTCCTGGATCCGGTCGTGGAGTCGCCGGTAGGTCACCGGGCCGTCCGGGGTGTCCAGGGCGATCCGCTGCGGGTGTCGGGCGGCGTGTTCGGCGATGTCGTCGGCGAGCGTGCGCATCAGTGCTCCCCCTCACCGGTGACGGTCTGGTCCACGGCCACGAAGCGCAGTTCGGAGGTGTAGCGCCGGCCGTCGGCGTCGGCGAGCCAGGCCTGCTCCGGGGTGGGCAGCATCTCGCTGACCTTCAGCCGGGCGCCGGGGTCCTTGCGGGCGAGGCGGCGGGCGGCCTTGGCGAGGATGGTGGTGTAGACGGGGCTGTCGAAGTCGACGTAGAACGGGCGGGGTTCGGTCGGGGAGACGACGAACACGAAACGCGGCAGCTCGTGGCGGCGCTGCCAGTGGCGGGCCCGGACGAAGCGCGCCGCCTCCGACTTCTCGTCGGCGAAATCGACGTCCGCGACCGGCAGTTGCCAGGTCTCGCGGGCCAGGATCATGCGGTCGACGCTGATGCGCGGGGTGTGGTCGCCCTCGGGGCGCAGGGTGAAGCGGTCCATCACGCGCTGGGTGAGGGTGTTGGCGTAGGCGTCCAGGAGGTCGTAGCGGGTGCCGTCGGGGAGCACCGCGGTCAGCCGGCCGTCGGCGTCCTCCACCAGGACATCGGCGCTCATCGCGGTGCGCGGACGATACGGGTCTCCGGTCTGGTCGACCAGCGCCACGTAGTGGTCCTGGTCCCGGTCGAGCGAGGGGCGGCTGCGGGTGGACCACTTCAGGGGCAGCTCCTTGGCGAGCATGGGCAGCAGACGCGGTGCGGGGAAGTCGCGGCTGGTCTCGGCGATCAGTTCGTCGCGGTCGGGGTGCTGGTGCACGAAGAGGGAGGCGCCCATGGTGTTGAGGGCGCAGTGCATCTCGCCCAGGACCAGTTCCACGTCCCCGCGCGCCAGCGCCGCCTCGTCCTCGGCGACGACGAGGACGTCGGGGCTGATGTAGCGGGCCAGGGACCAGCCGTCCCCGGGCTCGTCGAACTCCTCGCGGACCCGGGCGGCGAGGTCGGCGGTGGTCCGCCGGACGTGGCGCGCGCCGTGCGGGATGTCGAGCAGGCGGGCCCATTTGGCGCGCAGTTCGCCCTGGACGGTGTCGATGAGGTCGCCTGCCTCGGGGTGCGGGGAGGGCAGGGTGTGCAGCCACAGGGTGGCGAGGTCGACGGGGCCGTCGGCGGCGAGCCGGTCGTACACGGTGCGCAGACGGGCGCGGATGCCGTCGGCGAAGCGGTTGGTCATCCAGCGCGCGGCGGTCAGGCACAGCTGGAGGGGTTCGAGGTGGGCGAGCAGGCCGGGACCCGCGGTGGCGGTGGCCGCCCGGCGGGTGTCGGAGTAGACCAGGCCGCGGCAGGGTGCGGTGCGGGCGCCCTTGGCGCGCTGGGCCTCGGTGTCGGTGAGGGCGGCGAAGTCGGCCTCCAGCGCGCCGATCGCGGCGGTCAGCGCGTCGGCGTCGTCGCCGGCGTCGCGCACGGCGTCGCGCCCGCCCTCCAGGACGGCGAGCTTGGCCAGCGCACGGCCGCGTGCGGCGGCGTCGGGGACCCGCTCCACGATGGCGCGCAGGGCGCGGTCGGGGTGGGTGGCGGCCGGTACCTCCAGGCGCCAGTGCACCCAGCGCTTGCGCGCCAGTTCCCGCACGACGGCGGTGACGTCGTCCTCGGGCAGTTGGAGTGCGGCGGCGATCCCTGCCACGGGCAGGGTCCCGTCGCACAGCGCGAGCACCGCCGCCTCACGCTCCCCCACCGGTTGTGCGGGCCGGCCGGGCACCCGGACGGTGGTGCCGACGACACGGACGATGGAGACCCGGCGCGGCGGGATCCAGCGCATCAGCGCGGTGTCCTCGGCCAGCACCTTCGCCAGCGCGTCGATCGCCCAGCCGGAGAAGTAGACCTCGCTCGCGGCCAGGAAGGTGTTCCCGGCGTGGCTGGAGACGGCGTCGGTCGCGGCCAGGTCCCAGTGGCCCCAGCCGACGGGTCCGAAGAAGCCGATGGTGTCGTTCTTCACGCAGAACCGCTGCCAGTAGTGCGCGACGAGCTCCTCCCGCTGGCGGGGCATGCTGCTGCGCGCGTCGGTGTCCGGGTTCCAGCGCAGGAACGGGGCGATACCGGTGCGCAGCACGGCGGGGTTCTGCCAGGCCAGGGCCGCCTGGAAGCGGGGCCGGGCGGCGACCTCCTGCAGCTGGTGGGCGGTGTGCACGGCCGCGGCGGCGAGCTCTTCGGTGAAGCCGTCCCACTCGGGGCCGGACCGGGGGGTGTCGGGGCCGAACTTGTCGGCGGCCTCGGCCAGTCCGGGCGGGGCCAGGTGCAGCACGCCGTCGGCGGGGAAGCCCGGGCCGCGCAGCGCGAACTGTTCCCACAGCCGCCAGCCTCCGCCCGGCAGCAGGACAGGTGCGTGCTCGTCCGACATCGCGTGCTCCTTCCGGAAAGGGGGGTGCGGGGAAGCGACCGGCCCCGGGGCGGACGGTGGTCCGCCCCGGGTTCGCCGGGTTCTCCGGCCGGAGAGCACCGTCCCGCGCGGCGGGGGCGCGCCGACAGAGAAGATCCGGCAGCAACACGTGCCACGGGGTCGGCGTGTTCGTCCCTGACCCGGGCCTTCGTGGCCCGGGCACGCTGTCGGCGTCGGCCGTGACCTGCGGCCGGCCCCAACACCCGCGGGAGGTTCACCGTGACGCAACCCGACTTCGCCAACGGCGCGGACGCCGAGGAGGTCCGCCCGGGCACCGACGAGGAGTACCTCGTGGTGCGCAACGACGAGGAGCAGTACTCGATCTGGCGGGCGGACCGCGAACTGCCCGCGGGCTGGCACCCGGAGGGGCTGCGCGGCCCCCGGCAGGCGTGCCTGGACCACATCGGCGTGATCTGGACGGACATGCGTCCGCTGAGCCTGCGTCGACGGCTGGCCGAGGCAGATGCCTGAGGGGCTCCCGGGCAGGCTCCCGGGTCCCTCGGCCCACGACCCGCCGGCCACCGGTACCTCGCCGCCGACCGCTCCCGCGCCGGCTCCGGCGCTGCCGCAACGGCTGTGCCCGGCCGTGCTGGACCTGTCGGGTCTGCGCGACAGACCGCCCGCACAGGGCCCCCGTGCTCTGCGGGCCCCGCTGGAGCTGTACCTGGCGCGGGTGGCGGAGCAGGACGCACAGACCCTCCGGTACGCCCGCGAGGTCCTCGACGGGGAGGAACGGGCCCGCGCCCGCGCCTTCCGGCACGACCGGGACCGGGACGCCTACGTGGTCGCCCACGCGGCGTTGCGGGGTGTGCTCAGCGTCGTGACGGGGGTACGCGCCGACGCCCTGCCGCTGACCCGCGAACCCTGCGCCGGCTGCGGCGGGCCGCACGGGCGGCCCGTGTTGCCCACGCCAGGGGTGCACTTCTCGCTGTCGCACAGCGGCGGGCTGGTGCTGGTGGCGCTCGCGCCGGCGCCGGTCGGGGTCGACGTGGAGGAACTGGCCACCGTGAAGGTCATGCTCAGCGCGCAGTCGGCGTTGCACCGTGCGGAGGCGGACGAGTTGGCGCACCTGCCCGCCTACAGCCGGCCCGCGGCCTTCACCCGCGCCTGGGTACGCAAGGAGGCCTACCTGAAAGGGTTGGGCACGGGTCTGGTCCGCGACCCCGCGCTCGACTACCTGGGCACCGGCCCGGCGCCCACCGATCCGGCGCCGGGCTGGGCGGTGCGCGACGTACTGGTCCCGTCCGGCTACGCGGCCGCCGTGGGCCTGCGTACCTGCTGACCCGCACACCACAGCGCGGCGGGGACCGGTTCGACACCGGTCCCCGCCGCGCTGCCGGCGTTGCGTCCCGAGAGGTCCGACCTACGCGCCGCCTTCACCGATCGCCCACGCTCTCCCCCGCGACGATCGGTATACGATCACGCGCGTGACCGCACCCGAACCCACCATCGTCGCCACCTCAGGCGGTGTTCGTCCCGGCAGACGCACACGGGTGCTCTTCGACGCCCTGGTCCACCACGCGGTCGACCTCTCCGGCGCGCACGGCAGACGCCCGCGCATCCTCCACGTCGCCACCGCCGCGGGAGACGCCGAACTCGTCACGGCGCGGGTCTCCGAAGCCGCCCGGGTGGCGGGGTACGACCTCACTCCGCTGCAGTTGTTCCCCATGCCCAACGTCGAGGACATCGAGGCCACGGTGCTCGACCACGACGTGGTGTGGGTGGGAGGCGGTTCGGTGGCCAACCTGCTCGCCGTGTGGCGGGTGCACGGCGTGGACGAGATCATGCGGCGCGCCTGGCGGGCCGGAGTGGTCCTCGCCGGCGTGAGCGCGGGCTCGATCTGCTGGTTCCGGGGCGGTACCACCGACTCCTTCGGGCCCGAACTGCGCGCGGTCACCGACGGGCTCGCGCTGCTTCCCTACGGCAACGGCGTGCACTACGACTCCGACGAGGGCCGCCGCCCACTGATCCACCGCCTGGTCGCCGACGGCACCTTCGGCGAGGCCCACTGCACCGACGACGGAGTGGGCCTGGTCTACCGCGGCACCGAACTCGTCGAGGCGGTCGCGGAGTTGCCGCGGAAGGCGGCGTACCTGGTGCGGCGGGAGGACGGCCGGGCCGTGGAGGAGCGGATCGAGCCACGGCTGCTGCCGTCGGCCTGACCCTCCCCCTCCCTCGCCCCGGCTTCACGCACACGACCGCGCGGGGCGACGGGCCGGACCTCGATGCCGGTCGGCACCAGGTCCGTGCGTTCCCGTGCCCCGCGTCGTGGACGGGTGCGTCCAGGACTCAGACCAGGCCGTGGCGCACGGCGTGAGCGACCGCGTGCGCACGGTTGCGGGCCTGCAGCCGGGTCATGAGTTCGTAGATGACGTTCTTGACGGTGTGTTCGGAACACCCCAGCAGCAGGGCGATGTCGGCGTTGGCGTGCCCCTCGGCCATCAGGCGCAGGACCTGTGTCTGCCGTGCGGTCAGCGCCGGGGCGCAGGCGGCGGGCGGCCCGTCCGGGCGGGTGCCGGTGCTCAGCACGCCGGACAACTCCGGGTAGGGGATGCTCGGATGCGGCTGCGCTGCCCGAAGGACGGCCTCCAGGAGACGGGCCTCGGTCAGTTCGGCGGCGCCGATGACGACTGCTCCGGCGCGCAGAGCACGCCGCCGGCCCTCCGGGCTGACGGTGTCGCAGACGAACAGCAGGGGCCCCCGCGTGCGCGGCGCCCGCAGCGCCTGACCCGCATCGGCGGCGACGATCACCGTGACCGTCCCGGGCGACCCGATCTCGTCCCCGCCACAGCGGAGCCCGGCTCGTTCGGCCAGCGCCCGGACCCGTTCCGCGCCAGGGCCCGGCACGAGGCGCACCGCGACGGCGGGGGCGGCGGGGGGCGCCGTCAGTGTGGCGGTCACAGCAGGGGCCGCGGGGGGCACCGTCAAAGTGGCGGTCACGGCGGCGGCGGGCGGCGCCGTCAAAGTGGCGCTCACAGCAGGCCCGCCCGCAGTGCGTAGGCGACCGCGTGGGCGCGGTTGCGCAGCCTGAAGCGCTGGGTGATGTCGTGCACGACGGTGGTCACGGTGCGAGGCGAGTAGGCGAGCCGCTGGGCGATCTCGGCCGTCTCGTGCCCGTCGGCGACCAGGCGCAGTACGGAACGCTCCCGCTCGGACAGCATGCCCTCGCTCCAGCCTCCGGATCCGCGCACGGACGCCTCCGGTTGGTCCAGGAGCTCCTCCAGCAGGCCGGGCGGCAGAGTGCAGTCGTCCCGTGCGGCCGCCAGCACCGCGTGGGCCAGGCGGGAGGCGTCCGCCTCGCGGCGCAGCAACAGGCCGCGGGCGCCTGCGGCGAGAGCGTGCAGGACGTCCCCGGAGGCGAGGATGCCCGCCACCAGGACGACAGCGGGACGGTGGGGCTGGGTGCGGGTGGCACGCACCATGTCGAGCTCGGCCGGACCGAGCCGGTCCACGGTGAGGACGGCGACCCGCGCGTCGGCGGGCTCGCACACGGTCAGTTCGGGCCGGACGAGCAGGGTCGCGCGGATGCCTGCCTCCAGCACCGGGTCGAGTGCGACCACACTGACAGGTACGGGTGCTCCCATCTGCTGCTCCTTGGAAGGTCGTGCGCCCGGCCTGAGACTCCGCGGGCGGTCTGGCATGGGGACTTGGGAACACCGTGCCGTCCGTACGACCGCCGCCGCATCGGTAGCGGGACCCCACATTTGCGCCCCGGCCCCCGGTGCCTCCCCGCAGGCGGAGCGCAACCCATCCAGGGCGACCCGGAGAAGGCTCGGGCGCAACCCCATACGCGGAGCCACGGGGGGCTCGCACCCACCCGGTACCCATCCCACCCCGACGCCGGCCGGCCGCACCCGTCTGGCCGCCCGCCGCACACCCGCACGTGCACGCCCCCCACCTGCGGTTCTCTTCTCCCGCCCCCCATACCCCCACCCATGGGGAGGGGGTCGGCGAGAATATGGGGGACGGTTACCCATGTGGGGGCCGTAGCGGGTCTGCGACCTTCTTCTCGTGACCGACACCGCCAGCCTCCCGACTCCCCGGAGCGCCGAACTTCCCGCCACCTGGTGGGCCCCGGCGCTGACCCTCACGGAGCGGCTCGCCGCCCCCGGGCTCCCCGGACCGGCCGCCGCGACCGGCGCCCGCGAGCCGATGCCCTGGGCCGTCGGGGACGCGGAGGGCTTCGCCCTGCGGCTGGACCGCCTGGGCGTGGACGGCGACACGGCGGCGGCCCTGGCCGCCGAGCCCGCCGAGCACCTGGCACAGCGGACCGCCAAGCCCGACTGGGCCTCCTTCGCGGAAGAGGTGCTCGCCACCGCGCCCGAGGGCCTCGCCGAGGTCGAGGTCGACGGCGACGGTCCGGACGTGTTCGCCCCGGTCGTCAGGCCGCTGGTCGCCACGGCCGCCGCCCGCCTCGCGGACCTGATGGCCGGGACCCCGGACACGGAAGCGACCGTGTGGCGGGACGGATTCGTCCAGCGCCTGACCCGCCAGCTGGTCCGGCAGGCCGCCCGCACCCTGGTCCAGGAACTGCACGCCGCCCGCCGCGCCGGGCGTCTTGCGGGGGCCGGTCCGCGCGAGCGGTTCGTCTCCTTCGCCGCGGCCGCCGGCACCCGCCGCGGACTGGCGGACCTGTTCGCCACCTATCCCGTGCTGGCCCGGATGCTCACCCGGACCGCCCTGGACGCGACGCAGGCCACCGCCGAACTGGCCGCCCGCTTCCAGTCCGACCGCTCCGCCCTGACCGCCACCCTCCTCGACGGCCGTACGCCGGGCAGGCTCGTCCGTGTCGACCTCGGCCGCGGCGACGCGCACCAGGGCAACCGGTCCGTGGCGATCCTGCACTTCGCCGACGGCAGCCGGATCGTCCACAAGCCCCGCCCGCTCGACCAGCACGCCCTCCTCGACCACCTGGTCGCCTGGCTCAACGCCAAGGTGCCCGGACTGGGACTGCGCACTCCGCGCACCCTGCGCCGCGACACCTACGGCTGGCTGGAGTTCATCGAACACCGCTGGTGCACCTCGGTCACCGAGACCGACGCCTTCTACCGCCGCCAGGGCGCCCTGCTGGCCCTGCTCTACGCGGTGGACGGCGCCGACATGCACTACGAGAACGTCATCGCCCACGGCGACCAGCCGGTCCTGGTGGACGCCGAGACACTGCTGCACACCGGTCTCGGGCAGGCCCTCACGGCCGGCGCCGACCCGGCCGCGGACGCCCTGGCCGCCTCCGTGCACCGCACCTGCCTGCTCCCCCACCTCCTCATCGGTGAGCACGGCGCCCTGGACATCTCCGCACTCGGCCGGGACACCGACGGCACCTTCCCCAGCGAGGGCCTGCGCTGGGAGGACAGCGGACAGGACACCATGCGGGCGGTACGCGGCCCGCTGCCCAGCCCCGCCGCCCAGAACCACCCGCTGCCCCACGGCACCTCCCTCTCCGGCGCCGACCACACGGCGGCCCTGCTCGGAGGATTCCGCACCGCCTACACGGCCATCACCGCGCACCGCCGCGAACTGCTCGACGCCGACGGCCCGTTGGCTCCCTGGGCGAAGCGCCCGGCCCGACTGATCGCCCGCGCGACCCGGCTGTACGCCACGCTCCTGGAGGAGTCCACCCACCCCGCGCTGCTGGGCAACGCGCTGGCACGGGAAGGGGTGTTCGCGGTGCTGTGGACGGAGTCCGCGCACGACACGGCGCGCCAGCGCCTCACCGAGCACGAGACCGCGGCCCTGTGGCGCGGCGACATCCCCTTCTTCACCCACTGCCCCACCGACACCGCGGTCCATGCCGACGACGGCACCTCGCTGCCCGACGTGCTGCCGGTGGCCGCCGCGACAGCGGTGCGCGACAAGCTCGGCCGGATGGACGAGGTCGACTGCCACGACCAGGAGTGGATCATCTCGGCCACCCTCGCGGTACGCGGCGCGAGTTCACCGCTCGACCGCCCCCGTTCGGAACTGACCCCGGCCCCCGTGCCACCGGTGGCGCCCGAGCCGTCGCGCCTGCTGGCCGCCGCGTGCGGGATCGCCGACGAGATCACCGCCCGCGCGGTGCGGGACGGCTCGCGCACCAACTGGATCGGTCTGGAACGGGTGTCGGGAGCGCACTGGGCCGTTCTGCCCATGGGTGCGGGCCTGGCCCAGGGCTACTGCGGGGTCGCACTGTTCCTCGCCCACACCGAGGCGCTCACCGGGTCCGGGCGCTACGGCGCGGCAGCCCGTGAGGCGATCCGCCCGCTCCCCGCGCTCCTCAAGGCGCTCGCCGAGGACCCCGAACTGAGCGCGGCGGTCGGCCCCGGCGCCTACGACGGACTCGGCGGGATCGTGTACGCCCTGGTCCGCCTGGCACAGATCCTCGACGAGGACCTGGGGGCCTGTCTGCCGGACGCGCTGACCGCACTCGGCCACGCCACGGCGGCGTGTCCCGACCCCGGGCTGGCCCAGGGCCGAGCCGGCGCGCTGGCCGCCGCGGTCGCCGCGTACGAGGCCACCGGTGATCCGGCGGCCCTGCGCCTGGCGGACCGGACCGCGGAGCTGCTGCCGACAGCACCGGCAGACGGTCACCTCCCCTGCACCGCCGGTCTCGCCGACGGCACCGCCGGAATCGTGTGGGCGCTGCGGCGCTGGGCCGGACACCGGCCCGAGCGTGCCGCCGGTGTCGAAAAGACCGCCCGCGCCCTGCTCGACGCCACGCCGCGCCTGGGCGACGAAGCGGACCTGTCCTGGTCGCACGGGCTGGCCGGAAGGGCCGCCGCCGGACTCGCGGAGGCCACCGCCCGCCTCGCGGACGCCCCCAGCGGCCCCGACCTCAGTCTCGCCCAGGGCGCCCTCGGCCGACTGGAGGCCCTGGCCGCCCTCGCCGAACAGGGCGACACCACGGCCCGGTCGGCCCTGCGACGGCACAGCGGTCACGTCCTCGCCCTCGTCGAGGCCCAGGCCCACCGGTGCGCCACCCCCGACCACGTTCCCACGCCCGCGCTGATGACCGGCCTGGCCGGCATCGGCTACGGACTGCTCCGCCTGGCCGACCCGGGATCCGTCCCGTCGGTCCTGCTCCTGGACCACACCGACCACTGACCCGCCCGCGTCTCCTCCCACCTCCCACCCCGAGCGCCCCGCATCGGACACCAGAAGGGACCACCGTCATGGACAAGCACCTCATCGCCGCCGACTCCGCCGAGTTCACCGCCACCGACTCCGCCGAGACCGCGCACACGGAGCAGGACGCGGCGGGCGGCATCACCCTCTCCGGCCGCAACCGTGCCTGCGCCCGCGCCCGTGTGCTGGCCGGCATGGTCCTCACCAGCGGCATCGTCATCACGCTGAGCAGCCTGGACACCTCGGTCTCCGCCCCCAACTGAACCGGCCGGCGTCCCCGGACGTTCCGCGTGATGGCGCGGGCCCGCAGCGGCGGGCCCGCGCCGCCGCGTTCGCGCAGCATCTCCCTGCCGGGAGCAAGGCGTTGTGCCCTTACCGCCGGCACGACCGCAGTTGATCTCGACCAGGGCGCGATCTGCCCCAGGCGCGATCTGCCGCCTATCATCAGCGTTCATGCGTTCCCATACGCCTTCCCTCGTCGGGCGGGACCCCCAACTCACCCAGCTCGAACGCGCCATGGCAGACGCGAGGCAGGGCATGGGCAGCGTCGTCTTCCTGGTCGGCGAGGCCGGGGTCGGCAAGTCCCGTCTCGCGGCGGAGGCCGTGGGCGGAGCCCTGGGCTCCGGCATGCGCGTGCTGCGCGGCCGCAGCAGCACCACGGGCCCCGCCGTACCGTTCCGGCCCCTCACCGAGGCACTGATGTCGCTGTTCCGCGGCGGCGACCCCATGGACGACCTCGCGCTCGGTCCCTACCGTCCGGTCCTGGGCCGTCTGATCCCCGACTGGGACACCGGCGAACGCGACAGCAGTTCCATGGTCATCCTCGGCGAGGCCGTGCTGCGGCTGCTCATCGCCGCAGGTCGCGGCCAGGGCCAGTTACTGCTCCTGGAGGATCTGCACGACGCCGACCCCGAGACACTCGGCGTCCTGGAGTACCTGGTCGACAACCTGGCGTACACGCCCGTCCTGCTGGTGGCCACCGTGCGCACCGACATCAGCGACGCCCTCGACCTCGCGCAGTCCGCGCGCCGCCGCGGCGCCGCCACCGTGGTGGAACTGGCGCCGCTGTCCCAGCCGCAGGTGCACCAGATGATCGCCGCCCAGCTGGGCGCGGACAGCCCCGACGACGTGCCCGCCGAGGTGCTCGGCAAGCTGTGGGAGGACAGTGCGGGCAGCCCCTACCTCGTCGAGGAGCTGCTGCAGTCGATGATCGGCTCGGGCACCCTGGTGCAGGGCCCCGGTGGCTGGCGCGCCGTCGGCGACCTGCGCCGTGACGTTTCCTCAACGCTGGCCCGCGGCATCCTGCGCCGCATCGACCGGCTCGGCGCCCAGGGCCTGACCCTGCTGTCCGCCGCGGCGGTGCTGGGCCGCCGCTTCCCGCTGTCCGTCCTGCAGCGCATGACCGACGTCGACGACCGGACCCTGCTCGGCCACCTCCACGCCGGCGTCGCCGCCCGGCTCGTCGTACCCGACGAACCCGCCCCCGACTGGTACTCCTTCCGCCACTCCCCCACCCTCGAAGCCCTGTTCACCCAGATGACGCCGGGCCAGCGAGCGGACCTGGCACGGCGGGGGGCCCAGGCGGTGGAAGAACTCCACCCCGCCCTGGAGGGCGACTGGTGCGCCCTGGCCGCGGGCCTGCGTCGCGAGGCCGGCGACCGGGTCGAGGCCGGACTCCTCTACGCCGACGCGGGCGGCCGCGCCCTGGCCGCAGGCGCGCTGAACTCCGCCGTGACCCTCCTCAGCCGTGCCGAGTCCCTGTTCGACGACGCGGACGATCCACAGGCACGGGCCGCGGTCCTGGAGAACCTCCTCCCCGCCCTCGCCGAAGCGGGCGACTTCGCACGCGCCTTCGACTTGGTGGACGACCTGCACGCCCTCGGCGGTGCCGACCTGAGCGCCGCACGTCTGGCGACGCTGCACGCACGGCTGGCCAAGGTGGCCCACACGGCGGGCCGGTGGAGCGACGGCAACCGGCAGATCGCCCGCGCCCGCGAAGTACTGGCCGCCGCTCCCGACGAAGCCACCGCGGCCGCCGTGGACGTCACCGCGGCCTATCTCGCCCTGGACACGCCCGGCCCGGACCGCACCCAGCACGCCGAGAAACTGGCACGCTCCGCCGCCGACACCGCCGAGCGGCACCAACTGCCCGTCGTCGCCTGCCAGGCCTGGGAACTGCTCGCCACCGTGGCACGCGAGCGGGACCCACAGGAGTCGGCGGCCATGCTCGGACAGGCCATGTCCGCCGCCGAACGCCACCGGCTGCCGTTGCAGCGCATGTACGCGGCCACCCGAATGGGCGGCAACGCCTGGCTCGCCGAGGGCGACACCACGGGACTGCTGACGGCCCGCCAGGAGGCGCTGCACCTGGGCTCGGTGAACATCGTGCACACCGTCGACGGCATCCTCGTCCTCGATGCCGTGCTGCGCAGTGAGGACGCCGCCGCACGCTCGGCCGCCGCGGAGTGCCTGGCCGTCGTCCGCCGGCTGCGCCTGGCCCCCGCCGTGCGCTACGTGCTCATGGCACAGGCCACCTTGGAGGCCCACCGAGGGGACCGGCCCGCGATGGAGGCGGCCCTCGCGGCCTTCACCGAGTGGGACGGCGCCGGTTCGCAGGAGGAGCCGCTCTGCCTGGGACTCGCGCGGGCCTTCTGCGCGCTGCTGGAGGAGAACCGGGACCTGGCCCGCACGGAGTTGGCGGCGGTGCGGGCCCTGGAGGCGGACAACCCCTCCACGTACCACCTCAGCGGCACCCATGGCCTGCTGCTCCTGCTGGACGTGCTGGGCGGGGACGCCGACCGGGCCCGGCACGCGGAGGTCGCGGCGACCGCCATGGCCCGCATGCGGTGGAACCGGCAGTTCGTACACCTGGCCGAGGCCGTCCTGCTGGGCCGGGAGGGGGCCCGGACGGACGCGGCGGCCGCCGTGGAGGCGGCCCTGGTGGTGGCCGAACCCTATCCGGTGGCCCAGCATCTGGGGCTGCGGCTGATCGCGGACGCCGCGCAGCAGGACGGCTGGGGAGACCCGGTGGGCTGGCTGCGGCGCGCCGAGCACTACTTCCACGAACGGGACATCGCCGCCGTCACCGGCGCCTGCCGGGCGGGACTGCGCCGCCTGGGCGCCCCGGTGCACCAGCACCGCAGCGGCACCAGCGGCATTCCGGAGCAGCTGCGCACCCAAGGGGTGACCGTCCGGGAGTTCGACGTGTTCCGGCTGCTCGCGGAGCGCCTGAGCAACAAGGACATAGCCGACCGGCTGTTCATCTCGCCCCGGACCGCGGAGAAGCACATCGCCAGTCTCATCACCAAGACGGGAGCGGCCAACCGCGCGGACCTGTGCGCGCGATCGGCCGCTCTGCGCTCCGGCTGAGCCTCTCGACCGGGTCAGCGCATCTCCCGCACCGCCCGCGAGGCGAGCACCGCGAGTCCCGTGCCCGCGAGGACCACGGCCACGACACCGAACAGGGCGAGGTGCCCCGTCCCGGCCAGAAAACCGCACAGGATCAGCGACAGCGGGGCGGCGGCGTAGCCGAGGACCATGTCGACGGAGACCACGCGGGTCAGGACGTCCTGCGGGATGTTGCGCTGGATCCAGCTCAGTCCGAACACGCCCTGGTAACCGATGGCGAACCCCATGGCCAGTACGGTCGCGACCACGACCGCGGTGCTCTGTGCCAGGCCGAGCACGGCCATGCCGGCGCCCAGCCATCCGGCGAGGGCGGCCACCAGGAGGCCGACGCGGGGCCGTCCGCCCACGGCGCCGCCGACGAGGGTACCGAGCACCGCTCCCCCGGCCAGGGCTCCGTTGAGGACGCCGAGTGTGGCCGAGCCTCCGCGCAGCACCTGGTCGGCGAGCGTGGCGAAACCGACCGTGAAGGGGCCCGCGTAACAGAAGTTCACCGCCGTGTCGAGGGCGACGATGGTACGCAGGCGCGGGTCGCGCAGGGTGAACGTGACGCCCTCCCGGATGCGGGCGCCGAGGGACGGCCCCGGCGCGGCGGAGCCGCTCTTGGTGGCGCCGGGCCGCGGGCGGGTGCGGATGCGGGCCACGCACACACCGCACAGGGCGAAGCAGACCGCGTCGACGAGGAAGGCGACCGGCGCCTGCGTCAGCGCGATCACGACACCGCCGATCGCCGGACCCACGACGGCCGCCGTGCGCGCGCCGGCCCCCAGCAGGGCGTTGGCCGGGGCGAGCAGGTCCTCCTCGACCACCGACGGCAGGATGGAGACACGGGCGGGCTGGAAGAAGGCGTCGACGGCACCGAAGGCGGCGGCCGCCGCACACAGCATCCACACCGTCAGGTGCCCGGTGAGTCCGGCGGCGCCGACCGTGGCCATCAGCGCGGCGCGGGTCCAGCTGGAGGCCACCATCAGGGTGCGGGTGGACCAGGTGTCGCCGAGGGTTCCGCCCACCAGGGTGAGGAGGGCACGGGGGACCGCCTGGAACGCCAGGACGTAGCCGAGGGTGAGGGTGGAGCCGGTCAGGCTCAGCGTGATCCAGGAGAAGGCGACGACGCTGAACCCGTCACCGAGCAGGGAGAGCGCCTGCCCCGTCCACAGCAGGCGGAAGGAACGGTGCCGGGCGGGCGCCCACAGCCGCGGGCGTTCCGCGGCGAGGGTGGTGGCCATGGGGGTGCCTCTCTTCGAGGGGAGGTGTGTGGTCCGGTCAGTAGTGGACAGGCAGGGCGGTGAGGCTGCGGTTGAGCAGGGACGGCTGCCAGGTGAGCCGCTCCGGGTCGGCCAGCGTCAGACCGGGCCGCTCGCACACCAGCGTGCGCACCGCGCAGACGGCCACCAGGCGGGCGAGCGCGGCGCCGATGCAGAAGTGGGCGCCGAAGCCGAACCCCAGGTGGGTCGCGCCGCTGCGGGTGACGTCGAAGCGGCCCGGGTCGGGGAAGCGGGCGGGGTCCCGGTTGGCGGCGGCGGTCACCAGGAAGATCCGGTCCCCGGCGCGTACCGTCTGTCCGCCGAGCTCGAGGTCCTGGGCGGCGGTGCGGATCGACATCTTCGACGGACCGTCCAGGCGCAGCGTCTCCTCCACCGCGCCCTGGGCCAGCCCCGGTTCGGCGCGCACCGCGGCCAGCTGGTCGGGGCGCGTGTGCAGGGCCAGGACCGTGTTGGCGATGAGGTTGCTGGTGGTCTCCCCGCCGGCGAACGCCATCTGGGTGAGCATCCCGACGAACTCCTCCTCGCTCACCGAGTCGCCCACCCGGCCCTCCCCCAGCACCTGGCTGATCAGGTCGTCGCCGGGCTCCGCGCGCCGCCGGGCGACGAGGGCGCCGAGGTAGTCCTCCAGGCTGACCAGAGCCTGGAGCGAGGCGCGGTACTCGCTCTCCTCCTGGGCGGTGCCGAGCACGAGATCGGCCACGCGGGTGTTCCAGTACCAGAAGGAGGGTCCGTCGGTGGGCGGGATGCCGAGCCAGCGGGCGAAGACCAGGGCCGGCAGGGGCTTGGCGAGGTCGGCCATGAGGTCGCCGGTGCGGCCCGGGGCGGCCTTGCGGGCGAGCACGGCACGGGTCACCTTCTCGGTGAAGGCGCTGTAGCGGGCGACGGCGCGGGCGGCGAACGCCTCCTGGAAGACCTGCCGCAGCCGCCGGTGCTGGGGCGGGTCGTTGAAGACCATCCAGCGCGACAGGATGCCGAAGGCACGCTCGGCGTCCTCCCGGGCTCCTTGCGGGACGGCGTCCATCAGGGGCCGGACCCGGTCGGCGGAGACGGCCCGGTCGCGCAGGCAGCGCATGACCTCGTCGTAGCCGGTGACGAGCCAGGCACGGTGCAGCGGGCTCCAGTGCACCGGCGCGCTCTCGCGCACGGCGTCGAGGTGGCCGTAGGGATCGGCGACCAGGTCGGGGGCGAGCAGGTAGCGCTCGGTGGGGGCGGGGGCGTGCGTGGTCATCGGGACTCTCCCCTCTCCAGGGCGGTGAGCAGGTCGGCGATGCCGGTGACCTGGGGCTCGGCCATCATCGACATGTGGTCGCCGTCGCTGATGTGCAGCGTCAGCCCGCCCTGTGCGGTCTCACGCCAGCGGGCGACGTAGGTGTCGTAGTCGACGTCGAGTCCGGGCATCGTGACGCCGCGGGGCAGGCCGGCGGCCTCGCTGCCGACCACCAGGTGGATGTGGCCGGGGTAGGGCCGGACCTCGTAGCCGGCCAGCGCCGCGAGCAGGGAGTGCCAGACCTCGATGGGGGCGCCCTCGACGAGAGCCGCCTCGGCGGGGCTCATTCCGGCGCCCAGGAGGGTCGCGGTGAGTTCGGCGGTGGCCTGGTCCCGCTGCGGGGAGGCGGGCAGTTCGCGCAGCCGGTCCCGCAGGCGCAGGGCTTCGCGCAGGTCCCGGGTGACGCCTTCGAGGCGGGCGCGGGCGGCGGGGTTGGGCAGGTAGGGCTCGATGAGCACGAGCGGGGCCACCGGGTGTCCGGCCTGGTGGAGCTGGGTGGCCATCTCCAGGGCGATGTTGGCGCCCATGGACCAGCCGAGCAGGGCGTGCGGGCCCGGCACACCGCGGTCGGTGATCTCGGCGGCGTAGTTGGCGGCGATGCCGGTCACGGTGCTGGGGTCGACGCCACCGAGCAGGCCGCGGGCCTGGAAGGCGTGGACGGGGCGGCCGGGCGGCAGGGCGCGGGCCAGCGGTACGAACCAGGCGGCGCTGCCCCCGGTGGGGTGCACGCACCACAGGGGTTCTCCCTCGCCCTCGCGCAGTCGCACCTCGGAGGTGACGGTCTCGGGGAGGCCGGCGCCCACCGCGCGGGTGGCGTGGGCGGCGAGCCGGGCGAGGGTCGGGTGTTCGATCAAGTCGCCCACCGTCACCGGCAGTCCGCGTCCGGCGGCCATCAACGCCACCCGGACGGTGGACAGGGAGCTGCCGCCGATGCGGAAGAAGTCGTCGTGGACGCCGATGCGGGACAGACCCAGCACCTCGCGCCAGATCTCGGCGAGGATCCGCTCGGCCGGGGTGGCGGGCGCGACGTACTCGGTGTCGTCCTGGTCGAGTTCGGCCGGTGGCAGGGGCAGCGCCCGCTTGTCGATCTTTCCGCTGCGGTTGACGGGCATCTCGTCCAGGACGACGAACCGCGAGGGCAGCATGTACGCGGGGAGGCTGGTCCGCAGTGCGCCCCGCAGGTCCTCGGGGGTGGACCGGTCGGTGTCGGCGGTGACGAGGTAGGCGACCAGGGCGGGTTCGCCGCCGGGCAGGTCGGTGCGGTGCAGGACGACGGCCTGGCGGATGCCCGGCAGTTGCCTGAGCGCGTGCTCGATCTCGCCGAGTTCGATGCGGAAGCCGCGCAGTTTCACCTGGGCGTCGCGGCGGCCGAGCCATTCCACGGTGCCGTCGGGCCGGTAGGCGCCGAGGTCGCCGGTGCGGCACAGCCGTTCGCCGGGTTCGCCGTAGGGGTCGGGGACGTAGGTGGCGGCGGTCAGGGCGGGCCGGCCGAGGTAGCCGCGGCCGACGGCCTGTCCGCCGAGGTAGATCTCGCCGGGGACACCGACCGGGACGGGCTGGAGGTCGTCGTCGAGGACGTGGATGCGGGTGTTGCGGATCGGGGTGCCGATGGGCGGCCGGCCCTGGCCGGGGGCGAGGTCGGCGGCGACGGACCACACGGTGGTCTCGGTGAGGCCGTAGACGTTCTGGAAGCGGCGGCCGGACGACCAGCGGTCGGCGAGTTCGGCCGGGCAGGCCTCGCCCGCCACCTGGAGCACGCGCAGGTCGGGGAAGGTGTCCTCGCCCAGGACGGCCAGGGCGCTGGGCGGCAGCATGCCGCCGGTGATCCGCGCCTCGCTCAGGGTGCGGGCCAGGTCGGGTCCGGGACGCAGGTCCTCCTTGGGCGCGGTGACGAGGCAGCCGCCGTTGGCGAGGGACCAGGTCAGTTCCAGGATGGAGGCGTCGAAGCCGAAGGACGCGAACTGCAGGATCCGGTCCTCGGGGCTGGGGTCCACCAGGTCGCGCTGCCCTTCGAGCATGTTGGACAGCCCGCGGTGGGCGATGGCGACGCCCTTGGGGACACCGGTGGAGCCGGAGGTGTAGATCAGGTAGGCGAAGGTGTCGGCGTCGGGTGCGCGGCCGGGCACCGGTCCGACCGGCTCGGCGGGCACGTCCAGGTGGATGGTCGGGCCGTCGAAGGGTACGGCGCCGTCCAGGGCCCGCTGGGTCAGCAGCACCCGCATGCCGCTGTCCTGGGCCATGAACGCCAGCCGCTCGGTGGGGTGTTGGGGGTCCAGCGGGACGAAGGCACCGCCGGAGCGCAGCACGCCGAGAGCGGCGCGGACCCAGTCCGGGCCCCGGTCGACGCAGATGCCGACCACGGTCTCCGGGCCGACGCCGAGCAGCCTCAGCCGGCGGGCCACCTGTTCGGCCTGCTCGTGCAGTTCGGCGTAGGTCAGCGGCTGCCCGCGGTGTTCGACGGCGACCGCGTGCGGGGTGCGGGCGGCCTGCTCGGCGACGTGCTCGTGGAACAGCAGCGGGGAGGAGGGCAGGTCCGGGCCCGCGGCCCAGCCCAGGACGGTCGAGCGGGCGGCGCCGACGGCCGCGGGCCGGCTCACCCGGGCGGTCGGGTCGGCCGTCATCGCCTCCAGCTGCGCCACGAACACGTCGGCGACCTGTTCGGCGGTGGCGGGGGCGACGTAGTCCGGATCGGCGTCCAGGGTGAAGGCGTTGACGCTCGCGTTCACCAGCAGCGGGAACATGGTGCGGGCGATCTCCAGGGAGTCGTCCCAGGAGTCGTGCGCCAGGCGGTGGAAGTTGACGTAGTTGAAGACGGTGTCGGTCAGGTCGGGTTCGGTGGGGCGCAGCTGGGCGATGCGGACCAGCGGCACCCGGCGGTGCGGGAGCATCTGCTGCTCGGCGCCGAACACGTCCCGCAGGTAGGCCAGCCAGTCGCCGCGCGGGCGCTCCACGCCGAACGGCACGGTGTTGAGGAACAGTCCGCGCATCCGGTCGGCACCGGGCACCTCGGGGCGCCCGTTGGTGACCAGGCCGATGCTGTGTCCCTGAACGCTGTCGTCACGGTCGGCGAACAGGCTCATGGTGTGGTGGAAGGCGGCGAGGAGCACGGTGCGGCGGGGCACGCCCGCCTCCTTGGCCAGGCGGCCGATGCGTTCGGCGAGGTGGGCGTAGGAGCGTCGCACCTCGTGCACCGGCGGCCCGTCCGCGGCGGCGCCGTCGGTGCGGCGGCGCAGGGTGACCGGGCGCAGTGCGGCGAGCCGGTCTCGCCAGTAGGCCAGGGACTCCTCGCGGCCGAGCGCGGCCCGCTCCAGGGCGACGTACTCGGCGAAGGCCGGGACGCTCGGCGGGCGCGGTGCGGTGCGCTGGGTGACCGCTTCGCGGTGCAGGGCCAGCAGGTCGGCGACGAGGGAGGTCAGGCTCCAGCCGTCGAGGACGACGTGGCAGTCGGTGAGGACCAGGCGCAGGTCGTGGTCGGTGATGTGGTGCAGGTGGATACGGACGAGGGGGGCGGTGGTGAGGTCGAAGCGGCGGTCGAACTCGGCGTCGACGAAGCGGCGCAGCCGGTCCCGCTGCTCCTCTCGCGTCAGGTGGCGCAGATCGGTGTAGCCGACGGGCAGGCGGGCGGCCCGGTGGACGAGTTGGAGGGGTTCGCGGTAGGTGACCAGGTCGACGGAGGTGCGCAGGATCGGGTGCGCGGCGACGACGGCGTCGACGGCGGCCTGGAAGGCGGCGGCGTCGAAGCCCTCGGGGACAGTGATCTTCAGGTCGGTGACGTTGTGGTAGGCGCCGCGCCGGGGGTCGGCGAGCATCTCGTGCAGCATGCCGGCCTGGAGCATGGTGAGCGGGTAGGCGTCGGCGAGGCCCTCGGGCAGCCGGTCCACGTCGGCGGGGTCGACCAGGGAGAAGGGGGCGACCGGCTCGGGGGCGTCGGCGGCGTCGGTGACCAGTTCGGCGAGGTCGGTGAGGGTGCGGGCGCGGAAGACGTCGGCGACGCTGAAGCCGAGTCCGGCGAGCCGGCCGACGCCGACCAGGCGCAGGGCGAGGATGGAGTCGCCGCCGAGGTCGAAGAAGTTGTCGGTACGGCTGACCCGCTCGACGCTCAGGACCTGGCTGAACACCTCCGCCAGGGCGCACTCGGTCGCTCCCTGCGGCGCGGCATAGGCCGACGCTCCTGCCGAGCTGGGGCGCACGGCGGTCAGCGCGGCGCGGTCCACCTTGCCGTTGGCGGTCAGCGGCAGCCGTTCGTGGCGCACGAACAGGGCGGGCACCATGTACTCGGGCAGCGTCAGCCGCAGCCGTTCACGCAGGGCGGCGGCGTCCAGGGGGCGGCCCTCGGGGGTGACGACATGGGCGACCAGGCGGGCCGTGCCCCCGTCGCGGCGGGCCACGACCGCGGTGTCGGCGACGCCGGGCAGGGCGCGCAGGGCCGTCTCGATCTCGCCGGGCTCGATCCGGTAGCCGCGGATCTTGACCTGGTGGTCGGCGCGCCCGATGTAGGCGAGCTGTCCGTCGGGCAGGACGCGCACGAGGTCGCCGGTGCGGTACATGCGGGTGCCGGGGGCGGCGAAGGGGTCCTCCACGAAGCGCTCGGCGGTCAGCTCGGGCCGGTTGCGGTAGCCGCGGGCCACTCCGCCGCCGGCCACGTACAGTTCGCCGACGGTGCCGTGCGGGACGAGGCGTCCCCAGGCGTCCAGGACGTAGCCGTGGGCCGCGGTGAGCGGGCGCCCCACGGGCGAGCGGACGGCCCCGTCGACGTCGTCCTCGGTGATGGTGCGGATCGTGACGTGCACGGTGGTCTCGGTGATGCCGTACATGTTCACCAGTGCCGGGCGGGGCCCGGGGGCGGTGAACCAGTCGCGGTAGTCGCGTACGTCGAAGGCGTCGCCGCCGAAGACGACGGTGCGCAGGGCCAGGGTGGAGAAGTCGGTCCCGATGTCCCGGAGGTGGGCGCGCAGGCCCTTGAAAGCGGCCGGGGTCTGGTTGAGGACGGTGACGCCCTCCTCGCGCAGGACCCGGTGCACGGCGGCCGGGTCGCGCACCTCGTCGGCGGTGAGGACCGCCACGCGCCCTCCGGTCGCCAGCGGTGCCCACAGTTCCCAGACGGAGAAGTCGAAGGCGGGCGAGTGCATCAGGGTCCACACGTCGGCGGGGCCGAAGTCGAAGTGGCGGTCGGCGGCGCCGAGCAGCCAGGCCAGGTTGCCGTGGGTGATCTCGACGCCCTTGGGGCGGCCGGTGGAACCCGAGGTGTAGATGACGTAGGCGAGGTCGTCGTGGGCCGGGAGGACGTCCTGTGCGGGCGAGGTGGCCTGGAGGGCGACATCGTCCTCGGCCGTGTCCAGTTCCAGCAGGCGGGCCGGCAGGTCCTCGACGGCGTCGCGGGTGGCGGAGTCCGTGACGATCAGTTCGATGCCGGAGTCGGTGACGGTGAACGCACGGCGGGCCTTGGGATGGGTCGGATCCAGGGGCAGGTAGGCGGCTCCGGCCCGCCAGACGGCCAGCAGGGCGACGGCCAGGTCGGGGGTGCGGTCGAGGCAGACGCCGACGAGGGAACCGTGCGTGACGCCCGCGGCATGCAGACGGCGCGCCAACTTTGATGCCGAAGCGTCGAGTTGGGCGTAGGTCAGGCTCCGCCCTGAGCCGGTGACGGCGACCGCCAGCGGGGTGCGGACGACGTGTTCGGCGAACCGGTCGGCGGCGGTACGCGGCAGACCGGCGGGTGTCCCCGTGGCGCGGGCGGGGCCGTCCGGGCCGAGCAGGTGCGCGCGTTCGGCGGGGCCGAGCGGGTCGACGGCGCTCAGCGGGGCGTCGGGGCTGGTGCGGAAGGCCTCCAGGAACGCGACGGTGTGCCGGGCGAGCGCGGCGACGGATTCCTCGGTGAAGAGGTCGGGCCGGTAGACGAAGGCGAGTTCGGTGCGGCCGCCGCCGTCGCGCAGGTCGAGGGTGAGGTCGAACTTGGCGGTGGTGAGCCCGATCCGGTAAGGCGTGCCGTCGGCCGCACCGAGGGCGAGGGTGCCCGCGCCGGTCTCGGTGTGCGTGTACAGCACCTGCACGAGCGGGTTGCGGGCCAGGTCGCGCTCGGGGCTGAGGACTTCGACGACCTTCTCGAAGGGCAGCGACTGGTGCGAGAACGCCTCCAGGACCCGGTCGCGGGTGCGCTGAAGCAGTGCGGCCGGGGTCGGGTCGTCGGAGAAGTCACCGCGCAGCACGAGTGTGTTGACGAAGAACCCGACGAGCTGTTCGGTCTCGGCCCGTTCACGGTTGGCGACGACGGTGCCGACGGCGATGTCGTGCTGCCCGCTGTGGAAGGCGAGCGCCGCCTGGAAGGCGGCGAGCACGGTCATGTACGGCGTCGTCCCGTACGTGCGGCCCAGGGTGGCGAGGGCGTCGGTCAGGGTGGCCGGGAGGGTGACGGCGTGGACGGCACCGTGGTCGGCGGGGGTGTCGGGGCGAGGGTGGTCGGTGGGCAGGTCCAGCGGGGTGAGCCCGGCGAGACGGGAGGTCCAGTGGTCGAGGGCGGGGCCCTGGTCGGCGGCGCGCTGCCAGATCGCGTAGTCGGCGTAGTCCAGGGGCAGTTCGGGCAGGTCGGCGCGGCGGCCCTCGCACCTGGCCCCGTACAGCTCGGCCAGATCGCGCACCAGGACGTCGAGGGACCAGCCGTCGGAGACGATGTGGTGCATGGCCAGGACCAGGACGTGGTCGTCGTCGGCCGCGCGCACCAGGGTGGCCCGGAAGGCGGGTTCGCGGGCGAGGTCGAAGGGGCGCAGCGCGGCGGCGTGGACGGCCGCGTCCAGGTGGCGGGCCTCTCCCTCGTCCGCCGAGGGGACGTCGACGACGTCGAGCGTGGCGTCACCGGCCGGCAGGACCCGCTGGTACGGGACGCCTTCGTGCTCGGGGAAGACGACCCGCAGCTGCTCGTGGCGTGCGACGAGGTCGGCGACGGCGGCGCGGAGGGCCGGCACGTCCAGGGGGCCGCTGAGCCGCCAGGCGGCGGGCAGCAGATAGGTCAGGGCTCCGGGGTCGAGCCGGTCGAGGAAGTACAGGCGCTGCTGGGCGGCGGACAGAGGGGTCCGCTCCGGGCGGGGCCGGACGCGGACGGGGCCGTCGTCGCGGGCGGCCGACCGGCCGCGCAGCCGCTGCTCCAGCAGACGCCGGGCGGCCGGGGAGAGGCCACCGGCCGCGGGCAGGGGGCCGGGGCGCACGTCGGACGTGGTCATGGGGCACTCCGAATCTCAAGGTCTGTGGCAGCGCTGCGGGTTGACGGCCGCCGAGAGGGGGCAGCGCACCCGTCCGGCTGGTGTCCGCCGGGCAGGTTTCTCGCGCGGGGCCCTCGGACAGGGACGGTCGGTGCCCGCCGGGCACGGTCCGCGGGTGGAGGGACCCGCGGACCGGTAGGGCCGGCGGACGGTCAGAGGTCGACGGACGGTCAGAGGTCGGCGGACGGTCAGAGGTCGGCGGTCAGGGACAGGTCGATCTCGTCGTCGCTCATCTGCGAGATCAGCTCCAGCAGGCGGCGTTCCACCTCGGCGGCGAGCCGCTCCACGGTGGGGTGTTCGAACAGGTCCCGGACCTGGAAGGCGCAGTCGAAGGCGATCCGGAGCCGAGAGGCGATCGACACCGCGCGCAGGGAGTGGCCGCCCAGCGCGAAGAAGTCGTCATGGACGCCGACCCGGGGCAGGTCCAGGACCTCGCACCAGATCTGGGCGACGACCGTCTCGGCCGGGGTCCGCGGCGGCACGAAGGTGTGCGCCTCGCGGACCTCGGGTTCGGGCAGCGCCGTGGTGTCCAGCTTGCCCTGGACGGTCAGCGGGAGGGCGTCGAGCAGGACGAACGCCGACGGGACGAGGTAGTGGGGCAGGTGGGCGCGGCAGTGGGTGGCCAGGGACTCCTCGGAGAGGCCGTCGCCCGCGACGTAACCGACCAGCGCGGGCTCGCCGTGCAGCGTGCGGACGAGGACGGCGGCGCCGCGCGCTCCCGGGTGAGCGCGCAGGACCGCCTCCGCCTCGCCGGGTTCGACCCGGAACCCGCGGATCTTGACCTGGTCGTCGTTGCGGCCGAGGAACTCCAGCTCTCCGGAGGGCAGTCGGCGCACGACGTCGCCGGTGCGGTAGAGGCGGGCGCCGGGTCCGCCGTGCGGGTCGGGCACGAACCGCTCGGCCGTCAGGGCGGGCCGGCCGAGATAGCCGCGGGCCACCTCCGGTCCTCCGACGAGGAGTTCGCCGGGGACGCCGTGCGGGGCCAGCTCACCGCGCGCGTCCACGACGTAGGTGCGGCGGCTGCCCAGCGCCCGGCCGATGGGTACCCTGCCCTCCGGCCGGGCCCGCAGGGTGTGCGCGGTGGCGGAGACGACCGCTTCGGTGGGCCCGTAGGTGTTGACGACCGGGACACCGGGCAGGTGGGCGAACCAGCGCTCGAGGGGATCGGCGGGCAGTGCCTCTCCCCCGGTCACCAGCAGCCGCAGCGTGTCCAGTCGAGGGGCCAGCGCGTCCAGGCGCGCCACGACCTCCGCCCAGTAGGACGGGGTCAGTTCCATGACGGTGATCCCGGCCGTGGCGACCCGGTCGGCCAGTTCCTCGGGGGCCCAGATCTCGTCGGGCCGCACGAGCACGCTTGCTCCGACGCTGAGCGCGGGCAGGATCTGTTCCAGGGAGGCGTCGAAGGAGGTCGAGGCGAAGGTGAGCACCCGGTCCCGGTCCGTCAGTGCGAACAGCTCGCGGGCGGCGGCGACATGGGCGTCCAGGGCGTGGTGTTCGACGCCGACGGCCTTGGGCCGGCCGGTGGAGCCCGAGGTGAAGATGACGTAGGCGAGGTCGTCGGGCCGGGGCGTGTGGCGCGGGCCGTCGGCGCGCGGGGTGGCGTCGTCGGCGCTGACGGACCGCACACCGAGGGCGTCGACGGTGTCCTGGGTGCGTGCGTCGCACACGACGTACCGCACGCCCGCCTCCTGGAGCATGTGCTCCAGACGCTGTGCCGGCAGGTCGGGGTCGAGCGGGACGTAGACGCCGCCCGCCCGCCAGACGGCGAGCATGGCCGCGACCGCTCCGACGCCCCGTCCCATGCAGACACCGACCGCGTCGGAGGGGGCCGTTCCCGCGTCGGCGAGCGCGGCCGCGATTCCCGCGGTGCGGGCGTCGAGCTCGGCGTAGGTGAGGGCGGTGTCCTCGCAGACGACGGCCTGCGCCCCCGGCCGCCCGGCCACCGTGAACGCCGGGGGCGGGGCGGTGCCGTCACCGGCGGCCGCCAGCAGCTCGCGGCGGTCGTCCGTCGAGAGCAGGGGCGCTTCGTCGACGCGGACGTCCGGAGTGTCCAGGAGCGTGTGCAGGAGGCGGCCGACGTGGTCGGCGAAGCGAAGGGCGGTGGCCTGGTCGAACAGGTCGGAGGCGTACTCGACGTTGAGCGCGAAAGCGGCGTCCCGGATCACGAAGGTCGCGGTCAGGTCGAACTTGGCCGAACTCCACGGCAGGGCCAGGTCGGTGGCGTCCAGGCCCGGCAGCGCGGAACCGCCGGCCGAGGCGTCCTGGACGTCGACCATGACCTGGAAGAGCGGATTGCGGGACAGGTCACGTTCGGGGCGCAGCCGTTGCACGACCTGCTCGAAGGGGACTTCCTGGTGGCCGAAGGCGCCCAGGACCACATCGCGGACCCGGTCGACGAGGGTGGCGAGCGTCGGCCGCCCGGACAGGTCCGTGCGCACCACGACCGTGTTGACGAAGAAGCCGACCAACGGCTCCAGTTCGAGCCGGTCGCGCCCGGCGACGGGCGTGCCGACCGAGATGTCGCTCTGGCCGGTCCAGCGGGCCAGCACCGCCTGCGCGGCGGCGAGCAGCACCATGAAGCGGCTGGCCCCGTGCTCCCGCGCCAAGGCGTCGACACGGTCGACGAGGTCCCGGGGCAGTTCGATCTCGACGGCGCCACCGCGGCCGGTGAACGCGGCGGGACGGGGCCGGTCGGTGGGCAGGTCCAGTACCGGCGCGCCGTCGAGGACGGCTTCCCAGTAGGCCAGTTGGGGCTCCATGGCCCCGCTGTCGGCCCGGTCGCGCTGCCAGACGGCGAAGTCGCCGTACTGCACGGGCAGGGGCGGCAACGCGGCGCGTTCGCCCCGCAGGCGGGCGTGGTAGTGCTCGGCTAGTTCGTCCAGCAGGACGCCCTTGGACCAGCCGTCGGTCACCGCGTGGTGCAGGCTGATCAGGACGACGTGGTCGTCGTCGGCCAGTTCCCACACGCCCGAGCGCAGCAGTGGCGGCCGGGCGAGGTCGAAGCGGCGGGTGGCGAAGGCCGCGGCGTGCGGGCGCAGTTCCGCCACGCGGTCCTGCCCGTCGGCGGACTCGGGCACCCGCTCCCAGTGCAGCGGTACCCCGACCGGCGCGCACACCTCCTGCACGGGGCGTCCGTCGCTCTCGATGAGGGCGGTGCGCAGCACCTCGTGGCGGGCGACCAGGTCGTCCAGGGCCTGCTGCCAGGCGGCGCGGTCCAGGCCGCCGCGGATACGCCAGCAGTACCACAGCAGGTAGGACTCACCGGTGTCGGAGGTGCGGTCCAGGAACCACAGGCGTTCCTGGGCGAAGGACAGCGGCAGGGGTCGGTCACGGTCGACGGGCACCACTTCGGTGGCTCCCGAGAGGCGGGCGTCGGCCACCACCGGGGCGAAGCCGCGGATGGTGGGGTGCTCGAAGACGGTGCGCAGCTCGACCTCCCGCCCCAGGCGCTGGGCGATCCGGGAGACGGCCATGGTGGCGAGCAGGGAGTGGCCGCCGAGGTCGAAGAAGCTGTCGTCGAGGCCGACCCGGTCCAGGCCCAGGACGTCGGCCCACACCTCGGCGACGATCCGTTCCGTTTCGTCGCGCGGGGCGGCGTAGGCGGGTCCGGCCGCGGTGCGGATGTGGGCGGCATCGGGCAGCGCGGACCGGTCGAGCTTGCCGGAGACACCGACCGGCAGTGCGTCCAGGACGACGAAGTCGGAGGGGACGGCGTGCTGCGGCAGGTGGCGCGCGCACCAGGCACGCAGCTCGGCCCGGTCGGGAACGGTCTCCGCGTCCGCGGCGGGGACCACGTAGCCGATGAGGCTGCGCCCCGTGGCCCGGTCGGGGCGGGCGGCGGCCTGCGCGACCAGCGGGCAGGCCCGCAGCACCGTCTCCACCTCCCCGAGCTCGATACGGAAGCCGCGGATCTTGACCTGGTCGTCGCGGCGGCCGAGGAACTCCAGGTCCCCGCCGGGTGTCCAGCGCACGATGTCGCCGGTGCGGTAGAGGCGTCCGCCGGGCGGCCCGAACGGGTCCGGCACGAAGCGGTCGGCGGTCAGCGCCGGCTGTCCGAGGTAGCCGCGCGCCACCTCCGTCCCGCCGATAAGGAGTTCACCCCCGACGCCGACCGGGACGGGCTCACCGTCGCCGTCGACGACGTACACGCGGCGCTCCCCCAGCGGCCGGCCGATGGGCACGGTGTGGGCGGGCGGGTCGTCGGCGTCGTAGGTGGTGGCGGTGACCGTGGTCTCGGTGGGGCCGTAGGCGTTGCAGACGCGGACATGGGGGACGGCGGCGCGCCATGCGGCGAGCGTGTCGGGCGGGACGGCCTCGCCGCCCAGGACCAGCAGGCGCAGGGTACCGAGGGCGGCGGCGAGACGGCGGTCCAGGGAGAGTGTCAGTTCGGCCCAGTAGGTGGGCGGCACATTGACGACGGTCAGGGCGTGCCGCTGGACGATCTCGGGGACCTGGGTGGGCAGCCACGGCTCGTCGGGCCGGATGACGACGCCCGCGCCCGTGGTCAGGGCGGGCAGCACCTGGTCGAGGGAGGCGTCGAAGGAGAACGAGGCGAAGGCCAGGACGCGGTCGGCGGCGGTGATGCCGAGGCGTGCGCGGGCGGCGGCCACGTGGGAGGCGAGCGCGGCGTGTTCGACACCGACGGCCTTGGGACGTCCGGTGGATCCCGAGGTGAAGATGACGTGGGCCAGCTCCCGCGGGTGCGGCCGGTGGCGGGGTCCGTCCGCACACGGAACCACGGTGCTGGTGTCGACGAGGACCGGGGCGAGGGCGGCGGCGTCGGGCGCGGTCACCGGGTCGGTGAGGACACAGGCGAGGTGTGCCTCCTGGGCCATGTACCGCAGGCGTTCGGCGGGCAGTTCGGGGTCCAGGGGCACATAGGCGCCGCCTGCCCGCCAGATGCCCTCGATGGCCGCCACCGACCACAGGCCCCGGCGCAGCAGGACACCCACCGCGTCACCCGGCCCGACACCCGCCGCCCGCAGCGCGGCCGCCAGACCGCCGGTCATTGCCTCGAGTTCGGCGTACGTGGCGCTCTCGGCACCGCACCGCAGCGCGAGCGCCGAGGGATCGCCGCAGAACGCCAGGTCGGGTGCCGGGCCCGTGGGACGGTCGGGGGCGGCGTGCCAGGCGGGGCGGGGTCGGGCGAGCGCGCCCGGACGCGCGGGCAGGGACCGGACCAGCTCCCGCACCGGCGTTTCGGGAGAGGCGAGCACGGCCCGGATCAGAGCGACGTACGCCTGGGCGAAGCCGCGCATGGTAGCGGTGTCGAACAGGGCGGTGGCGTACTGAAGGAGCGCGGCGATGCTGCCGTCCGCCCGCAGGGTGAGGTCGAGGAACACGTCCAACGGGGTCTCGGACAGCGGCGGTTCGACCAGGGAGACGTCCAGGCCGGGCATCCGCACCGGCTGGATCGGCGCGTTGAGGAGGGTGAACGACGCCTGTGCGAGCGGGTGGCGGGACAGGTCACGGGAACCGCCGAGGGCGCCGACGACGAGGTCGAACGGTGCCTCGGCGTGCGCGAGATCGACCGGGACGCGGCTGCGCACCCGCTCCAGCAGGCCGCCGAAGCCCGACGCTCCGCCGAGGTCGGTGCGCAGGACGACGGTGTTGACCAGCGGGCCGATGAGTCCGGCGGCGCCGGGCCGGGAGCGCTCGGCCAGGGTGCTGCACACGGCGACGTCGTCGCGGCCCGCCCAGTGCCCGAGCAGCACCTGGTAGGCGGTGAGCAGGAACATGTACGGGGTGGCACGGCGGGAACGGGCGAAGGCGTCGACGGCGGCTACCACGTCGGCGGGCAGGTCGAAGCGGACGACGTCCCCCGCGCCGTCCCAGGTGCGAGGTCGCGGCCGGTCCGTCGGCAGCTCCAGTGCGGTGAGACCGGCCAGGCGCTCACGCCAGTGCGCCAGTATGCGCTCCAGCCGCGGGCCACGCAGCCGTTCCCGCTGGGCGCGGGCCAGGTCGCTGTAGGAGACGGCGGGGGCGGCGACGGCCTCACCGCGGTAGCCGGCGGCGAGTTCTTCCAGCAGGACGCCCCAGGACCAGCCGTCCACGGCGATGTGGTGCACCTCGACCAGCAGCAGGTGCTCGTCGGCCGCGACGCGTGCGAGGACGGCACGGACCGGGTGCTGGGCGGCCAGGTCGACGGGCCGCCCGAGGTACCGGCGGTACAGCTCGTCCGGGCCGCTCACCTCGGCGCGTTCCAGGGCGATACCGGCCGGGGCGTCGACCACCTGGACGGGTTCACCGTCGACGGCGGTGAACCTCGACCGCAGCACCTCGTGCCGGTCCACGATCGCGGACAGCGACCGGTGCAGCCGGTCCACGTCCAGGGAACCGCTCAGCCTCAGCACCAGCGGGAGCATCGACCCGCTGGAGGAGCCGGCGAGCTGGTCCATGAACCACAGTCGGCGCTGGGCGAAGGATGCGATGCGGGTGTCGACGCCGTCCAGGGCCCTCTCGGGGGCCGGTCCTGCTGTCACTGTGAGCCTCCAAGCCGTGCCGTGTTTTGCAGCAGACTGCCGTCGGCAGCCAGGAGGCCCATAGGGAAGAAGACGCAGCACCGCACGCAGAACCCGCTGCCTGACCGGCTGTCCGCAGGTCAGGTATCGCGGACCGAGTCAGGGCCCGGCGGGGCGCCCGTTCTCCCGGACCAGCGGGCCCAGTTCGGACGGCAGAGCCTGGGACGCCGTTCCAGTCACCGCGTTTCCCCTTCATCGCCCCATGGCCAAGGCCACCGCGACGGCGATCACCACCGCGGCCGTGATCGTGGGCGCGCTGCTGCTCACCCGCCCCGAGGCGGGATCGCCGCCGCGGACCGTCCCGGTCGTGGCGACCATTCCAGACCTACCGGAAGATCAACTTCTTCCCGCAGCACGGCCGGACCTTCGACCCCGGGCGGTACATCGACGTCTGCACCGGGGAGTACTGGAACAGCCCGTGAGCCTACGGCCCGCGGCCCGTCCGGACGGCCGCCTACGACCGGCCGCCGAGCTCCGCCCTGTCGCGCCGCCGGTCCAGATAGCCGATGGCCGGGGTCGCCATGACACCGTGCAGCACCACCGAGATCACGACGGTGAGGGCCACGACGGCCCACAGCTCCCGCTCCAAGCCGCCGAAGGAGTCCTGGCCCAGCGCGTAGGACAGATAGAACAGCGAACCGATGCCCCGGATCCCGAACAGGGCGACCACGGCCCGCTCCTTCTTCCCCATGGCGGTGCGTACCAGCGCCAGCCAGCCCGTGAGCGGCCGCACGACCAGCAGCAGCAGGACACCGACAACCACGCCGGCCCACGTCAGGGCCGGCAGGACGCCCTCCACGAAGTAACGGCCGAGCAGGAACAGCAGCACGGCCGTGAGCAGCCGTTCGATCTGCTCGGTGAACTCGTGCAGCACCTTGTGATAGCCGTGGCTGCGTTCGGCGGCCCGGATGGCACAGGCGGTCACGAACACGGACAGGAAGCCGTAGCCGTGGAGCACCTCGGCGACGCCGTAGGACACGAAGGTGGCTCCCAGGGCCACGAAGCCCTCCATGTGCTCGGACAGCCGTAGCTCCGACGCACGCACCCGGAAGAACATCCACCCCAGCAGCCGCCCGACGCCGCCCCCGACGGCCAGCCCGACAGCGCACTTGACCAGCAGGTCGGTCAGCGCCCACGAACCGATCCAGTCCGTCGACCACCCCGTCCCGGCAGCCGCGGCGAGGGCGATCGCCGCGTAGACGAACGGGAAGGCGAGCCCGTCGTTCAGCCCGGCCTCACTGGTCAGGGAGAACCGCACCTCGTCCTCGTCCCGCTCGGAACCCAGCGGCTCGCCCACGCGCACCTCACCGGCCAGCACGGGATCCGTGGGCGCGAGCACGGCGCCCAGCAGCAGTGCGGCGGCGGGCGGCCAGTCCAGCAGCCCCCAGGCCAGCAGGGCGACGGCCGCCACGGTCAGCGGCATCGTGATGCCCAGCAACCGCCACGTACCGGACCAGCGGCGCCAAGCGAAGGGCCGGTCGATGGCGAGTCCTGCGCCCATCAGCGACACGATCACACACACCTCGGTGGTGTGCTCGACCCACAGCCGATCACGTACGGGGTCCACGACCGGCACGCCCACCGGCAGCAGCCCGACGAGAACTCCCGCGGCGAGGAACACCATGGGCAGGGACAGCGGCCGCTTGGAGACCACACGGGGCAGCACGGCCGCACCCAGGGCTCCCAGGCCCAGACACACGTAGACCACGTCCGAAAGCGTCACTGCGACCTCCTGCCCCACGAGATCAATCCCAGGCCCCGTGTGTACCCCGTTCCCCCGCCCCCTCGCCCGAGCGCGTGGCCAGACTCGCGGCCTGGCCATTCGCACGGTGCTGCCGGCCGCAGCGTCGCGGGTTTCCTCCTTGCTCCACGGCGCGGCCGATGAGTTCGCGGCTCCCGGCCGGTCCAAGCTGATGACACCTAGGAAAGGGCACCGCCATGTCGGAGCTTCTCGTCGACTTCATCACCTCCCTCGACGGCCACGCCTCAGGAGAGGGATGGCCCGGCTTCTGGGGCCTGGAGGGCCCGGAGTACCTCGCCTGGCTCGGCGAGCAGCCCAAGGCCACCTACCTGATGGGAGCGAACACCTACCGCCTGATGTCGGGCTTCGCCGCAGGCGAGGTCCCCGGTGGCCAAGACGAGTTCAGGCCCGAGGAAGAGGCGTCCGTGGACGAGCTCACGCAGGCGTCCAAGGTGGTGTTCTCCTCCTCGCTCGACGATCCACTGACATGGGCCAACTGCACACTCGTCCGCGACGACGCCGTCGAGACGGTCCGCGCCATGAAGGCGAGCGGCTCCGGGCTCCTGAGCACGATCGGCAGCCTCAGCCTGTGCCGGTCGCTGCTACGAGCCGGACTCGTCGACCGCTTCCGGGTCGTGATGTTCCCGGTGATCACCGGGGCCACGGGAGAGGAACGCATCTACGACGGCTATCCGGACGTCGCCCTCGAGATGATCGAACACCGCACCTTCGACGGCCGCATCCAGCTGGTCGAGTACAAGCCCCGCGTACTCGACCACCCGCCGCTCGGCACGCCCGCATGACATCGCCCCGCGAAAACGCGTAGGGCGTCGGCACGGCCGGGTCGTGGGCCGGGGAGATCCGGAGGCCCGCCCCTCGCTGTCCAGCATGAGATGGACACGATCGTCACCGGTATCCCGTGCTCCCCCGACTCGCCGTGTCCCGGCGGATGCGCCTCCACGACCCGAGCCGTCACCCACACCGCCCGCTGGAGCCGGGTCAGCCCGGCCGGCGAACACGCGTAACCCACCAACGCCAGCCCCCGCGGGCACCGTCCACCACAGCCCGAGCACCTTCTGCAGGTCCATGCGGCGTGGCTCTCGCCGCATGGACTCCTACCGATCCCAGGTCCGGGTCGAGCCGGCCGTCGGTCCCGTCCACGCGTCCCGCTCTCGATCCGGAAGGGGGCGCCTGTGCCCAGCAGCACGCGCATCGGCGGCCGACGCCCCTCCCAGGGCGACCGGACGGGCGGTCAGCGCAGCCCGGCGAAGAGATCGTTCTCGGGTACGGCCGCGCCGGTGGCGTCCTGGACGCGGACGAAGGTCTCCATGCCCATCAACTCGCCGAACCGCTCCTTGCCCATCCTGAGGAAGAAGATGTTCTCGCCCTGGCTGGCGTGCGCGGCCAACGCGTCGAACTTCTGATCGCTGAACCCGGTCGCATCCACCCACGTCGTGATCTCGTCGTCGGGGAGGCCGATCTCGGCCAACGCGGCGGCCTCGGCGGGATCCGGCTCCGGCATGTCCTCATCGAACTCGCGCATGAGCTCGCCGAACCGCTGCATCATCGAACGCGGCGCCGTCGTCCAGTACACCTTCGGTGCCGGCGCCGTCATCTCCAGCGCCGCCATGGTGATGCGGTGCGCCTGGATGTGATCGGGGTGGCCGTAGAAACCGTTCTCGTCATAGGTGACGACCACATCGGGCCGGTAATGCCGCATGAGTTCCGCTAGGCGGGCAGCGCCTTCCTCCACAGGGGTCCGCCAGAAGGAGCCGGGAGCGTCGTTGGTCGGCCAACCCATCATTCCGGAGTCCGCGTAGTCCAGCATCTCCAGATCGCTGACCTTCAGCACGTCACAGCTCGCCTCGAGTTCCCGCCGTCGCATCACGGCGACCGCCGCCGGATCATGCCCGGGATCGCCCGGCTTGACGCCTCCCGGTCCGTCCCCGCAGCGGCCGTCGGTACACGTCACCAGCACCGTGCGGATGCCCTCCGCCGCGTATCGCGCGAGGACGCCACCGGTCCCGGTGGCCTCGTCGTCGGGGTGGGCGTGTACTGCCATGAGCGTCAGGGGCCGATCGGTCATGAAGAATCCTCCTGCGAAAACGCGTCTTGATCCAAGCCGTACAGCGGGCATACCGCGGTCCTGGGACCGGACCCGAGCGGGGCGGACGACCTCGCGGTCTCCGTGTTTCCCGCCCTGCGGCGCCGGGCCCTCGGTGGATGCAACCTGCCGATTGGACCGACTGTTCCCGACGAGAGCGCTTGGTCTGCCTCCGCCGCGCCGATGAGACGGAACTACGCCGTACGTCCACGGCGCACGTCGGGACAGGGCACCTGCTGCGGGCGTCCCAGGCATGCGGTGGGCCGGTGGATGAGTACGTGGATGTCGCCGTCGAGTATGCGGGTGCCGAGCAGATCCAACGCGCTTCACTCACTGCCGGTCGCCACCCTCACCGGCCTGCGCCGTCAAGGCGCGTAGGCACAGCCGTCAAGGGGCGAAGGCACAACGGGCTTCATCACTCGTCAACTACCGGACGCGTTCAGTGCATTGACACGTGCATTACAGAGGCTTTACGTTCCGGCCATCTGAGAGCGCTCTCAGACTCCTCTTCTGTGAAGACTTGAGGTGCCGCATGCCATCCCCACGCAGACCGGCAGTCATCCTGCTACTGGCCTCAGCCCTCGCCGCCGTAGGCCTCGTCCCGGCCGCCGCACCGGCGGCCGCGGCCACCGTTCCCGTAGGTTCCGGCAGCTACTCCGACACCCGCCCCTCCGGCACGTCGGGACCGACCACCAACACAGGAACACCCGTCATCCCCAAGCTGACCACCGCCGCACGCAACCGGCCGGTACCCACCAACGACTGGTGGTCCTCCCTCGCCTTCCAGCGCTACGGCGACAATCCCTGGTCGACCCCCATGTACGGGCACCCCCTCACCTACCAGGCCACGGCCGCCGGGCTCGACATCGGCTACCCGACCTCGCCCGCGATCGTCGGTGACGGGCGACAGTACGAGTACGCCCACAAGCGCGACCTCACCATCGGGCTGACCGGCCTCAACTCCCCCGACACCAAGGCCGACGACTGGTCCGACTGGACGGTCACTCCCCTGTGGTCCGACGGTGCCCGCACCCTGCGCACCACCATCGGCCACGGCTCCCCGTTCGTATACGCCCGGGGCTCCGGCGGCAACGCCCAGATCACCACCGCCGCCGCCCCCACCGTCTTCGCCGACCAGACCAACGTCCTCGGCATCACCGTCGGCGGACACCACTACGCCCTCTTCGCACCGACCGGCAGCGACTGGAACGTGGCCGGCTCCACCATCAGCACCGGCCTCGGTTCCAAGGACTACTTCTCCGTCGCCGTCCTGCCGAACACCGACGCGCTGGCGACCTTCAAGAAGTACGCCTACAGCTTCGTCACCGACTCCAAGGTGACCTGGAGCTACACCGGCGGCACCGCGAAGGCCACGTACACCCTCACCACGGAGGCGAAGGAAGGCACCGAGCGCGGCACACTCCAGGCGCTCTACCGCCATCAATGGCTCAACACCAGCGACGCCCTCACCTCCTACACCTACGTCTCACCGCGCGGCACCATGAAGGTCCGCGAGTCAACCACGTTCACCACCACCCAGAAGGCCGCGGCGGTGCTGCCCGCACTGCCGAAGTCGGACGCTGTGGACGCCGCCCGGCTGCGCGGCTACCTGAACGAGGTCGCGAACGCCACCGACCCCTTCTCCGGCGCAACCGACACCTACTGGACCGGCAAAGCCCTCGGACGCCTCGCCCAACTCGTCCCAGTGGCCGAGCAGATCGGTGAGAACGGCATCCGGGACAAGCTTCTCGGCCTGATCAAGGGCAAACTCCAGGACTGGTTCACGGCGGGCGGCGCGAACGAGTTCAGCTACGACAAGGACTGGAAGACCCTCACCGGCTATCCCGCCTCCTACGGCAGCGACACCGAGCTCAACGACCACCACTTCCACTACGGTTACTACATCTACGCGGCGGCGATCGTCGCCCAGTACGACCAGGGATGGGCCGCCGACTCCGCATGGGGCGGCATGGTCAAGGCCCTCGTGCGGGACACCGCCAACCCCAGTCGCACCGACAGCTCCTTCCCCTTCCTGCGGGGCTTCGACGTGTACGCGGGCCACAGCTGGGCATCCGGCCATCAAGGCTTCGCCGCCGGCAACAACCAGGAATCCTCCTCCGAGTCCACCAACCTCAGCGCAGCCCTCGTCCTGTGGGGCTCCGCCACCGGCGACACCTCGCTGCGGGACCTCGGCACCTACTTGCTGACCACCGAATCGGAATCGATAGCCCAGTACTGGTTCGACGCCGACGAGCAGGTCTTCCCCTCCTCGTTCGGGCACGACACGGCGGGCATGGTCTGGGGCAGCGGCGCCGCCTACGCCACCTGGTGGACCGCCAACCCCGAGGAGATCCACGGCATCAACGTCCTGCCCGTCACCGGCGGATCGCTCCATCTCGGCGGTGAGAAGGCCGCCGTGCGGCGCAACATCACGGAGATGGAGCGGGAGAACGGGGGCCCGGCCGTCGAATGGCGCGACATCCTCTGGGAGTTCCAGGCCTTGGCCGACCCCACCGCGGCCAAGGCCAAGTGGGACGCGGGCAACGCGGCCTACACACCGGAGCAGGGAGAGTCCAAGGCGCACACCTACCACTGGATCACCACCCTCGACGCGCTGGGCGCGCCCGACACCACCGTGACAGGGGACATCCCCACCTCCGCCGTCCTGGCCAAGGGCACGACCCGCACCTACGTCGCCCACAACCACGGTTCATCGACCCGGACCGTCACCTTCTCGGACGGCAAAACCCTGTCCGTACCCGCTCGGTCCACCGCGACCGGCACAGGTTCCGGGTCACCGGACCCCGACCCCGATCCGCCGACCGGGAACACCTTCCAGTTGCGCGGTGGCGGTGTCCTGACCACGGCGACCGGCGGCACCCCGGGCAGCGACACGATCGCCTCCGCCGGAGGCACCAACCACGACGGCACCCCGTACCAGCCCCTCGTCTACGAGGTCCGAGGAGTCAACGGCACGCTCACCCCGGGGGCCGGCACCACGTTCCGGCTCCAGGTGGACGCCGGCACCACGGTCGGTCTCGGCCAACAGGTGCGCGTCAGCTACGACTTCACCGGGGACGGGACCTTCGACCGGACCGAGACGTACAACTACTTCGCCACCGACCCGGTCGCCGGGTGGGAGGAGTACACGCAGACGCGCGGCCTCAAGGCGTCCACGGGCACCCTGGGCACCCTTCAGGGCGGCACCGTCCGACTCGAAGTCTGGAGCGCCATCGGCAGCGGCACCTCCAAACTCCAGACGGGCACGGACAAGTCCGTGGTGGTGATCCCCTACAACTGAACCGGTGAAGACAGTTCGGCGGGCAACGGCGCCAGTCCGTTGCCCGCCAAACTGACGTGCCCGACGTGCCCGACAGGATCTCGCCGACAGCCTGTGGGCAGCGGCAAGCTTCTGGAGGTCGCGGGTCTTTCCCGCGAGGACGGCGGCAACGTCGTCATCTGGGCAGACGCCCGCGCCCCCGAGCAGCACTGGGCCGTCACGCCCACCGGTGACGGTCACTACTTCCTCATCAACCGCTACAGCGGGCTGTCCCTCGGCGTCGACGAGGGCAGCACGGCCGACGGAGCCAACATCGAACAGCAGCCGTATGCGTCACAAGCACGGCAGCAATGGCGGATCATTCCGTCCTGACCTGCCCTCCGCCCCCCCTTTCCCCGACTGCGGTGTCGTCGAGGAGAAGGGGCGGACGGTCGTCTCAGGTGCGGCCCGAGAGTTACTCGGAATCCTCCCGCGGAAGAGCGCTGCCGTTGATCGCGTCGGCGATGGTGTAGGCGGTGCGGACGAAGGACTCTGCCTGCTGCGCCGACAGGTTTCGCGCGGACGTCTCCTCCAGTGCCTGCCACATGGCCGCGATGGGCTCGCGCATGGCTCGGCCCTTGTCGGTGAGGTGGACGACCATGACGCGCCGGTCGTGTGCGGCCGGCTCGCGCACGAGCAGGCCGGCGTCCTGCATGCGGCGCAGGGACTTGGAGACGGTGGAGTGGTCCAGGCCGACGCTTTCGAGCAGTTCGGACTGCGTCTGGCCGTCCCGGTCCAGGAGTTGCATCAGCAGCAGTTCCTGTCCGGGATGCAGGTCCATCTCGCGCAGCATGGCGGCGGCGCGGGCGCGGTGAGCGCGGGCGAGCTGGAAGATCGCGTAACTCATCGGCCCGTCGCTGGCCGTGGAGGGGGTGCGGTGGGTGGAGGCGGGCATGGTGCGGTTCCTCAGACGGTGTGGGTGGGGTAGTCGGTGTAGCCGGCCACTCCGCCGCCGTAGAAGGTCGCCGGGTCGGGGGTGTTCAGCGGCGCGTCCGAGCGTAGCCGCTCCACCAGGTCCGGGTTGGCGAGCGCGAGAGCACCGACAGAGACGAGGTCGGCCGTGCCGTGGTCGATGTCCTTCGCACGGGTGGGCAGGTCGGCGCCGGCCCGGTTGAGGATCAGCGTGGTCGGCCACAGCGCGCGCAGGGTGGCCAGCAGCTCCTCGTCACCCGCGTGGAGGATGTGCAGGTAGGCGAGGCCGAGCGGGCTCAGGGCGCGCAGGAGCGCCGGATACAGCTCGGCGGTGTCGGACTCGGTGATGTCGTTGTAGGGGTTCCCGGGGGAAATGCGCAGACCGGTGCGGTGGGCGCCGATCTCCTCGGCCACGGCGGCGGCCACCTCCACGGCGAAGCGGATGCGGTTGTCGATGGAGCCGCCGTACTGGTCGGTGCGCTGGTTGGCGTTGTCGGCGAGGAACTGGTGCACGAGGTAGCCGTTGGCGCCGTGGATCTCCACGCCGTCGGCGCCTGCCGCGACAGCGGCCGCTGCGGCGCGGCGGAAGTCCTCGACGGTCGTCGCGACCTCCTGCGTCGACAGGGCCCGGGGGGTCGGCATCTCCTGGGGCCCGGACGCGGTGAACATCGTGCCCTGCGGCCGGATGGCCGAGGGGGCGACCGGCTGGCGGCCGTGCGGCGTGTTGTCGGGGTGGGAGATACGTCCGGTGTGCATCAGCTGGATGACGATCCGGCCGTCGGCCGCGTGCACGGCGTCCGTGACCTTGCGCCACCCGGCGATCTGCTCGTCATTGTGGATGCCGGGGGTGAGGAGGTAGCCCTGGCCGTCGGCGTTCGGCTGCGTTCCCTCGGTGATGATCAGCGCGTGCGAGGCCCGCTGGGCGTAGTACTCGGCGTTCAGCTCGGTCGGTACGCCTTCGGGGGTGGAGCGGTCACGGGTCATGGGGGCCATGACCAGGCGGTGCGGGAGGGCGAGGTCACCGACGGTGGTCGATGTCCACAGGGCGTTCAGCATGAGGGGTCCTTCGGTACGGTGACGGCCAGGTGATGAGCAGAACAAGGAAGAACAAGAGGAAGGGCGGGCGGGATCAGTCGAGGGTGAGGACGAGCTTGCCCCGGCCGTGCCCGGCGTCGCTGACCTGCTGGGCCGTGGCGGCCTGGGTGAGCGGGTAGGGGGTGACGGTGGTGACGACCTTGCCGGACGCGGCGTCCTGCGCCAGCGCGTCCAGGCGGGCGGCCGAGTGTTCCCGGCCACCGCTGGAGAAGGTGATGCCGAGCTGGTGCGCGCGGAAGTCGGCGATGGTGACAATGCGTTCGGTGCCGCCGCGCAGGGCGATGGAGTCCTCCAGTGCGCCCTTCCCGGCCAGATCGAACACCGCGTCCACGCCGTCGGGGGCGAGCTCCCGGACCCGCTCGATCAGGCCCTCGCCGTAGAGGGTCGCGGTGGCGCCGAGTGAGGTGAGGTAGCCCTGGTTCCCGGGGCCGGCGGTGGCGATGACGCGCGCTCCGCGGGCCGTGGCGAGCTGGACCGCCAGGGTGCCGACCGCTCCGGCCGCGCCGTGCATCAGCACGGTCTCCCCGGCGGCGACGCCCAGCAGGTCCAGGACCCGCTCGGCCGTCTCGCCCGCCACCGGCAGCGCGACCGCGTGCTGCCAGTCGAGGGCGGCGGGCTTGGGGGCAACGGTGGTGGCCAGTGCGTACTGGGCGTACGAGCCGGTGTCCGACCAGCCCAGCACCTCGTCGCCCACCTGTACGTCCTGCACGCCCTCACCCAGCGCGTCCACCACGCCGGCGAGTTCGGCACCCGGGACGGCGGGGAGCGGCGTGGGGAACGCCGCCTGCATCGCTCCGGAGCGGATCTTGCCGTCCAGCGCGTTCAGCCCGGCGGCCTTGACGCGGACGCGGATCTGCCCGGGGGCGGGCTGCGGGGTCTCGATCTCCGCCTCGTACAGCACGTCCGTGCCGCCGAAGCGGTCGAACAGGATGGCTTTCATGACGACTCCTCTCGCCCCACCACCCATTTAGGTGGCTGGACACATAATCAACGTAACAGGAAACATGTGGCTAGCCAAGTATTTCCCGCTGAGGGCTGCGCGCGGGATCGGTCAGGGTCGCAGCGGCGTCCTCGGAACGGCCCCCGGACCGGAGAGGACTCCGCCAGAGCGCGCCTGGCGCAGCCGAGGGCTACCCCGACCGGGGGCCGAATGGCCTGCCCGGGGGCCTGGCGGCCCGCGAATCCCTTCTGATTCAGGGGCCGCCTCGGGCCTGGTCCCGGGCTCCGAGGCAAAGGGTTGCCGTCTGGCGGCGTGGATGAGGGGAGCAGGTCGCGGTGACCCTGGAGAGGGGTGCGGGTCGGCCCGGCCTGCCGGGGGGATGCAGCTCAACGGAGAACGTGGTCGGTGACAACCTCTCCGAGCCGGCACGGGGGCGGCACCACGAGACCGAGCGCGGTGACCGCGAACGACCAGCCGAAGCGGCTGAGGCCGGAATCCTGAAGAAGAGAAATGCCTTCTGAGCGTGGAGGCCGGACCCCGGCGACACCCGGTCTCCACTGCGCTCCCTCCACAGCCGAGCCGGGTGTCGCCTGGAGACACCGGGAGGGCACCGACCCGAGGCGCCGCCCGGAGTGGGAGAGCGGCTGGACACGTGTATCGGCTGACACCCGACGTCCCGAACCGTCGGTACGGGGCCGTCACCGGGGCAGGCGGAGGTGCCCGGCGGAGCTTGGTTCCCCGTACACCGTGACACTGCAAGGGGGTTGGCAGGGCCAGCAGTAGAGCTGGCCCCGGACGCGGCACACTGGGGCCCCGGCGATGGCTCGGGGCCCCACTCATGGGCCTGTCAGGCGGACGCGATGCTTTCGGGGTCGTCCGCCGGGGTGCCGACGCGGAGCCACCGATAGCCGTACGGGGGCAGGTCGACGTGGAACATGCCGTCCTCGCCTGCCTTCAGACCGGTGTGTCCCTCGTCGAGCAGGTCCGTCAGCCGTCCGCAGGATCCGGCCTCGGCCAGTTCCAGCCGTACGGTGTGAGGCTGGTCCGCGAAGTTGTGTACGGCCAGCACGGTGCCGTCACCCGCGCGGCAGACGTGCGCGAGCACGGCGTCCTGCCCCGTCGGGAGCAAACGGTAGTCACCCCAGGCCAGTTCGGGGGCCTCCCGGTAGCGTTCGATGAACAGACGCATGCGGCTCAGCAGGGAAGCAGGGTCGCGGCTCTGCTCGTACACGTTGATCTTCTGGGGACCGAACGCGCCCTCCACCAGCGGGTTGGGGAAGGCGTCCAGCTCGGCGGTGGAGAACCCGGCGGCCTTCTCCGGGGTCCACTGCATCGGGGTGCGTACGGCCTGGCGTCCCTCCGCGGCCAGGTTCTCGCCCATGCCGAGTTCCTCGCCGTAGAAGAGCACGGGCGTGCCCGGCAGGGTGAACAGCAGGCTGTAGGCCAGTTCGACGCGGCGTCGGTCGCCGTCGACCATGGGCGGGAGCCTGCGCCGCAGCCCTCGGTCGTACAACTGCATGTCCTTCTCCGGGCCGAAGGACGCGAACACCTCGGCCCGTTCGTCGTCGCTCAGTTTGTCCAGGGTGAGTTCGTCGTGGTTGCGCACGAACACGGCCCACTGGGCGTCGCGCGGCGCCGCGGGGCGGTCGCGCAGTGCGGCGGCCAGCGGCCTGGCGTCGTGGCGTGCCATCGACAGGTACATCTGCTGCATCCCGACGAAGTCGAAGCACATGGTGAGTTCGTCACCGCGGTCCGAGGAGGGGTCGCCGAAGAAGCGGGTGGTGCCGTCGTAGGGCAGGTTGACCTCGCCGAGCAGGACCGCCTCACCGTTGCGGCGGCCGAGGAAGGCACGCAGGTCGGCGAGGTACTCGTGCGGGTCGGGCAGTTCCCCCGCGTCGCTCTGTCCGTCGGTCTCCAGCAGGAAGGGCACGGCGTCGACCCGGAAGCCGGACAGCCCGAGCTGGGTCCAGAAGCCCATGATGCGGGCTATCTCGTCACGGACCTCGGGGTGGGCGACGTTGAGGTCGGGCTGCTGCTTGTAGAAGCGGTGCAGGTAGTACTGGCCGCTGCCCTCGTCGTACTCCCACAGGCTGTCCTCCGCGTCGGGGAAGACCACGCCCTGGGGGCCGTCCTTGGGGGGCTCGTCCTTCCAGACGTACCAGTCGCGGTGGGCGGACTCGCGGCTGGAGCGGGCGTCCTTGAACCAGGGGTGGTCCTCGGAGGTGTGGTTGACGACGAGATCGGCGATCACGCGGATGCCGCGGTCGCGCGCGGTGCGGACGAACTCGGTGAAGTCACCGAGGGTGCCCAGGCGCGGGTCCACGCCGTAGAAGTCCGTGATGTCGTAGCCGTCGTCGCGCTCCCGCGTGGGGTAGAAGGGCATCAGCCACACGCAGGTCACGCCGAGGCGCACCAGGTGGTCGATGCGCTGGGTGAGCCCCGCGAAGTCCCCGATGCCGTCGCCGTTGCCGTCCTGGTACGTCTCGACGTCCAGGCAGTACACCACCGCGTTCTTCCACCACAGGTCGGACGTGCGGGTCAGACGCATCGGTACTCCTTGGCCGTGGCGGGGATCGGGCGGGTCACGTCGAGTCGCGGCAGTACCTCGGCGCCGAACGTGTCGATGAACGCGGCCTGTTCCCGGCCCACGTGGTGCAGCATCACCGCGTCGAACCCCAGGTCGGCGTACTCCTGGAGCTGGGCGGCGTGCCGACCGAGGTCGGAGGAGACGTTGACCGTTTGCGCCACCTGCTCGGGGGTGACGTGCTCGCTGACGACGTCGAACAGTTCCGCGGAGTCGAGGTCCCAACTGGCCGGCGGGGCGTGCACGTTGGTCCGCCACTGGTCGTGCGCGAGGGCGAGCGCCTCGGCCTCGTCGGGCGCCCAGCTCAGGTGCACCTGGAGGTGGAGCGGTCCACGTCCGCCCGCGTCACGGTAGGCGCCGATGATCTCGCGCAGGCGTTCGCGCGGGGCGTTGACCGTGATCAGCCCGTCCGCCCACTCGGCGCACCAGGCCGCGGTGGCGGTGCTGCACGCGGCTCCCAGCAGCGGCGGTTCCTCGGGCGGCAGCGTCCACAGCCGGGCCCGGTCCACGGTCACCAGCCCGTCGTGGCTGACCTCCTCGCCCCGCAGCAGCGCCCGGATGACGTCGACGCATTCCCGCAGGCGCGCGGACCGGGTGTCCTTGCGGGGCCAACCCGCGCCGGTGATGTGTTCGTTGGAGGCCTCTCCGGTGCCGAGCGCGGTCCAGAACCGGCCCGGGTTCATGGCCGCGAGGGTGGCGATCGCCTGGGCGATGACGGCGGGGTGGTAGCGCTGGCCGGGCGCGTTCACGACACCGAACGGCACCTGGTCGGTGGCCTGGAGGGCGGCTCCGAGCCATGACCAGGCGAAGCCGGACTCCCCCTGACGCACGCTCCACGGCGAGAAGTGGTCCGAGCACATGGCGGCGGTGAAGCCCGCCTGCTCCGCGCGTACCACGGCGTCGAGCAGATCCGCGGGTGGGATCTGCTCGTGCGAGGCGTGTACTCCGTAGACAGTCATGGCGAGCGAGTACCCCCGGCACGGTTCCTCAGCGGGCGTCGACCCCACGGGTGTTGGGGCCGTCACCACTCCCGCACCGCACGATGCGCGTGGTGGGGGTGAGGGGCGCGAGAGGGGGCCTCGGGAGGTGCTCTCGGAGAACGTCCACGGCGGTCGGCCCCGGATGGGGGCCTCAAGTGGCTGCCAAGGAGATGTCCTCCGGCCGAGCGCCGCGATTCCTCAGACCCCCGGGCTCTCGCAGGTCCGCGTGTCAGGCGCTCGCGTGGCGACGGACAGCCGTCCTCCGTGGAGCCGCGTGGTGGGTGGGCCGGTCGGCGTCCTCGGACCGGTGCTGCCGCAGCCACAGGGTCGTCGCGGTCAGCAGAGCGGCGAAGACCACCAACAGGAGTACGGGCACCCACATCTGCCGACTGCCGGGGTTCTGCCAGCCTCCCCAGGCGGCCGTCGCCGCCCAGAGAAGAGCGCCCAGCGCGTAGAAGGCTCGGATGCGGCGCATCTGCCGTACCGCCCGCAGGAACTTCGAGTGATCGTTCTTCGGTGCCATGCGCAGCCGTGTACCCCCTATCTCTCCTCTCGATCAGCCTGAGGGTGACTTGTCGCAGCGGCCGGTGGACGACGACCTGCACGGCGGCGAGTGCGGGGCGGGACGGCCGCATGCCTGGTGTCCGCATGCCTGGTGTCCGCATGCCTGGTGTCCGCATGCCTGGTGTCACAGAGCGTCTTCAGGGGGATCCACCGAGATACTGACAATGAAAATGATTACCGATAACGTGTCCACGGCGCAGCCGGCCCGTCTCCTCACGGAGGCTTCATCGGGCTGTCCTGAGGTCTGAACCGCACCGCGCGAAAAGGGGAGTTGTGGCGCATCTGTTGGTGGTCGAGAGCTGGGTCGGATCGATGAGCAGGCTGTTGCCGCGGGCGATACGGGAGAGCGGGCACGAGTTCACGTTCCTCACCCGCGATCTGCACCATTACCTGCGATCGGCGCCCGAGGGAGCGGCGCACCCGCTGCTCGGGGCGCGCAACGTGATCACAGCCGACACCAACGACACAGAGGCCCTGCTGCCCGAAGTCGAGCGGCTGCACGCGGTGTTCGGGTTCGACGGCGTGATCACGTCCTGCGACTACTACCTGTCGACGGTGGCGCGGATAGCCGGGCGGCTCGGTCTGCCCGCGTCGAGCCCCGAGGCGGTGGAGAACGCCTGCCGCAAGGACGCCGCCCGCCGTGTCCTGGCCGACGCCGGAGTGCCCGGGCCGCGCTTCGCCGTGCACGAGGAGTGGGCCGACATCGCGCGGGCGGCACGGGAGATCGGCTACCCGCTGGTGGTCAAACCCGTCGACCTGTGCGCGGGCATGTACGTACGGCGGGTGGACGACGAGGAGCAACTCGCCGCCGCCGTCAGGGCGCTGGCCGACTTCCCGGTCAACGCGCGCGGGCAGCGGCGGGCACCCGTGGTGCTGCTCGAAGAACTCCTGGACGGCCCGGAGGTGAGCGTCGAGACCGTCTCTCACGCGGGCGCGGTCCACGTGGTGGGCGTGACCGACAAGAGCATCGGCGGGGCGCCCGCGTTCATCGAGACCGGCCACATGTTCCCCGCCGCCCTGTCGGCCGCGGAATCCGAGACCGCCGAACACACCGCACTCGGTGCGCTCAAGGCGCTCGGCCTGACCGACGGCGTCGTGGCGCACACCGAGATCAAGCTCACCTCCGCCGGGCCGCGCGTGATCGAGGTCAACCCCCGCCCCGCCGGGAACCGCATCACCGAGCTGGTCCGCCACGTCACCGGCATCGACCTCGCCGCCGCCTTCGTGGACGTCTCCCTGGGCCTCTCCCCCGACCTTCGGCGCACGGACACCGGGCTGCGCAGCGCCGCCATCGGCTTCCTCGTGCCGCAGACCGCGGGCGTGCTCGAAGCCCTGGACGGCAGCGGACTGCGGGACCGGCCCGGCGTCCTGGAGGTGCAGCTCGCCGAGCCCGGGAAACAGGTGAAGGCCGCGGGCAGCAACAACGAGTACCTCGGGCACGTCATGGTGGGCGATGCCGAGGGGCCGGGCGCCCGCGACCGGGTCGAGGCGCTGCTCGGCGAGCTGCGGTCCGGGCTGGTGATCCGATGACCTCCGCCACCCCGGCGTCCACTCGCGTGACGCCGCACGAGGCACTCGTCGCGCAGGTCCTCGCCGGCGAGCTCGGCCCTGATCCGGCCGCCCTGCGGATCGCGGTGGCCTTCACCACGCGGCAGGCCGTACGGCACGACGGACGCGGCAGCGGCTACCGCAACGAGGTGCTCAGCCTGCGCCTGGCGGAAGCCGTCGGCAGTTGCGCGGTCGAACCCGGCGCGCTGCCCGACCGTGCGGTCGAGGACTGCGTCGGCGCGAACGCCGCCCGGCTGCTGGAGCATCCGCTGGCGCCCGTGCGCGTGGCCGCCCTCGACGCCTACCTGATGCACGTCACCCCGCACACCGAGGACAACGGCGCCCGGCCCGTACCGCTGCCGGCCGGGACGTCGCTGGAGAAGTCCCGGGCCCGGGCGCGGGCGGTGGTCGAGCTGCTCGATCTGCCGCCGGGAGCGACGGTGCTCGTGGTCGGAGTGGTCAATTCCCTGCTGGAGGCGCTGCGGTCACGGCAACTGGCCTACGTTCCCTGCGACCTCAAGGGCGGGCTCACCGAATGGGACGAGACGGTCGTCACCGATGCGCCGGCCCAGGCCGACCGGTGTGACGCGCTGCTGGTGTCCGGGATGACGCTGGGCAACGGGACGTTCGAGCCGCTGCGGGAGCACGCGCTGCGCGAGGGCAAGCAGCTGGTGATGTTCGCCCAGACCGGCAGCGCCGTGCTGCCCCGCTTCCTGGGCCACGGGGTGAGCGCGGTGTGTGCGGAGCCGTACCCCTTCTTCTGGCTGGACGGCGGTCCTGGCACCGTCCACCGCTACCGCGCCGGCGATACGGGAGGTCCCCGGTGACCCCGACCACCGCAGCCGCCCCACCCTCCGTCGCCCGCCCGGAACTGCTCACCCTGCTCGGCCGTACGCCCGTCGCGCGCATCACCGCCGGCCTGCCGGAACCGCACCCCGGTTTCTGGGCAAAACTCGAAGGACTCGCCGCGGGCGGCATGAAGGCCCGGGCCGCGGTGTCCATGCTGATGGGCGCCCGTGAGCGCGGCGAGCTGCGGCCCGGTGCCCCGGTGGTGGAGTCCACCTCCGGCACGCTCGGCATCGGGCTCGCCTTCGCGGGCCAGGCCCTGGGGCATCCCATCGTGCTGGTCGGCGACAGTGAACTGGAGCCGTCCATGCGGCAGTTGCTGCGCGCCCACGGCGCCCGCCTGGAACTCGTGGACCGCCCGGCGCCGCAGGGGGGCTGGCAGGCCGCACGGCTGGCCCGGCTGCGGGAACTGCTCGCCCTGCTGCCCGGCGCCTACTGGCCGGACCAGTACAACAACCCCGACAACACCGCCGGCTACGCCTCCCTGGCCGCCGAACTCGCCGTCCAGCTCGACCATCTCGACATCCTGGTGTGCAGTGTCGGCACCGGTGGCCACAGCGCCGGCATCATCGGCCCGCTGCGGCGGCACTGGCCCGCGCTGCGCCTGATCGGCGTCGACGCCACCGGCTCCACCATCTTCGGCCAGCCCGCCCGGCCCCGCCTGATGCGCGGCCTGGGCAGCAGCATCCACCCACGCAACGTCGTCTACGACGCCTTCGACGAGGTCCACTGGATCGGCCCCGCCGAGGCCGTGGACAGCTGCCGCCGACTGGCGCGCGGCGCCTTCGTCAGCGGCGGCTGGAGCACCGGCGCCGCCGCCCGGGTCGCCGCCTGGGCCGCCCGCGTCCACCCCGGGGCGGTCGTCGCCACCGTCTTCCCCGACGGCCCGCACCGCTACCTCGGCACCGTGTACGACGACGACTTCGCCGCCGCCCATGGCCTCGACCCCGCCACGGCGGCCACCCGGCCCGTCGAGATCCCGCACCCGCACGCGGCCGAGGCAACCGGCTGGGTGCGGTGCACGCGAGTCGCCGACCCGCTGAAGGCCGTCCCCCCTTCGGAAAGGAACCCGTGAAGGCCAGCCGGCGCACCGTACGCCTCGACCTCACCGAGCCGCTGCGCATCTCGCGCTCCACCATGTCGGCCCGCGACGCCGTGTGGCTGACCGTCGAGCACGAAGGCGTCACCGGGCACGGTGAGGCCGTCACCAGCGTCTATTACCGCCTGGACGCCGAGTCCCTGGAAGGGCTCCTCGCTGCGGCCGGTACGAAGCTCGCCCGCTTCTCCGATCCCGAGAGCGCCCTGGAGGCCCTGCGAGCGGGTGAGTTGCCCGGTGACGGCACTCCCCCGGCCGTGACGGCCGCCGTCGAGGCGGCGCTGCTCGACCTCGTCGGCAAGCGCGCGGGCCGTCCCGTCCACCGGCTCCTCGGTGCCGTGGAAGCACCAGTCGTCGCGACCGCCCGCACCATCGGCATCACGTCCCTCGCGCACGCGTCGGCGCAGGCCCGCCGTCTCGCCGCGAGCGGCTTCGAGGTGATCAAGGTCAAGGCGGGGGCGCCCGATCCAAAGGACGATGTCGAGCGCGTCCGCGTCATCCGCGACGCCGCGCCCCGAGCCCGGCTGCTCCTCGACCCCAACGGCGCCTGGACCACGGCCCAGGCCGACGCCCTGCTGCCCCGGTTCGCCGACCTCGGTGTCGAGGCCGTCGAACAGCCCCTCGCCCCCGGCGATCCGGAGGCGCTGGGCGCGTTGGCCGAACGCTCGCCGCTGCCGGTCATCGCCGACGAGGACGCCGTGGACCTGGAGGACGTGCGCCGGCTGGCCGGGCGCGTCCAGGGCGTCAACGTCAAGCTCGCCAAGTGCGGCGGGGTGCACTCGGCCCTGCGCATCGCGGAGTTGATCGACGGCAGCGGCACCGGCCTGATGCTGGGCTGCCTGACCGCCAGCAGCCTCGGCCTCGCGCCCGCCGTCCACCTCGCCGACCGGGCCCGCTGGGCCGACCTCGACGGACACCTGCTGCTCGCCCACGACCCGTGGACCGGTATCGGCGGCGAGGACGGCTACGTACGGGCAAGTGGCCTGCCCGGGCTGGGCGTCGAGCTGCGGGAGGTGAGCCGTGCAGACGTGGCGTGAGATGCGCCGCTTCCCGCTCGCGGTCCAGCTGCTGCTGGTCAACCAGCTCGGCGTGAACACCGGCTTCTACCTCCTCATCCCCTACCTCGCCACCCACCTCACCGAGAACCTGGGCATGTCCGCCGCCGTCGTCGGTGTCGTGCTCGGCGTGCGCAACCTCAGCCAGCAGGGCCTGTTCATCATCGGCGGCTCGGCCTCCGACCGGCTCGGCGCGCGCGGTGTGATCATCGCCGGCTGTGCGCTGCGCACGGTTGGGTTCGCGCTGTTCGCGTTCGGCGACCACCTGGCCGTCCTGCTCGCCGCCTCCGTGCTCAGCGGCTTCGCCGGGGCGCTGTTCAACCCCGCCGTACGCACCTACATCGCCCAGGAGGCCGACGAGCGCAAGGCCGAGGCGTTCGCCCTGTTCAACGTGTTCGCCACCATCGGGGCGCTGATCGGGCCACTGCTGGGCAGCGCACTGCTGCTCGTGGACTTCCGCACGTCGGCCCTGACCGCCGCCGCGATCTTCGCGGTCCTCACCGTCGCGCAGGCCTTGGTCCTGCCCGCCCGGCGGGTCGAACCGAGCAAGGGCACGGTGCTCGCGGACTGGCGCGAGGTCCTCGGCAACCGCGCCTTCCTCGCCTTCGCGCTCGCCATGGTCGGCATGTTCACCCTGGAGAACCAGCTGTACCTGCTGCTGCCCGACGGCGCACGGCAGGCCACCGGCTGGGACGGCGCGGCCGGCCTCGTCTTCGTCGTCGGCACCCTCGCCAATCTCACCTTGCAGCTGCGCATCACCCGCGCCCTCAAGGAGCGGGGGAACAGGGCACGCTGGATCTCCATCGGCCTCGGCCTGATGGCGCTGGCGTTCCTGCCACCCGCCATGGTGGCCGGTGGCTCCGGTGGGCCGGACGGCACGGTGGACGCGGCACTGCGCGCCCTGCCCGTGCTGGCGGGGGCCCTGCTGCTCTACCTCGGTGTGATGGTCGCCCAGCCGTTCGTCATGGAGCTGATCCCCGGCTTCGGCCGCCCCGAGCTGACCGGCACCTACTTCGGGATCTTCTACGTCGTCTCGGGCGTCGCCGCAGCCGTCGGCAACACCGTCGTCGGCTGGGCCATGGACACCGGGAGGCACGGCGGCGCCGACTGGCTGCCGTGGGCGTGCTGCGCGCTGTTCGGGCTCGCGTCCGCGCTGGGCGTGGCCTGGCTGCGTCGGCTGGGATCGCTGCCGACACCGTCGAAGCCCCCCGTACCCGCGACCGCCTGAGGAAGGACACCGACATGACCTCGACGACGACCGCGCGTACGCACAACCTGCTCACGGACAACCCCGAGCTGTACGAGGCCCGCTTCCCCGACCCCGACCGGCTCGCCGGACGCTGGACCGAGGACTGCCTGCGACGGCACGGGGCAGGCTCGCGCGTGCTGGACATGGGCTGCGGCACCGGACGCGACGCAGCACACCTGCACTCCGCCGACCGCACGGTCACCGGCGCCGACCTCTCCGAGGCGATGCTCGCGCACGCCCGCGCGCACCATCCCGGCCCCGAGTACGTGCGCGCCGACCTGCGCGGATTCGACCTCGGTCAGGACGCGTTCGACGCCGTCGTGTGCCTGGACAGCGCCCTGCTGTACTGCCACACCAACGACGAGCTCGACGCCTTCCTGTCGTCCTGCCGCCGGGCCCTGGCCCCGGGCGGACTGCTCGTCGCGGAGATGCGCAACGGTGCCTACTTCCTGGGCCGCACCGACCTGCTCGACACACCCAGGACGGACGAGTTCGCCTGGCGGGGCATCGCCTACCGCTCCACCACCACCCTCGCCGTTGACCGTACGGCCCAACTTCTGCGCCGTACGCGCGTGTGGACCGCGGACGACGGGTCGGAGCCCGTCGAGCAACGCTCCGCATGGCGGCTGCTGTTCCCGCAGGAGCTGCGCCACCTCTTGGCCGCGCACGGCTTCGAGGTCCTCGAGCTCCACGACGGTCCCGGCCCGCGCACCGAGCCGCCGTGGCACGACGGTCTCCTTCCCGGCCGTGCCGCCGACGCCGACCGGCTGCACGTGGTGGCCCGCCTGACCCAACCCTCCTGACCGGGCCCCCCGACTCCTGACGCCCCAAACCTGACCGGGCACGTCCGCGCGTCCTGACGCCCCAGAACTGCCACCCCCGCGCCGCAATGGCGCATCCACACACCTGAGGAACCACGCATGCACGACGAATCCGCCCGCTCTTTCCCCTCTCCGGACCTGCCGTCGGCGGAGACCCCGGCCCCCTTGCGCTCGTCCCGGGGCTTCCCGGGCCTGCGCCGACGCGGCTTCCTCGCCGCCACCGGTGCCGCCTCGCTCGGCGCACTCACCCTCGCCGGATGCGGCGGCTCCGGCTCCGGCTCCGGAGACGGCGAGAGCAAGGGCGACGGCACACCGAAGCGGGGCGGCCGGCTGCGCGCCGCGTTCGCGGGCGGCGGCGCCAGCGAGACCCTCGACCCGCACCTGGCCAACCTGTTCGCCGACGTCGCCCGCGCCAAGGCCCTCTACGACAAGCTCGCCGACTACGGCCCCGACCTCTCCGCCCAACCCCGCCTCGCCGACAGGTGGGAGTCCAACAAGACCCTGGACCGCTGGCAGGTCACCCTGCGCGAGGCCACCTTCCACGACGGCAGACCGGTCACCGCGAAGGACGTCCTTTACAGCTACCGCCGCATCGCCGACCCGAAGCAGGCGTTCAGAGCCAAGGCCTCCCTGGAACCGATCGACCTCAAGGCCAGCCGCGCCACCGGCGAGCGGTCGATCGAGTTCGTCCTCAAGCGCCCGACGGCCGAATTCCCCAACGTCCTGGCCGCGTTCGGCGCATACATCGTGCCCGAGAACGCCACCGAGTTCGACAAGGAGCCGATCGGTTCGGGACCGTTCCGGTTCGTGTCGTTCGCCCCGGGCCGCTCAGCGGTCTTCCGCCGCAACGACGACTACTGGGAGGGCGCCCCTCATCTCGACGAGATCGAGTTCGTCGTCGCCAACGAGGAGTCCGCCCGCGTCAACGCCCTCATCGGCGGGCAGGTCGAGTACGCGCACGAACTCAACCCCACCACCGCCCGCGCCCACGAGGGCAAGGGACAGATCGAGATCGTGCGGCTGCGGGGCAGCGCCATGCAGGGTTTCTGCATGAAGACCGACCGGGCTCCCTTCGACGACAAGCGGGTGCGCCAGGCGTTCTTCCTCATCGCCGACCGCAAGGAACTCGTCGACGGCGCCCTGTCCGGCGCCGGGGAGATCGGCAACGACCTGTTCGGCAAGGGCTACGAGTACTACGCCGACGGCCTGCCCCAGCGCGAGCAGGACCTCGACAAGGCCCGCGCCCTGCTCAAGCAGGCCGGCGCCGAGAACCTCAGGGTCACCCTCGACACCTCGGCCGTCGCCGCCGGATTCACCGAAGCCGCCAGCATCTTCCGCGACCAGGCGAAGAAGGCAGGCGTCACCATCGACGTCAAGATGGGCAGCAAGGACTCCTACTGGAGCGACATCCTCGATGGCGGCACCCTGTGCTGCTACCGCTCCGGCGCCATGCCCATCGAGGCACACATCTCCCAGCGCCTGCTCACCGACTCCACCACCAACGCCACCAAGTGGCAGCACAAGGACTTCGACGCCCTCTACCAGCAGGCCCAGTCCACCCCCGACAAGACCGAACGCGCCGCCGTCTACGCACGCATGCAGCGCCGCCTGTACTCCGAGGGCGGCTTCCTGATCTGGGGCTTCGCGGACTGGATCATCGGAACGGCCCGCACGGTGAAGGGGGTTGAGACCAAGGCGCCCGCCAACACCATCGACTGGGCCCGCTTCGACAAGGTGTGGCTCGCGTGAGCGGACTGCGCTCCTTCGTCGCCCGGCGGCTGCTCCTCGGCGTCGCGCAGACCGTGACCGTCGTGCTGCTGGTCTTCGCGCTCACCGAGGCGCTGCCGGGCGACGCCGCCGTCGCCCTCGCCGGGGACCAGCCCGACCCTGCCCGCATCGAGGCCATCCGCGAGGCCATGCACCTGGACCGGCCGGCGGTGGAGCGGCTGGCCGACTGGGCGGCGGGCCTGCTGCACGGCGACTTCGGCACCTCCCTGGCCTCCGGCCGCCCGGTCAGCCAGTACATCGCCGACGGCTTCGGCCCCACCCTGCTGCTGGCCACGCTCACCGTCGCCCTGCTCATCCCCGTCGGCTTCGGCCTAGGCGTTCTGGCCGCCCGCCACGAGGGGCGCCTGGCGGACCGGCTCATCAGCTCCGCGACGCTCGCCGTGTACGCGGTGCCCGAGTTCGCCCTCGGCGTGCTGCTGGTGACCGTCCTCGCGATCCAGCTGGGCTGGCTGCCACCGACCGCCGTCGGCTACGGCACCGACCTGCTCGCCCACCCGGCCGCACTCGTCCTGCCCGTCCTCGTCCTGCTCGCCCGGCCCGTGTGCTCCCTGGTCCGTCTGGTACGCGCCGGCATGATCGACGCGCTCGCCTCCCCGTACGTGGCGCAGGCGCGCCGCTACGGCATCGCAGGCGCCCGCATCCGCTACACCCACGCCCTGCCCAACGCCCTCGCTCCCGCCGCCCAGCAACTCGCCCGCACCATCGACTGGCTGCTGTGCGGCGTCATCGTCGTGGAGGCGCTGTACGTCATCCCCGGACTCGGCACCGTCCTGCTCAACGCCGTCGCCGAACGCGACGTGCCCGTCGTCCAGGGTCTCGCCGTGGTGTTCGGCGTGCTCACCGTGATGCTCAACCTCGGCGCCGACCTGGTCACCCACCGGCTCGCGCCCCGGGCGGGGGTGGCCGCGTGAGGAACCTGCGTACGGGCCGCTTCAACCTGGGCATCGCGGTCATCGCTCTCCCCCTCGCCCTGGCGCTCCTCGGCCCGCTGTTCGCCGGCGAACCGGGCCCCCGGGCCCCGTCCTTCACCCTCGGCGACGGGCACTGGCTCGGCACCGACTTCGTCGGCCGTGACGTCTGGCAGCAGGTGCTCCACGGCGGTCGGCCGGTCGTACTGACGGCCCTCGCCGCTACCGCCCTGGCCTACCTCGTGGCCCTTCCCGTCGGACTGCTCAGCGCGCTCACCCACCGCCGCTGGCTGGAGGAGCTGCTGATGCGGCCCCTGGACGTGCTGCTCGCCGTCCCGTCGCTGCTGCTGATCCTGCTGGCGGCGACGGTGTTCTCCCCCGGCGCCGTCGGCCTCGCCCTGCTGGTCGCGGCGGTCAACGTGCCCGACGCGGCCCGCCTGGTCCGCGCTGCCGCCGCCGAGGCGGCCGCCCGCCCCGCGGTCGAGGCGCTGCGCATGCAGGGCGAGACGTGGTGGCGCATGGCCGTCGGCTACGTCGGCCGCTCCATGCTGCGCACCCTGGCCGCCGACGCCGGCACCCGGCTGACCGGGGTGCTGTACCTGGTCGCCACGGCCGCCTTCCTCGGCGTCGGCGTGGCCCCGGACGCCGCCGACTGGGCGGTCATGGTCGACCGCAACCGCACCGGTCTGTTCGTCCAGCCGTGGGCCGTCGTGGTCCCCGCCCTGATGATCGTCGGCCTGACGATGGGCACGAACCTCCTCTTCGACGCCGCGCTCGACAAGGGCGGGAGACAGGGCGCCCCCGCGCGCACGGCCACATCCGGAGGTGCGAGCGGCAGCCTTCGAAGCCGGACAGAGAAGGAAGCACGTCCGTGAACCACGAGAACGACACCACCCCGGATCCCGTGGCCGAGATCCGCGACCTGCGCGTCGAGATCGACGGCAGGGCGATCGTCGACGGAGTCAGCCTCAAGGCCCTGCCCGGGAAGGTCACGGCGCTGGTCGGCGCCTCCGGCAGCGGCAAGACCACCACCGGCCTCGCCCTGCTCGGTGAGTACCCGCCCGGCGCCCACGTCACCGGCGACGTACGCCTGACGGCCGACGGCCTGGTCGGCTACATCCCCCAGCACCCGGCAGCCGTCCTCAACCCCGCCCGCCGTATCGCCGCGCTGCTCACCGACATCGCCCGCGCCCAGGTCGCCCACCTTCCGCTGGGGCGGCGCCGGTCGGCGGCCCGCGAACGCGTCCTGCACGCCCTCGCCGAAGCCCAACTCCCGGACGCCGAGGACCTACTGCGGCGCTACCCGCACCAGCTCTCCGGCGGTCAGCAGCAGCGGGTCGTCCTCGCGCAGGCCCTGCTGCTCGGCGCCCGGGTCATCGTGGCAGACGAGCCCACGACCGGCCAGGACGCCCTGACCAAGAGCCGTATCGTCGACCAGCTGGCGGCCCTCGCGGCACGCGGCATCGCCGTCGTCCTGCTCAGCCACGACCTGGACGTCGTACGCGCACTCGCCGACGAGCTCATCGTCATGCGGGCGGGTCGGGTCGTCGAGTCGGGCCCGGCACCACGCGTCTTGCTCGCGCCCCAGCACGAATGGACCCGCGAACTGCTCAGTGAGCGGCCGCAGTTCCCGGCACCGGCCGGTTCGACCGGCACCGAGCGGCCCGTCCTGCGGGTACGCGACCTCACCGCCCGCCACCACGACGGCGCGCACGGCACGACCGTGGTGCTGCGCACCCCCCGCCTGGACCTGCACCCGGGCGAATGCCTGGCCGTCGTCGGCCGCTCCGGCAGCGGCAAGACCACCCTCGCCCGCTGCCTCGCCGGTCTCCACCGTGACCACGACGGAGAGGTCCTCCTCGACGGCACACCGCTGCCCCACAGCCTGCGCGACCGCAGCCGCACGCACCTCGCGGCCGTGCAGTACGTCTTCCAGGACGCGGGCGCCGCCTTCGACGAACACCGCCCCGTACTCCACCAGGTCGCCCGCACCGCGATCCGCCTGCGCGGCACCGACGCGGACACCGCGACCCGGGAAGCCCGAACCGCCCTGACCCGCCTCGGCCTCCCCGAAGACCTGGTCCACCGGCGCCCCGGTCAGCTCTCCGGCGGCGAACTCCAGCGCGCCGCCCTCGCCCGCGCCCTCCTCGCCCGCCCTCGCGTCCTCATCTGCGACGAGATCACCTCCGGCCTCGACACGATCACCCGCCGGGGCATCCTCGACATCCTTACGACACTGGTCCGCGACCGCGACGACCTGTCCCTGGTGCTGATCACCCACGACCTGGACACCGCGGCCCTCGCCCACCGCATCGCCGTCCTGGACGCCGGCGAACTCGTCGAACAGGGCCCAGCCGAACGCGTCCTGACCACCCCCGGCCACCCGTTCACCATCTCGCTCATGGAAACCACGGCACGCCTGGCAGCCGGAACGGGCACGTGACCGGTCGCCCGGTGGACGTGGTGGGACACGAGCCGACCGCGGCAGTTCATGGCGGCGTAGCACCCCACCGTGATCCACCGCCCGATGATCTTTGAAGACGGACCCTAGACCTTCCGGGCCAGCCCGGCCACGATGAGTTGCTCCCAGACCGTGAGTTCTTTCCTTTGACCGATGTCCCATGGCTCACCGTTCTCATCGGGACGCCACAACGACGCGGGAACGACGCCTGGATCGAGGATCTCCAGGCCGTCCAGCAGTGAGGCGATCTCGGCGTCGGTGCGCCACCGACCGCGGCCGAACGTCTGCTGGAGGACAGCCTCGGCCTCCGTTGTCTCCGGGTTGTTGCCCGAGCGGAAGTGGCTGATGAAGAAGTAGCTTCCCGAGGGGACGTGCCGGCGCCAGTAGCGGACGATACCGGCAGGGTCCTCGTCATCGTTGACGTGGTGGAGGATGGCGCTGAGCATGACAGCCACCGGTCGAGCGAAATCTATGAGTTCGGCGGTATCTGGGTGAGTGCGGATGGCTTCGGGGTCACGCACATCGCCCGGGACGACGCGGGTCCGTTCGTTGCTCTCCAGCAATGCCCGTCCATGGACCAGGACTTGGGGATCGTTGTCGACGTAGACCACCCGGGATTCCGGGGCGTGCCGTTGCGCGACCTGGTGAACGTTGTCCGCCGTCGGCAGGCCACTGCCCAGGTCGACGAACTGCCGGATACCGGTGGTCCTCGCGATCTCTCTGACCGCCCGGGCCAAGGCCGCCCGATTGGCAAAGGCAATGGCCACCGAGCCGGGCAGGTCGCGCTTGAACACGTCGCCGATCTCACGGTCCACCGCGTAGTTGTCCTTGCCGTTGAGCAGGTAGTCGTAGACGCGGGCGATGCTGGGCTTGGTCGGGTCGATGGGGGAGCCTTTGTACATCATGGCGGTCATTCTCCCGTCAACACCGCTTGCGCACGCCTGTTTTGAGCGCCTCCAATCACTCAAGGCAGCGCGTGGCGGGGGCCCACGCAGACGCAAAGCCAGGGTCAGCGGTCTACCATGGCCGCCCTGGAAAACCTCCGCCGCCACTACAACCCCCGCCTGTGGGCGCTCGTCGGCATCGCCGGCGGCATCCATGACGACCACGCCCGCATCGGCAACGTCATCGTCTCCACCGACGTCGTCTACTACGAAAACCGCAGTATCAATCCTCGGGGGGACACCCGCCGCCGCGGCGAACACCGGCAGGCGCCGGCCCACATCGTGCACGCCGTGAATGCCTACTTCACCGACCACGGGACGCCTGCACGCATCAACGGTCAGATGACCGCACACGCCGACGAGCAGTATGAGATCTACCCCGGGGTCATCGGGTCCGGCGAGGCCGTCATCGCCGACCGGGCCAGTGACATCCGCACCTACCTCACCGCCTACCACGAAAAAGTCCTCGCCGTAGACATGGAGGCCGGCGGCCTCAGCCAGTACTGGCAGGAGAACTCGGTCCACGGCACGGCCAATCCCGGCTGGATCGTCATCCGCGGCGTGTCCGACAACGCAGACGAGCAAAAGGGCCACAGCCACCACGAACTCGCGAGCCGAAACGCCGCCCACGTCCTCAACCGCCTGCTCCCCTACCTCTGCTGACCCATCCTGGCACCGGCACAACTACACGAGAGCTCCCCCGACCAGAGCCCCATATGAACGCCTTCCTACTTGGCATCCTCAGCTCCTGCGCCACCAGCGCCTTCTAGAGCGTCAGGGATGTCACCGGTCTGTGGAACAGCGACTTGGCCGCCCTGTTCGAGCGACGCCTCCCCGCAGGCAACTCGGTCGTTCGCTCTTGGCCCAGGTTCAAGATAACCGGATGCCTGATCACGGACACGTGGGCCGGCAGGCACGGGGCGACCGAGGGTGACGCCTGCCAGGACCAGGGCGAGTCCGCAGAGTTGCTGAATGGTCAGCACTTCTCCGGCGAGTGCTGTGCCGAACAGCACGCCGGTGACCGGGTTGAGGAGTCCTATCAGCCCCACGGTGCCCGCAGGCAGGTATCGCAAGCCGACGAACCAGGCGGTGAAGGCCAATGCGGTAGCCACCATGGCGACGTAACAGAAGGCGAGGAGCGCGGATGCGGAGAGCGTGGGCGGAGCGCCTTCCACCACCACGGCAACCGGAAGCAAGAGCAGACCCCCTGCGGTGAGCTGCCAGGCGGTCGTGGTTATCACGTCGGCTTCGCCGCCCCACCGCTTGGCCAGGATGTGCCCGAAGGACGACACGAGTACGGCCGCCGCCGCGGCAAGGATCCCCGGCACGCTTGTCGCTCCTGCCCCCGTGAGCAGCATGAGACATACGCCGCCGAGCCCGACCAGGGCACCGGCCAGGTGTGCGGCCCGGGGCCGCTCGGACACCAGGGGCCACGCAATCAACATCATCGTCAGCGGAGACACCGCCATGACTGTCGAGGCGACGCTCGCGGGCAGCAGCTGGGAGGCGGCGTAGACGAGGACGAAGAACACGCTCACGTTGACCAGGCCCAGTACGGCGGACCGCCACCACCAGGCACCACGGGGCCGTCGTCGGCGGAAGGCCAGTAGGGCGAGGCCGGCGGGCAGCGCTCGCAGGGCAGCCCCGTACACCGGGCTGTCCACCGGGAGGAACTCACGGGTGACGAAGTAGTTGGACCCCCAGGCCACCGGCGCGACTGCGGTCAGCACAACCCAACGGACATTAGCTTCCATGGAAGACAACATAGCTTCCCGGGAAGTTAATATGGGGGTCATGGACAACCGGCAACCCGTGGACCGCGTAGCCCGCATCCAGGAAGAGTGGCGCCGCGAACGACCTGAGGTCGACATCACGCCGCAAGGAGTGATCGGCCGACTCCACCGTCTGGCAGACCACCTCAGTGAGGAACTCCGCCTCGTCTACGCCCGCTACGGCCTGAGCGAGGGAGAATTCGACGTCCTGTGCGCCCTGCGGCGCGCGGGCGAGCCGTATGAACGGGCACCCGGCGAGCTCGCCGCGCACACCATGGTCACCACCGGCGCGATGACAAAGAGGATCGATCGCCTGGAGCGAGCCGGACTCGTCACCCGCCGCCGGTCCAACGGCGACCAACGGGGCCGAATCGTCGCCCTTGCCAGACCCGGACTGGAACTCATCGACCGCGCGTTCACCGACCACATGCACAACGAGCGGCGCCTGCTCGATCTCCTGTCGCCCACCGAGGCCTCGGCACTCGAAACGCTGCTGACGGCATGGCTCTCCCGCATGGAGCATCCGCACCCTGCTGGCGGCGACTGATCAACTGCCTCACACCGCCACAGAAGCACGCCCTCAATCTCCGCGCCTTGGCCACCCACCAGGAGGTGCGGGTCGCGATCGTCACCTGGATCGAACCGACCTACCACCGGTGCGACGGCAACGACAGCAGTCCCGTTGGCCGTTCTGAGGACGGAAGGCAAGCGGCAAGCCCCGGATCATGCGTCTTTCGGGCCGTCTGCCGCCGATGGCGAATCATGCCCCGGTGCGATGGGCATCATGGCGGCACGAGAGCAATTCCGTGGCACTTCAGGGGGATGTCATGGCGCGATCGACGGCCGATCTGGACGGTTATGCGTTAACTGAAGCAATCGATCGTGCGCATGGTTGTCTGCGGCGGAATTTCCGGTCCGGTTCCGGGGCGGCGGGTTGGTACCACTACCTGGATGATCCCCTTCCAGGGATCACCGCATCAGCTGTCGGGCTCTTCACCTTCAGCGTTCCCGGGGTCGTGTTCGAGAGGGCTCCTGACGTGCTGGCCTATTTGATCGGCCAGCAGACCCACCCGGGAAATCCGCACAGCGGTGGCTGGTCTGTGCGCACGACCAACGGCTTTCCCATCCTCGAGGCCACGGCATGGGTGGTCCGTGCGTTGAGCAGGCCGGACGTGGGACTGCTCAGCGGCGGTGCGAGTGTGCGGCGCGGTGCCGAGTGGATCAGGGACAACCAGAACGTCGACTGCGGCTGGGGATCGTACGCCGGGCAGCCTTCGCGTGTGTTCCACACCGCGCTCGCCGTTCTGGCGCTCGACGAGTGCGGCGGGGACCGGGCCGCGCTGGCCCAGGCGCAGCGCTGGCTCATCGACGCCCAGAACCCCGGGGTGCCCGCCTGGGGCCCGCTGCCGGATGCTGAGCCCACGCTGGTCCACACGAGTTGGGCCCTCATGGCTCTGACTCGCATTCCGGGCGCGTTGAGCGTCAACACCATCCGTCGCACTACGGAGTGGTTGCTCGAGGGGCTGAGCCCCGGGACCCACGTCGAGCGCAGCACCACGGTGGAGGAGTACGACGTGCCGTTCGCGCAGGCCGGTGCGACCGCCGTCTTCCAGAACTCATTGCCGCACTTCGCGGGGCCTCTCGCGATCAGTGCTCTGTTGTCGGCGGGTGTGGTCGATCCGCTTCAGCCGAAGGTCTTCGAAACGCTCCAGGGAATACTCGATACGCAGCAGGAAAGCGGGGTGTGGGAACTGCCTCGCAGTCCGACCCGGCCGTCCATATGGGCGATCTGGCCGTTCGTCAACGCTCTGGCGCTGGCCAGGTCGACCATCCTCACGACGCCGAACAGCAGGGCGTCGCTGCTCTTTCCCGGTTGTGTGATCGTGCAGAACGAAGACGTGGGGCGGCGCTTCTCGCGAGGTCTGCTGGTGCGGAGCATTCTGCGGGACTGGATCCGGACGAAACGCCTGACTGCCATACTGTGGTTGGTTTCCGTCGCGGCCACGGGTATTCCGCTAGGACTGTTGATCAGCGGAAGCCTGTCTTTGTCGGAATTCCTGATGTCGCTCATAGTTCCGCTACTACTCATGCTTTTCGATTATCTATGGCAACGGCGGCACTCCCCCGGAGTGGGGGCGGGGCCGTGAGGAGGGATGCCGACGGACCCTGCGAGCTGTGTGACGAGGTGCGCTGGAGTGGGAGCGCGGCGACCGGTGACCCGCGTCTTCCTGGATTGGACGACGCCTTCTCCCGGCTGGTGATGCGCACCAGGGCCGCTGACGTCCTGTCCGGGTTGGGCTGCGTGGTGCCTGGATACGCACTCGTGGTGCCTCACCATCACGCGCTGAGCGTAGGCGAGTTACCCGGAGGTGAACGCACCCATGTCTTCCGCACGGCATGGGGAGCCGCAGAGCTGATACGTCGTACCTTCGGCGGGGCCGTGGTCCTCGTGGAGCACGGCTCCTCCGGCTCACGCGAGGGAGGCGGCGGCTCGTGCGTCACCCACGCGCATCTCCACCTGTTCCCGCTTGAGCATGGCATGGACCCCGAGTCGTTCGTCCCTCCCGGAAGTCGACGCATCACCACTTCGGCGGGCTTGGCGGCCGCGGCAGCGCGGCACAGCAACTACTACTACTGCTCCTGGAAACAGGACGAGGGCCATCTCTTGATCGATCCGAAATTACCTTCGCAGTACGCACGACGCGTGTGGGCCGGTCTGCTCAACGAGCCCGACCTGTGGGACTGGGCGGCGTTCCCCTTCCTGGGCAATGCCCGCTGGACCACCGCGGCCTTGCAAAAGGCGCGGCAGGCACAGCCTCTGGGGCCCATGGAGGAAACCGTGCTCGCCTACGACAGCGCGGCCGAGTCCTACGCCCGCCGGACGGCTTCGTTCGCACCGGGCTCCGCCCTTCCCGGCGAGATCGACGAACTGGCCGGTACCGTCGACGGTGTCGTACTGGATGCGGGGGCCGGTGCCGGACGCGACGCACTCCGGTTCGCGCAGCGGGGAAAGCATGTGCTGGCATTGGACGCCAGTGGGTCACTGCTGTCCCACGCGCCGGTCCACGACCGGACCCTGCCGGTCCTGGGTGACGTGCGGAGTCTGCCCCTTCCCGCCCACTGCGTGGCCGCGGTCTGGTGTTCGGCCGTGCTGCTGCACCTTCCGTCGGAGGACTTTCTACGGTCGTTGCAGGAGTTCCATCGTGTACTGCGGCCCGGGGGGGTCGCGCAGGTCTCGGTCAAAGAGGGAGAGGGGCATGTCGCGCTGCCGATGGCCGGTGACGGGTCGCCTCGGCGGCACTTCTACTTCTACCGGGTCGACCGTCTCCGGAGCCTGGCGGACAAGAGTGGCTTCGAGGTGCTCAGAACCTGGTCGGAGGACGAGTTGGACTCCTCCTCAAACGTCCAGCGCTGGATCAAGGCTCTCCTGAGGAAGCCGGCGTGATACCGCACCTGCACCTGCATCTGGAGCCAGAGGAGCGCAAACGCCGGGCAGTGGGCCTGCCGAGTCGGCGTCCCCGTTCCAGTGCGGCGTTCTTCGACGCCCACCGGGTCGACACACCGGACCGGGTCCGGGTCAGCGGTCACGATCTCGGACGGTTCCTGCGGGACGTGCATGCCGAGCACGTCGCCCAGGGGGTCGACTACGTCGAACTGCGCGTGTCGCCCAGGCGCTTCCTCACCGACGGGCTGTCGCTGGAGGACGTCCTCGGCATCACGCACGGAGTGCTTGACCACCTACGTGACCCGTATGTACGAGCCGTGCTGCTGCTGAACCGGGACTGCCCTGACGAGACGCTGGAGGAGTGCGCAGCAGCGCTGGCTCGCCTGCCCTCCACCTTCGTCGGCGTCGATCTCGCCGGGGACGAGAGAAGGCACCCGGATGTCGACCGCTTTCAGACGTTCTGCTCGGCGGCGCGTTCGGCCGGTCGTGGAGTGACGGTCCACGCCGGCGAATTCGGATCCGATCGGCACATCTGGTCGGCCTTGGACCGACTGGGTGCGCAGCGCATAGGCCACGGCATCGCCGCCGCGTCGAGCAAGGCGCTCATGGACCGCCTGGCACGCGACCACATACACGTCGAGGTCTCGCTGACCTCCAACGAGGCACTGGGCGCAGTACGGGACATCGAAGAGCATCCCGTACGGACGATGATCGAACATGGTGTGCTGGTCTCCTTCAACGCCGACGTGCCGCTCCACACCGGACGGTCATTCCCGGCGGAGATCTCCACGGCCGCGGAAGTGCTTCACTGCACGACCAGTGAGGTCCTCGCCCTGCAGAAGCGAGCGCTGCCGTTCTGCTTCACCGAGTTCCCCATCGATTGACCCCTTGGTCTGGATCTGCGTACCGAGCACGGTCCCAGGTCTCACGGGCAGCCCACCCTCCGAGCGGCCGGGGGCACCCCGGGAGGGGAAGCCGACGCCCAATTGCGGCGCGTGGCGCGTCCGGTGAGGGTCGGCCACGCTGCCGCGCAGGCCGGTGTTAGCCTCATGCGGCTGTGCTTGGGGGGACGGCCGGGGGGCCGGGGACTTTCCACCGTTCATGTGACGTGCGCCTGTTGGGCCATCGTCGTCCCGTCATGCTCTGCCTTTGTCCCGACCAGAGGCCCAGGAGCCGACGTTGACCAGACCTACCACTACCCGCGGGGTCATAGCCGCGATCGCGGTCCTCGCCGCGACCGCCGCAGGGATCACCGGCGCGGCCACCGCCTCCGCGGGCACCACCCTGGCGGCGGAGAAGGTCTTCCAGTCCAACCGTTACGCCCCGCGCGTGGACCGGATCCGCAGCGCGGGGCCCACCGGCTATCTGCACGCCCAGGAGGGTCGTTCCGGCTACCTGTGGACGTCGTACGCCACGGGCGCGACGACCGAACTGGGTAACCTGCCCTCCCTGGACATCCCCGGGTACCTGGGTTCGTCGTCCGACGTCGTCGCCGAGGTCGTCCCGCCCACCAAGAAGGTCGTCCTCAAGGACATGGCCGCCGGGACCAGCACGGACGTCGTCCTCACCCACGGCACCTACCAAGCCGCCTTCGGCACCCACGTGCTGACCCAGGCGCGGGACACCGACGGCAACCGCACGCCGTGGCTCTACGGTCCGGGCGCGGCCGCCGAGGGCACCCCCGTCGAGGGATGGCCGACCGGCGTCACCACCAACTTCACCGTCCTGGGCGGAGACAGCACCACCGCAGTCCTCACCTACGCACCGCCGAACGGCATGCAGCACCTGATGCTGGTCGACCTGGCCACAGCGAAGGTCACCGGCGACGTGACCCTGAACGTCGTGCCGACCGGTGTCGCGTTGAGCGCGGACCGGCTGGTCTGGTGGTCCGGCCTGTGGTCCGCCCACGTCCTGGACCGCGCCGACCTCTCCGCCCCCGGGACGGCGCTGAAGCTGCCCGGCACGGAGGGCACCCCGTCCGTGGGCATCGCCGGGAACTGGCTGCTGGTGGCCCGTTCCGTGCCGGCGAGCCCGCAGGACTGGGTCGACAAGTCCGGCGAGCGGCTGATGGCCATACCCCTGACGGGCGGTGACCCGGTCACTCTGCTCCGGCACGCCAACACCTCCCTCGTCACGACGCCCGACGGCGGTCTGCTGGCCGTGGGCGGCACCGACTCCGGCGACTGGGCGGTGCGCCGGTTCGCCGACACGGGGGCGGCCGCCCCGACGCCGACGAAACTGACCGCGGTACCGCCGGTCGCCGCGAGGATCGACCGGCTGTCGCTTCAGAACGGCATGCTGGCCACCGACGAGGCCGACGCCAGTTTCATGGGCGCGTACTACACCCGGCCGATCGCCGCCGACGGCACGCCGGGCGCACCCACCTGGCAGGCCTGGGACGGCAACAACGTGGGCCCGTACGCCACCGGGGACGGCCGCGCGGTGACGTTCACCGCCGACTCCGACCCCACCGGCGGCTCATACGTCCAGTCGGTCTTCAAGAACGACGTGGCTGGTTTCTTCCGGGTGCCCTCCGCCTCCGGAGCCCTCCTCGACGTCACCGGCCGCTACGCGATCGTCAACGGCGCCTCCCCCGCCAAGCAGTACATCGGCGACCTCGGGGTGTACTCCGACCTCCAGCCGATCGTGACCCGTTCGGTCACGGCCGCCTCCGTCTGGGGCACCAAGGTCTGGACGCCGGGCTCCAGCACAGGTGTCGTCACCGCCAAGGACCTGAAGACCGGCGAGGTCACCGACACGATCAGTACCGGTGCCCCGTGCGTGGCCAAGGACCTTCAGACGGTGGGCCGTTGGATCTACTGGTCCTGCGGCCCGACCTCGACGGCCGGGGTGTGGGACCGTACGGCGAAGAAGAACATCACCGTCCCGTCCGGCGAGGCCCTGCTCGGCGACGGCTATGTCGTACGGCACGACACCGCGGCCGGCGCGCTCCTGCTCACCTCCTTCGCCGACGGCACCGCGGCCACCCATAAAATCGGCGATCTCGCGGCGGGCGGTTCCAGCCGGCGCGGGGTGACCTGGACCGTGGACAAGTTCGGCGGTCCCGCGGCCTACGTCGACGCGGACCGGCGGATCCACCTGGTGCCCAGCGGGACCGCCACCCAGGCGCTCGGGGTGATCGAGTCCGAGGTGACCTCCGAATACGGCCGCGACTGGTCGTGGCAGTGGCGCGGGCTGCTCTCCAAGCCCGCCGCCTCCTGGAAGGCCACGCTCACCAGCAAGGCTACCGGCGCGGTGGCCCGTACGTTCTCCGGCGGGGAGGTGTCGGGCAACCTGGCCGTGCGGTGGGACGGTCGCGACGGCAAGGGCGTGTACGTCCCCAACGGCACGTACACCCTCAAGCTGACGGCCCCGCCGGCCGACGGGTCAGGGCCCGCGCTGACCGTCACCAAGACGGTGCGCGTGTCCCAGGGAGCCGCCGTACGCCGCGACTTCATCAACTACGACACCTGGACGCCCGACGGCATCGGCGACGTGATGACCCTCAGCCCGTCCGGTGTCATCAGCTACCGCCCCGGCAACGGGACGGGGGGCCTCGACAAGGCCATGTCCGCCTCGGGCTGGCCCTCCTCGGTGACCCTGGTCCCGTTCGGCGACCTGAACGGCGACCGCCAGAATGACGTCCTCGTCCGGTTCAGCAGCGGTGAGCTGAGGGTGTACCGCACCTGGCAGGGGCAGGTGTTCGGCACGGACACCCCGCGCACCTCGCTCGGCAACGGCTGGAACCAGTACGACGTCCTGACCTCGCCGGGAGACGTGAACGCCGACGGGCGGCCCGACCTCATCGCCCGCAACAGCTCCACCGGCGCCGTGTACCTCTACAAGGGCACGAGCGCGGGCAAGCTGTCGGCGCGGGTGAAGCTCTACGACAACTGGAAGACGTACAAGAAGGTCGTGGGCGTCGGCGACTTCAACGGCGACGGCCGCGGGGACCTGTTGGCCCAGGACAAGTCGAACACCCTGTGGCGCTACGACGGGAACGGCACCGGTGGCTTCAAGGCTCGGGTGAAGGTCGCCGCGAACTGGGGCTCGTCGTACAACGTCGTCGTCGGCGTCGGCGACCTCACCGGCGACGGCAAGGCGGACATCATCTCCCGGGACACCTCGGGCACGGTGTGGCGCAACAACGGCGACGGCAAGGGGTCGTTCGGGGCCCGTACGAAAATCGCGACCGGGTGGCAGGGATACAAGGGCGTGTTCTGACAGGGCTGCCCGGGGTGATCGGGCTGACCGGGCTTTAGCCGAGGCCGGTCGGGCCCCGGGCGACCACCGTGCGGAAGTCGTACGATGGCCGCCCGGTCAAGCGCGCCAGTCCCAGCCGCATCCCCGCTTTCCGGTCCCGGGAACGGTTCTGACCCCCGGCTCACGCCAGATTCCCAGGTCGCCGTCCACCCCTGTAATCAACTCCGTTTGCTTCATTGACATCTCCCTCAGAAGTCCTAGCGTTGGGAGCGCTCCCATAACAGCCTTGCAACTGGAAGGAGTCCCCCCACATGCGCAACCAGAGTCCGTTAACCGGGCGTTCGCGGTCATCGCTCCGCCGGCCTCTCCAGGCGCTCGTCATGCTGTTCGCCCTGGTGGTCGGCGCGCTCACCTGGTCGACCCCCGCCCAGGCCCACGGCACCGTCGTCGACCCCGCCACCCGCGCCTACCAATGCTGGAAGACGTGGGGCAGCAACCACACGAACCCGGCCATGCAGACCCAAGACCCCATGTGCTGGCAGGCCTTCCAGGCCAACGCCGACACCATGTGGAACTGGATGAGCGCCCTCCGCGACGGCCTCGGCGGCCAGTTCCAGGCGCGGACCCCCGACGGGACGCTCTGCAGCAACAACCTCTCCAGGAACGCCAGCCTGAACAAGCCCGGGCCGTGGAAGACCACCAACGTCAGCAGCAATTTCTCGGTCCACCTGTACGACCAGGCGTCCCACGGTGCCGACTACTTCAAGGTCTACGTGAGCAAGCAGGGCTTCGACCCCAAGACCCAGACCCTGGGCTGGAGCAACCTCGACTTCATCACGCAGACCGGCCGCTACGCCCCCGCGAAGGACATCACGTTCCCCGTCCGGACCTCCGGCTACAGCGGACACCACATCCTGTTCGTGATCTGGCAGGCCTCACACCTCGACCAGACCTACATGTGGTGCAGCGACGTGAACTTCGGCTGAGCCGAGGAGCATCGCACACGGCACCCGCCTGTGCCGGGCGCCGGTAACGCGCCATCCGCCCGACCGAGCTCCGTCGGGGCAGGGGACCCATACGGTCACCCCGCCCCGACGGAGCTTCCCGCGCTCGTAGGCGTGCTGCTCTGACACCTCCGGCGGAGGCGCCGGTGCTGGTGCCCCTGATTGCCACCGCGTCCTCGACGAAAGGCGTCGTCGTGCCTGTCGACTCGGGGTTCGGGTACACGGTGCGTGCACGTGACCTTTGGTGGGCCAAGGAGAGGAAGTCGGACAGTGGCGGTCAAAGCAATGGGGTGGGCGCACTCGTTTCCCATGTCCGAAGGAGTCCGCGTCGGCCGGGAGTGGACACGAAGCCGGCTCGAGTCCCTGCCTTGGACCGCCGACGAACCGGACACGGTGGACGCCATCGTGCTGGCGGTGTCCGAACTGATCACCAATGCGCACATCCACGCCCACAGCGACGCACATCTGGTCCTCACATGGGACGGCGACTGTCTTCAGGTGAGCGTCCACGACGATGATCCGTCGCTGCCACAGCAGCGCGAACCGGAGCCGGGTGCGGTCTCCGGTCGAGGGGTCTCCATCGTGCGCACGCTCGCCGACGATTGGGCGACGAAGTGCCAACGCCACGGCAAGACCGTGACAGCGTGCTTCCGCCCCGGCTCCCCCGCGGCCGCCGCCGACCGTGAGGACAGCCACAGTTGAGTCCGCTCACCGGTGACGCCGGCTGTGGCTGGTCCGGCACAAGACCTGTAACGGCCGCCGTCTGGCCGACCAGAGTCAGGGCCAGATGTGCTTCAGGGTGAATTCAGGCGTCGCATAGGGGCCGGCCTGAGGTGCCGAGGGATCGACGGGAACGTCCGCGTCGGTTACGCGCGCGGCATAAGCCTCGGCGTTGTCGACAGGTGTGTAAGGCAGCACTGACTCGTCAGGGAGTTCCCAGAACCGTCGGGAGTTGGCGGAGACCGCATACACCGTGGCGAAGCGGGTGGACTGCGGGGCGGTTAGTGCCGCCCGGACATACCCTACGGCGTCACGCGGGCTGAGCCAGGTCGCCAGGTGGCGAGGTTCTGTGGGCGCGTCCTCGAAGCTGCCGATGCGCAGGCATATGACCGAGAGGTCGAACTTGTCCGCGTACAGCTGGCCCAGGGCCTCAACAGCTACCTTGCTCACCCCGTACAGGCCGTCCGGCCGCGCAGGCTCCAGCGGACCTGTGCGATGGGCAGTGGGATAGAACCCCGTGACGCGGTTGCTGCTGGCCAGCACCACACGCCGGCTTCCCACCCGCCGCGCTGCTTCCAGCACATGATGGGTGCCCAACACATTCGCTTGCAGGAGATCGGTCAGAGGCGCCTCATCCGGCACTCCGCCCAGGTGAAGCACCGAATCCACACCGGCCAGTGCCGACTCCACCGCTGCCGCGTCACGCAGGTCGACGAGGCGCACCTCTTCCGTTGCCGTCTCCGCCCGGAGCGGAACACGGTCCAACAGGACCAGCCGGTCCACATCGCCTCTCAGAGCCACCCGGACCACAGACCCGATGGTGCCCGCCGCGCCGGTGACCGCCACCGTTCCCAGATCCACTACGCCCCCGCATGCTCGACAAGGTCCCGATTCTGCCAGCCATCTCCTCCTCCGGGTTTCGAATCCGGATCTCGGAGCACCGCACGATCAGCACATGTGGACGCGTGGGGGGCTGCTCCGGGCCTGGGGCATGCCCCGGTATCGTCCGCCCGACAGCCCGGTCCGCGGATCAGCGGTCCGCACGAGGAGGAGCCAGCGCCATGACCGATGGCCCGCAGGGAACCGAGTCGGCTCACGGAGCCGCATCGCGGGTGCAGGAGGCCGATCGGGGCCGGACGCGCGACACGGTGCGCCTGGCTGTGGTCGTCGGCGCGCTCGGCGTTGTCTTCGGCGACATCGGCACCAGCCCGATCTACACCCTCCAGACCGTGTTCAACCCGGCCGACCCGCATCCCGTCCCGGTCAGCACGGACAACGTGTACGGGGTGGTATCGCTGGTGTTCTGGTCGGTGATGATCATCGTCACGGTCACCTACATCCTGCTCGCGATGCGCGCCGACAACGACGGCGAGGGCGGCATCATGGCGCTCATCACCCTGGTGCGACGGTGGAGTTCGCAGCGCGGCGGCAAGGCGGCCGCCGCTCTGGCCGCGCTCGGCATCTTCGGCGCGTCGCTCTTCTTCGGCGACAGCATGATCACCCCGGCGATCTCTGTGCTCTCCGCGGTCGAAGGGCTCAAGGTCGTCGAACCGTCCCTGGGGGACGCGGTCGTGCCGATCACCGCGGTGATCATCGTGACCCTCTTCCTCGTGCAGCGCAGAGGAACCGCGGCGGTGGGGCGGGTGTTCGGACCGGTCATGATCCTGTGGTTCCTGGCCATCGGCGCCTGCGGCGTCGTCGGCATCAGCGACCACCCGGACATCCTCAAGTCGCTGTCCCCCACGTACGCGTTGGGCTTCCTGTTCGGCCACTGGGGCACCGCATTCTTCGCCCTGGCCGCGATCGTCCTCGCGGTGACCGGCGCGGAGGCGCTCTACGCCGACATGGGCCACTTCGGCCGCCGGGCGATCACCCGGGGGTGGCTGTTCCTCGTCCTGCCCGCCTGCGTCCTCAGCTACATGGGGCAGGGCGCGCTGATCCTCGACGATCCGGACAACATCAGCAGCCCGTTCTTCCTGCTCGTGCCCGACTGGGGACGCTGGCCGATGGTCCTGCTCGCGACGGCGGCGACCGTGATCGCCTCCCAGGCGGTGATCACCGGCGCCTACTCGGTCGCCTCCCAGGCCGCCCGGCTCGGCTATCTGCCGAGGCTTCGCATCGCGCACACCTCCGAGTCGACCATCGGCCAGATCTACGTGCCCTGGATCAACTGGCTGCTGATGTTCTCGGTCCTCACCCTGGTCTTCGCCTTCCGCAGCTCCGCGGAGCTGGCCTACGCCTTCGGCATGGCGGTCACCGGAACCATGACCATCACCACCCTGCTGTTCCTCTACGTCGCCCGACTCAAGTGGGGCACGCCCACGTGGCTGCTGGCCGTCGGCGGGGGCCTGCTCCTGTTGGTGGACCTGCTGTTCGTGGCCGCCAACATGACCAAGCTCGTGCACGGCGCCTGGCTGCCGCTGCTCATCGGCCTCACCGCGTTCACCGTCATGACGACCTGGCAGCGCGGCCGCGAGATCGTCACCGCGCAACGAGCGCGCGCCGAAGGAGCACTGCCCGAGTTCGTCGACGACCTCCGCAGCGGCAAGGCCGCCACGCGCCAGGTCCCCGGCACGGCCGTGTTCCTGAACCGGGACAAGGCGACCGCCCCCCTCGCCATGCGGGCCAACGTCGAGCACAACCACGTGCGGCACGAGCAGGTCGTGATCCTCTCCCTGACCACGGAACCGATCCCCCGGATCCCGGCCGACGAGCGGATCGTCGTGGACGACCTCGGCTACACCGACGACGGGATCGTCCACGTCACCGCCCGCTTCGGTTACATGGAGACACCGGACGTGCCCGGCACGCTGGCCATGCTGTCGCCGGACGAGACCGAGGGGCGGTTGCAGCTCGACGACGCCTCCTACTTCCTGTCGAAGATCGAGCTTCGGCGTGGAAAGGAACGGACGATGGCGCCCTGGCGCAAGCGGCTGTTCATCGCCACGTCCTACATCACGGCCGACGCCGCCGAGCACTTCAGCCTGCCCCGGGACCGCACGGTCATCATGGGCTCGCACATCGAGGTGTAGATGTGCGATGAGGGGAGGCCTGGCCGTGCATCGACTGCCTCACCGTTCGCACATCGGCACCGACTGCCCGTGGAAAGTGCACGTCCTTGTGGAGGCTTCCGACATCTCTGCGACCTGAGTCCGGCCTGGCTTCCCCGTACCCGTCCGGTCGCCCAGAGCCCTGAACGCCAACGCCGTTCACGCGATGCACCGCCCGCAACAGCGGGGTCGGCCTCCGTGTAGGGATAGACTCGCCCGCTGGGGATCCGTCCGCCCGTACCTGGGCGGTCGGCCGTTGGCCTGAAGGGTGAAGGAGTCCGAGCGTGGATACCCCACATGTGGTGGGCGGAACCGGCCCGGTAACGCGTGGGGAGGTGGCGTTGGAGGTGAGTCCGTTGCCCGGCGGTCGTTCTGGGATACGTGCTCGTGGCGAGATCAGCGCCCTTACACGTTCGTCCTGGGAACAGGCCCTTGCGGAGTTGGCCCGGCGGCACGCGGGCGTGTCGTACTTGGAGCTGTCGGATGTGGCGTTCGTCGACGTGGCCGGAGTGAGCGCGCTGGCGGTCACCGCCATGAACCTGCCGGACGGACGGGTCGTGGTGGAACATCCGCCGCCGCAGTTGCCTCGGGTTCTGGAGCTGTTCTGGCCGGGTCTGGACCGGATCGAGGTGGCTCTGTGATGAGCACGGTGACCACCGACGAGGCGTTCGTACACCCTGCCCTGTTCTACCGCACCGCTGACGAGTACACGCGGCAGACGGTGTCGTTCCTGCGCGAAGGGCTGGACAAGGGCGAGCCGTTGGCCGTCGCGGTGCCCGGTCCCAACCTCGAACTGATCAGGAACGGGCTGGGCGCGGATGCCGAGGACATTTTGTTCCTGGACATGACCGAGGCCGGCCGCAATCCCGGGCGGATCATCCCCAAGGTGCTGCGCGGATTCGCCGACGCGCACCCGCAGGGCCGGGTACGCATCATCGGTGAACCGATCTGGGCCGGGCGCAGCGCGGTGGAGTACCCGGCGTGCGCGCAGCACGAGGCTCTGATCAACGCCGCCTTCGAGGGCAGGGCGGTGACGATCCTGTGCCCGTACGACGAGGTGCGGCTGGATGAGCAGGTGATCGCCGATGCCCGCGTCACGCACCCCACCCTCATCGACGGCGAGGGCCGTGAGTGGGCCAGCGACGTCTACGACTGGCAGGCGCTCGTCTCCCGCTACAACCAGGAGCTGCCGACGGTGCCGGACGCCGCGGTCTTCTCCTACGGCGAGGAGGACCTTCCGGCAGTCCGCCGTTTCGCTCTGGACCAGGCCACGCGGCTGGGTCTGACCGGTGAGCGGCTGATGGACGCGGAGCTGGCGGTCGCGGAACTCACGACCAACAGCGTGGTGCACGGCGGGGGCCATGGCACGCTCGCGGTCTGGGCCGAGCAGGATCAGCTCGTGATCGAGGTCCGCGATACGGGCCGCCTGACCGACCCGCTGGCCGGCCGCCGCCCGCCGGAGCGTGGGCAGGTGGGTGGCCGGGGCCTGATTCTGGTCAACTACGTGTCCGACCTGGTGCGCGTGCACACCAGGGACGACGGTACGACGGTGCGCTTCTACCTCGGCCTGTAACAGCATGCGTGGGCGGCCTGCCCTGTCCGGGCGGCCGCCCGCCCAGCCTGCGTTCAGGCGGCACTGATCGACGAGTCATGGCGAAGCAGCCCGGACAGAGGCGTTCTCTCTGGCTCTCGACCTTCGGTACGCACTCGCCGAGCGTGGCGAAGACCTGGCCGAGGCAGCATGCACCGAGGCATGCTCCGGCGCCCTCCACGTGACCATCCGGCGTGCCGGCGACCACGTGATCTGGAGCGAGTGGCGCAACCCCGACGAGCTCGGCGTCGGCCTGCCTGGGTTCTGGTTCGATGCACAGGGATACCAGGCAGAGGTCGAGCGAGCGGTTACGGACGGACCACAGCTGGGAACGGCCGACGCCTGTCGCGCACCCGAAACCCGAAACTCCAGCAAGACACAGCAATGAGCTGCGCGGCCGGCACTCTGCCAGGCCACGCAGCTCACGCCAACGCCCACGGATGCGACGGGGCACGCCAGAGGGGGGCGGACACCACGCCACCTCCGCGGAGGCCCCGCTTTGCCGGGCGGTGTCAGTTGTTGGTGAGCATGCCCTCGCGGAGCTGGGTCAGGGTGCGTGAGAGCAGCCGGGAGACATGCATCTGGGAGACGCCGAGGCGCTCGCCGATCTGCGCCTGGGTCGCTTCCTCGACGAACCTCCAGTGCAGGATCTTGCGCGACCGCTCATCGAGACCGGCGATCATCGGAGCCAGTGCGTGGAAGTCCTCCACCAGCTCCAGCGCGCCGTCCTCGTTGCCGATGAAGTCGGCCAGGGCCGTCTCGCCGTCCTCGCTGTTGTTGATGGCCGCGTCCAGGGAGGAGGAGCGATAGCCGTTGGAGGCCAGCCGCGCCTCGATGACCTCTGCCTCCTCCAGGTTCATCAGCTGGGCCAGCTCCGCCACGGTCGGCGTACGGCCCAGGCGGCTGCTCAGCTCCTCGGTGGCACGCGCCAGTTGGACGCGGGCCTCCTGGAGGCGGCGGGGGACGTGCACGGCCCACGTGGTGTCACGGAAGAAGCGCTTGATCTCGCCCACGATGTAGGGGATCGAGAAGGAGGTGAACTCCACCTCGCGGGAGAGTTCGAACCGGTCGATGGCCTTGATCAGACCGATCACCCCGACCTGGACGATGTCCTCCATCTCCTCCGCGTCCCGGCTGCGGAACCGCGAGGCCGCGTAGCGAACCAGGGAGATGTTCATCTCGATCAAGGTGTTGCGCGCGTACTGGTACTCCGGCGTGCCCTCCTCGAGCCGGGCGAGCTGCTGGAAGAACACGCGGGTCAGCTCACGCGCGTCCTTGGGAGCGACCTTGGACGGGTCGGTCACCTCCGGCAGTGCATCGCAGTGCGCATCCGTCTTCGCTGCCGTACCCGTGATCATGTGTCCCTCCCCTGTCGGCTCCTGCCGACTCCGGCCTTTTCAGCTCACCGCTGGCGCGTCTACCCCCTCGCCCCGCGGTCATGCCTACGACTTTTCGGCCCGCGCCACTCTCACCTCTCCCCCGCGCCGCACCTCGCCTCGCCGCCCCGCCGCATCTCGCCTCGCCGCCCCGCCGCATCTCGCCTCGCTGCCGCGCCGCATCTCGCCTCGCCGCCGCGCCAGAACCCCGCTCGCCCGTGGTCAGGCCGGCTGCTGAACCGCGCCGGACGGGGTAACAGGATTCCGGCAAGGTTTTCCCGCATGATTGCCAGCAAGGTTTCCCGAGCAAGAAAGCGATGCCTGATCCCATGGCGCAGACTCGAGACGTCGTTGAACTCATTCTCCAGGACCACCGGAAGATGGAGGAACTCTTTCGTCAGATGCGCAGCGTCGAAGCCGACCGGGCCGCCGCCCTCCGGGAATTCTCCGATCTGCTGATCGCGCACGCACAGGCGGAAGAGGCCAAGGTCTATCCCGCCCTCAGGCGCTACAAGAACATCGACGACGAAGAGGTGGAACACGGCGAGGAGGAGCACGAGGAGGGCAACAAGGCGCTTCTGGAACTCCTGGAGGTCGACGAGGTCGGCTCCGAGGAGTGGGACGAGAAGCTGGAAGAGCTCGTGCAGGCCGTCACCCACCACGCCGACGAGGAAGAGCGCACCATTCTCAACGGAGCGCGCGAGAACGTGGCCATGGAGCGCCGGGAGGAGCTGGGCGAGGCGTTCGCCGAAGAACGCGCACGTCAGCTGAAGGAAGGCTGCGGTGACGTCGACAATGTGCGACGCATCGTCGCCTCCTGACGGCGCCCCGTCGCCGGGCTCTCGCCCCTCGCGTGGGCGACTCCCGGGAAGTCGGTAGCTGACCGCACCGTCTTTCCGGGCGGATGTTTTCCAGGACATACCTGTGGGCCCCCGATGCATTCGGGGGCCCACAGGCATGTTCGCCGCTTGGAAGCGGATTACCAGCGATACCAGCGTCCCTTGCGGCCACCTGTGTCCGCGGAACGCATCACGAAGCCGAGCAGCCAGACGACCAGGACGACGACGGCGATCCACCACAGTGCCTTCAATGCGAAACCCGCACCGAAGAGAATCAGAGCCAGCAGAAGAACGAGAAGCAGGGGAACCATAGTTATCAACCTCCGTCGCTCCTCATGCCCCGTGAATACGGGAACACGCGGTCGATTTTCATGGTTTCTTCACGGCGCATCCGGGAACTGACATTAGTTTCCCCTCAGCACCCACCTCATCGCCACCCGGCGGGCTTGTCGTGCTCTCGCGCGGTCGGACCGTTCGGCAGCCTTGAGGGCTGCGCGCGCCCCATGACCCCGGGCAAGCGAGGTCGGGGCGGTCACCTCCCGCGGTGCCGTCGCGGCACCGCGCGCATCGCCTCCCGCGGTCGCCTACGCGCGCAGCAGCCGTCCGGTGAGCTCCCGGTACTCCCGCAGCGCGAGCCGCAACTCCATGGACTGGCCCTCGGGGTCGAGGTCCGCCCACCCCTCGCGCAGCGCCCGCCGCCGCTCCGCGAGGGCTTCCACCAGCTGGGCGGTGGCCGCGTCGAACGCGCCCTCGGCCTCCTCCAGCGCCTCGCGCGGGCTGTCCGCGAAGGAGTTGACGGCATGCCCGAGGCGGCGCGCGATCTCCTCCCGCCCGTCCGAGGGGAGCAGCGGCTCCGGGCCCGTGGAGCGGCGTTCGTCCGGAGCCGAGGGCCGGTCCGCGGGCTGCTGGGCGCGTGTCTGGTCGTACATCGTCGTATGTACCGCTTTCCTGGGGAAGGGAACACCGTCCGAAGACGCCGTTCGTCTTCTCGACGGTCTGCTGCGGGCTCGGGAGAGCCGGTCTGTCCTTGCCGGCCCCGCGCCGTTGTGCCAGTCAACTTCCGGCGGCGGTGGGTGTCAACGCGCCGACGGCCGGGGGCGCGCCCGCCGGAGGGCGCCGACCAGCGGTGTCCGGCCGTTCACCGGCGCGAGGAGTAGGGTGGAGAGAACGCGGGTGTGTCGTGCCAGGCGATCAGGCCGTCATCAGCACACCACCCGCCCCATGGGCAGCCCGTGACCCCGGCCGCACTTCCGTCAGAGCGGCCTCACCGAGGTCAGGAGCCCCGTCCATGTCACCCAGCCCGGTCGCGCCTCTCACAGCGCCCCCGACGGACACCGCCGTGCCGCCCCAGCGCTACGACGGCACCTCCCCCTTCCCCGCGGACGCCTCGCCCCCCGCCCGTACCGGCGCCGACCGCGTGTACGTGTCCGTGACCGCGATGATCGTCGTCCTGCCCTTCGTCGCCGTCGGCCTCGCCGGCTGGCTGCTGTGGGGGCGCCTGATCCACCCCACCGACATCGTGCTCGCCGCGGTCCTCTACACGATCACGGGTCTCGGTGTCACGGTCGGCTTCCACCGCGGGCTCACCCACGGTGGTTACCGGGCCGTCCGCCCCGTGAGGATCGCGCTGGCCGTGGCCGGTTCGATGAGCTTCCAGGGCGATGTCATCGGCTGGGTCGCCACCCACCGCCGCCACCACGCCTTCACCGACCGGCCCGGTGACCCGCACTCGCCGTACCGCTACGGCACGCATCTGGGCGGGCAGTTGCGCGGGTTGCTGCACGCCCATGTCGGCTGGCTGTTCCGCAACGAGCGCACACCCGCCGACCGGTACGCCCCCGACCTGCTCGCCGACCGGGACATCAGGGCCGTCGCCCGCGCCTTCCCGGCCCTGTGCGTCCTCACCCTCGCCGTGCCCTTCGGGCTCGGCTGGGCCATCGGTGGTAGCTGGCTGTACGGCGTGACCGCCCTGCTGTGGGCGGGACTTGTCCGCATCGCCCTGCTCCACCACGTCACCTGGAGCGTCAACTCCCTGTGTCATCTGATCGGTGACCGTCCGTTCCGCACCCGGCGCCACGACCGCGCCACCAATCTGTGGCCGTTGGCGCTGCTCTCCTTCGGTGAGAGCTGGCACAACCTTCATCACGCCGACCCCACCAGCGCCCGGCACGGCGTCGACCGCGGTCAGATCGACCCGTCGGCGGCCGTCATCCGCCTCCTCGAACGCCTCGGCTGGGTGCACGACGTGCGCTGGCCGACGCCGGAGCGGGTCGCGGCCCGCCGTCGCGCCTGACGTCAACGGCCCACTCACGCACGGCAGTCGACAGGAGCCCGGCCCATGACCACACTGCAACCCCCGCCTCCCCCGCACCCCGTCCTGCGTCTGCGCCTGGCGCCCCGCGCCGACCTGCCCCGGCCACTCGACGGGGCGTGGTGGCCGCGCTCCTACGACCTCCTCGCCGAACTCCCGCGCCTGCTGGCCGGGTTGCCACGGGAATGGGGCCATGTCAGCAGTGTCACGGTCAACGGGGCGACGTGGGCCGCGTCGCCCGGCCGGATCCTCGTGTCCAACCAGGTCGTACGGCTGCACAGGAACCCGGCGGTGGCCGCTCCGCACACCGTCGTCCTGCTCGCCCCCGGCCAGGGACGCTGGGACCTGCTCGTCGTCCCCCCGGACACCGGCGAGCAGGCCGCGCAATCGCTCATGACGGCCGCGGCGGGCACCGCCGCAGGAGACTGACCATGGGTACCGGCCGCGCCTCCCCGCGGGTGACCCCGCTCCCGCCGGACGCCGTCCACCGGACCGTGAAGCCCGGTACGGCCGTCGTGCGGCTGGAGACGACGCCTGACCGGCAGGGCGTTCTGGACGGCGCGTGGTGGCCGCGCTCGCGTGACATCGCGGCCGAGCTTCCCGCCCTGATCAGCGCGCTGACCGAGCTGCTGGGCCCGATCACGCGGGTCGGCCTGGACGCAAGCGCCTGGGAGGAGCTGCCGACGCGGGTGGTCCTCGGCGAGCACGTCGTCCGTGTCGACTCCTTCCCGGTCGGTGACAACACGGTCCTGATCACACGGGCCGATCAGGACCACTTCTCCCTCCTCGTGGTCCCACCGCACACCACCCCCGGGGCGGCACGCGCCGCGATGGCAGCAGCGGTACGCGTCGACAACGCCGTCCAGGCCACGCAGATCCTCATCGACACCGGCACTCGGACGGACACCAGGGCATGAGCGTCGGTCAGCCGCGGCCGTCCCCGGAACTTTCCGGTGCCGGTGGGGGGATGTCCGCGGTGTCGAATTCGCCCGTGACGATCTGCGCGGCGAACTCCGCCAGCCGCAGGCGACGGCTGCGGGCGTAGGAGCGGAACGCGGCGAAGGCGTCGTCGACGGAGGTGTCCCAGCGCTCCGCCAGCACGCCCTTGGCCTGTTCGATCAGGATGCGGCTGCTCAGCGCGGTCTCCAGCTGGCTGTTCTCGACGTGCGACTGCTCCAGCGTGCGCTGCTGGAGGATCGCGATGGTGGCCACGTCGGCGAGGGCGCGGGCGAGCGCGATGTCGTCGTCGCCGAGGCGGTGCGCCCCGGTCTGGAAGAGGTTGAGCGCGCCGACGACCCGATTGCGCAGGCGCAGCGGGATGGCGTGGGTGGCCACGTACCCGGTCTCGCGGGCGCGCGCGGCGAAGCGCGGCCAGGCCATGGTCGTCTCCGGGCGCGTCAGGTCGATGTTGGTGCGGGGATTGCCGGTGCGGTAGCACTCGACGCACGGGCCCTGGGCGTGCTGGAGCGCGAACAACTCCAGCAGCCGGGTGTGCTCGTCCGACGCGGCGATGATCTGGAGTTCGCCGTGCGCGTCCGCGAGCAGGATGCCGGCCGCCGACACGTCGAGCAGCTCGACGCAGCGCGTGGACAGCCGTTGCAGTAGGTCGATGACGTCGAAGTCGTCGACGAGGGAATCCGCGACCTCCACGAAGATCTCGGCCAGACGTCGTTCGCGGGCCATGCCGATCATCCCTTTCGTCCGTCGGGCGAATTAGGCCCGCTTCCATCGTCGTCGAAGTCGTCGGTGAAGTCGCCGATGAGGTCGCCGGCGCGGTCATCGCGGAATCGGAGTCTTCGGGCGACCACGTCCTGGGCCACTTCACCGAGAGGGCGTGCGCTGCCGTAGGCGTGCGCCCGCAGGCGCAGCAGCGCTTCCTGCATGGACACGCCGAGCTGGACGCTGATCATGCCGGTGGCCTGGTGCACGGCCGGGCGGTGCAACCCCGACGGCGGTTCTGAGACACCCCCCGAACCATTGCCGTCGCGTCGCAGTTCCCCGCCCAGGAGTGCGCCGGTCAGCGCTGCCGCCAGGGCGCCGGCGTCCGCGTGCTGCTGCCCGCCCATCCGCTGCTCCCTGGCGCACAGCACGGTCAGTACGCCGACCCGGATGGCGCCGATGCCGAGCGGGAAGCAGCAGACACCATGCACACCCAGCTTCACCGCGGCAGGCAGCAGCGCGGGCCAGCGCTCGGGGCGCACCCGCTCCAGGTCCGGCTCCAGCACGGGCGAGCCGGTGCGGACCGTCTCCGGGCCCGGGCCCTCGCCCAGCGTGAACTGGAGCTCCTCGAACCGCGCGCTCACCCCGGGGTGACACCACAGTGGTTCCGGCGTCCGCTCGGCGCCGACGAGCAGGGTCAGCGCGACGCCCTCGGCGCCGAGGGCCCTTGCCCAGGCCGACGACGAGTCACCGGGCCCGTCGAGGTGCAGCCGGCGCAGCACCTCGGACATGCCATCGCTGATCACAAGGGCCGAGTCTGCCACGGGCCGGGCTGCGAGCCGCGCGGCGCGGAACGACCGGCCCTCATGTGAGGCGGGCCGGCGTCGTGCGGCCCACGGGCATGCCCTGCCAGGCGTGCCGGGGGCCGACGTACCGGAGAAGGCGGGCCTTCGGGCCGCGGGACCGAAACGGCAGGGGCGTGCCCGGGTGGACCTGGATGACGCGCGCCCAGCCCCGGCGACGGCATTCACGCCGCGTCGCGCGCAGGCGATTCAGGACGCCGTCACGCCGGGCGGCCTCCTGGTCGTGCGCCGAGGCCTGCGCAGTCATCATGTCCAGCTCACCGTCGGTGGGGATCGCGCGGGAGCCGTCGAAGAGAGCGGCGGGGTGCGGGCTCATCTGCGCTCATCTCCTCCAGGGAGTGGCTTCAGCTGTGCGCAGGGCCTCTGTTGCGCGGACGGTGCTGCACGGAGAGGGCCGATGTCACGGGCCGCCGTGTACCCAGCGTACTGCCGTACACACACGGAGGGTGATGCGGGCGGGGGACGGTTGACGTGCCAGACGTACGTCGGCGCGCAACCGGTCAGCGGCGTGCGAGCTGACGCTCGCCCCCGACTCCCGGCCGGTACGCCAGTTCGTAATGCCGGAAGATCTCCTCCTCCTGCTCGGCCGGCAGCACGTCGTCCGTCCCGATCGACGGGGCCTTGCGCACCTGTCCCCTGTCGTAGGAGACCTTGACGTAGTCGGGCCCGAGGACCGCGTCGTCGAGGGGCACGAAGACCAGGCGGTGGCGGGTGGGCAGCCCGGTGCGGACGGTGGCCATGGCCGGTTCGTCGGTGACCGTGTCCACGTACACCGCTTCGAGCAGGCCGATCTTGCGCTGCTTCGGGTCGACCACGTCATGGTCGCGCCACTCACGGATGTCGGCTGCACGGATCATGGCCGCTCCCTGTCGTCGTATGACCGAAACATCCTGCCGTCGCCGGTGCTTCCCCCGGGCTGTACGACTGACCCGATGGGGCTGTGTCGAAACGCGTGGGTGGGAGCCGTTCGTCCGCCGGCCGTAGGGCCCTTCGGGCCTCTTTCATCGCCCACCTCCGTGCGACGACACCCGAGCCGCGAGGCCCGCCGCGCGCCGCCACGCGCGGGATCGCGTACGCCCCGGACTGCCACAGCGAATCTCCGGCTTTACCGCCCATCGGCGCCTCGTCAAAGGCTGTCCCCAGAAGCTCCGCCGGTCAGAACTCTCGCTGCCCCGCCGGTAGTTGGCGTCGCGCGCTGTGCTGGTATCGGGGCATGGACAACCACCGGCGCATGTTGATCATCGCCTACGACGGCGCGCAGATTCTCGACGTGGCCTGTCCCAGCGGCGCGTTGGACATCGCCAACCGGTACGGCGCCGAGCCGCCGTACTCCATCGAGTTGGGGACCCTGGGACGTCGGGCCGCCCGTAGCTCGGCGGGGATTCTGATGGGAGCGGGGCAGGGGCTGGAGATGGTCGCGGGGCATCTGGACACCCTGTTGGTGGTGGGCGGTATCGGCTGTGAGAGCGCGGCGTCGGACGAGCGGCTCCTGGGTCAGGTGCGTCGGCTGGCCGGACTCAGTCGACGGGTGGCCTCGGTCTGCACCGGCGCCTATGTGCTCGCCGCGGCCGGCCTGCTGGACCACCGGCGGGTGACGACCCATTGGGGGTGGGGGGAACGACTCGCCGAGCGTCACCCCACCGTGGCCGTGGATGTCGCTCCTGTCTACATACGCGACGGAAACGTCTACACCTCGGCCGGTGTGACCAGTGCGCTCGACCTGACGCTGGCGCTGATCGAGGACGACCACGGGCCGACGCTGGCTCGTGCCGTTGCCCGGGAACTCGTCACGTACCTGCACCGGCCGGCCGATCAGGCGCAGATCTCCTTGTTCCTGGCCGCTCCACCGCCTGAGGACCGGTTGGTGCGGGACCTGGTGGGCCATATCGCCGGCCATCTGGCCGAGGACCTCACGCCGGCCGCTCTGGCAGCTCGGGCGGGAGTCAGCCCTCGGCACCTGACGCGCCTGTTCACCGCGCACCTCGGAACGACTCCTGCACGAGCCGTGCGTGGGGCTCGTACCGAAGCAGCGGCACATCTGGTGCGGTCCAGCGGACTGTCCATGGCGGCGATCGCCCGTCGCTGCGGTTTCGGGTCCGCGGAGACGCTGCGGCAGGCGTTCCTCGACCATTACGGGGTCACGGGGGACAGGATTCGCAGGATGCCGGACATGCCCGCCGCGCGCATCGCGCCGAGGCAGAAGACTCCCGGGCCATGACGCATGCGACGACACGCAGAAACGTCCTTCGGGGAACCGTGGCCACGGCCGCCCTCGCCGCCACGGCCGCGCCCCCGACCGGGGCTCAGGCCGTTCCGCGGGGCGGTGCGGGACCGAACATCGGAATCCTGCTGTACGACGGCTACAGCCTGCTGGACCCGACCGGACCGGCCGAGGTGCTGTCCCGGCTACCGGACGCGACCGTGACGATGATCGCCGAGCGGCGCGGCGCGGTCCGCACCGACACGGCAGACGTGGCCGTGGTCGCCGACAAGTCCATCAGTGAGGTGGACCATCTCGATGTCCTGCTCGTGCCGGGCGCGGGCAACCGCGGCACCGTCGCAGCCATGAACAACGATGTGCTCCTGCGCTGGATCCGCCGGATCCACCGGCACAGCCAGTGGACGACCTCCGTGTGCACGGGCAGCATCATCCTCGCCGCGGCCGGGTTGCTGGACGGCAGGCAGGCGACGACCTACTGGGCTTCCGCCGAGTATCTCCAGTCCACGTTCGACGTGACGTACCTGCCGCGGCGCTACGTACGCTCGGGGAAGATCATCACTGCGGCCGGCGTGTCGGCGGGGGTGGACATGGCCCTGTATCTCGCCTCCCTCATCGCGGATGACGACACGGCAGCAGCGATCCAACTCGCCGTGGAGTACGACCCCCAGCCCCCCTTCCACTCCGGCAACGCCGCAGACGCCAGTCCCCAACTCAAGGCGAAGGCACTTCAGTTGCTCGCCGCCTCGCAGGTGTAGCCGAAGTGGGAGCCGCGGAGCGCGGACAGACCGCTCGCTGAAGTCGGCCGGGCCACGACCTGGGTCGGTTACGGCCACCTCCCTGGTCGGGGTGACGCCGTGTGGCCGCGCCAGGTGTCACCCCGACGTCGCGGGCGGGGGGTCGGCCGCGCGTGGCGCCTGTTGATCTACCTCCATACCGGGTAGACGGGTCGGCATGGCTGAAGTGGTACAGGCTGGACTGTGGGGGCTGGTGGCGGGCTCGGCGCTGCTGCTCGGTGCCGCGCTGGGGTACGGGTTGCGGGTGCCGCAGAAGGTGATCGCGACCGTGATGGCCTTCGGTGCCGGAGTGCTGCTGTCGGCGGTCTCCTTCGAACTGGTCGGGGAGGCGTACGACCAGGCAGGGCTCACCCCGGCGGTCATCGGCACGCTCATCGGCGCCCTGGCCTACACCGCGGGCAACGTATGGCTGGCCCGCCGGGGCGCACGGCACCGCAAGCGCTCCGGTCACGCGCGGGCGACGGCACAACCCTCGGAGGCCCAGCAGGGCGGTTCCGGGATGGCCCTCGCGCTCGGCGCCTTGCTCGACGGCGTGCCGGAGTCCGCGGTGATCGGCGTGAGCCTGCTCGACGGGGGCGCGGTCAGCCTGGTGACCGTGGCCGCGGTGTTCATCAGCAACGTGCCCGAGGGGCTGTCCAGTTCGGCCGGGATGAAGCAGGCCGGTCGCACCAAGGGGTACGTCTTCGGCGTCTGGGCCGCGATCGCCGCCGCCAGCACCGTGTCGGCCGTCCTCGGTTACACCGTGGTCGGCTCCCTCTCCCCCGCCATGATCGCCGCGGTGACAGCCGTCGCGGCCGGCGCGATCCTCGCCATGGTCGCCGACACGATGATCCCCGAGGCATTCGAAGATGCCCACCTGGCCATCGGGCTGATCACCGTGAGCGGCTTCCTGGTCTCCTTCGCCCTCTCTCACACGTGACCGGCCCGGTGTGACTCCGGGAGCCTGCCCAGGAACGGGAAGCCGCGAGCCGCCACGCCCAGCGCGTACCTGGCCACCAGCTCGTCCCGGGCATGTGCGTGATGCCGTTGGGCTTGGTGGCTGTGGGGCCCCGGGGGCGTCTCGGTGGCGTGCTCGCAGCTTTCGGTCCGCGGGGACGGTTATTGAGGCACGGACGGGATCGCCGCGGCATCAGTGTTCGGCCCGACGTCTTTGATGCGGGTCGGGGTTCCGTCCGGGGTGAACGGGTCGCGGAAGGTGAAGGCGTGCGGCGCCGAGCCATGGTCCTGAAGGTGCTCCAGCCTGGACACTCCGTCCCGCCAGGTGGGTATCACGCCGTCGGGGACCCACCAGGACGCATAATTCGGGTGACCTGTCCTCTCGAACCAGTCGTAACGCCTGGTCAGCGCCTCACGGTGCAGACCGCTGTAGACGGCCTCGAAGGCGGGGCGCAGGTCGGTCCAGAGTGAGAGGGTCGCGGCCAGGGCGGTGGTTTCCGGCGTACGGCCCTTGTCGTACCAGTTCGGTACGGCGAACTCCCCCCATGCACCCCAGTCCGCCTCGAAGAGCACGCCCCGGTCACCGCCGGCCGTTTCTGCATGTGCGAGGTATCCGGGGTGCTGACTGACCTTCCGGTAGACGGCCTCACCGATGGCGTAGAACTCGCGCGTGAGATCTGCGGGGTCGGCGAGCGGTGACTTCAGGACGCCGAATGTGTACAGAGCAAGTTGAGGCATGCGTCGCTCCTTGGGTGGGGCTGCCTGACGTGGATGGGCCCGGCTCGGTGGCTTGCGCAGGGGGCGGGGCCCGTTGGGCGTGACCCGTCGCGACCGACTGGGCCTGAACGAACTCCCTTGCGGCCGTGGACAACCGCCGAAGGCCAGATGAAGGTAACCGCCTCTGAGAGCCCTGTCGAAGTTGCAATTCACCTGTGTACGTGGCTTCTTGGACAGGTCCGTTGAGGTCGACTCACCCCCCGCCCGCCTGCCGCACCGGGCGACGGCAGGGCGTCCGCCTGGTCCCAGCCGTTGACCAGTTGGCAGACGGCCTGGGTCACTTGGCCCAGCGCGGCCTGCTCGTGCTGCGCCTGCGCCGCGGCCTGGAAGCCGTACAAGGGGGGACATCGGTGTCAGCATGCTGACAGGGGCGGCGGGCGGGCCTACAGCATCGTGACACCCCTCCTGACCGGAATCCGCCGTTCAGGAGGGGTCAGCGACTGTTGACCAGGCTGCGCCCCGAGTGGAGGCAGCCCGTCAGTCCGGGCATCGAGGTGGAGCCTGTCATGCGCCGCTGTCGGGAATCCGGTACTCGTTCACACCAGGTCCGTGTCGTCAGCGGAAGCGAGAGCTGGAGACCGGGCCCGTGGACGTCAGCGCCGCCCGGTCGCCCCGCAGCCAGGTGTCGCGGACGGCGGACACGAAGTCGGTGAGCTTGTCGACCGGATCGGCGGGCGTCGCGCCGTCCCCGTCGTCGGCAGTGGGGTCGGCGGCCAGGATGTCCGCGGCGATCTCCTCCTCCGGCCTGCTGTCGGGCGCGCCACGTTCCGCGAGGCCGTCCTCTCCGGCGCGCAACTGCCCTTCCCAGGGCGCCGTCGCCGACTGGTGCAGCAGGGTGATGGTGTCGGCGGTGACCACCGGTGGGTCGGTCCAGTTGCTCGCGTGTTCGTGCAGGATCTGGCCCGGCGTCCGTTCGTAGAGCCGGCCGAGGATCTCGGGGCCCTGTTCGGCGCCGGCCACCTCGTTCAGGTCGTACGCGATGACGACCGTGTCCTCGCGGTCGGGCGCGAAGGGCTTCGCGGGCAGTTCCAGCACCCGGGCCGCCGCGAGGCCGAGGATGCGGCTGCCCCGGTCGGGGAGCAGGGATACCGACGTGGGATGCGCCCCGGCGGCGCCGAGAACCGCCTTCAGCCTCAGTAGTCCGCGCAGGCACTGGCCGTGGGTGTCCTGGAGCCAGGCGAACCGGCCGGTCATCCCCGCGTCGAACCCATAGGGGGACAGGGTGGTGAGCACGGTGCCGCCGATGACGTACTGCCAGCCCCGCAGATCGCCGGCGTCCAGCGGGGTCAACGGTTCGGCCCCGGCCGCCCTCTCCAGCATCGCGCGCTGACGGGTCTGCGCGGGCAGCCACATCTCGTCCTGTGGATCGGGCAGTCGTGCGTGATGACGGCGGGCCAGGGCGAGGTCACCGGCCATCACGGCGTTGAAGACCAGCAGGTAGCGGTCCGGCCAGTCGACGAGGGTGCTCTCGCGTGCGGTCAGTATGTCGACGGCATCGCGGTGCCGTCCCTCGCGTTCGTAGGCCGAGACCAGTTCCCGCAGGATCCCCGCGGAGTCCGGCGCCTGCCGCAGCGCCTCGCGCAGCGCGGGTATCGCCAGATAGGGCACGCCCCGCTCGATGCACGCGTACCCGAAGTCGTAGAGCGCGCGGGCCTTTGCGGGGCGGGCGGTCAGCGCGTCGGCGGCGGTGCTCAGGTCGTCAAAGCCGGCGCTCCTGGCGGCCCGGGCGGTCACGAGCGCGAGTTCATCGATCGGCAGGTCGTCGGTGCCGTTCCGCAACCGGCGCAACGCACCCGGGATGTCACCCTCGTCCAAGGCCTGCCAGGCATCGAGGAGTTCGGGGGTCCGGGGGCGGCGATTCCTGCGCGAGAACATGCCGAGGATCTTCTCCGAAGATCACCGCCCCCTCAACCGCATTATTCGGCGGCCGAGTTCGATGAGCTGCGATCGCGGCTCGTGCCCTCATCATTCCCAGGTGCCGACTGCGCCGGCGTTACGGCCGAGCCCTTCTGTCGCACCCTTCGCAGACGGGCGCAGCCGACGAGTCGTGGACATGGGACGGCCTTGACGGGGAATTCGGACAGCGAAGCGAACAGTGACAAGCAGAGCGGTCCATTCGGTCCGCGCAAGCGACAACTGGGAGTGTCCAATGACGAGTTACGGCGGGTCTTCTGCTGCGCCTGCGGGTTCGCGCGCCAATGGGCTGGCTATCGCCAGCCTGTGCTGCGGAGTCATCGGGCTGTTCATCCTGAACATCATTCTGGGCCCCTTGGCCATCATTTTCGGTGCTGTCGCCCGCCGCCAGGCCGGGGTGAAGGCGGGCGGCGGAATGGCGAAGGCCGGAATCATCCTCGGTATCGTCGACATCGTCCTGTGGGTCGTGCTCCTCATCGTCGCCGCCAACAACGGTGGATTCAGTTGGTACGTGGGCGGCTGACCGCTCTGACGCGACGAACCCAGCGGTCGGCGCTCTCACCGGCCGAGTGCGGGGCGGCCTCCAACGCGAGTCATCGTCACGGCGGTTGTGTGTGCGGGCGTGTGAACCGGCAGGCGGTGCACGCGTCACGGTCGCACCCGAGGGAAGCTCGACCGACGGTGCCGCCGCCGCCTTCGAACGTGGCCCGGCTGCCGGGATGCCTGGGCCGGGCCCAGTTTCTGAACACGCCGATGCCGTCTCTCCCATGGTCCAGCGGGAGAGACGGCATCGGCGTGTGGGAACGGATGAGCAGCGCGCGGTCATTCTCGGCGGCGCTCGCCCCACCACGGCAGGATCGGAGGCAGGTCGCTGAGCCCGCGGGCTGGGCGCTTCGGCATCGGCGATTCCCCGTCGTCCCCGTCCCAGCGGCGTGCGTATTGGTCCGGGAGGTTGCCCCAGCCCCAATAGGGAACCGGGCGGTCGGGCACCTCGCCGAGTTCCTCGAGGGGATCGATACGCTGCTCCCCCACCGTGCACACGTGGGCCCAGTCGTCGCCCATGTCGAAGACATAGGCGAACTGCTCGCCGGCCTGCAGCCTGCTCAGCTTGGTGGCATGGCCATCCACGGTGCCGTCCGGGGCCTCGTCGTCCCACCAGTCGAGGGGGCTGACCCGGGCGCCGTCGGCCAACGTGAACAGGTGCAGGTGCGCCAGGTCCCAGCGGCCGAAGGCGAGATCGATGGCCGTGGCGAGCTGAGCGAAGGAGTGCGAGCGCGCGGCGGCGAAGACGCGGCCGGGGCGAGGCCACAGGTCTGCACCGTGCCCGGAGACCAACTCCACCCGGATGGACAGCCAGGTACGTGCCACGATCACCACTCCTTCATGCGCCAGGTCCCCCGGCGAGCACCGAAGTTACTGAATGTGGCTGCCGGTTGGGGCATCGAACCGGCCGTACGTGGGGATTTTCTCCTGCCGCCGACAGAGTCGGTACCTGTTCCTGACCGGGTCCTGTGGATCTCGGCCGCGAAGGAACCGTCACACTCCGATGAAGCTCACCACGACCGGCGCCCCGAACGCCTCCGAGTTCAAGGGTGCGATCTGCATGGGCCTGTCGGGGTCGTCACGCTCGATTCCCTGCGCTTGGTACCGCTGAGCGGCCGCGGCGGAGAAGCGGTCCCGATACGGCGATGCCAGTTCGGCCGGGTGCATCGGATACTCCCGCTCGACGACAACGACCTCTTCTACCGCCGTCAGCGCACACCGGAGACACAGCCTGCCTGCTGCTGGGTCACCACCGGGGTGGGCGGCGTTACGTAGTGCTGGCGCCGCCGTCGAAGCAAAAGCGCCGCTCCTGATCTCGGCGCCCCGCGTCACTCCGGGGACGGTGGTGCGAGTGCGCCCGCGTGCCCCCGGTGTGAGACTGCTGAACGACGACGGACGCCAGACGGCACGCGGTCTGAGGAGGCGAAACGGGGTGACGATGTCCGGTGCCGGTGACGAGCTGCTGCACCAGTTCCTCGCCGACTCGGCCAATCGGACCGTCGACCTCACCACCGCCATGGCCCGCTGCACCAAGGCTCTCGGGCTGCATCACTCGGTGGCCTACCTCGCCGACATCCAGCAACGTCACCTGGTCCCGCTCACCGATGTGACGGCGACACTGCCCATCGACGACTCCCTGGCCGGCTGGGCGTACCGCACCCAGTCCCTGCGGGTCGAGCCCGCGGAGTCCGGCGCGATGACGGCCTGGTTCCCCTTGCTGGACGGCGCCGAACGCCTGGGAGTCCTGGCCGTCCACGGCCCCTCTCTCACCGCCGCCTCCCTGAATCGCGGCAAGGCCCTGGCCACGCTCGTGGCGATGATGGTCACCTCCCGGCGAACCTTCAAGGACTCCTACGTCCAGCGCACCCGCACCGAACGCATGCAGCTGCCCTCCGAGATGCTGCGCGCCTTCCTGCCGCCCCGGACGATCGGCACCGCGCGCGTGGTCTCCACGGCCGTCCTCGAACCCGCCTACGAGATCGGTGGCGACGCCTTCGACCACGCCCTCACCGAGACGACCCTGCACGCCATCGTCCTCGACGCCATGGGACACAACCTCGCCTCCGGCCTGACCAGCGCCCTGTCCCTGGCGGCCTGCCGCAACGCCCGCCGGATCGGAGCCGAACTGCCGGAGCTGGCGCAGACCGTGGACGAGGCGCTCGCCCAATGGCTGCCCGACCAGTTCAGCACCGGCATCCTCGCCCAACTGGATCTCGCCTCGGGCGTGCTGCGGTGGTGCAACTGCGGCCACCCCGCCCCCCTGCTCATCCGGGACCAGCGGCTGGTGGAGAACGCCCTGGAGAGAGACGCCGACCCTCCGCTGGGACTGCCGTTCCTGCTGAGCGACCGCGGCCGCAGGATCCACGAGGTGACCCTGCGGCCGGGCGACCGGGTACTGCTCTACACCGACGGTGTCACCGAGGCCCGCACCCATGACGGGGAACTGTTCGGGCTCCAGCGGTTCGCCGACTACGTCATCCGCGCAACCGCCGCGGGAGAGCCCGCCCCGGAGAGCCTGCGGCGGCTGATCCACTCGATCCTGGACGTCGAGACCAGCCGGCTCCGGGACGACGCGACCATCATGATGGTGGAGTGGCAACCGCGTACCCAGTGACGCCCGAACGGGACGCGGACGCAGCCTCCTTGGCAGCCAGGGGACCGGACGATGGGTGCGTGCCGCCCCTCACGCCGGGGGCCGTCCCTGCCTTGGCGCGGCCCGTCTTCAGTACGGCCGGCTTGACGGGCGTGATCTCCACGCACGGAGGTCGAGGGTGACAGGCCTGAGTTGACTCAGGCACGTCCGGGCCCTCCCGCTGGTCCGGCGGCCTGACCGGCCGCGCCGTGGCCCTCTCCGCCGCCAGGTGATCCGGCGTCAGCCGTCCGGACTCGCGATGCGGGCCAGGACGATGCCGCCGACGATCAGGGTCAACGCGGTGATCCGCAGGAGGGTGACGGGGTCGCGGTTGATGACGATGCCGACGGTGATGGCGCCGACGGCTCCGATGCCGGCGAACACGGCGTAAGCGGTGCCGACGGGGACGGTGCGCATCGCGAGGGTGAGCAGGTAGACGGCGCCGGCCGCCAGGACGAAACAGATCACGGTGGGCAGGGGGCGGGTGAAGTTCTGGGTCGGTTTGATGCTCTGCGACCAGCCGATCTCCACCAGTCCGGCCAGGGCGAGGAAGACCCAGTTCATCCGGCCACCCGGGTGGCGAGGTCGCGGCCGAGGTCATGCGCTTCCTTCAGGGCTTCGGCGAGGGAGGCCTCGTGCTTGGCGCGGAGGTCGGCGAGGTGGGGATCGATGACAGAGTTGGCCAGTTCGGCGTGCAGGAACCGGATGTCGGTGATGGCGAAGTGTCCGGCGGCGAAGTCCTGCAGGTAGCGGGCCTGGTGGTCGAAGGCGGCCTTCGGCGCACCGGGCAGGTAGGAGCCGCCGCGTGCGCTGGCGACCACGATGGTCCGTCCGGTCAGGGACATCCGGGGGAAGGTGACCTGGTCGATCCACGCCTTCAGCGATGCGGGGACGGAGTAGTTGTACATCGGGGTGCCGATGAGGACGACGTCGGCCGCGACGAGTTCGTCCAGGAGCGGCTGCACCACCTCCCAGGCCGCCGCCTGCTCCGGAGTGCGCACGCCCTCGGTGAGGCGGTCGAGGGCGGTGATGCCGTCGGCGAGGAGGTTGTCGCATATGCCGGTCCACGCCTCGGTGATCGGCGGTACCGGGTCGGTGGCGAGGTCACGGTAGGTGACGGTTGCGCCGCTCTGGTGGCGCCAGGAGTCGGCGAAGGCGGCGCTGACCTCCCGGGAGATGGAGCGGCGTCGGGCACTGGCGTCGAGGTGGAGCAGGTGAGGCATGGTGTTCCTCTGGCTCTGACGGACGAAGGAAGTGGACGGTGCGACCGCTTCCGGGATCCGACCGTAACACGGGAAGCGGACCGTGCGTCCACTTGTTTGGTAGGGTGATGCCATGGACCGGGATGAGCCGAGAAATCCACTCGAGATGGCGGCCGAGCGCTCCGCCGCGCCTCGGGAGCGGGTCGATGCCGCACGAAATCGCGTGCGCGTCCTGGACGCGGCCGCGCGACTGTTCGCAGCCCACGGACCCGGCAACGTGAGCATGCAGGACATCGCCCGTGAGGCAGGCGTGGGTAAAGGCACCCTCTACCGGCGCTACCCGGACATCGCCTCCATCGCGGTGGCACTTCTGGACGAGCACGAGCGAGCGCTGCAGGAGAAGCTACTGCGGGGTGATCCGCCGCTGGGCCCCGGTGCGCCGCCCGCCGAGCGGCTGGCGGCGTTCTACGCGGCGATGATCGAACTCCTCGACCAGCACACGCACCTGGTCCTCGGAACGGAGACAGGACGGTCGCGGTTCGCCACGGGTGCCTACGGGTTCTGGCGCGTTCACGTCGGAATGCTGCTGGGCGAGGCGGGCATGGCCGACCGGGAGGCGATGGTGGATCTTCTGCTCGCCCCTCTCGCTCCGGAGGTCTTCCAGTTTCAGCGTGACCACCTCAAACTCGACCTCCGGCAGATCACCCGTGCCCTCACCGCCTTGGCACACGGCACCATCGGCTCGCCCACCTGAGCCCCGCGCTCGGCACTGGGGTGAGCAAGATTTTCCCAACCGGCACGTATTGATCAACGCGAAGACGGCCCTGGGAACCGGGCCTGTCAGAGCCGAACACCTCAAGCGGCACCTGCTGCACCAGGTCTCTACCTCGAACGCATCCGCGGCGACCGGGCACACGTGGGTCCGGACGGCCTCCCGCTACTGCGGTGCGATGGCTTTGAGCCAGTCCTCGACGGCGACGACATCTGCCCACTGCGGGAACAGCTTTTCGGTGAGCATCGTGTGCACCTCGGGGTCGGTGTCGAGGCAGGCATCCGCCAGGACGGTGAGGCCGAAGTCCAGGTCGATGGCGTGCCACAACGTGGACAGCACTACGGCGCTGGTGGCGATGCCGGTGAGGACAAGGCCGTCGATATCGCGAGCCCTGAGGACCAGGTCGAGGTCGCTGCCCGAGAACGCGCTCCCCCGCCTCTTGGTCACCACCACGTCGCCCGGCTGGGGCGTGACGTCGTCATGGATCTCGGTGCCAGGAGCCCCCTCGCGGAACAGGCCGGCCCGCAGGACGTTTGCCATCACCCTGTTGCGAGGGCTGACTTCCGGATCGCCCGGCCGTAACCCCATCACCACGTAGATCACTGGAATGCCGGCAGCCCGGGCACCGTCGATCGCCCTGCGCAGGCGCGGCAGATATCCGGAACCGTCGTCGGCGATGGCCACGACGTCCCGTTGGACGTCCATCACCAGAAGTGCGCTGTTCACCATGCTTGCCATCCCTTCTCCGTCGGGAAACACGCGCAAGTCTCGTGGATCAACCGAGCCGAGAGCGAATGAGTATCGTTCCGATTCAGAAGCGGATTCAGAAGCGACGAACCCACCGCACTTTCGAGCCTGCCCGCCGAAGACGCCGTGGGTTCCCGGTGAAAGCCCCTCAGTCACGCCGAACTCACGGCCGACGCGCCGGCAAGGACGCGGTCACGAACCGCCAACTGCCTTCGGCTGCCGCGGCGCAGCCGGTCAGCGCCTGTTGTCCGGGCGGTAGACGCTGAGGTCGCCGTAGGCCGAAAGAACCCCGGCCAGGTCACCGGGTTCGTGCCGCAGGGTGGTGTCGAGGAAGGCGAGAGTGGCCGCGGCGACGACGTGCACGCTGTCGGCGCGGCCGAGGGACCCGACTATGGAGGGCACCGGCGGCAGGTACAGGGGGCCGTCCATGAAAGTGAGGTGTGCGGCGCCGGGGATGGTGAGCCGGTAGCTCGTCGCGGTGCTGAGCCTGAGGACCTTGGTGAGGCGAGGTATGTAGCGCGTGTCGGTGTCTGGGCCGATGGCCTGGGTGAGCGCGAGCGCGGGCTGACGAAAGGGGCGCAGATTGGGGTCGCGGGGGTAGCCGTCCAGGTTGATGACGGCGTCGAACCGGCGGTCCTGGCGGGCTGCCTGCAGGGCGGCACCGCCTCCCAGGGAGTGGCCGGTGACCGCGACTCGGCTGGTGTCCAGACGTCCGGTCAGCGGGCCCGGACTCTCGCCTCGGTCCAGACGGCCCAGCCGAGTCAGGACGAAGCTGAGGTCGGCGGCCCGAACCCTTGTTGTCTCCATGGCCCGTTCATCGTCTTCGTCGTCGTCGCCGGTGGAGGCGATCTTGGTGTTGATCGTTCGGCCGTCCGCGAGGACGACGGCGGCGGAGTCGTAGGGGTGGTCGAGGCCGGCGACCACATAGCCGTGACTGGCCAGTTCCTCCGCCCAAGCGGTGTTCTGGGTGCGCACTCCCCCCAGCCCCGGGGAGAACAGTACGACCGGGAACCGTCCGCCCTTGTCGGCCACCGGGGCGTTGAAGACCGCGTGGGTGTGGGCACGCGGGACGCCGTCGAGCAGGAAGGCGGGCAGGCCGGAATAGCGCGCGAGGGCATCGGCGACTGTCCGCGCCTCGTGCTCCGTGCGTCCGAGGTACTGGGCCCGCTGCGCGCCCGCGGGGCTGTGCTGCGCCGGGTACCAGAGCTGGACGACGACCGTGCGCCGGTCGTGCGGGTCGGCGGTCGCGGTCTCGGGGCGGTGCGGGTCGGTCCACTGCATCACCCGGGTGCCGACCGCGAAGTGGCCTGACGGCTCGGGGAACACGGGTACGGGGAAGGCCCAGGCGGCCGCCGGGCCCGCGGCGATCAGGCTGGTACAGGCCACCGATCCCGGCAAGGCCAGCCACCACCGGGCCCGCCGAGCCGGACGGCCGCTACGTCGTCGCAGCAGAGGAGAGACGGCGAAGGGCAAAGCAAAAGCCGCCCCCGCCAGTACCGGCAGCATCTGCCAGCGGACCCCCGCCACGCTCAGCGCAGCCGCGGACAGCACGAGAACCGCTCCAGCCGCGATCGTGACGCGTGGGCGGACGGCGGCGGGAAGCCAGCGCGCCATCACCAGCGTGAGGGCACCCAGTACGGCAAGGCTCTCCAAGGGGGACATGTGCAGTCCCGTGATGATCTCGTTCACCCGGTCATCGTCGGCGCGCGACCCCCGCTGCCACATCGCTCCCGGGTCGCCATCGCGTGCAACCGCGGTCGCAATCAGGCACACGTCCGCCGTGCGACCGGAGTCGCAGTCGAGCACGCCGGCTGAAAGGCCATAGTGCGACTCCGGGAGGTGGCGGGACTCCTCCTACGGTCGTATCCGGGCACGGTGCCATCAGACGGTGGGCTCATGTGTTCCGCGGGACCGCGGGCCTACCGTGGGCCGTGACGAGGCCGCAGTGCACGCGGGGGCACGCCCGGCTTCGCTCCCCGTACCCGCCCCGGCTCGGGCTGCACGGGGAGGTGGCCCCGACCGGAGCCCCCTGATGCCGAACCGACGGGAAGGCGCGATGACCGAGGCGGCCGGAGAGTCCCGCAGCGCCCACCCGGTGGGTCACCGAGGCCGGGTGCGGCCGACGAGGTACGCCGACCGTGCCTCCGCATGTGCTGCGCGCCTGATGAGTGCCGCCCAGCACTGGGGTTCCCGGCTGCCGCCCATGGTGTGGGACTCGCTCCTGCCGACCTTGCTCCTCGTCAACGTCATGACCACGCGCCTGCCCCAAGAGCTGCCTTGGGCCGTGCCCCTCACCGCCGCACTCGCGCTGCCCCTGGTGTGGCGGCGCCGGGCCCCGCTGACGGTGTTCGGCGCGGTCGCGGTCGCGGCCTTCGTCCAGTGGTGGATGGACATCCAACTGTTCGCGGACATCGCCTTGCTGGTGGCGCTCTACACGGTGGCGGCGAACTCCGGTCGGCGCGGCACCATCGTCGCCGCCGCCATCGTCCAGGCAGGGGTTGTGCTGGCCTGTCTGCGCTGGGCGGCGGAGGGCGCCTTTCCGACCACGTTCGTCGCGGCGACCGCGATGGTCGTCGCCGCCGCCGTCCTGGGGGTGAACGCGCGGACCAAGGGCGCCTACCTCGCGGCCCTGGAGGAACGGGCAGCGCGCCTGGAGCAGGAACAGGAACAGCAGGCGCGGCTGGCTGTCGCCGAGGAAAGGACACGTATCACTCGCGAGATGCATGACATCGTCACCCACAACCTGTCCGTCATGGTCGCGCTCACCGACGCCGCCGTCTACGCGCAGCACCGGTCGCCCGACAAGGCGACCACCGTGATGCTCCAGATCTCCGAGACGGGCAGGCAGGCGCTGACCGACATGCGGCGCGCCCTGGGCGTCCTGCGGACCGACGAACCGGACGCGCAACGCCACCCGCTGCCCGGCATCGCACAACTGCGCGCCCTCGCCGACCAGATGTGTGTCGCCGGGCTGCCGACCCGACTCGAGATCCAGGGCGCTCACACCCACCTTCCCGCTACCGCACAACTGACCGTCTACCGCCTGGTGCAGGAAGCCTTGACCAACACCCTCAAGCACACACACCCCGGCACACACGCCGTGGTCCGGGTGCGGTGCTCGACCGAGAGCGTGACAGTGGACGTCACCGACAGCGGCCCCCGTCCGCCCCTCCCCGCCGCCACACCGTCCGGCCACGGCATCCCGGGCATGCGCGAGCGCGCGGCCGCCTACGGGGGCACCTTGCGGGCCGGCCCGCTCCCGGGAGGCGGCTGGAGAGTCCACACGCGCCTCGACCTCGCCGGCAGCGGAGAGGTGTCCGCATGACGATCCGCGTCCTCGTCGCCGACGACGAAGCGCTGCTGCGCATGGCCTTCAGCACGGTCCTGGAGGCCCAGTCCGACATGTCCCCGGTCGGCGAAGCCGCAGACGGCATGGAGGCCGTACGCCTCGCCCGGGAACTGCGCCCCGATGTCGTCCTCATGGACGTCCGGATGCCCAACATCGACGGGATCGAGGCGACCCGACAGGTCATCCGGGTCTCCCCGCGGAGCAGAGTGCTGATCCTCACCACCTTCGACCTCGACGCATACGCCTTCGCCGGGCTGAGGGCCGGAGCCTCGGGCTTCCTGCTGAAGAACACCAGGCCCGAGGAACTGCTCACGGCGATACGCAGCGTGGCCGCGGGCGACGCGGTGGTCTCCCCGCGGATCACCCGCCGCCTGCTGGAGAACCTCCGCCCGCACATCCCCGACGGCAGCCACGCCGACCGCGACGAGCGGCTGAGACGGCTCAGCATCCGCGAGCGCGAGGTACTGGTCCAGGTGGGCCGCGGCCTGACCAACGCCGAGATCGCGGCTGCCCTGTCCCTCGCGGAGGCGACCGTGAAGTCCCACCTGGGGCGGGTCCTGCAGAAGCTCGAACTCCGCGACCGGGTACAGGCCGTGATCTTCGCGTACGAGAGCCGCCTCGTCCACCTGACATGACACCGCCGCGCCGCCCGGAGCGCGACCCCGAAGTCACCGGTCGGCAGGGCGGCGTGCCGGTGGACCGCACGGCATGATCGTCGAAGAACGTTGTGCGGTGTGGCGGTCAGGTGCCGGCCTGGAGGCGCAGGCCCGCGAGGGTCAGGTCCAGGGCGGCGAGGAACTGGTCACGGTCCTCGTGCCCGGCGAACTCGTCGGCGATCTGGTGCACGAACGGGAACTCCGTGGCGTCGAGTGAGCGCCACGTCTCGGCGAAGCGGTCGAGGAAGGCATCGCGGTCGACGGCGCCGTCGAGTATTTCCTGGGGGATCTCGACGCCGAGGTCGGTCGCCGTGCCGACGACGACGCCCGTGATCGCCGACACGGCGTGGAACCGCTGGCGAGGAGTGAGGTCCAGGCGGAGGGTCTGCTGGCCGAGCTTCTCGTACAGGCGCAGTGAGTTGCCCTGGACGTCGGTGTTGCGCATGAAGTAGGCCGACAGCCACGGCCGGTCCACGATCGCGTCGAAGAGCGTGATGGCCATGGCGCGCAGGTCGGCGATGGGGTCGTCGCTGTCGCGCTGTTCTTCGAGGGTCGCGAGGACTGTGCCGATCACGTGGTCGGTGGCACGGTCGAGCAGTTCGTCCTTGTTGGCGACGTACCAGTAGATGGTGCCGACGCCCGTGCCGAGGCGGGCGGCCAGGGCGCGGAACGTCAGCGCGGATCCGCCGGCCTCGTCGAGCAGGGCCACGGCCGCGGCGAGGACGGCGTCCATGGAATGCGAAGCGCGCCTGCGTCCTCTGGTGGCGCCTTCGGCGGAGCGGGTTCGCGGGGGCGTCATGACATCCATCCAATCACAGCTTGCCACTGCATCGAACGCTGTTCTACTCTCGAACGACGTTCCATCATCGAACATCGTTCGTTCATCGAACAGCGTTCCCTAATCGCGCGTCGCCCCTCACCGGCGACGTTCAGGAAGGAGGCAGGCCATGACCACGACGACACAGCCCGCCATATCCCGCACCTATCCGTCCCTGCGCGCGGCGTGGATTCCGCTCGCCGCACTCTGCCTGGCCTTCTTCGTCGAGATGGTCGACAACACACTGCTGTCGATCGCGCTGCCCACGATCGGCCGCGACCTCGGCAGCGGCACGACCGCCCTGCAATGGGTCACCGGTGCCTACTCACTGACCTTCGGCGGCCTGCTGCTGACAGCCGGCTCCACGGCCGACCGCTTCGGACGCCGCCGTGTGCTGCTCATCGGCCTCGCCGTGTTCGGACTGCTGAGCCTGTGCGTGGTCGCCGTCCACTCCGCCGGGCAGCTCATCGCCCTGCGGGCGGGGCTGGGCATCGCCGCCGCGGCCATGGCGCCCATCACCAACTCGCTCGTCTTCCGGCTCTTCGACGACCATGCGCTGCGCATGCGCGCGATGACCCTGATGATCATCGTCGGCATGTCCGGCTTCGTCCTCGGCCCGCTGCTGGGCGGCACCGCACTCACCCACGTCAGCTGGCAGTGGCTCCTGCTCGTCAACGCGCCGATCGCGCTGATCGCGACCATCGGCGTACGGCTCGGCGTGGCGCCCGACCGGCCCGACGACCTGACCAAGGACCCGCTCGACCTGCCGGGCGCCGCCCTGAGCGTGCTGACCATCGGCCTCGCCTGCTACGCGCTGACCAGCGGGGTCGAGCACGGCTGGCTCTCCGCGACCACGATCGTGTCGATCGCCGGTGCCCTGGCCGCGGGCATCGCGTTCGGGTGGCACGAACGCCGGAGCAAGGCACCCATGCTGGACCTGAAGATCTTCTCCACCGGTACCGTCCGCGGCGCGGCCATCGCTCAGACCGGTACGTCCATCGCGATGGCCGGCGTGATGTTCGGCCTCATCCTCCACTTCCAGTACGCCTACGGCTGGAGTCCCGTGCGGGCGGGCCTGGCGAACCTGCCGATCATCCTGACCATGATCATCGCCACTCCCCTGTCCGAATGGCTCGCCAAGAGGTTCGGCCACCGGATCGCCTGCCTGGTCGGCGCGGCCTGCCTCGCCGGCGCGCTCGCCGGTCTCGCCTGGGGCGTGCAGCACGGATACGCCGCCATCGCCGTCTGCATGGTCGTGATGACCATCGGACTGCGCACCGTCATGACGATCTGCGCCGTCGCCCTCGTCGAGGCGATGCCGGAGAACCGCACCTCCATGGGCACGGCCCTCAACGACACCGCCCAGGAGGTCGGCACCAGCGTCGGCACCGCGGTGGTCGGCACCATGATCGCCGCGCTGGTCACCACCCGGCTGCCCGCCGGTGTCTGGGACAGCACCCTCGTGCAGTCCTTCTTCCACGGCGAGCGGATCACCTACGCCGTCCTGGCAGTGATCGTCGGCGTGATCGCGGCAGGCGGCGCCCTCACCCTCACCGACTCCCACTCCGTCGACGAGCACGGCGAACAGGGCGAACACGGCGGGCACGGCGGGCACGGCGGGCAACCCTCGGCGCAGCCTTCAAGCGCGGCGTGACGCGTTCGCCGGGCAGCGGGGCAGCGGGGCAGGCGGACAGTCGGGCAGCGTGGCAGCCGGGTAGGCCATGCTCAGCCTGTGCACGCCGTCACCCGCCGGTGTGGGCCTCGGTGATCGCCAGTGCCGCTGCCATGACGCTCACCTGCGGATTGACTTGCGGGCAGCTCGGGAGCACCGAGGCGTCGGCGATGAGGACGCCGTGCACTCCCCGCAGACGGCCTTTCGGGTCGGCCGGGGACTGCTGCGGGTCCGCGCCGGCGGCGATGGTGCCGGTGGGGTGGTAGGCGGTCAGGTGGAGTTGGCGGGCGCTGGTGGCGGCGAGGACGGCTTCCAGGTCCGCGAGAGTGCGCACGCGGGGTGTGGCGGGGATGCCGGTGAGTACCTCCTCGGCGCCGGCGGCGAACAGCAGCTTGCCCATGGCGTGGACGGCGTGCATCAGCCGGCCGGCGTCGCGGGGGTCGAGGTCGTAGCGGAGCAAGGTGTGGTTGCGGCCGAGGACGCGGCCGGAGGGGCGGTCGGCGATCATCGCGCCGAGGGTGGCGAGCCGGTCGGCGTCCTCGAGTTCGCGGCGTAGTTCGGTGCCGAGGCCGGGGAGGACGAAGGAGCCCATGCCGGGTGGGGTGGCGGTGGCTTCGATGAGGACGCCCTGCGGGTGGTGCTCTTCGACGGCGACGCTCTGCAGGACCCCTTTCCATGCGGTGACCGGTTCGGGGAAGCGTCCGGCGAGGCTGGTTGCCGGGTGGACGCTGAGGTTGCGTCCCAGACGGGGGTGGCGGCCCAGGCCGGAGCGGCGCAGGAGCTGGGGAGATTGCAGGGAGCCTGCGGCGACGACGATCAGCGGGGCGAGGATCTCGAAGCCTCCGCCTCCGTCCCCGCGCACCCGTACGCCCGCGGCGCGCGGGCCGCCGGGCCGGTCCCTGTCGATGAGGATGCGTTCGGCGCGGGCGCCGGTGACGATGCGTGCTCCCGCGCTGCAGGCGTCGGGCAGGACGGAGAGCTGGACGCTCTGCTTGGCGCCGGTGGGGCAGCCCACCACGCACTGGCAGGAGCCCTGGCAGCCGGGCGCGTTGCGGCGCAGGGGTGCGGCGCGCCAGTTGAGGGCGCGGGCTCCGGCGAGGGCGAGTCGGCCGTTGTCGCCGAGGACGTCGAGGGGCTGGGTGGCCACGCCGAGGGTGCGTTCGGCCTCGTCGAGGTGGCGGTCGAAGTCGTCGGCGAGGGTGAAGCCGAAGTCGTTGCTCCAGCGGTCCAGGACATGGTCGGGGGTGCGGTAGCAGGTCCCGGAGTTGACGACGGTGGTGCCTCCGACGGCGCGGCCCACCGGCAGCAGCAGGGGCGGGTTCCCGACGGCGATGGTGGCTCCGCCGTCGCGGTAGAGGTCGGTGAAGCGGTCCAAGGGCGGGCGGCGGCCGAAGGAGGCGGTGGTGTGGTGGTGGCCTTCTTCGAGCACGATCACGTCGAGGCCGGCGCGGGCCAGGGTGCGGGCGGCGGCCGCCCCGCCCGCACCCGAGCCGATGACCACCGCGTCGGCGGTCGAACGGGCGGGCCAGTGGGCTGCGGGAGTCAGGTGCAGGGGAGGATCGTCGCGGATGAGTGCGCGGGAGGTCGGCCGCTCGTGCTGGAGCATGCGCTCGGTGCCGGCCGCCATGAGGACGGGGACCTTCAGCACGTCCAGGAGTGATCGGAGAGTGGAGTGGGCGGCCAGTTGCGCCAGCACCGAGTCCGTCTCCGGTCCGGTCAGTGCGTTCAGGGCGCGGCCGGTGCGTGCGAGGGCGTAGGCGTTGACCGCGTGCGCGGCCGTGCGGACAGCGGTACGGGCGGGGAACGGCAGGGCGGCGAGGGTGGTCTCCAGCCGGGCGGGGACGCGGCTGGTCCATACGGCGTCCCGGTCGTCGGCGAGCAGGGCGGTGGCGAGGCCGGTGAGGCTCATCGGGTGCCCACCTCCGCGTGGGCGGTCGCGTCCAAGGTCCACACGGTGTCCCGGTCGTCGGCAAGGAAGGCTGCGGCGAGGCCGGTGAGGCTCATCGGGTGCCCACCTCCGCGTGGGCGGTCGCGTCCAGGATCCACTCGGCTTCGGTGCGCCAACCGCCGAACCACCACCGCTGGAGCATGACGTGCGCATCCGCGCGTTCGCTGTTGCGGCAGGTCGCGTGCCGGCCGTCGGGGTCGGTGTAGTCGAGGGTGAGGGTGCGGTCGGCGGCCTGAGTGACCTGGACGTGGATGCGGCGCAGACCACTGCGGCCGACGACGGTCCAGGTGGGCAGGGCGACGTCGGCACGGAAGCGTCCCAGGCCGACGAAGCCGACCGCACTCCGTTCTGCGCGGCGCGGCCAGGTGCGGCCCTTGTGGCGCAGCCGCAGGAACACCAGGGGCGGCAGCCGGCGCAGGCCGGGGCGCATGGAGACGGCGGCGACGATCTCCAGAACGTCGCCGTGGCCGAGGTCGGCGTGCAGCCAGGCCCAGCGGCGGGCGTTGCCGTGGCCGTAGATGCGCGCGGACGCACCCGGGGCGCCTCGCAGTGTGAGGGTCTCGCCGTCGTGGGTGAAGGTCCCGTCGTAGGTGGCGCGTGCGGCGGGGAGCATGTGGGCGGCCGGCAGCAGGGGTCGGCGCCAGGCCCAACGGGGGAAGGTGAACAGCGGGCGGTCGGTGGCGTGTTCGGTGAGGTCCCAGTGCAGAGCACCGCCGTCCGCCGACCCGACCAGGCGACCGGGTCGTACGTCGATGCCGTCGGCGCTGAAGCCTGTCGTCCCCGGGTTCCAGCGGCTGGGGCCGAAACGGGCGTGCCGCACCGGTCCGTCCGTGGGGAAGACCGCGGCCCAACCGTGGGCGTAGGGCTCGGATCCGTCGTCGGGGGCGGTCAGTTCGTGGTGCAGCCACAGTCCGGCGCCGGTGGCCGGGTCGGTGAGGGTGGTGTACCAGACCTCGGTGCGTCCCGCCTCACCTCGCCAGCGCGGTCGCAGCAGTGCGGCGGGGTCTTCCCGGACAGGGAAGCGGAACCCGGCGAGGAAGGGGACGAGCCCGGTGGCGAGGGGGAAGCGCAAGGTGCCGGCGCCGATCCGCGCGCCGTCCTCGAGGAGGGTGAACGGCAGGACGGTCATGGAGGACACCGGGCGGCGGGCGGTGATGGACTTCCAGCCGTCCAGGGTGAGCCGGCGGCCGTCCGCGGTGAAGCGCAGCCGGTAGCGGATGCGCCGGCGGGCGAGCGGCGAGATCTCCAACTCGCCCTGCACTTCGGGGTCGTCGGCCCAGCCTGCGATGCGTATCCGTCCGCCGGCGCGGGCCTCGGTCGTACCGAAGGGCTGGAGGAGACGGTCGGCTGAGACGGTCAGGTCCAGGCGCGTTCGGCGGGTACGGTCGTCCCCGTCGAGACGCAGGGTGCCGAGCATCGTCTCGCTGAAGCTGGTCCCGCGGGCGGTGGAGCCCTTGGCGGCTGCCGGGTGCGAGGTGCCTGCGAGGCTCATGCGAGGCCCTCCAGCATGAGCCGTTCGGTGACGGTCAGGTAGTGTTCGGCGGCCTGCCGGGCGGCGGCCGTGTCACCGGCCGACACTGCCTCGATGATGGGTTCCAACCGCTCGCGGGCCGCCTGCGGGTCGGTGAACGGGGCCTTCAGCGCGGCGCGCACCGGGAGGTAGGCGTTGAAGAGGGTGTTGGTCAGCAGTACGTAGACGCGGTTCCCGGTGGCGCGGGCCAGAGCGCGGTGGACCTCGATGTCCGCCAACTGCACCGCGTCCGCGTCCACCGCCGCGCCCACGACCGCCAACCGGTCCTTGAGTTCCCGGCGTTGGCTGTCCGTCGCCCGCAGGGCCGCGCGTTCCGCGATCAGGGCGCCGATGCTGTGCCGCACCTCGAAGATCTCGCCGATCCAGTCGGGGCTGTGTCGCACCAGCATGGGCAGCAGATCGGCCCCGCCCAGGCGCAGGTAGTCCCTCACCCGAGTACCCACCCCGTGCCGGGTCTCCAGCAACCCCGCCTGCGTCAGGCGGCCGAAGGCGTGCTTGAGGGTGGTACGGGTGACTCCGTATCCGTCGGCGAGGGTGCGCTCCGGCGGCAGATAACTGCCGGCCGGATGCCGTCCGTTGAGGATGTCCTCCCTCAAACGGCCTTCCAGGACGTCCACGATGGTCTCTCGGGGCAGTGCCTCCACGCGTCCTCCCAGTGGCTCAGTGGATGAGCCACTGAACCAGTGCGGGGCGGCGGCGTCAAGGGGGTGGCGCGGACGGTCCGACGCCGCGGCTGATGACCCGGGACGGGGGCGGGCAGCGGGCGGGGGCGCTTGGCGGTGTGTGGCCGGCGGTGGGAGCGGTCCTCACGCTTCCGCCGGTGCGATGGGCCGCTCACGGCGTGTACCGGCTCGTGGCGGAGAACCGTGGGCGCCTGCCCGAGGGGGGACATCTGTCTGCGCGGTGCCTGAGAAGCGGACGTGCCCCTTTTGGAGTCTGATCGGTCGGGCCGCGAGGCAGCGGGGTGGGGTCTGTTGCACCTCACCCCGCCGCTGGTCGGCCAGGCCACCGTCACAGAAGCTTGGCGCGCCGATCAACGTGGCCCACGTCAAGGAGTCGAGTCCCTACTGCGGCTGGTGGGGGTCGGCGTACGGGCCGGATGGTGGGTGTACCGAGCGATCGCTTGCTGCAGTTCGACGCGTTCGGCATCCGCCAGGTCGCCTCCTTGCACGAACTCCATCACGTGCTCGGCAACAACGCGCAGCTTGGTGTTGGTGCGCTGGGAGACATCCCGTAGGGCGCGCCAGGCCTCTTCCGGCGGCATCTGCCCCAGGACAACCACCGCTCCGATGGCCTGGTCGACGATCGCGTGCGAGGTGACCGCCTGCCCCAGCTGCTGGCATTCGACGCTCAGGCGGTCGTTCTCCATCACCAGATCACTGTGGGAGTGCAGGGTCAGCTGGTGTATTCGGGAGAGGGCGAAGAAGGCCATGAGGTACCTGTCGTGCGTCGGTGCGGGAGTTCGGTCGTGCTGGTACCCATGCATCCGCCTCAAATGCGAGGTCGAGCCCACGAACCACCAGGAAGAACCTCACCGTCAGCACCCAGCGGTGCGCTGACCGGACCGTGATCACCGCAGCAGGAGACACCGTTTCCCACACCTGCTTCACACTCCACCGGACCGCCCTCGCTGTCCGCCCGGCGGCACAGCGAGGATGGACCAGTGCCGCGTGTGCTGCTGCGGTTCACACTCCCGCGTCCGGCGTCCAGATGATCGACGCTGCCCCCTGCCTCCTCGGCGCCCCTCGACTCCCCTCAGGATCGAGATCACGAACTACGACTGGGGTACGAGGCGGGCCATACCAACGAGGAGCGCTCGCAACGGCCAGGTCCTGCCCTTCCTGCCCGCACCCGGCCGCCCCCTCCAGGGCGGTGCCAAACTGGATAGCGTGACGCAAAACGCTGACAAACTGGACAGGCGGTTGGAGCAGGCCATCCGGGGCCTGCTGGAGCGCCGTGCCGAGACCGCCTCGATCTGCCCGTCCGAAGCCGCGCGCGAGGTGTACGAGGGCGACGACGACGGCTGGCGGTCGCTGATGGGACCGGCGCGCCGGGCGGCCTGGCGCCTGGCTGCGGCCGGCGAAGTCGAGGTCACCCAGGGCGGGCGGCCCGTCAAGGAGAGCGAGGCACACGGCCCCTTGCGCATTCGCCGCGCCCTCCGATAGCGGTGAATCTGCTCTCCGTTCTCCCGGACGCGGCTGCGGCCGCGTGTGATTTTCGGGAACTTGGCCGGAGCGGCGAGCGTCGGTACAGGCGCAACAGATCCGGCACACGCGTCAATTCTCAGGAAAGCGGAACTCGAATTCAGGGCGGTCCCACGGCACGGCCGGTGGGTTCGCGAACACGGTCCCGGTGCGTACCGCGCCAACGCGGTGATAGAAGCCCTCAGCCGGAACGTGCGACACCACCCTGAGACGGTCGAGCCCGGCGGCGCGGGCTTCGGACCGCATGTGCGCGATGAGCAGCCGTCCGATACCCCGGCCTTGCGCTTCGTCCGCGACGAACAGCAGGTCAAGCTCCGGAGGAGCGAGGACGAGAGAGTAGAACCCGAGGATCCTGCCCTGGTACTCCTCGGCGCCGACGGCAACGAACGTGCGATGGGCCTCGATGTAATCAGCGCCGACCCGGTAGCCGGCGACCGCGGCCGCGTACTTACCCTCGTAGGCGCTTGAACCACGCACGAGCCTCGTGAGCCGCTTGGCATCCCGCGCGACAGCCCTCCGAACCGTGACCGGCTGACTGATCGGGGAGGTGCGTGAACTCATCCGGAGAGTATTTCGCATCGAGCAGCGTCTTCGCGCGGCGGGGCCGCTGCCCATGCAGGCGATCCCGGCCCGCTCCGGGGAACGGAACAGCAGGAGTGTCAGCACACGGCAAGCCGGGGGCTCCGCCTCTGCGTCTTTAAGAAGCTCAGGATCTGACTCGCTGGCACAGCTTTTGGTATCGGCGGTATCGTCGATACCATGCCGCAACCGAAAGCCATGAGCCTGCGCTTCCCAGACCCGGCTCAGCACGCCGCGATCGAGGCCGCCGCAAAGCAAGCGGGCGTCAGCCTGCAGGAATACATCCTGTCCGCCGCCTACGACCGCGCCACCGCCGTGGAGAACGCCTTCCTCGACGCCTTCCGCGCCTCGATGGCCCACAGTCAAGCCGCGTTCGCCGAAGAGGCCAGCACGGTCGACCCCAGTGCCCAGCAGCGCGCCGCGGAGCTCCAGGCCCGCCATGAGCTCGACGCGCGCAAGCCGGGCCGGGGCCACGCCGCGTGACCCAGCACGAAACGCCGCACCCTCTCGATGTGGCCTTCCTGCTCCACGCCGCCGAGCTGCTGCCTGGTGATCCGCAGGTCGACGACTACGGCCCCCTGTACGCGGCCGCCGCCCGGGTCAACGCACGCGCCCTGGAGCACGACGTGTACGGCTCCATCCACCTCAGAGCCGCAGCACTCCTCCAGACCCTGGTACGCCTGCCCTGCCTGGAACACAGCAACGAAGCCTTCGCCTGGCACGCAACCGAGGCCTACCTGGCACTCAACGGGCACCGGCTCGACTACGCGCCCAAGGAAGCGGTGGCCCTGGTGCGGGATGCGGCGTCCGGGGCGACCGGGGTCGGCCTCATCGGCCGCCAGCTGCGCGCCTGGAGCGCCTTCTGACCTGCCGCCCGCAGCGGCGCACGGGATGGGGGGCAAGGTTGCGGGCAGCCACATCGGCTGGGGTTGCATGTCGCAGACCGTGTCTTCAGATCCCGCCCTGTCCAGCGGGCCCGGGACGACTCATCGCGCCAACCGGCCCCGTCCCAGGTGAACTACCTTGCAGTTGACCCGAACCCGGCCCCGGTGAGTCTGGCTCCAGTGTCCGATTGGTCCGCCCAGGCTCTGCGCGTCCGGACACAGCAACGACGGCATGGTCGCAAGGGGGCATGGGGCGGACGCGGCTGGCGTCGGGTGAAAACGCCACCGCATATGATCAGTTGATGAGTGCCCAGGTCGTACTTCAGGTGGCCGCGTCGCCGGTCTCTCCCGCTCTCGTTCTTCGCCCCTGGCGCTTGGAGGACGTTGCCGCGTTGGTCGAGGTGAGCCGGGATCCCGCACTGCGCCAGTGGGCGAACCCTGTCCTGGACAACGACGCCGACGGGGCACGCTGGGTGCAGGCTCAGCAGCAGGGCTGGGCAGCGGGGAACCGGTTCGGCTTCGCCGTCTTTGAGGAACAACCCGGCTCAGCGCGCGAGCAGTTGGTGGGCAACGTGGTCCTCAAGGAAGTCGTCTCCGGCAAACCGGCGGCCGAAGTGGGCTACTGGACCGCGGCACACGCTCGCGGGCGAGGAGTGGCCTCCCGCGCTCTGGAGGCACTCACCGGCTGGGCCTTCGAGACCTTCCAAGCGGACGGGCTGGAGCGTCTCGAACTCCTGCACCAGGTGGACAACCTGGCATCGTGCCGGGTTGCACAGAAGAGCCGCTACGACTTCGACACCATCCTGCCCGCGGCACCGCCCTCCTTCCCCCGCGATGGCCACCTGCACATCCGGCGAGCGGGTGCCTGAGAGCCTCACGGCTGCCGCGGATCGGCTGAGGCTGCTCACGCCGAGAGGGTCTCGGGGCGTTCGACGAGGTGGCCGCGTTCGAAGCGGGCCCCGGCACGGACCAGAGCGAGGAGGTGGGGTGCGTTCACAGCACACCAGCGGGCGTGGGCTGGCTCTACCAGCTTGAGGGAGTCTTTGCCTCCTCCAGGTGTATACGCAGGTGAATGCCGTCGGCCCAGCACCGCTCACCGCTCAATGCACGCCGGCAACCGGCTGAGCTGTCGCCCCCGCTGGGCACGGGCCCGAACCCTACGGCGGGAGCGGATGCCGGTCCGGATCTCCGCAGGGCTGGCGCACCCCAGACCGGGTATGCGGCACTGCATGCTGGCCATCGTGTAGCGGTCCTATGACACCGCGACAACCGTATGGGCGTTCACGCTGTCGCTACTGGTGGTGCTGATCGTGGGCTGGTTGCTTCGGCGTCGCAGGTAGGTCTTGGCCACCGGATACACGGCGGTGAACCTCGTCGGTCTCCAGCAGCACCGGCACGACACGTCTGGCCGCTCGGGAGCGGTTGACCGAAGAGAGGTCTCACATGGGCATCAGCTCACGTCGCCGCACTGAGGCTCTCTCAGTGGCCCGATTCTTCTCAGCCCGCTCAGCCCGCTCAGCCCGCTCAGCGCTGAGCGGCACCTCTACCGTCGGGTAGGACGCGCCGCGAGAAGGTCTGCCTCAGGATGCCTTCTGTTCGGCGGCCTTCTTGGTCTCGGTGGCCACGCGTGACCCTCGGAAGAGCACCGGGAGCCACAGAAGACAGGCCAGCAGCGGGACTGCTGCATACGCGGCCATGCCCATACTGGAGCCCATCCTGTCCATGAGCGCGCCGAGGACGAGATAGCCGATGCCGATGAGCGCCGACTCCACGAAGGCGATCATCGACAGCAGGCTCGCCCGGTGACGCGACGGCACGGCCTCGTTGAAGACGTTGTCCACGAGCACGGCGGTGATCTCGGGAATCCCGACCAGGACCAGGAACGCGGCGATGGTGACCCAGACAAGGCCGAGGCCGCTGAGGCCGAGCGCCACGGCGAGCGTCAGGAGAGACGCCGGGACGATGACCCGGTACCCGATGCGCGCGTCCGCGCGGTCCGACAGCAGGGGAGTGAGTCCGCCGACGAAGAATCCCGCCGATATGACCACGCTGACCAACGCGGTGCCCGCTCCCTGATCGGAGAGGGTCTTCTGCGTGAAGATGATGTACGGCGTCAACGTCGCATGCATCAGGCCCGACACCACGGCAAGGGTCACCAGCGCCGGCGTGGCGATCCGAAGCAGCGCCCGCCATGCTGTGGCGTCGCCGTGCTCCTTCTCGGTTCCACCCTCCTCGTCCACCGCGTCCGCGCCGCGGATCTCGGGCACCCCGGCCATCAGCACCACCACGGCCAGGACGAGGCAGGCCGACGAACCGACGTAGACAACTCCCCAGGAGAACTGCTGCAGTTGGCCGCCGAGGGCGATGGCCACTCCCGAGGTGACCGTCCCGAGCATGGTGAAGCGGGACCTGACCTTGACGTAGTCGGCCGTCGCGCCACGGCGCACGAGCAGGTCGTACAGCAGGGCGGTGTCCGAGCCGGACACGCATGCCATGCCGACGCCCTGGCCGATGAACAGGGTCAGGAACACCCAGTAGTTGGAAGAGGTCACCTGACCGAGCAGACAGCCGGCCATCAGCACCTGGCCGATCACGATGCTGGCACGCCTGCCGATGCGGTCGGCGATGACTCCGGTCGGCAACTCCGCAACTCCGCTGACCAGGTAGATCAGTGTCTGGAGGAGGGCCACTTGCCCGGCGGAGAAGCCGCGCTGATAGAGGAAGAGGACGAATACGCCACGTTGGAACAGTGAGTTGGCGAGCACGGCGTATACGTAGAACGGGCGTGTGACGCTGCGTGCCGCATCGTCGACCGCAGCCCCGCCGAGGGCCTCCGTGGTGCCGGGCATGCTGCGGGCTCCCCCTGGTAACTCCGGTGAGGTCCTCGTCCTCAGCGACCGACCAGGAACCTACAGGCGTACCTCACGCAGGCATGGGGCCGACCCCGGAAAACACACGCGGGAGTGCACCTCGTCAGCGGGTGACGGCTGCGGAGACGTCCGGGTGGATGGTGAAGACCTGGTCCAGGCCGACGATGCGCAGGATACGGGCGGTGTTGGCGGGGACGGCGGCCAGAGCTATGTCGCCGCCCTCTTCGATGGCCTGGCTTCTGGCCATGAGCAGCGTGCTGATCCCGCTGGAGTCGCAGAAGGTCAGGTCCGCCAGATCCATCACCAGCAGTTGCCCGGTGGTCAGGGTGAGGCCTTCCATGACCCGGCGCAGTTCGGGCGCCGTCGCGTGGTCAAGATCGCCGGCGATCTCCAGGACGGGACCGGTTGCGGCGTCTCGGACGGTGATCGTCAGTGGGGTCATGTCAGGTCTTCGCTCGCGGTGGTGGGAACGGATGCGGGCACACTGACGGCGAGCAACGCGGTGTCGTCGTCGAGACCGTCACCGAAGGAGGCGACCAGTCCGGCGAGGGCGGTGATCAATGCCTGCGCGCCTGCCGGGGGCTGGGCGGCGGCGAAGGCACACAGGGCGTCCTCACCGTAGAGCTCACGGCCGGGTCCGGTGCGGGCCTCGGTCAGGCCGTCGGTGTACAGCAGCAGGGTGTCACCGGGCAGCAGCGTGGTGTGGGCCGCTGCGAAGGGGGCGTCGGGCAGGACGCCGACAAGCAGCCCACCGGGGGTGGGGAGGTAGTCGGCGCTGCCGTCAGCGCGCTGGATCAGTGCCGAGGGGTGTCCGCCGGAGGCCAGGCGCACGCTGACATGGCCGTCGTCGGGTTCGAGGACACCGAATATGGCGGTGCAGTAGCGGGTGTCGCCGCTTGCGTACCGTTCGTGCAGCACGGTGTTCAGGGTGGTGAGCACGGTGACGGGGTCGGCATCGTGCAGGGCAGCGGCCCGCAGGGTGTAGCGGGTCAGCGAGGTCATTGCCGCAGCCTGGGGGCCCTTGCCGCACACGTCGCCGAGGAAGAAGGCCCAGCGACCGGGGCCCAGGGGGAACAGGTCGTAGAAATCTCCGCCCAGCAGGTCGGGAGAGGCCGTGTGGTAGTACGAGCCGGCTTCCAGGCCCGGGACTGCCGGCAGTTCGGCGGGCAGCAGACTCTGCTGGAGGACGGCGAGAGCCTCCTGGAGCCGCTGGCGGTCGGCCTCGGACTGCCGACGTGCTTCCTCGGCCGCGCGGCGGCCGCGCAGCAGCTCGGCCTCGTAGGCGCGGCGGTCGCGGGCGTCGAAGACGGTCGTGCGGATCAGCAGGGGGTCGCCGTCGTCGCTGCTCTTCACCTTCGAGCTGACCAGTACCGGCATCCGGCCGCCGGAGGCCTTGATCTCCATGGCGATGCCGCTGACCTCGCCCTTCATCTGCAGCAGCGGCGCGAAATGTGTCTCGTGGTACAGCTTTCCGCCCACGGTGAGCAGGTCGGTGAACCGCATCCGACCCACCACCTGGGCCCGGTCCAGGCCCAGCCACTCCAGCAACGTGGCGTTGATCTTCGCGATGGTGCCGTCCATCAACGTCGACAGGTAGCCGCAGGGTGCCTGCTCGTACAGTTCCTCGGCGCTGTCCTCCAGCAGGGAGGTGAACGCCGCGTTCGTGGCGTCCACGTCCTGCTCCCCGTCCGGACCGGGCCCCTGGTCGGTGCGGCACATCACCGCGCCGCTCCCATGAAGCCGATGATCGCTTCGGCGGTGGCCTGCGGGGCGCTCAGCTGCGGGCAGTGCCCCGTCGCCTCCAACGTGACCAGGTGGCTGCCGGGGATCGCGTCGTGGACGTAGGCGCCGACCTCACGGGGCGCGATCACGTCCTGGCGGCACTCCAATACCAGCGTCGGCACCGTGACCGTCGCGAGATCCTTACGGCTGTCGGACAGGAACGTGGTGCGGGCGAAGACGCGGGCCATGTCCGGGTCGGTCGCGCAGAACGAGGCGGCCAGCTCCTGCCCGAGTTCCGGCCTGTCCGCATTGCCCATGATGACCGGGGCCATGGCCGCCGACCAGCCGAGATAGTTCGACTCCAAGGACTCCAGCAGCTCGTCGATGTCCTCGGCGCTGAACCCGCCTCGGTAATCCTCGTCGTCGATGTAGCAGGGCGAGGGGGCCACCATCACCAGGCGGGAGATGCGGTCCGACGCCTTCGCGGCCGCGAGCACCCCCACCATCGCGCTGACCGAGTGCCCCACGAACGTCACGTCCCGCAGGTCCAGCTCCTCACAGACCTCCAGCACATCGAGCGCGTAGCCCTCCAGGGAGCTGTAGCGCTGCTCGTCCCAGGCCGAGGGGTCCGCCTGGCCCGAGCCGACGTAGTCGAAGGCCACCAGCCGGAAGTTTTTCTCCAGCGCGGGAGCCATCAGACGCCACATGTTCTGGTCGCAGCCGAACCCGTGAGCCAGCAAGAGCACCGCCCCGTCCGCAGACCCGCTGACAGTGACGTTGTTCCTGCGTCGGATATCCATACTCATCAGTCTCCCACTGCTCTTCATCATCAGGAGCAGGGGCCCGACACCCGTCGACCTCGACAGGTACACCCGGCGGACCACAAGGGTTGCGCGGCGGCGAGTTCTGCACCCGTGAGGGTCAGAGGCCGGGAAAGGACACTTCGACCTCCCCAGATCACGTGTCCTTCCCCGGCCAACTCAGCCCGCCTACCCCGTCGCGCCCGGTGCATGCCAATCTCCCCGCTGCCTCTTGATCGCGGCGCGCGGACGCGCGTGCCCACCTGGCGCGACGGGCCTCCCCTGGGCCTCCCCGTCATGACCGCTGTGATCATCTCCGCCCCGGTGTGCAGCCGCAGGCAGGGTCAGCCCTGACGCAAGAGGGCGAGAAACAAGAGGGCGAGAAGAACGAGGACAAGAGGCGGGAATTCTTTGCCGAAGGATGTCGAGACTCCTCCGACAGCTACGTCCCAGGGACAGATACAACGTCCCTGGAGGAACAGCCATGCATGAGACTGAGATCACCGAGATCCTCGGCCGGCCCATCAGCCAGGAGCTGCTCGCGCGCGACGTGGTCCGACTGGCGTACGTGGCGAAGGACGGCACGCCCCGGAACATCCCGATCGCGTTCACCTGGAACGGTGCCGAAATCGTCATGTGCACCACGAAGAACGCCCCGAAGCTCCCGGCCCTGCGCGAGAACCCGATGGTGGCCCTGACGATCGACACCGAGGTGCACCCACCCAAGATCCTCCTGATCCGCGGCCGTGCCGAGCTGGACGTCGTGGACGGCATCCCGGAGGAGTACCTCCAGATCAACGGCTCGTACAAGATGACACCCGAGCAACGGGTCGCGTGGGAGGCCGAGGTCCGCTCGCTCTACGACGGCATGGTGCGGATCGTGGTGACCCCGACGTGGGCGAAACTGATCGACTTCGAGACGACGTTGCCCAGCGCGGTCGAGGAACTGGTCCGCCGGCGTGCCGAGCGTGAGGGCGTCTGAGCAGTCTCGCCCGACGGGACGTCACCGCTGGAGTCGACGCACCGGGTCGGCGTGAGTCCCGTGGACACCCGGAACTCGCGGCCGAAGTGGGCTGGTCGCAATAGCCTGCGCCACCGGCGAGGTCGCCCCAGTCGATCGGTCCGGCGGGGTCGATCGCGAACACGGTGGCGGCGCAGCGGTAGAAGCGGGGCAGCGGTGCGCACCGGGTGACGACGCGGGTGTCGCTGCCGTACGGCCGTTTCCTCTCAGGCTCCGGACTGAATGTCCCCCCGTGTCGAGGACGCGATGGCGTCGCGGTGGGCGAAGTCGCCAGGGGGGATGCCCGGGTGGTGGCCGAGCCGGTCGGATGGTGCCGTGGCCGCGGGGCCGAGGGTGAGCCGGGAGACGATGCGGTACCGGTCCCCGCGGTAGATGGAGTGGACGTATTCGACGGGCTGCCCCCTGGTGTCGGAGGTGAGCCGCTCGAAGAGCAGTGCCGGGGACAGCTCGGGGACGTCGAGCAGTTCCGCTTCGGCGCGGGTGACGACGGTCGGCTCGATCGCCTGGACGGCCTCCCGGACGTGCACGCCGTGCTGCCGGCGCAGGTGCTCGTAGAAGTCGCCGGCCTCCAGTTCCTCCGCGGACAAGGTGGGCACCAGCTCGGCCTTGAGGTGCAGGTGCTCGATGGCCATCGGGGCGCCGTCGACCAGGCGCAACCGCGCGACGTACACGATCTCGGCAGAGGGCGAGATACGCAGCTTGCGGCCCACGCGCGCGCCGGCGGAAAGGGTGGTGAACTCCAGCAGGCGGCTCGACCAGGCGCCCGCGGCCGGCGGCACGGTCATGGAATGCTCGGCGGTAACGAGTTCCTGCGTGATCTTCTCGGGTGCCACGAACATACCCCGACCGTGTTCGCGTACCAGCAGGCCCGCGGCGACGAGTTCGTCCACCGCCGCGCGCAGGGTCGGGCGGGACACTCCCAGTTGGGCGCAGAGGACTCGCTCGGAGGGGATGGCGTCTCCGGGGCGGTGGGACTCCACGAGGTCGAGGAGGAAGTCGCGGACCCGCTCGCGTTTGAGCACCGCACCCGGTGCGTCGGCCTTCATGCGTTCCCCCTCGCCCTGAACCCAGCTGACCAGTTGACCAGTGGTGAACCAGTGGCTCCCCCTGTCAGCGACCGAAGTTTAGCCGCAGACCATCCGGAAGTCGTCGGCTCGGCCGCTGCCCAACGCAGCAAAACCCTTGTGTGCAAAGGGGGTTGACGCCTCAATTGGTCTATGCCACCTTCGTCCTCACCTCAACAGGTGAACTGACCAGTGGCCTCCACTGGCCAGGTGGTCAGATGTTGTCCCCCCGCACCCGGCGTTCGCCCGCCTGAGCACCGCTCCAGCACCACGTCCCCTCCGGCTCACGGGCAGGCGCAGTCAAGGACTGAACCGCCCGCCCAGCCACCCCGCCTTGGAGCGACGCATGCCCGCTCTCGTCCCCCGCCCACCGAAGCCGCCTTCGCACCCGGTCACTTCACCCTCGCTCACCACCGACTGGGCCGACTTCCGGTCCCGTCTCAGCGACCACACCGCTCGGCTCGACGACGGGAAACGCAGGCACACCCCACACCATCCCCGACGCACACCCTGTCCCATTCCGGGAAACACCCCCACCTTTCTGGAGGGCACAACCATGAGATCCACCACGAGCCGACTGCGCGCCACCGCAGCCGCCGCCGTCGCGGTCGGCATGGGCGCCGCCGCACTCACCGCGCTCCCGGCCACCGCGAACGCGGCCACCGACGGCCTGAGCGTCCAGTACCGGACCAGCGCCTCCGGGGCCAGTGCCGATCAGGCGGAACCCTGGTTCAAGGTGCGGAACACCGGCACCAACAGCGTCTCCCTGCACAACGTCAAGATCCGCTACTACTTCAAGGCGGACTCCGCGAACGCCACCTACCGCTTCGCGTGTTCCTGGGCCGTCAAGGGCTGCGCCAACATCACCGGCACCTTCGGCACACTCACCAACCCCACTGCCACGGCGGACCGTTACCTGGAGATCGGCTTCACCTCCGGGGCCGGCTCTCTCGCGCCCGGCGCCGACACCGGCGACATGCAACTGCGCTTCTACCAGTCGACGTGGGCACCGCTGAACCAGAGCGACGACTACTCCTTCGGCGCCGCCCAGACCTCGTACGCCAACTGGTCCAAGGTCACAGCCCAACTCGCCGGCACCACCCTGTGGGGCCAGGCCCCCGCCGGCAACGACCCGACGAACCCGCCCACCGACCCGCCAACCGACCCTCCGACCGGCGGCGCCACCCTGTTCGACGACTTCAACTACGCCGGCCACACCGACCCGAAGATCTCGGCGAACGGCTGGAACGTACGCTCCAACTCCGGTGGCCCCGGCGTCTCCGGCGCCACCTGGGCCCCCGAGAACGTCACCTTCTCCACCGTCGCCGGCAACTCCATCATGAACCTGGAGACCTCGACCGCCGGGACCGGAGCGAGCACCGAGCAGACCGAGATCCTCACCAAGTCGATGAAGTTCAAGAACGGAACCTACGCGGCCCGCGTCAAGTTCAGCGACGCACCCAGGTCCGGGCCGGACGGCGACCACATCGTCCAGACCTTCTTCACCATCAACGACCTCAAGGCGCCCCTGGCGGACGACTACGCCGAGTACGACTTCGAGTACCTGCCCAACGGCGGCTGGGGCGAGCCGTCCGACATCCTCTACACCACGTCCTGGGAGACCTACCAGGCCGAGCCCTGGGTGGCGGTCAACCAGCACAGCGAGAGCCGTCAGAGCTACGCAGGCTGGCACGACCTCGTGGTGACCATCGACAACAGCAGCATCAAGTACTACGTCGACGGCCGGCTCTTCGGCACCCATGACGCCGCGTACCTGCCGGAGCGGCCCATGTCCATCAACTTCAACCAGTGGCTGATCGACTTCGGCGGGCTGTCCAGCAGCACCCCGCGGGCCTACGACCAGCAGGTCGACTACGTACTGCACGTCAAGGACCAGGTCCTCACACCGGCCCAGGTCGCCTCCAAAGTGGCGGCGTACCGCAGCGCGGGCACCACGTTCCAGGACAACGTCCCCGCCGCCTGACCTCCCTGTTCCGCACCGGGGCCTGACGGATCGTCGGGCCCCGGCCCCCGTTCACCGGGACCGCCACCGGCATCACCGGCACACCGTGACACGCCACCGGATGGTCTATCGCGCCCGTTCACCGATCTTCTGGTCATAACGTGTTGAATATGATGAAAACTCATGTCGCCTACCTGGCATGCGCCACAGCCCTCGCCGGGGTGGGGCTCGGCGCCGCCCCGTCGGTCGCCGCGGACCACATGATCCACGTGGTCTTCCCGGGGGATTCGATCCAGAAGGTGGTGGACGCCGCACAGCCGGGCGACACCGTTCTCCTGACCCCTGGCACCTACCGCCAGAGCGTCAAGGTGACCACGCCCGGCCTCACACTGCGCGGCATGGGCCACGAGACCGTCCTCGAGCCGGCCAGGACGAAGGCCGCCGAGAGCTGTGGCTGGAACGGCAACGGCATCTGCGTGGTCGGCAAGAAGGACAGGACCCTCAAGGACGTCACCATCGCCTCTCTGACCGTGCGCGGCTTCGCGAAGGCCGGGGTGTTCGCGGTGGGGACCGACAGGCTGACCGTGCGGAACGTGACCGCCGCGAAGAACGGGGTGTGGGGGATCGCGCAGGAGCACGCGGTCCGCAGCGTGTTGCGCAAGAACACCGCCCGGGACAACGGCGACGCCGGCCTGTTCCTCGCGAACACCGTCAGATCGGAGGAGGGCGCCGAGGACACAAGAGGAACAGTCGTCGAAGGCAACCTGCTCAAAGGCAACCGGATCGGTCTCACCGTCCGGCGCCTGCGCAACCTCACCGTCGCGCACAACCGCGCCACCGGCAACTGCGCGGGCGTCTTCGTCGTGGGTGACGAGAACAAGCCGAGGGCCGGTGCGCTGACCGTGCGCGACAACCGTGTCGAAGGGAACAACAAGTCCTGCCCGAAGACCGCGCGGCTCGACGCACTGCAGGGTTCCGGCATCGTGCTGACCGGCGTCGAGGACACCCTGGTGACGAAGAACCACGTCTCGAACAACATCGGCCGCTCGTCGATGTCGGGCGGCATCGTCCTGATCAAGAGCTTCGTGGGCACCACCAACCAGCGGAACCGGATCACCGGCAACCAGCTCAAGGGCAACGCCCCGGCGGATCTCGTCAACACGGACACCGGCAAGGACAACACCTTCGACGGCAACTCCTGCCGGGCGTCCCAGCCCGCGGGACTGTGCTGACGGCCCCGGGAAGGCCCATGAACTGCGAGAAAGAGACGGCCCATGACCACCACCGCACAGACCACCCAAACGCCACCGGCCACCCCGGCGCCGCCGATGCGGCTCAGGGAACTCGTCTTCGGAGCGGCATGCGCTGCCGCCCTCCGCGCGGCCACACGCCTGAAGGTCGCTGACGCCCTCGGTGACGTCCCGCAGACCGCGGAGGATCTCGCGGCCATGGTGAAGACCGAACCGAAGCCGCTACGACGGCTGTTGCGGGCCCTGTCCTGCTACGGCGTCTTCGCCGAGCGGCCGGACGGGACCTTCACCCACACCGACATGTCCCGGCTGCTGCGCGCGGACGACCCGCACAGCCTGCGCGACATCACGCTGTGGTGCACCGAGCCGTGGACCTGGGACGCGTGGCCGCGGCTGGACGAAGCGGTCCGCTCCGGCCGCAACGTCGTACAGGATCTGTACGGCAAGGAGTTCTTCCCCTACCTCAACGAAGACGCACCGGAGTCGGCCGACGTCTTCAACCGTGCCATGACGACGTCCAGCGTGCAGTCCGCGCGGGACGTGGCGCACTTCCTCGATCTGTCGGGAGCCACCTCGGTCGCCGACATCGGGGGCGGTCAGGGGCATGTGGTGGCGAGTCTGCTGGAGAAGTACCCGTCGCTGCACGGTACTCTGCTCGACCTGCCGCGTGTGGTGGCGAACGCCGATCCGCGGTTGCGGGAGGGAGGCGCGCTCGCGGACCGGATGAGCCTCGTGCCCGGTGACTGCCGTGTGGCCGTCCCGGTCCAGGCCGATGTGTACGTCATCAAGAACATCCTGGAGTGGGACGACGACAGCACGACGCGCACGCTGCGCAACGTCATCCAGGCGGGTGGTCCCGGAGGGCGGGTCGTGGTCATCGAGAACCTCGTCGACGACTCCCCCTCGATGCGTTTCAGCACCGCCATGGACCTGCTGCTGCTCCTGAACGTCGGCGGCGCCAAGCACACGACCGCCAGCATGATCAGCAGGCTGACGGAGGCGGGCCTGGTCATCGACGACGTCAGCCCGGTCAACCCCTATCTGCATGCGTTCGACTGCACCATCCCCGGGTGATGTCCTCCGAACGGCCGGTGGCCAGGCACGCGTTGCGTGCCTGGCCACCGGCCGTTCACACCAGGGCTTCAGGAGGTGGCGTCCCGCTCCCAGCGGTAGAAGCAGTGCGCCATCGCGTCCTTCGGTGAGCGCCAGGTCGCCGGATCGTACGCGGTGACGTAGGCCGACAGCCGTTCGCTGATGTCCCGGAACTCCGGGTGCCCCGCCGCCTTGGCGATGGCGGGTCCGGGGTCCCGCTCCGACTCGATGAGGTGCATGTAGACGTCGCCGAACTGGAAGAGGCTGCGGCGGGCGACTCCCACGAGGTGCGGAAGCTCCCCCCGGTCGGACTCCTCGAACAGCTTGGCGATGTCGAGGGCCGACTCCGGCGCCATACGGGCGACGATCAGGGACTGGTGCATGGTCTGTCCTCCCTCTCGCCTCAGTCGGAGAGCACCGGCGCGGGCCGGCGTTCCCGGGCGGCCTGCTCGATCCGGTCCCGGATGAGCGCCATCTGCGCCTTGGAGTTGCGGTTGATGTTGTCCGTCATCCAGGCGTCGTCGACCGGTGCGTCCGGCCTCATCGCGAAGTCCTGGGTCCACACCATCCGGACGCCCTCCGGCACCTCCTCGTACCGCCACACGATGTTCATGTAGGCGAAGGGCCCGGTCTCGACACGGCGGGCCCGCACGCTGAGGGAGTCGCGGTCCGGCTCGCGTTCCGACACCCAGCTCCACACCTTCCCGTTGTCGTCGGGGTGCATGGTCAGCCGGAAGGTGGTCCGGTTCCCCTCCTGGGAGAGGATCTCGGCGGAGGCGTACTCGCTGAACAGCCGCGGCCAGTTCGCGACGTCGTTGGTCATGTCCCAGACCAGGTCGAGCGGCGCGGCGATGGTGATCTCGTTCTGGGTGTGCCCGGCCATCTCAGGCTCCCGCCAGCAGTGCGCTGTTGACCAGTTCGAGGAACTGCTGGGGGTTCTTGCTCTTCTCCGCGTCGGGAGGCATGGGCGTGCTGTACCGGTTCTCCAGCTCGCCCACGATGCCGAGGAGGGCGAGGGAGTCGATGCCGAAGGCGTCGAAGCCGGAGTCGTACCGCTTGCGGAGGTCCTCCGGCAAGACGGTCACTCCGGCGGACTTCTTCATGAGCTCGGCGAGCTCTTCCACGGTGATTCGGTCGCTCATGCGGTGTGTCTCCCTGTGGTGTCGGGTGTGGTGTGATCAGTGCGGGCGATGCCTGGTCACCAGGCGTCGCCGGCGCCGCGCCGGAGCACGAGCGCCGAGTTCGACCCCATGAGTCCTCTGCTGAGGACCAGCGCTGTGCGCAGTTCGGTGGCACGGGCGCGGGAGGTCACGAGGTCGAGGTCGTGGCAGGTGTCGAAGACGTTGGGGGTGGGCGGGATCAGGCCGTGCTCGAGTGCGAGCACCGCGGCGGCTACGTCCAGGACGGGCGCCGCCGAGTAACTCCGGCCGGTGCCGGTCTTCGGCGCGGTGACGGGGACACGTCGGCCGTGCGCGCCCAGGGCGTCCACGATCGCCAGCGCCTCGGCACGGTCCGCCTCCGGTACACCGAGGGCGTCGGCGAACACCACGTCGATCTCCTCGGGCGCGCAGCCGGCCTCGTCCAGGGCGCCCAGGACGGCCTGGGCCAGCCCCTGGCGGGACTGCTCCCAGCGGGAGGCACCCGTGAACGTGGCCGCGTGGCCCGCCAGGGTGGCGCGCACCGAGGCGCCCCGTCGACGGGCCGAGTCCTCGCTCTCCACGACGAGCATGGCGCCGCCCTCGGCGGGCACGAATCCGCAGGCCGCGGAGGTGAAGGGGCGGTAGGCACGCTCGGGTTCGTCGACCGTGCTCAGCTCCTCGTAGCCGAGCTGGCAGACCATCGAGTACGGGGCCAGCGGCGCCTCGGTCGCACCGGCCACGATCACGTCAGTGCCGCGCCGCACGGCCCGTGCCGCCTGCGCCAGAGCGTCGAGGCCACCGGCCTCGTCGGCAGCGACCACCCCGCAAGGGCCCTTGAAGCCACGGCGGATGGAGATCTGGCCGGTGCTCGCGGCGTAGAACCAGGCGATGGACTGATACGGCCCGACGAAGCGACTGCCCTTGTCCCACAGCCTTTGCAGCTCCCGCTGCCCGAACTCGCCGCCGCCGGAACCCGCCGCCGTCACGACGCCCACGGAGTACGGCGCGGCGTCGGTGGTGCTCCGGCCGAGGCCGGCGTCGTCGAGCGCCTGGTCTGCCGCGGCCATCGCGAAGTGGGTGAACCGGTCGGTCTGGACGAGGTAGCGCTCCTCGACCACCGTCGGCGGGTCGAAGTCCCGGACCTCGCCGGCCACCCGCAGCGGCAGGTGCCCGCAGCCCTCGCGGGTGATCCGGTCCAGGACGCTGATGCCCTCCTTGGTCGCCTTCCAGAAGGTCTCGGTGCTGGTCCCGTTGGGCGCGACCAGCCCGATCCCGGTGACGGCCGCGCGCCGGGGATGTCCGCTCATCGTGTCTTCTCCCTCGGCAGAGTCATGACCACCGCGGACTGGAAGCCACCGAATCCGCTGCCCACGGACAGCACGCTGTTCAGCCTGCGCTCGCGGGCGGTGCGCGGGACGTAGTCCAGATCGCACTCGGGGTCGGGCGTCTCGTAGTTCGCGGTGGGTGGGACGACCTGGTGCTTGAGGGACAGCGCGCACGCGACGAGCTCGATCGCCCCGATGGCTCCGAGGGAGTGGCCCACCATGGACTTGATGGAGCTCATGGGCGTGTCGTAGGCGTGCGCGCCCAGGGCCCGTTTGACCGCGGCCGTCTCGTGCCGGTCGTTCTGGAGGGTGCCCGAGCCGTGCGCGTTGACGTAGTCGATCGCCGTACCGTCCAACCGGGCCTGGTCCAGGGCGTGTTCGATGGCGCGGGCCATCTCCAGACCCTCGCCGGTCAGACCGGTCATGTGGTAGGCGTTGCCGAACGTGGCATACCCGCCGATCTCGCAGTACACGTGTGCGCCGCGGGCCAGAGCGTGTTCCAGCTCCTCCAGGACGAGGACCGCGCCGCCCTCCCCCATGACGAAGCCGTTGCGGTCCGCGTCGAAGGGGCGCGAGGCGTGGGCGGGGTCGTCGTTGTTCGGGGAGGTCGCCTTGATCGCGTCGAAGCAGGCCATGGTGATCGGTGAGATCGGAGAGTCCGACGCCCCGGTTATGCAGATGTCGGCCCGACCTTCCTCGATCGTGTGGAAGGCGTATCCGACCGCGTCCAGGCCCGAGGTGCAGCCGGTGGAGACCGTCTGTACCGGGCCGCGGGCCTCGAACCGTTCCGCCACCGTCGAGGCGAGGGTGCTCGGCGAGAACGCCCGGTGCAGATGCGGGCCGGCCTGCCGGTGGTCCACGTCCCAGCGACTGCCGCGCTCGCTGACCAGCACGTAGTCGTGCTCCAGCCGGGTGGTGCCACCGACCGCGGTGCCCAGGGAGACCGCCACCCGCCACGGGTTCTCCGCGGCGAGGTCGAGGCCGGAGTCCCGTACCGCCTCCTCCCCGGCTGCGAGGGCGAATTGGATGTAGCGGTCGCACCGTGCGATCTGCTCCGGGTCCAGCCCGTGGGCCGCCGGGTCGAAGTCGCACTCGGCGGCGATCCGCGAGCGCAGCCCGGCGGGGTCGAAGAAGGTGATGCCCCGCGTCGCCGTGCGTCCGTGGGACAGCAGGTCCCAGAACGCCGGTGCTCCGATGCCGCCCGGGGCGACGATGCCCATGCCGGTGACGGCCACGCGCCTGGTCATGAACGGACCTGAGGCAGCCCGGCCACCCGCCCCATGCCCGAGTGGGTCGCGTCCGCCGCGATCGGCACTCCGTCCGCGTCCTCGGTGTCGACGTGGCCGAGCGGCGGACTCGGGGCGAGCGGGCCGAGGTGGAAGACCATGCGGGCCTCCACCCTGCCGACGTTGCGGAAGCGGTGGCGCATGTGAGCGGGGATCAGGAGTCCCTGCTCGGGTTGCAGCGCGTGGGGTTCACCGTCCAGGTCCACCTCCAGCTGCCCGCAGAGGACGTAGATGAACTCCTCGGAGTAGGGGTGGTAGTGCTCGGCGATGCGGTCGCCGGGCTGCACGATGGCCACGCCCATGAAACCGCTGGTGGAGCCGACGGTGGCGGGGGTGAGCAGGGCGCGCAGGTCCCCGCCGCGCCGGGTGTTGGGCTCGACATCGCTCAGATCAACGATCCCAGGACGTTTGTTCACGACGTTCCTCCGAACATGTGTGACTTCGGCATGACACGTGGCCGTCACGGCCCGGATGCCGGCGTGGCGGATCAGGCGTCGGGCGCCCGGCGGTCGGTGACGAGTGCCATGCGGGGGACCGTGAGGTCGCCGGCGGGGATGGCGTCCCCTGCGAGGGCTTCCGCGTCCAGGAGTTCCATGAGCTCGGTCACCTGGCCGGGGTCCGGGAGGCCGGGCAGGGCAACGTTGTCGAGGCCGCCGCGCACCTCCATGAGCCGCACCACGACGTCGTCGCGCTGGAAGATCGTGCTGCGCAACACCGGCGTGCGCGGATCGTCCAGCGCTGCCACGTCCTGACGGGCGAGCAGCTCGGCCAGGCGCATACCGCACCCCGCACGGGCCGGGTAGTACAGCGCCTGCCGTACGGCATCCGCACTGTCCTGGCCCGACGTCACATGGTGGACGGCGGGCAGTGCCGCGCGGGTGAAGAAGAGGCGGGCGGCCTCGGGGTCGTCGAGGTCCCTGTCCTGCTCCAGATAGGGGTTGATGGCTTCCTCGACGGCGCGCACCTCGGGCTGCTTGGCGACGTGGCGCAGGGCGGCGAGCAGGTCGCCCCGCACCTCGATGGCCCGCACCACCCGGTTGCCGTGCATGAACAGCGAGGTGCGGCACAGCTGGGTGGTGTCGTCGACCCGCGACTCCGGCGAGGCGTACCCGGCCAGGATCTCGGCCACGGCCTTCTCGCTGCCCGGCTTGACCGTGAAGGTGAGCGCGTGCCGGACCAGCCCGTCCCCCATGCGGGGTGACGCCTGGAGCCGACGGGTGCCGGGTTCGCTGCCCGCCGCCGGGCCGCCGGTCTCGCGGACGATGTGGAAGCGGAGGGAGCGGGTGTCCCGGACGCAGCTGTGCAAGGGCTGCACCATCCGTACGTGGTCCTCGCTGTTCACCCAGGTGAGGAAGGGAGGGGCGCTCTCCCACTCGCTCGTGATGAGCCACTGCGAGGGGTTCTCGATGGACTGGCACAGCTGGTCGCTGACATGTCCGGGGACAGACGCGACCTGGTTGCACAGCTGCTCGTACGCCTCCAGGAACTGCTGCTGGGCGCCGTCGTAGACGTCCACCAGCAGGACGACCCGCAGCCGGGAACCGTCGAAGACGGACTGAGCGACGCCTTGTGACGCCTCTCGCATGAGAGATTCCGAAACACGATCGGACGTGGTGGTCATCCTGCGCACATCTCCTTGGCCGGGAAGGAACCGGATGGATCTCGATCACGTCGATACGCCTCCGACGTGCCTCGAGCCCCTCGATCCCCTCGATCCTCAGCCCGCTCCCGCGAGCGCGCGACTCGTATGCGACCGCGTGGACGATCTCCGGGCTGCAACGATGAGTTCTGTTCAGACCAGGTGGGCGAAGACCACCAGGTTGTCCGTGTAGTCCCTGACCGCATGGTCGTAGTCACCCGCACAGGTGATGAGCCGGACCTGCGCCTGGGCCGTGTCGGCGTAGACACGTCGACTGGGGAAGTTGTCCTTGTCGAACGTCTCCACGGTGTCGACCACGAAGGACGCGGTGCGCCCGTCGGATCGTCTGACCTCGAAGACATCCCCCTTCTTCAGCTCTCCGAGGTCCGCGAAGACAGCCGCCGAGGTCGCCGTGTCGACGTGCCCGGCGATGATCGACGTGCCCGCCTCTCCCGGGGAGGCTCCCCCGGCATGCCAACCGACGAGATTGGTGTCGTCTCCCGGGGGCGGTTGGAGCTGTCCGTTGGGACCGATGGAGAGTTCCGTGAAGGGCGCGTCGACGGAGATCTTCGGAATGACCAGGCGTACGGGCCTCGCTCGCGGCAGACGCTTCCCGGCGCCCTGTCCGGCCGGCGGCGCCGCGGCGGCGGTGTGCGGGGCCTGTGACGCGCGGGAGGCGTCGGACGGGGTGTCGTTGCCTGCGAACAGGACCATGGCCAGTGCCAGGGCCGCTGCCGCAGCCACCACCAGCAAGTTGGTGCGGGGCGGGTTGTCCGCGGGGGAAGAGGGACGGTCTGCCATCGGACGCTACCTCATCAGGGCACGGCGGAAGTTCGGACGAGAAACGGGCACGGGGGGGCCGGCCGGGCCGCCACGCGACACGTGCGTGGCGGCCCGCTCGGCTATCGCACCCGGCATGGGTCAGGCCACGCTTTCAGCGGTCTTCTTACGGCGTGCCGCGTACAGACCCGTACCGACGACCGCCAGGACGGCCAGCCCGCCCGCGGTCACGGCCGGCGAGGCCAGCGCGCCGCCTCCGGTGTGCATGCCGCCGCTGGGCTTCTCCCCGCGGCCGCTCCACCCGTCGCCGTCGTGCTTGCCGCTCCAGTCCTGCTCCTGCCTGCCGCTGCCGGAGTCCTCCTTGTCCTTGTCCTTGTACGTCTCCGGGTCGAACCTGGAGTCCTTCGTGGGGTCCGATCCGTCCGCGTTCACCGCGGTCAGGGCGCCACCACCGGTGTGCATGCCACCGCGCGGCGACTCGTGTCCGCTGTCCTTGTCGTGCTCCTTGCTGTACGAGGCGTCCGTGTGGTCCTCCCAGTCGTTCCCGGCCGCATAGGCGCCGGGTGCGCCGAGAACGAGGACGGTCGAAGCCGCCGCGGTGGCAAGAAGCATGCGAGCAGAGTGCATCTGACATTCCCTCCGCCGAGGAGCGGGCAGCTGCCAGTTCGTCAGCTGAGGTGGCCTGCCCTCGACGTGATCCACCGTCAGGGCGCAGCCTGTCTCACACCACTCGGGACGATCACTCGGGTGAACACGCCTGGATCCCGACGGGATCGGGATCACGAGGCACGACAGGGCCGGCCGGCCCCGCTCATGGGGGCGGCCGGCCCTGTATCCCGAGGTCAGACCGCTGCCAGCAGTGTCCTCAGGGCATGGCGCAGTGCCGACTCGGCGTCAGGTTCCGGTGCTGCGGCCCGCCAGGCCACGAACCCGTCGGGCCGGACGAGTACGGCGCCCCCAGGCGGCGTCCCGTGCACGGCCGACCAGTCCGTCTCGCCCTCGGGCGTCAGCTCGGCATCGGGAGCGCTCCCCACCCGGTACGAGGTCAGGGGGACGGACATCGACTCGGCGACACGGATGGCCGCCTCGTGCCAGCCACTTGGGTGATCAGCGTCGCTGAGCAGGACGAAGGACCGTTCGTAGAGATCCAGCGTGGAGATCCGCTCGCCTCGGTGACGTACCGCCAAGTGGGGTGCCCTGCTGCCGGGTTCCCCGGACAGGTCGAAGCGTTCCGGTACGACCGGAGTCTCGGGGTCGGTTCCGATGACGGCGCCGCGTGGGTAGCGGTAGCCCAGGACCGCGTTGAGGATGCCGCGCTGCGGCCCACCGCCACCGCCCATGCCGGGCGGCGGGGCGAAACCGGGGTGGCTGTGCTCCACGGACCGTTCGGCGGCGCGGGCACTGGTCGCCTCAGCCACCGGGCGCCGCTCGGCGTCGTAGGTGTCCAGGAGCCCCTCCCCCGCCCATCCGCCGAGGACCGCGGCGAGTTTCCACGCGAGGTTGTGTGCGTCCTGGATGCCGGTGTTGGAGCCGAAGGCCCCGGTGGGGGACATCTCGTGGGCCGAGTCGCCCGCCAGGAAGACCCGTCCTGCCCGGTAGCTGCGGGCGACCCGCTGGGCGGCATGCCAGGGAGCCCTGCCGGTGACCTGTACGTCGAGGTCGGCCACTCCGACCGCGCGCCGGATGTGCTCGACACACCGCTCGTCGGTGAACTCCTCCAGGGTTTCGCCGTGTTCGGGATGCCAGGGGGCGTGGAAGACCCAGTTCTCACGGTTGTCCACGGGCAGCAGGGCACCGTCGGCCGCCGGGTCCGTCAGGTAGCAGACGATGAAGCGGCGGTCGCCCACGACATCCGCCAGGCGGCGGGACCTGAAGGTGATGCTCACGTTGCTGAACAGGTCGCCGGGGCCGCTCTGGGCGATGCCGAGCTGCTCGCGAACGGGACTGCGGGGGCCGTCCGCGGCGACGAGGTAGTCCGCGCGGATGGTGGTGTGCTCGCCGGTCTCCCGGCTCTTGACCACCGCGGTGACGCCGGAGGGGTCACTGTCGAACGACAGCAGTTCGGTGCCGTAGCGCAGATCGCCGCCGAGCCGCTCGGCGTGTTCGAGCAACACCGGCTCCAGGTCGTTCTGGCTGCACAGACACCATGAGCTGGGGCTGAAGCGGGCCAGTGCGCCACCCGCGTCGATCTCCTTGAACAGCCACTCCCCCGCGTCACCCACCAGGGTGGGTGTCTGGAGGATCCCGTGGTTGTCGTCCAGTGTGGCGGCGGCCTCCCGGATCGCCGGCTCGACCCCGGCCGTGCGGAACAGCTCCATCGTACGAACGTTGTTCCCGCGCCCACGAGGGTGGATGGAGGTGCCGGTGTGGCGCTCCACCAGGGTGTGCCGTACGCCCAACCGGCTCAGGAACAGCGAGGTCGACAGGCCGACGAGAGAACCGCCGACGATGAGGACAGGGACGTGATGGGTCGTGTGGTCGGTGTGGTGGTCTCTTGGGTCCATGGCCCGCCTCCAGCTGGTTGTGCCCGTCGACTCGACCGGCTTCGGCCGCGAACCACATGCATGCCCCTCGGCACAAGCGCGGGCCCAAGCTTCACCCGCTCAACGCGCCGGGTTCCCCGAGACAGCGGACACGTCCACGCTCCACGTCCCACCGAACGCGACCGGACCACGTCGCCGGAGGACTCGCTTGAGGGTGAACCATCAGGCGCTCCTCCTTCCGTGGGCAAGCTGCCGAGGGCTGCTCATCCGGCGGGCCCGTGCGAAGTCGTGTGCGGGGGTGGTGCCGGTGCCGTCGAACCGGTCACGGATGGCTGATCCCCCTGGTAGGAAGGTTCCTGTGGGAGATCACTTCGCTGCGGCGATGCGCCGGTTTCGGTTGCGTGCGGGGCTGACCCAGGAGGCGCTGGCGGAGCGTTCCGGCATCTCGGTCAGCACGATCCGCGGCATGGAGACCGGCAGACGCCGCAACCCCCAGCTCGCGTCGGTGCGGCAACTGGCCGCGGCGCTCGAGCTGCGGTCGGCGGAACTGGACGAACTGCTGGCCGCGGCGGCGGCCACGGCGGAGCCCCCGACCGTCCCCGTGCCGCGCCAACTGCCCGCCCCGCCCGCGCCGTTCGTGGGCCGCCTGGAAGAACTGGACCTGCTGGACTCCGCGATGCGGGCCGGTTCGGGCGAGACGGCTACCGTGGTCGTCTCCGCGATCGCCGGCGCCGGCGGAGTGGGCAAGTCGTGGCTGGCGTTGCACTGGGCGCACCGCAACGCCGACCGCTACCCCGATGGGCAGCTCTTCGTCGACTTACGAGGCTTCAGCCCCGACAGCGATCCGATGGACCCGGCCGTGGCGGTGCGCGGGTTCCTCGACGCGCTGGGTGTCGAGCCCGACCGCGTCCCCGTCGCCCCGCACGCGCAGGCGGCGTTGTTCCGTAGCCTGGTGGCGGACAAGCGGATGCTGCTGGTGCTCGACAACGCTGTCGACACCGCCCAGGTCACCCCGCTGCTGCCGGGGAGCGACAGCTGCGCCGTGGCGGTCACCAGCCGCAACCGGCTGTCGGGCCTGATCACCGGGCACGGTGCCCACCTGCTGTCCGTGGACACACTGCCCGACACCGAGGCCCGCGCGCTGCTCGTCGCCCGGATCGGCACGGCACGTATCGAAGCCGAACCAGCGGCCGTAGGTGAACTCATCCAGTTGTGCGGCGGGTTCCCGCTGGCGCTGAGCATCATGGCCGGGCGAGCCCACACCCATCCGCACCTGTCCCTGGCCGAGCTCGCCGACGAACTGCGCGACGACGCCCTCGACGTACTCGACGACGCCGACCCCGCGGCGAGTCTGCCCGCCGTGCTCTCGTCGTCCCATCGCGCGCTGACCGACGAGGAGGCCGAGGTGTTCGGGCTGCTGGCGATCGCACCCGGACCCGATACCGGCCTGCACGCCGCCGCCAGCCTCACCGGCCGCGGCCTGAGCTGGACCAGGACCGTACTGCGCAGGCTGGAACAGGCCTCCCTCCTCAGCCGGGACGCAGCCGGCCGCTACCGCATGCACGACCTCATCCGGCGCTACGCCACCACCGCCCATGCCCCGGCCGACGACATACGGCGCTCGGCGCTGCGGCGGGTCCTCGCCTACTACACGCACACCGCGCACGCCGCCGCCCGCCTCCTGGACTCCCACCGCGAGCCCATCGAGCTCGGACCGCTGGACCCTGGCTGCCGCCCCTTGGTATTGCCCGACATCCCGGCGGCGATGGACTGGTTCGACACCGAGCACCGCACCCTGCTCGCCGCACAACGCACCGCCGTCACGCACGCGTGGCACCGTACGGCATGGCAGCTGGCCTGGACGCTGAACGACTACCACTACCGGCGAGGACACCGTCAGGACCAGCTCGCCGTGTGGCGCATCGCGGTCGACTCCGCGGCCCGGTTGCCCGATCCCGGCGCCCAGATCCTCACCCAGCGGCTCCTCGGCCGCGCCCACGTCGTGCTCGGACACCATCAGGAGGCGATCGACGCCCTGAACCAGGCCCTGGCCCTGAGCGAACAGCAGAACGACCGTGCCCTCCAGGCCCAGGCCCACTACACGCTCGCGTCGATCTGGCCGGACGGCCGCCGGGCACTGGAGCACGCCAGGCGCGCACTGGACCTCTACCGCGGCCTCGACCAGCCGATCGCGGAGGCCAACGCACTCAACGCCGTGGGCTGGTACACCGCGCTCCTCGGCGAAGCGTCCGGCTCCGGCGAAGCCGACGACACCGCGCGCCGGCACTGCCAGGCCGCCCTCGCCCTGTACCGGCAGCACCAGGACGTGAACGGGCAGGCGCAGACCCTGGACAGCCTCGGCTACATCGACCACCACAGCGGCCGCCACCTCGACGCGGTCGAGCACTACCGCCAGGCCATCAACCTCTACCGCGATCTCGACAACCTCTACGAGGCCGCCGACACGCTCGAGCGGCTCGGCCATCCGCACGCCGCCCTCGACCGGCACGACCAGGCCCGGCAGGTGTGGCGCGAAGCCCGCGACCTGTACCGGCGGCAGGGCCGTGACCGGGAGGCCGAGGAGGTGCAGGGACAGCTCGATCGGCTTCCGGCGGACCGTTCACACGTGGACGGTTCGTGAACTGTTCCCCCTGACGACCCGACAGCAGGATGGTTCACGCAAGCCGAAACCGACCACGAGAGCCCAAGGCTCCCAAGGGGGAACACGCCACATGCGCACCAACACGAAGGTCGCGGCCACCGTCTCGGCGCTGGCCATGACCACGGGACTGCTGGCCATGTCCGGAGCTGCCTCGACCGCCACTGCCGCGGACGGTTGCAGCACCAGCCAGGTGACCGGGACCGCTCGCTCGGCGGTCGGAGCCAGGGGTCAGCTCTTCGAGCTGCGGTACAACGGCTCCGGGAACAACACCTGTGCCTGGGGCCGGGTCACCAACGGCTCCGTCGGCATGCACGTCTGGGTCGACCGCAGCCACGACGGCGGCAGGACCTGGGAACCGCAGCTGGGCTGGCGCCAGATCGACGCGGGCACCAGCGTCCACACCGAAGCCTGGAAGGACGCCAACGGCTACCTCATGCGGGCCTGCGGGGACTCCGGGTACAACACGGCGATCACCTGCACCGGCTGGTACTAGGGTCCGGCTTCCGGACGGGCCCGGTTGTGCACCGGGTCCGTCCGCAGGCTTGCGTCAGCTGTCCAATGGGAACCAGGTGGGGCCGTCATCGTCCGCCCCTGCACGACGCGGGGCCATCTCTCGCACACCCGACAAGCAGCGCGACGGCATCGGCGACGCCCGGCCGGGCCGGCCGAGCTAGGTCCTGTCCGCTGCCTCGGCCGGTCTGGCCGCCGTCACCAGCCATGAGGTGCTGCGCAGCCGGACGGTTCCGTCTGTGTCCTCGTGGTCGCGCAGGTGGTCTGTCAGGGTGCGGCCGGCGAGGGCCTGTGTGCTCGCGTCGGCCTGCTCCATCAGGTGCCGGCCGGGGCCCGTGGCCAGCAGGAACTCCGCCGCGTCCTCGGCTCCGTCGCCCCATGTCCCGTAGGCCTGCGTCCGGTCGATGGTGATGCCGGTGAATCCCGCCTCGGTGAGGACCTCGCGGATGCGGTCCGGCGCGGCCAGGGAGAACATGCCGGGCACCCCCGGCTGACCGAAGTCGCCGACCGGGAGGAAGTCGCGCAGTGCTGCCATGGCCAGCACCCAGTCGTTGCGTGCGGCGTCGGCCGGGCAGACGAACGCCAGGCGCCCGCCGGGCCGCAGCGCACGACCGACGTTGCCGAATGCCGCTACGGGGTCGGCGAAGAACATCACCCCGTAGCGGCTGATCGCCGCGTCGAACACTCCCGCCTCGAACGGGTGCGCCTGCGCGTCGCCTTGTGTGAAGGAGACGTTCGTGATGCCCTCTCGCTCCGCTTGGGCCCGCGCCTCGGCCAGCATCGGGCCGGACAGGTCAAGGCCCAGCGCGTGCCCTTGCGGCGCCCGCAGCGCAGCGAGGCGCGTGGTCTGCCCGGAGCCGCAGCCGAGGTCGAGGGTCCAGTGATCGTCGGCGATCTCGGCGGCGTCGAGAAGGGGCTGGTTGAAGCCCTGGTTCACGGCGTTCCAGCGGTCCTGGTTGCGCGCCCAGTGGGTTCCTTCGGGGCCGTTCCACGCCTGGGCCTGCTCGGTGTTGACGATGTCCGGCACGGGTGCCTCCTGTGCTGACGACCAGAATGGGCATGCGCCCAAACTGTATGGGCACATGCCCATACAGGCAATCCCCCGCTACTATCCGGGCGGCGGTGTCCCTCTTCGAGGACGCCGGAGGCGGCACGGAAGAGTGGAACGGAGGAGAGGCCCATGTCCCCGCGCGGAGTGGCGACGCCCGATGTACGCGAGCGGCTTTTCGCGGCAGCCGAGCGCGTCGTGGAAAGGGAGGGGCCGGGCGCGCTCACCAGCCGGTCCGTCACGACCGAAGCGGGCTGCGCCAAGGGGCTGTTGCATGCGCACTTCGCCGGGTTCGACGAGTTCGTGGCAGAGCTCTGCCTCGACCGGTTCGCACGCACCGCGGCAAAGGCACAGGCCCTCTCAGAGCTCGCCGGACAGGGCACGGTGGCGCAGAACCTGGAAGCCGTCGCCCTCGCCCTGTTCGAGTCCGGCGGCCCCGCCATCTCCGGCCTGGCCATGACACGCCCCGCCGCCGCGCTGCGCGTCCGCGAGGCCCTGGAAGCAGGGGCACCTGGTTTCACCGCGATCCAGGACGCCATCACCGGCTATCTCCAGGACGAGCAGGAACTCGGCCGGGTCGCCGGGACAGTCCACCCGTCCACGGCGAGCCTCGCCATCGTCGGCACCGCACACCACCTGTTGATGAGCAGCTGGCCGGGCACACCCGACCCACGCCCCGCCATGACCCGCCTGGTGACCGCGCTGGTGGACGGTTAGAAGCCGACAGACCGTCAGGATCTTTTCCACGCGCCCGCTCTGTGCGCCGTGGACGTCGTCCAGGCGCGGGCGGCTTGAGATGCTCAGTGGCGTGCCGGCGGTCCAGCCGGCGAACGCGCGACGACGTCCGAACGCGCGCTGCGCGTCGACGATCACGGGGCTCGTGGGCAGGCGGACCGGGCCGGATGATGTACGGGTGGACCGGCTCAGGAAGGCGGTGTGTCCCGGCGTGTCCTGGCACGGGCTCGGACGCCGTGGGACAACCCTGAGACGGACCGACCGGCCGCCGCTGGCTGCCAGGACCCTTGGGAGGTTCCGCAGGATGATTGTGCTCGGGCGCTCGCAGGTCGAGCCCCTCATCGACATGGACGCGCTGATCGACGCCCTGGCCCCGGCCATGGCCGACCTCAGCGCGGGCCGCGCCTCCGTGCCGGAGCGGATCGCGGCACTCGTGCCCGAACAAGAAGGCTTCCTTGCGGCCATGCCGGGGTACGTGCCGTCGACCGGTGTCCTCATGACGAAGTTGGTCTCCCTCTTCCCACGCAACGCCACAACGCCGCTGCCGACGCATCAAGCGGTCATCGTCATGTTCGACCCCGCCACCGGAGAACCCGCCGCGCTGCTCGACGGCACGGCCATCACCGCGGCCAGGACCGCTGCCTGCTCCGCGCTGTCGGCACGCCTGCTGGCACGCGAGGACGCCACCGTGCTGACGATCCTGGGCACCGGAGTACAGGCCCGCACCCACGCCCGCGCGATGTGCCGCGTCCGCCCCGTCCGCGAGATCCGCATCGCCGGCCGCGACGCGGCAAAGGCCACCGCCCTCGCCGAGGAACTCGCCTCCGAACTGGACGCCGACGTACGCGCGATGCCCGCCATCGAGGCACTCAACGGCGCACACATCGCCGCAGCGACCACTCATGCCGACCAACCGGTGATCCACCGCCCCTGGTTGACCCCCGGCGTGCACATCACGTCGGTCGGCTACAACCCGGCCGGCCGCGAAATCGACGACGCCACCATCGCCGAGGCTCTGGTGTGCGTCGAATCGCGGCAAGCCGCCCTGGCCCCCTTCCCGGCGGGCAGCAACGACCTGCTCACCCCCATCCGGCACGGCGTCATCACGGCCGGGCACGTCCACGCCGAGCTGGGCGAACTCGTCGCGGGCACCAAACCGGGCCGCACCTCACCCGACCAGATCACCTTGTACAAATCGGTGGGAGTAGCGGTTCAGGACGCCGTCGCCGCCTCACTGGTCGTCACCGCCGCCCGCGAGAAGTCACTCGGGACCCACATCACCGTGACGTGATGCCGACGCCCAAGCCGCTCACGTCGACAGGTTTTTGAGGACAGCGCTCTCTGCACGGGGGCGAAGGACACAGACCCGCCGGGCCGATCTGCGAGGTGACGCTTCCCCCTCGCCGCGCTGTGACCGTGTCTCGCTCTGCGCCCCGATCGCCCCTGAACGGTCCCCCGACCCGGAAAAGCCCCTGACAAGGGCACCGCACGGGTGCTGGGGCACCTACCGTGACGAGGGTGCCCCGGCCGGGTCCGCACGCCTTCCAACGACCACTCGCCTCACAAGGAGAATCCATGCCGTTAGCCGGCACACCCGTACCGCGGCGCATCGCCGCGCGGTGCACGGCCCTGGCCATGACAGGCGCGATGGCCGTCATCACCGGCCTCGCCGCCGCCCCCGCCGTCCACGCGTCACCGTCTGACGCCCTGCGGTGGGCACCATGTGCCGACCAGGCGAACCCGGGAGCCGAGTGCGCCACACTGTCCGTGCCGGTCGACTGGGCCCGTCCGGACGGGCCGAGGCTCGACCTGGCTTTGGCTCGTCGCAAGGCCACCGATACCGACGCACGTGTCGGCGCCATGGTGTTCGGCCCCGGCGGACCGGGCGACTCGGGTGTGGAGAGGGTGGTGCGCGGTATCAGCCGGTTCAGCCCCGAGGTGCGCCGCAGGTTCGACATCGTCAGCTTCGACCCGCGCGGCGTGGGCGGCAGCAACCCGGTGAGCTGCTCCAGCGACCTGCTGGCCGGACGGCCGTCACCGCACCTGACGAGCCAGGCGAACTTCGACGTCACGGTGGCGTACAACAAGCGGCTGCGTGCCGACTGCCGGGCCCGCACCGGCCCGGTGTTCGATCACCTGGACACCGCACAGACGGTGCGGGACCTGAACGCCCTCCGTGCGGCCCTCGGCGAGCGGCAACTGACCTTCCACGGCAGCTCGTACGGCACGCTGCTCGGCGCGCAGTACGCCGAGACGTACCCGCGTCGCGTGCGCGCGATGGTGCTGGAGAGCGTCATGGACCACAGCGTCCCGACCACCCGTGGCTTCCTGCTCTCCACGGCGGCCGCGGCCCAGGACTCCTTCCAGGAGTTCGTCAACTGGTGTGACGACACCGCGGGTTGCGCGCTGCACGGCCGTGACGTCGGCGCCGTCTGGCAGGACCTGCTCGCCCGGGCCGGGCGCGGCGAGCTCGAGGACCCGGCGAAGCCCAACACCTCGCTGTCGTCTTCGGACCTGGTCAACAGAATCGCGTTCCGGAAGTTCTACCAAGCTGACTACGCGGGCTTGGCGACCGCGATCACCGCGATGGAAGCCAGCACCCCGCTACCCGCAGCGCCTACCTCGGTAGCACCGCTGCCCGCGGCCACGCCGGTCTTCTGCTCGGACTGGCAGCTGCCCGTGCGCGACTTCCGCGAGTACGCCTCGCTCGTCGGCACGATGAACCGGGCCGCGCCTGCACTGCCTTACCTGCTACCGCTGCACATGGTGGCCGCGTGCCTGGGCGCGCCGACCGCCAACCCCCAACACCGTCTCGACGCGCACGGCGCCCCGCCGATCCTGGTCTCCAACGCACTGCACGACCCCGCCACCGGTTACGCCTGGGCGGTCTCGGTGGCCAAGCAACTCGGCCGCAGCGGCAGGCTCCTGACCTACGAGGGTCACGGCCACGGCAGTGTCACCAGCGGCCCGTGCATGCGGAACGCCGTGGACACCTACCTCACCGACCTGGCCCTCCCGCCACGAGGCACCCGCTGCCCCGCCGGGCACGGCTCGCGGGGCTGAGGAGCCGCCGCGCGTTGTGAAACGCCCGTGGCTCCTCCAGCAGCGCGGAGGCATCCTTGAGGCGGGGGCCGGCCCCATGGGTCCGGCCCCCGCCTCCCCGTAGCGATCAGCCGGGCCAGGTGCCTGTCAGGCCCCGGGTCGCGGAGGCCCCGGCGCGGTCGACGACGGCCTTGACCGCCGCGAAGATCGCACCCTGCAAGGTGGCGGCCAGCACCACTTCGCGCCAGGTGCGCTCCTCGTCCGTGGCATCCGGGGCGTCCTCGTCATTGCCGAGCATCTTCCACGCCTGCTTGAAGACGGCCCCGGCCACGACGCCGCTGACGGCGCCGATGGCCAGACCGACCGGCTTGTAGGCAATCTTCGATGCCTTCATCGGTTCACTCCTTGCGGTGCCGTACCAGCCACACCACAGCGGCCGCACCGGCGGCCGCCAGCAACACCTTGCGGTTGTCACGGGCCAGCTGCGCCCATCGAGCGGTCTTCTCCTGTACCGGCTCGGGGGCCTTGTCGTGCCACATCTGACCGGCTTGGGCAGCCTTCGAGCGGGCCTGCTCGGCCGCCTGGGCTGCCTTGTCCTTGACCGGATCGGGCAGCTTGTCCTGCGCCTGGTGGGCCAGGTCGGCGGCCTTCGTCTTCAGTTCGGTCGCCTTGATCGTGGCCTGTTCACGGACCACGGTGGCCTTCTCCTGGGCACGTGCCTTGACGTCGGTCTTGGCAGTGAGCGCCTCGACGGTGTCGCCGAGTTCCGTGCGGGTCTGCTCGACCTGCTCGCGCAGTTCCTCCGGGCTGGAGGCGGTTTGCTCGTCACGAGGTGGCTGGTTCATCGGCGGGTGCTCTCCTTGATCTCGGCCACGTCGGCCTTCACGCTCTCGATCGTCTGTTCGGGGGTCGGCGGTGCGGCCTTGCTGACCTGCTTCTTTCCGGTCAGGGCCATCACTGCGGCGATCACCCCGAGCAGGGCCGTGACAATCAGTGCCGCGGCCCATACGGGCAGTGGTACGGCCAGCCCCGCGATGGCGGTGGTCACCAGGGCCTGCAGCATCAGGAAGCCGACTACTCCGGCGCCGCCGAACAGTCCGCCGCCTTTGCCGTAGCGCTTGCCCTTCTCCTTCATCTCCGCTTGAGCCAGGCGCATCTCTCCGCGCACCAGCTCTGTCAGCTGCTCCGAGGCCTTCTGCACCAGCTCGCCCACCGACTCCTGGCCGGCAGAGCGCGGGCTGTGGTCGGTCCCGGACGAATACGGCTGCGTGCTCGACACGGCGGTCACCTCCCGTCCATCGTTCCCGGGGCCGGCCGGTCCGGCCCCTGCCGCGTGCGAGTACCCCAAACGGGCAATCCAGCTCAGGAAGGATCGGCGCAGGATTTGTGGAGGAGGGTGGGAGCACCAGGGAAGCGAGGACCGAGCTCGGGAACCATTGCCCGAGAGGGCTTCTGACCTGCGAATATAGGCGCAGCGCGGGTACCGGCACGGTATCGGCGCCAGCACGCCCTGTCGCGGGGCGGCTGGCATCCGGGTCGGTTTCCGCCTGCACCGGCTCTTCGGCACCCGGGCCACGCCCCCGAGATCCTGGCTGCTCGCCGCTGCGCTCGCCGTCGCGGCCGGGGGCGGGCCGCCGTTGATTGGTGATGCCGTAGTCCGTGACCGTCCCGCCGTACTCCGAGCAGTAGGCAGCGCGCATCTCACCCGCCCGGAGGGCGACGACGCCCCGGGGATCTCGTCGAGGTCCCCGGGAAGCGCCGCCGCCCCGCGACCGCGTTGCTCGGGCAGACTCCCGACCCTCAACGGGTCACGGGAGGGTCCATTTCTGGTTCGGGCCGGTGTGGCAGGTCCACAGATGGACCGCGGTGCCGTCGTTCCACGTACCGCCGGAGGCGTCAAGGCACTTGCCCGACTGCGGATTACGGACCGTGCCGTCCGGCTGCGGTGCCCACTGCTGGGCTCCCGTACCGTTGCACGTCCACAACTGGATCCTCGTCCCGTCCGCACTGCCTCCGCCGGACACGTCCAGGCACTTGCCCAGCGCCCGCACCGTCGCGTCCGAACCGACCGTCCAACTCTGGGCACCCGTACCGTTGCAGGTCCACAACTGGACCTTCGTACCGTCCGCCGTACCGGCGTTGTCCACGTCGAGACACTTGCCGTTGACACCCTTCACCGCACCCGTACGGGGACCCGGCGGGGTGTCGTCGTTCGCGTCGATCCTGATGTTGCGGAACGCCACATCGTCGCCGTCACCATGGTTCTGGATGCCGATGTGACCCTGTTGGAGGCTGCGGGCGGGGTCGGTGTTGGTGAAGTCGTTGATCTTGGACCCGTTGAGGAAGATCTCCAGTCGTTCGCCGGTGACGCGGAGTTCGTACGTGTTCCACTCCCCCGGCGGGTTCAGTGCCGCGTCGCGTGCGGCGAGGTCGGCGGACTTGAACCCGTACACGGCGCCCGTGGTCCGGTCGACCGCGTCCGTGGCGTCGATCTGGATCTCGTACCCGTTGTTCACCGCGGACCAGGGGTCGTCCGAGGCGGGGAAGCCGAGGAAGACACCGGAGTTGTCGTCGCCCGCGGCTTTCCAGTCGAGCTTGAGCGAGTAGTCGCCGGTGAACTCCTCGGCCGCGTACCAGAGCATGCCGAGACCGCCGTAGGAGGTGAGGCTGCCGTCGGCGAGGGTGAAGCCGCCGGGGCCCGCCTGTCGCCAGCCGGTGGTGGAGGAGCCGTTGAACAGGGAGGTGTAGCCGGTCTCCGGGCGGCAGTCCGCCTTGGTCATGCCCGCGGCCCAGCGAATGCCGCCCAGGAGGTGCCGGCGGAACGCGGGGTCGCTGTAGGACTCCTCGGTGTGGCCGCCACCGGTGTAGAAGGCCCGGCCCCCTTGGTAGCCCTTGCACCAAGCGATCGGATGGTCACCGGACATGTTCCCGCCCGTGTAGCTGGACTCGTCGAGGGAGGCGAGCCCGTGGGCGCTGGTGCGGGGGTTGGTGCGGTAGTTGTACCACTCGTCGGTGCGCTGCCAGGTGGCGCCGAGGTGGGCGGTGGCGTCGTGGGCCCGGTCCTCGACCCGGACGGTGGCCGACTGGATGGCGGGGTGGGAGTGGAACAGGGCGCCGGCCAGGCCCGCGTAGAAGGGCCAGTCGTATTCGGTGTCGGCGGCCGCGTGGATGCCGACGTATCCGCCGCCGCCGTTGATGTACTGCTCGAACGCGGTCTGCTGGGGGGCGCCGAGGACGTCTCCGGTCGTGGAGAGGAAGACGACTGCCTTGTACTGGCCGAGGTTGCCGGTGGTGAAGACCTGGGGGTCCTCGGTGGCGTCCACGGTGAAGTTGTGTGCCGCGCCGAGGGCTTGCAGTGCCGAGATGCCCTCGTCGATGGACGAGTGCCTGAAGCCCGCGGTCCGGGAGAAGACGAGGATCTTGTACGCCGGGTCGGCTGCCGAGGCGGTCGCGGCGCGGGGGGCCGATGCCGCGTGGCGGATCGTGTCGGCGGGCTGGTCCGTGCGTTCGGGCGCGGCGGTGGCTTGCGGGGTCAGGCAGAGCAGGAGGCCGGTGAACAGGCCGATGGCAGCTTTGAGTCGCGTACGCATGTCAGGTCGCCTCCTTTCTAGGGAAGGGTCCATTTCTGGTTCGGGCCGGTGTGGCAGGTCCACAGATGGACCGCGGTGCCGTCGTTCCACGTACCGCCGGAGGCGTCAAGGCACTTGCCCGACTGCGGATTACGGACCGTGCCGTCCGGCTGCGGCGCCCACTGCTGGGCTCCCGTACCGTTGCACGTCCACAACTGGACCTTCGTCCCGTCCGCACTGCCCCCGCCGGACACGTCCAGGCACTTGCCCAGCGCCCGCACCGTCGCGTCCGAACCGACCGTCCAACTCTGGGCACCCGTACCGTTGCAGGTCCACAACTGGACCTTCGTACCGTCCGCCGTACCGGCGTTGTCCACGTCGAGACACTTGCCGTTGACACCCTTCACCGCACCCGTACGTGTGCCGCCGGAGGTGGTGAAGGAGAACTCGTCGACGTCGAACAGCGCACCGCTGGCGCCCTTGAAGACGAGGTACAACTGCGTGGTGCCGCTGGGCTGGTTGGCCAGGCCGGCGGTCACGTCCTGGAAGGTCTCCCAGCCGCCGGTGACCGGTACGGTCGCGGTGCCGAGGAGGGTTCCGGTCGGTGATCCGGCGCGGACCTCGATGGTGCCGCCCGCACCGGCGGAGGACACCCGGGCGGTGAATCGGGTGGCGTTGGCGAGGGAGTACGGCTTGAAGGAGATCCAGTCGCCGTTCCCGATGTTTCCGACCGTCTTGCCGCCGTGGGCCGGGGTGTGGGTGATGACGTCGACGCCGGAGGAGTCACCGTAGTGCTCGGCCTGGCGGTGGGAGGGCTGGGTGACGTGCTGGTCGTGGGTGGTCAGCGCGGGCTGGCCATTCGCACCCTTGTCGGTGTACTCGGCGTCGATGACACCGAAGATGTTGGCGTTGGGGTCGTGTTCGCCGTCGGCCAGGGTCTGGAGTGTGCCGGTGCATCCGGTCGTCGAGGTCTGCGGATGGCCGTGGCTGTCGTGTCCGACGATGAACGAGACCTCCACCTTGGAGCAGTCGATGGTGCCGTCCTCCGGGTCGGTCACCGTGACCTTGAACGGGATCGCGTCGCCGAAGTCGTGGATGCTGCCGTCCGCGGGCAGGTCGAGCCGCACGGTGGGTGCGGTGTTGCCGACCGTGATCTGCACCGACGCGGTCGCGGTCTTTCCGGTCGGATCGGTCACCTTCAGCGTGGCTGTGTACTGTCCGTTGGCCGTGTAGGTGTGAGAGGGGTTGGCGCTGGTGGAGGTCGCCCCGTCTCCGAACGTCCAGGCGTAGGCGAGGGCACCGCCGTCGGGATCGGCGCTGCCGGCCGAGGAGAAGGAGACGGCCAGAGGCGCTGTTCCGGAGGTGATGTCGGCCTTGGCCTGGGCGGTGGGTGCGAGTCCGTCGATGGCGTGCTCGATCCGGTACAGAGCGGAGTTCGCGTCGCCGTTGAAGTAGCCCGTGCCGTAGTCCAGGACATACAGGGCGCCGTCCGGGCCGAAGGCCATGTCCATCACCTGAGTGCCGCTCCAGGGAACGGAGTTGATGGACTGTACGGTGCCGTCGGTGCCCGACTCGATGCGCTTGATCCAGCGGCGTCCGAACTCGCCCGCGAAGAAGTCGCCGTCGTACTCCTGGGGGAACTTGACCTCGGAGTTCGACGCGGCGTCGTAACGGTAGACGGGGCCGCCCATCGGGGACTCGGAGCCGTCGCCGAACTCCGGTACGGAGTTGCCGTTGTAGGGGATCCAGGCCGGCTGTGCCGCGGGCAGGTCGGTGAGCCCCGTGTTGCGCGGCGAGGTGTTCTTGGGCGCGGCGCAGTTGAACGCGGCACCCGAGCCGCCGGTGGCGAAGTCGTAGTCGACGTAGGCGTCGTTCTTCCCCGTGCAGTACGGCCAGCCGAAGTTGCCCGCCTTGGTGATGCGGTTGAACTCGACCTGCCCCTCGGGGCCCCGCCCGGGTGAGGCGGTGCCGGAGTCGGGGCCGTAGTCACCGAGGTAGACAGTGCCGGTGGCTTTGTCGACGCTCATACGGAAGGGGTTGCGGAACCCCATCGCGTAGATCTCGGGGCGGGTCTTGGCGGTGCCGGGCGCGAAGAGGTTGCCGCTCGGGATCGAGTAGGTCCCGTCGGCGTTGACCTTGATGCGCAGCACCTTTCCGCGCAGGTCGTTGGTGTTGCCCGCGGAACGCTGTGCGTCGTAGGCGGGGTTGCGCGAGGCTCGCTCGTCGATCGGGGTGAAACCGTCCGAGGCGAACGGGTTGCTGTCGTCGCCCGTCGACAGGTAGAGGTTGCCGGCCGCGTCGAAGTCGATGTCGCCGCCCACATGGCAGCAGATACCGCGGGAGGCGGGAACGTCCAGGATCTTCTTCTCGCTCGCCAGGTCAAGGGTGTTGTCGGCCTTCAGCACGAACCGGGAGAGCCGGTTGACTCCGTCGAACGGCGTGAAGTCGGAGGCCGCGCCGTCGGAGGGGGCGTCGCCGCCGGGCGTACTCAACTGAGGCGCGTAGTACAGGTAGACGAAGCGGTTGGACGCGAACCCCGGGTCCGTCGCGATGCCTTGCAGGCCTTCCTCGTCGTGGCTGTATACGGTGAGCTTGCCCGCCACGGCGGTGTTGCCGGCCGCATCGGTTCGCCGGACGGTGCCGTCGCGCGATGTGTGGAGCACCGACCGGTCCGGCAGGACCGTCAGCGTCATGGGTTCGCCCATCTCGGCCACGCCCTTGGCGAGCGTGACCTGTTGGAACACCGGGGCCGCCGCGCTTGCCTCGCTCGCCTGATCCGGCGGTGCGGCGGTCGCGGTGCCTGGGGTGAGGCAGCCGACGGCACAGGTCACCGCCAGCGCCAACGTGCGGAGGAGCATGGGTCTGAGCAGTCTTGTGCGCACAGAGTCTCCCGAGGGATGGGGTGGCAGCAGGACACGATCGGTCCTGACGAGGGGAGAACAGGCGCGCGCCGTCGCGCCGTTGAAGCGGTCACCTCTGAATGACCGGTTCATTTCAAGGAAGTTAGCGGCGTTCGCGCGGGGGCGTAACCCCTTTCGCATCGAATCCTTCGACTTTTTCCATGATCAGGACAAAGTCGAGGGTCGGGCCACGAACTCCGGAGGCGGCGGGCCCCAAATCCGGCCACCTCGTCTCGCGAGGGCCGCCGCGCCGCCTCGTCTCGCGAGGGCCGCCGCGCCGCCTCGTCTCGCGGGGGCCGCCGCGCCGCCTCGTCTCGCATGGGCCGCATCTACGACTGGTGTAGCCATGAGACCGTCAAGCAGCGCTCTGCCGTCCCGCACGGTCGACCTCGACGGCAGTCAGCCACCAGGCCCGCGTGCGCCGCGACATCCGAGTTCGGAACTGTCGGCGTCCGCCTGTCATTCACGGGCCATGGACTGTGGTCCGGCGCCGCCGAGAGCGTGGTGAGCGCTCCCCCGTCCTCGACAGGGGAGCAGATGCGGAACTGATCAGCCCACCACCCGAACGCCGAACTGGAAGGATCCGATGGTGCTCATCGACTCGTAGCGCACGTAGGCACCCGGGTACGGGGCGTGCAACACCTGGTTGTTGCCCGCGTAGAGGCCGACGTGCTCGGTGTTGTTGAAGAACACCAGGTCACCTGGCTTGAGCGCGCTCATACCGATCCGGGTCCCGTCGTTTACCTGCGTGTAAGTGACCCGGGATATGTGCACATTGGCCTGTGCGTACGCCCACTGCGTCAGGCCCGAGCAGTCATAGGAGTTCGGCCCCGTGCCGCCGCGGGCGTACGGCTTGCCGACCTGAGTGGCGGCGGCGTTCAGGGCGGCGGCGCCGTAGGGGGAAGCGGCCGCTTCGCTGCCCAGGTCGACGCGTTCCGCGGCGGTGCGGCTGGCGCGCTTCTCGGCATCGGCGATCTCCTGACGTTCGGCGGCGGTCAGGGAGTTCAGCAGCTTCTGCGCCTTGCTGAGCTTGACCTGGATTTCCTTCTTCTTCTCTCCGAGCTCGGTGCGGGTCTCGGCGAGGTCCTTGAGCTTCTCCGTGGCCTCGGCGCGCTGCTGGGCGAGCTCCCGCTGCTTCGCCTGGACCTTCTTCAGCGACTCCAACTGCTGCGCGGACAGCGACTCGAGCGTGGACGCCTTGTCGAGGTAGTCGTCCGGGTCGGAGGAGAGCAGCAACTGGACCGAGGGGTCGATGCCACCGGAGCGGTACTGGGCACTGGCCATCGTGCCTATGCCGGTGCGCAGTTCGTTGAGCTCGTCCTGCTCGCGGGCGACCTCGTCCTGGAGCAGACCGATCTCCTTCTGCAGCTTCTCCTGCTTCTCCTTGGCCCCGTCGTACTGGTTGGTGGACCGCTCCGCCTCCTCGTAGAGCTTGTCAACCTGCGCCTTGACCTCACTCTTCGTCGGCTTGGGGGCCGCGTTCGCAGCCTGCGAGGTGAGAGCCACCGCAGCGGCAGCCGTCGCGGTGAGCACACTCACACGGGTGCGGTTCTGCGGCTTGGGTCGACGGTGAAGCGCCACGAAGACGGACTCCTTCTTCCTCTCACCGCCCACAGCACAACGGATGGACGGCGCCCCTTCACCGTTCACTCACCTCGTGCGAGTGATCATCCATGCGAAGGTGGAAGACCTCACCTTAGTGATCTTCTTGTGACCATTTCAAAGTTTGAAGAGAACAACTTCGGCCGACTTCTTCCCTCTTCGCGATCAAATCGATCACAACCCGCCCAGCGCCCTACCTCTGGCGGCGATCCCGAAAGCGGCAGCCCGGCAGTCCCTGGAACCTGCCCGATGACCGGTTGCGGCGAGCACCAGCCGACTGCGGCCGCAGACGGCGCGCGTGGTGGGACACAGGCCTCGTCGGCCCGTATGCGGCAGTGGAGTCCGCTCGACAGCCGGATGCACCACCCGCGGCGCGCGAGGAAGGGGGGAGAACCTCGCGCGCCGGGCGTTCAAAGATCGTGTCCGCGGACCAGCTCCACGATGACGGCCCACAGAGCGCGAACGCTCAGGGCCACCGCCACACGTGCAGCCAGTTCCCGAAGGATCTTTTCCCGTTTGGTCGACGGCTCGTCGGCCATGTCTCGCTCCTCTCTGCGTGGGGGCCGAGTGGCCCCGGTCGGGGCCCCACCGCGCACGGCGGTCGGACCCGTCCCCCCGAATTCAGAGCGAAGACGGTTCCAACTTACCTACCCATAGGGCTCTTTGAGGGCGCTTTCGCGCATGCAACTGCTGCTGCGCCACCTGTACTTGCGCCATCAATAGGGCAAGCCCTCTGCGGCCGCGCACAGGGCAGCGTCGAGGTACGCGTCGATCTCGGCGTCGGCGGCGTCCGGGTCGCTCGCATGCCCGCGCGCGAACTCCTTCACGGCCGCTCGCAACGCCCCCTTGAGTGTCGCGGCATGCACAGCGATGCCCAGGTCGTTCAGGTCCGCGCCCGCGCGCTGCGCCAGGAGCCGACCGAGGACCGGGAGCGCATCGTCATGAGCTTGCAGCCAGACGGAGCGCGGTGCCGGATCGGAGGTGGTCATACGGATCAGGTCGAGGATCCCGGGTGTCGTGGGAGGCAGGTCGCTATTGCGGCAGGTGTCGGCGAAGAAGTCCAACAGACTCGTATCCGAAGGGCAGTCGCGCAGTCGCTCAACGGCGAAGTCGAGGCCCGCCGTGAGCAGGGGCGCCGTAAACAGCAACGGGCGGCCCCTGGACAGCGGGCAGACCACGGCGCTCGACACCGGCCCGGCCACCCACGGTGTGCGGACCTCCGAGCGCCCCTCCCCGGCGCCTCGCACGCGACGCGCGCAGACACCTTGTCATTGGGTGACAGCCAACTCTACTCTGCAGTAGCTGACTCTGGAGTAACCACACTCGTATCAGCTCTGCTTGGCACGCTCACGCCCTTGGTGAGCTCGTACCGGTGACCCCGGGCGCGCACACTGACATCGATCGACAGCACCCCACAACCCTCGCCAAGGAGCTGTCCATGTCCTCCCCCAGCAGACGCGTCCCCAGCATCAGGTGCTGCCGCTCAAGCCGTCGTGCCGCTCGCCCGCCTCCTCGGCGGGCCGTCCTACGTAGGCCTCCCCGGATCGACGATCGCCTCCTGAGCCTCTGCGCGACCGGAGCCAGCTTCTTCCTCTACCGGGAGATGACCCTCCGGCCCTCGGGGCGGTGTTCAACACCTGGCTGCCTGACCAGCCCGACTGGCGGTACGTGAACCCAGATCCCCTACCCGCACGTCGCACGCGTGCTGTAGGTGTCCATCGCACCGAGGTGCTGGTCAACTCGCCTGCGTACGCCTCGGGTCTGCCCCGACCGGGTCCGCAACGCCGCATACAGCCTTGCCGAAATCCCGATGCCGATCCGCGAGACCATGCACGAGCCGAAGATCCTCACCGCTCGTGCGCTGATCACGACCGTCGGAAGTGTCACCAGCGCAACGGCACTCGTCGGCATTCGCAGTGGCCACCGGCCAGGCCAGCCTGCCTACGACTCCACCACCGCATCGGTCCCCGGACGGCGACGTCACGAGCTACCGGGCGCCCTCTGCGACCTCGACGGGCCGGTGGCCCCTGTACGGGCTGAACGGAGCCTTGATCCCCAGCGCCGCGAAAGCCCGCACCCTCTCGACGGCCCATCACCGCCGCTGCCGAACGGGCGATGGACGCCACCACGACCCAGGACATCGGCACGGTCACCCGACCGGCACGCAAACCAACCCCTCGCGAACGAGGAGCCCACCTTGAGCCGCAAGAGATCCCGTTCCCGTATCACCTCCCCTGCCGCCCCCGCACGGCCGCGAAGCCACCGCAGCAGGCCGGCCGGTCTACGCCTGATCGCCGGCGCCGTCACGAGCACCGTGTGCGTGTGCCTGGCCAGTGCTCCTGCATCCGCCGCCGACGCCCCGCCCGTGGTCTCCCGCGGCGTCACCATCCCCGCGTTCTACACCCCGCCCGCCGAACTCCCCAGCTCCAACGGCGCGTTGGTCCGCACCGAGCCGATGAATCTGGGGCTGAGCATTCCCGGCCTCGACGGCCGCCCCATGCCCGGAACCGCGACCCGCCTGATGTACAGGTCCACCGACTCCACCGGCCGGCCCGTCGCCGTGACCGGCACCTACATCGAACCCTCGGTGGCATGGACGAAATCCGGGCCGCGCCCGTTGGTCGCCGTCGCCTCGGGCACCATGGGACAGGGCGACCAGTGCGCTCCCTCTTTCGCCCTGGAGCATCCGCTCACCCTCACCGGCGACACCGTTTCCGTCGGCTACGAGGCCCTGGCCGTCTACCGCATCCTCGCCACCGGCGCAGCGGTGGTCATCACCGACTACGTCGGGCTCGGCGCCACCGACCGGCTGCACACCTATGTCAACCGCCTCGACCAGGGCCACGCGCTGCTGGACGCGGCCCGCGCCGCTCGCAGCGTGCCGGGCGCCTCCGTCACCGCCGCCTCACCGACCGGCCTGTACGGCTACAGCCAGGGCGGCGGCGCCTCGGCCTCGGCCGCCGAACTCCAGCCCGGTTACGCCCCCGACGTGCCCCTCGCCGGGACCTACGCCGGGGCACCTCCCGCCGACCTGACCTCCACCATGAAGGGCATCGACGGCAGCGCCCTGGCCGGCGCACTGGCCTGGTCGGTCAACGGGTTCGCCCAGGCCTACCCCGACCTGCGAAAAGTGGTCGAGGCCAACATCAACGACACCGGCAAGGCAGCGCTCAAGGACGCGTCGACCATGTGCGTCGGCGATGCCATCTTCGGCTATGGCTTCACGAAGAGCACCAAGTGGACGACCAGCGGCAAGTCCATCGGCGACGTCATCGCCGCCGAGGCCACGGCACAGGCGGTCCTGGACGCCCAGCGCGTCGGCACGCTGAAGCCTGCCGGCCCCGTACGCGTCGCCACCGGAGTGCACGACGACATCGTCCCGCACTCCCAGGCCAGGCAACTGGCGGTGGACTGGTGCCGCAAGGGCGCGAACGTCTCCTACGAGCCTCTTCAACTGCCCAACCTCGGCGACAAGATCCTCACCAACCACCTCGTGCCCCTCATCACCGACCAGGGCGACGCCATCGACTGGCTGAGCGATCGTCTCGCCGGCAAGCCGACCGGCTCCAACTGCTGGACCATGCCCCTGCAACCCTGACGCCCGCCACAGCTCAGCGCCGCTCCACATGAGGCGGCGCTGAGCTCCCGCACTCTCCGCTCCGCTCCGGCTTCCAACGCACGTCGTCCGCGCGGAGGCTGGATGGGGTTCAGTGCTCGCAGAGGGAGAACTCTCGTTCGTAGAGCTGCTCGTTGTGCTCGTCGACGAAGAACTTGCGTTCCCGCATGAGCTGTTCGCGGTACTCCTTGGCCTGCTCAAGTGTCATGGTCGAGGTGGCGGACCACGGTTGCTGCGGCGGGACGTCGGATGTCGAGACGATCTTTTCTGACGGATCGACCAGGAAGAACGCGAGGATCTTGCGATGCCCCGGGCGGCTCGGGTCCGTGAGGCGGAATGAACCGACGCGGTGTTGCAGGACGTTCGGGAACGCCAGGCAGCGCCCCTCTGGAGTCGACGCCGATCCGAGCACCTGGTTCAGGGCGTCTTCGTCCTCCAGGCCGTAGACCTCCCGCAGGCCGTTGTCGTCGCTCTGTTCGTAGCGGGGGTCGTCGAGCGCCGCGCGGAAACTCAGGTGGCTCTCGGTGATGTTCTCGCTGTCCCAGTAATAGATGCCGGTCGAGACGATCCGCTCGTTCATCATTCCCTCGACGTGCCAGGAACCGCCGGGGTATTCAGGCTTGTCCGGGGTGAGATGAATAGCGGCAATCTTGACGATGACCTGGAGAGAGCGGCCCCGCAGGTCCACCCGGGAGGCGCCGTCCGGCGTCTCGGGCGGGGTGAAGGCGGGGGCGTCCGGGATGACCGGACGGCGGTTCTCCCACCAGGCATCGCGAGCTTCCGCCCATGCGTAGCGGGCTTCGGCGTACGCCTGATCATCAGCGTAGGAGGACCTGTCCGGGTATTCCGGCCCCGAGTCGTACCACCCGTACGGATCGGCCTCGATCCGCGGCGGTCTCGGATGGTGCAGGTCGGTCAGCACGTTCTCCCAGAGCGGGCGGAAGCGAGCGAACAACTCCGGTAGCACGGAGACCAGTTCGCGATGGGTCTCCGGGTGGACGTTGTTCACGTAGGACCGGAAGGAAACAGCGCCGTCGTCGCTGACGTCCACGTCCGTCGGCAGCCACTGGAACTTCTCGGAGAATTCGTACTTCGAGTACCGGTCCGTCGGATTTCGCCAAGCCCGCTCGGGTGCACCGCTCACCTCTCTCACCAAGCAGAACAGCGAGGGATGGACCAGATCCAGTACGAGACCGTCTGATCCGGGGTGCCAGTCCTTCTCCGCTTCGGGGACCCGTTCCAGAACCCGCACCGCCTCACGCAGCCGCGATCCCAGCTCGTCATCGATGAGGGTGTCCGACTGCCACACTCCGTCGACGGCCGAAACCTCGATGCCGGTTCGCGCGTCTCGCAGCGCGGCGTAGTGCCGAAGCTCGTCCAACACGTAGCGAACCTGTGCTTCGGTGAGACCCTGGGCGATCGCTTCCCGCGTCCACCTGGCCACGATGTCGGCGTCGTTCATCTTCTCGAACCACCGCGGCTTCGCCCGAATCTGCCAGCTGCACTCCATCATCTGGAGTTCCCGCAAAGTCCGGGGTGTTGCGGCCCCTATGTAACCGGAAGCGTGAAAGGGCAGTGGAAAAGCGGACAGGTCAGTCAAGTCTCTGAATCTTCCCCGTAGGCGAGTGGTGGCCCGAAGGATAGTGGAGGGGACTGACATTGATACTCACGGCAAGGCGGGTCCTACCTCGCACCGCATCAACCCGCCCTCACCGGCCTGTGGTTCCTGCCGCCCAGCGTTCTGGTCAGCGCCAGTGCGGAGGGATGTTCCGCAGCTGCTTCAGGAGATCCGGCGGCGTCTTCAGGCCGACCAAGCCGAGCACCGTGACCGAGCCCCGCTCGCTGTCCAGCGACGTGGGAGACACCGTCATGGCGCAGGCAGGCCTTCTTCCTGTGCGGGCCGTAGGGTGACGGCGTCCCGGAGACCTCTTCGAGGTTTCAGGGACGCCGTCACCCGTGGCAATGGGCTCAGGGTGCGTCGATGAGGGTCCGACCATCAGTGCGCAGGAACGCCGCGACGCCGCTCGCGTAGGCGGACTGCACGCGGGACCGCTCGGTCGCGTTGGGCACGGCGTTGGTGCAGGACGTGCCGGCGCTCGACCCCGACATCAGTTGTGAGCAGGGGCCGGGCTTGGTGTCCGGCAGGCCGAGACTGTGCCCGAGCTCGTGGGCGGCGATCCGGGTCTTGTCGTAGCCCTGGCTCACGGCCTGGCTGCCGAGTTCGACCCGGACCTGACGGCCCGGACGAACGGGGCCGAGTGTGGCCTGCGGCCACCCCGTGGTGGCGACGATCAGGATCTCGGCCGCGCCACCGGGTGCCGCTTCCACCAGTCTGACGTTGCTCACGTTCGTGTTCCATGAGGAGACTCCGGCCGCGATCGCGGCTTCCCAGCCTCCGGCACGGCTGTCGTCGTAGCGAAGGGTCACCACGGCCGCCTGCGCGGTGGGCGGTTCACTCGTGGGGGCGGCGGTCGCGGCGCTCGCCGTGGCGAGGACGAGCGCCGCGGCGGAAGTGCTTGCCTTGAGCCATGTGCCGAGGGGCATTGCTGCTCCTTCATCCGTGGGGGGAATCCGGCCCCAGCGGGGCCGGGTACGCGAAGGAGCGGCATGGGTTGTCCGGTGGGGCCGGACGCTCCGTCGACCGCCCCTCCGGGGCCTTGCGATGGTAAGCCCCGGAAGCCCCACGGGTCATGTACCTGCCACGCCCAATTTCCGCCATAACCCCGCTGTGAAGGGAAGTTGGACGGCTCACGCGCCTCCGCGACACCCCAGGAAGACCCCCTGGCCTCCCGCTGAGGCAGCGGGCAGGCCCGCAGCCCGCGAGCCCGCCGCCACCGCCGCGTTGCCGTGTCCCGCCGCCTGCCGCCTGCCACCTGCCGCCGGGCACACACAGCGAACAGCCCGGCACCGCGGTTGCGGTGCCGGGCCGGAACGTTGTCGCGGCTCAGGACGTCAGCCCTGGCGGGCCTTGAAACGCGGGTCCTTCTTGTTCAGCACGAAGGTGACGCCACGTCGGCGCACCACCTGGGCGCCGGGCTTGGCCTTCAACGAGCGCAGGGACTTGCGCACCTTCATCGCGGTCTCCTCCCGAGGGATCGAACGGGGTCGGGCGTCAGGGGCGGACGGGAGCGGTGGCGCCGTAGCGCCTTTGGAAACGCTCCACGCGGCCCGCGGTGTCCATGACCCGCGAGGTGCCGGTGTAGAACGGGTGGCTGGCCGAAGAGACCTCGACCTCTACGACCGGGTACGTGGCGCCGTCCTCCCACTCGACCGTGCGTTCCGAGTCGATGGTGGAGTGGGTGAGCAGCTGGAAGCCTGCCGCACGGTCGCGGAAGACGACCGGGCGGGAGACGGGGTGGATGCCGTGCCTCATGGGTGGCCTTTCTGTTGCCTTCGACGGGGTGCCGTGAAGGCGAGGGTCAGCGTTCTTCGCGGAACAGGACGTGCGCGCCGACCTGGGGGTCGTACTTGCGCAGGACCATTCGGTCGGGATCGTTGAGACGGTTCTTGCGGGTCACGTAGGTGACGCCGGTACCGGCCGTCGACTTCAGCTTCACGACGGGGCGCGTGGTGCTGCGTGCCATGAGGTACTCCTTCCACCATGTGCCGAGCTGATTGACTCGGACATGTCATACGACTTCTGCAACAAGGCGGGGCGTTGTCTCATTCCCCGCGCTCACCGCTCCCGGCGCGGGCCGGAGCGGTGTGGCCGTGCCCCGGCGGGCGTCCCAGCCCGGCCCGGATCACGGCGAAGAACATGGGGGTGAAGGGCGGTCGCCTACGCGGCGAAAGGCTCTGCGGGGCTTCAGCCGAACGATCGTCCCCGCAGGCAATGGATGAGGCCCGGGGACACTGTCCCCTTCACTCCCACGCCCCGTTCAACACGCCCACCCCTGTCGGCATTCCCACCGCTGAGATGACGACGAGGAACGGCCACCGTACGGGTTCGTCCTCCTCCAAGGACGCGCTGCGGTCTCCGAGAACCCCGCCGCGCGCAGGTGGACACGAACCGTGTGGTGTCCCGGACCCACCCGTCCCCACCCGATGTCGTTTCCGTCCAAGACACCCGCCCGGCCGCGATCTAGCCTCATCCCAGGAGCTCGGCCCGTGATGAGGAGACAGCAGATGCGTAAGTTGGTCTACACCGGATTCATGTCGCTCGACGGCGTTCTGGACTCGCCCGGCGGGCCCGAGGAGGGGCACCGCAGCGGTGGCTGGGTGGTGAAGGACCTGGAGTTCGTCCCTGAGGCCTGGTCGCTGAAGGGCGAGGAGCTTACCGACACGACGGCTCTGATGTTCGGCCGCCGCAGTTACGAGGCCTTCGCCTCGGTCTGGCCCGAATCGGAGGACCACGCCTCGTACAAGGAGCTGCCCAAGTACGTGGTGTCCAGCACGCTGCCGGACGACTCCCTCGTCGACGGGTGGGGGCCGACGGCGATCCTGCGCACGACGGAGGACATCGCGAAGCTCAAGGAGAGCGAGGGCGGCTCCATCTACATCCACGGAAGCGCGGAGCTGGCGCGGCGGCTGTCCGAGGCGGGCCTGATCGACCAGTACAACCTGCTCGTCTTCCCCGTCCTGCTCGGTGCCGGCAAGAGCCTGTTCCACCGCGCCGACCGCGACAAGCAGATGCTGTCGCTGCGGGAGTCGGAGAGCTACTCCAACGGGATCCTGAAGGTGATCTACGACGTCAAGCGCTGACCCAGGTCGAGCGCGATCGCGCCGCCCATTCCCTCCCGCAGTTGCCCGACGGTGCGTCCCACGTAAGTGCGCAGCGCCCGGGCGAGGTGCGGCTCGTCGAAGTAGTCGAGCTTGGCGACGACATCGGCGGCCGTGTCTCCGGCCGCCAGCAGCTCCGCCGCCGTACGGGCCCGCTCGATCTGCCGGACGGCGCCCCGCGTCAGGCCGGTGGCGGCCCGGAAACGGCGTTCGACGGTCCGTCCCGACACGTCCGGCTCATAACCTCGCAGGACGTCGGCGACAAGCGGGTCACGCACCACGATCCCGGCCAGGACAAGTCGCTCCACCAGGGCCTCGGCGTCATCGGCGCCCGGCGTCTGCCAGCGCGCGCCGTCGAGCCGGAACGTCCGGCGTGTGGTGTCGGGGAGCTCGACGCCGCCGTCGACCAGCTCCGGTGTGGGCAGGGCCCGCAGCGAGGTGCCCACGGCGAAGTCGATGCCGGTGAAGACGGCGCCCTCCGGAACCGGCGCCGTGCTCGTCCGGGTCTCCGGGCCGGTGACGGCCGCGTAGGACCGGCCGTCCCGCTCCCAGAACACCAGGCCCCAGCGCACCCCCGCAACCGACGTCATCGACGTGACCCGCTCACTGGCGCAGGTCCATACGCTGTCGACCCACGGTGAGTCGGACCGGCGTATCCCGAAGAGCAGTTCCACGAGCGCAGGATACGCCGCCCGAGGGCGCGGGCACGGGTCGGCAGGGGCCGCGACGGACCTCGCGGGCACGCTCCCCGGGGTACTGCTCCGAGCCGCCGAGGGGCGCCGAGTCGCCGTTGCCGGACGGCGTGCCGCGCGGTGACCGCCCCCTGGCCCGCGCGGCGCCCAGGCAGCCGGTGCCGGTCAGGTCACGTGCGGACCTGACCGGCACCGGCGTGCTCGGCGACATCGGCGTCAGCCTCTGCGGCCGCCACGCGACCAGCCACTGCCGATGCCGGCAAGGTGCAGAGCGAGCACGGTCAGCCCGAGGAGCATCACGTTCGTCGAGCTGAAGGCGTCGTTCGTCGAGATGTCAGCGGCGTTGATCAGAAACGCGATGAAGAACAGGACTGCGGAGATGATGGCCAACATGGGGAAATTCCCTCCGGGTTGGGGCTGATAGCCCGTGTGCCGTGCGGATGCCCCCCAGCCGCCGGAACACACAGCCGACGGCCGACAAGCTGCGCACCGCCTCATGGCTGACCGACATCCCGAGCGGCAACCGTCCCAGGCCCCCGGCCGTCCACAGACCAGGCATCGCACCTCAACGAACACCTTCGGCCCCACCTGGTCGATTGTGGGCATACCCAAACCACACGGCCACCGCCGCCCTACGCTCGTCCCGTGGCCTCACAGCGGCAGAAGCAGCGAAGAAAATCCCCCGGTCGCTCTTCTTTCATGAGCGAGGAACCAGGCCGGGGAAAGCATGGCCGACTCAGGCGTCTGTATCGCCGGTACCGCGCATGGCGTGCGCCGTTCCCACGATGGGTTCGCATCCTGTGCGACATCACGTTCTCGGTCCTCGCCGCAGCCGCGGCATACGTCGCTGTCGGCACCTTGTGCGGGGTGATCCTCATTCTGCTGCCCCTCCTCGGCTTCCTCGGACTCGCGGGCAGCAAGGAGCACGACGACGGCATCGACTGGAGCGACCACAGAATGGGTGGCCAACCCAAGAATCCTGGACCGAAGATCTAGATGTCCTCCGGAGCCTGCGGGGAGCCGCCCGGCGTCTGCCGGCGCGCGCCGCCACGCGACCTGCCAGGGCCGACCATGCGCGGATTCGTCAGCCCAGCCGGGACACCTGGTAATGGCTGACGAGCCACTCGCCCTTCACACGGTTCACGAGGACCGCGAGCTTGACGTTCAGGGCAGGCCGGTCCGTGAACGAGAACTCGACCTCCTGGTAGCCGAGGACGAGATCGTCGGCCAGACGCCTGGTCTCCAGGATGCGGTAGTCGGCCTTCAGACCGAGGGGCTGGGAGTCGTAGTACTCGGCGACCCCTCGGCGGCCGACGGTATAGGGGTGCAGGCCCTGGAAGAGGGCGTCCTCGGTGAACAGGGAGGCGACGCGCTCGGGTTGGTGCTCGTCGACCGCCTCCTTCCACTGGTCGAGCACCGCGCGCAGGATCGCCTTGTCGTCCGTCGTGCTCATGTCTCCTCCTTCTCAGCTGTCTGACCTGACATCAGTGGCCGGCGCTCATACCACCGTCGACGTGCAGGATCTCGCCGGTGACGAAGGGAGCCGTCTCCAGGAAGAGCACCGCGTCGACGATGTCGCTCACCTCGCCCATCCGGCCGACGGGGTGCAGGGCGGCGAGGAACTCGTGAGTCTCCTCCGCGTGCATGGGGGTCTTGATGGTGCCGGGCGACACGGCGTTGACGCGGATGCCGCGGGTGGCGTACTCGATGGCGAGGGACTTGGTGGCGGACTGCAGGCCACCCTTGGTCAGCGAGGCGAGGACGGACGGGACGCTCGCGTTGGCGTTGTCGACCAGGCTGGTCGTCACGCTGACGATGTGGCCACCGCCCTGGGCGAGCAGGTGCGGGATCGCCTGCTGGGTGAGGTGGAAGACACCGGCGACGTTGATGCCGGTCACGGCGTCGAAGTCCTCGGCCGTGTACTCGGTGAACGGCTTGGCGACGAAGATGCCGGCGTTGTTGACGACGGTGTCGAGACGACCGAACCGCTCGACGGCGGCGGCGACGAGGCGCTCGGCGGTGGCCGGGTCGGCGATGTCGCCCTGGACGGTGAGGACGTCGGGGTCGTCGGACGGGGCGATGCCGCGCGAGGTGGCGACGACGGCGTAGCCGAGCTTGCGGTAGCCGTCGACAAGGGCGGCGCCCATGCCCTGCGAGGCGCCCGTGATGATCGCGACCTTCTGGTTCATGGTGACCTTCTTCGTGTGGATGACCGGTACTAGCCGACCGGTCGACTATTTAGAAGGTAGGTCCACACACACCGGGGAGGAAGGACGGGCTTTCTCCTGACTGGAAGGCTCGGCCTTCCAGTACAGGTCATCGCTGGAGCGCGTACGGATCGTCGGCGGGAAGCCAGGCGTCCGGGGCGTGGACACCGAGGTCGCCGACGCCGTCGCACAGGGCGTCGACCACGGCGAGAACGCTCGCGCGCTGCTCCTTCTCGCGCCAGACCAGGGACCAGGTCCAGTACACCTTCGGTCCGACGATCTCCCGCCGGACCAGATCCGGAGGCAGCGGCAGGGTCTGCCCCTTGGGGGAGTTGACGACCGGACGCCGGCACCGGCGGACATGGTCGAAAAAGGCCGGACCGGTGATGGCTCCGTCCGAAATGCGCACCTCACGGGCGCCCGTGGTGCGGGCCAGTTCTTCGGCGTAGTCGTTCCACGACCGCCAGGACGTGATGTCGTCGTCGACGAGGACGTCGGTCTCCCCCGCCGGGACGTCACGCCTGTCGGTGCCGACGGCCACGGCGTAGAGCCGGTCGGCGCCGATCAACCGGGCCCGCAGTCCGAGCCGCGCCAGATCCTCCGTACGGACCCAGCACACGGCCAGGTCCAGACTGCCGTCGGCGACCCGGGCGGCCTGGGCGTGGGACGGGGCGACCCACGCGTCGATGTGCACCTTGGCCACGGCGGCGGTCCGTGCTGTCAGGTCCGAGGGAAGCCAGTTGACATAGCCGAGCCGTACCGCTTCCGAGCCCGACAGCCGGCCGGCCCGGCGCCGGAGCTCGTCGGCCTGCTCCAACAGGGCGCGGGTGTGCGGCAGGAGGGCGGCACCCGCCGGAGTGAGGGAGACGGAGCGGCGGTCCCGCTCGAACAACCGGACGCCCAGGTCGCGTTCGAGCGCCTTGATCTGCTGGGACAACGAGGGCCCGGCGATGAGCAGTCGTTCGGCGGCCCGGCCGAAGTTCAGCTCCTCGGCAACCGCGACGAAGTACCTCAGCTGGCGCAGCTCCACGCCCGTCATGCTACGCGGGCTGCGAGGCCACGCCTCTCAGCAGTGAGAAGGCCGGCCGAGGCATCGGCACGGGTGGCGGGCGCAGGCTGGACCCACCGACCCGACCCGGGCGGGTCGGTCCACCAGCCCTTGGTCCCGTAGCGGCAGCCCGAGGGCGCCGCGCGGATGAACTGGCGCGGCTACCGGGGCGTCGTGGCGCCCAGCATGGCCAGACAGTTGTCCCACAGCGGGCTCAGCCATTGCGGACTGTTGTACAGCTTGGCGAACATCACCTGGCCCTCGAGCTGCGCCACCACAGCCCGCGCCGCCGCCCGGCTGTCCGGCACGGTGACCTCGGCGCGCTCGCGGGCCTCGATGACGACGGTCTCGACCATGTCGACCTGCTCGTCGAAGATCTCCTGCAACCGGTGCCGGACCGTCTCCGCCTGGTTGCTCAGTTCCAGGGAGAGGTTCCCGAACAGACAGCCCGACACGGTTCCGCACGCATGCTGCGCCGCGCGCTGGCCGGCCTCCGTCTCGGCGAACAGCCGCCGAAGCCGGGCCAGCGGCTCCTCGTCACCGCCCAGGACCCGCGCCCAATCGCACCGCTGCGCCGCCCAGTGCTCGTCGACGACGGTGAGGGCGAGAGCCTCCTTGGACTCGAAGAAGTAGTAGAAACTACCCTTCGGCACCCCGGCCGTCTTGCAGATCTCGGCCACCCCCAGGGCCGAGTAGCCACGCTCCGCGATGAGCGAGCGCGCGGCACTGAGGATGTTCTTCCTGGCGTCACTGGTCCGTCCCACAGCTCCAGCCTACGTCGCTACTAGACCGGTCGACTAGGATCGCGACGGCGCCTACGAGAGAACGATCTGGCCCGGTGCGGCCGTCCCGTCCGCCCACAGGACGGCTCCCCGGCTGCGGCTCAACACCGGCACCGGCACCGGCCTCAATTGCGACGAGCGCATAGCCCTCAGGCGGTTGGAGTCCACGTGAGCCGTACGCCCGGGGCGGCCGCCGACATCCCTCACGTCCTGCGTGAGGAGGCAGAGCGGCGGTGCCGCACGACCAGGTGTCGGGTCACCAGGGCCAGGGAGCCTACGGTCAGGGCCACGCCGAGCGCTGCCCATTCGAGGCACACGGGTGGGACCCGCCCCGATCGGGCGACGGCTCCCAGACAGCGCCGGAAGCCCTCGTCCATGGCGCCGCCGCGGGAGGTCACGTGGAGTCAGGCGGTCGCCTCGCTCCCCGGAACGGCCGGCGCGCCCCACGCTCGCGACGAGGCGCCGTCGCCGTACCGGCGCCCGGCCCGGGCTCGCCCGGCCCGCCTTGTAGACGTTTCACGCGCACGCGTTCGGGGACACGGTTGCCGGAGGTCGCGTCGTACGCCGGTTCGGCCCTGAGCCAGCGTTCAACGTGTCCGCCCGTTCTGCCGTCCGGCCGAGACCGCGGACGGCAGAGCTGGTGGACAGGTGGACCGCACACGGCCGGCGCCATGTCCTTCCGAGTCCGCCGTCACCTGGCTCGCAGCGCTCGGCACTTCAACGCTCGCAAGCGTCCAGTCCACGGTCCGCAGTCCGCAGTCCGCAGTCCGCAGTCCGCAGTCCGCAGTCCGCAGCACGGAGTGCATGAGCTGGGCTGCCGGACGTGAGCCGGGAGCCGGCCCCACTCGCCCTGGCCCGCATCAAGGTCAGACGTCGAGGCCCGGCCCAAGCCGCCGCGAAACAGCGCAGTGGAGCGCAATCCAGGGCGCCGGAGCGCAGGCCGCTCGATCGGCGACGCAAGCCACGTCAGAGGCTCCCTTCCGCCTCATGCCACTCAGAGACGTTTCCCACAGTCATGCAGGTCGCCGAGACAGCGGGTAAGCGAGATCTGAAGGCGAACGGGTATCCAGAGGGCGACAGTTGCTATTTGACAACTATAGCCAGGAGGCAAGAAAGTGGAGGTCGGACGTGCGCGGGGAAGGACCTGGAATGCTCCGGTGTACGGCGAGTCCGGTGCCGCGGCGGTCCGCTCAGGCGGTCTGGCTACCGGAGCCCTGGGCGTCGTCGTGTATCTGGGCCGCAGCGGCGTCGCAGAACGCCTCGAGCCCCTGCAACAGCGCGGTCCGCTGGGCGGGCTGCATCTGGTCGAGGACCGCCCGCAGCGCCTCTTCCCTGCGCGCACGCAGATCCGTGAGGAAGTCACGGCCCCGACCGCTGAGGTGCAGGCGCACTTCACGCCTGTCGGTCGGGCTCACCACCCGCTCGACGAAGCCTGCGGCCTGCAGTCGGTCGCACAGCCGGCTCGTCGAGGGCGGCGTGGACGCCAGACTGTCCGCGAGACTGCGCAGGTTGATGTCCTCATGGTGCTCAAGGATGAGCAGGACGCGCAGCTGGGACGCGGACACGGGCGCGGTGGAGGCCCGGCCCCACAGGACTTCCAGCAGCTCCGCGGCCGTGGAGGTCACGCGCGCGACCTCGTCAGGCTCTGGGCGGGGGCGGAAGGAAGTCACAGTCACACTCTCGCAGGCACCGGGGTGACGGCCAGCGTACTAGGCGAGCAGGCCGACTAGGGATGGGCCGGGCCCGGGCGCCGCCCTTTCCAAGGGGTGGTCTCGTGTGCGCGACCTGTCGCCATCCGACGAAAGATTGGTGTGTTTACCATCGTGAACAGATTTGTGACCGCTGAGCGCGCCCTGCGTGCGGCGGCACCTCATGAGTTGCTCGACGCGGTCCGTCGTGTGCTGGCGGAGCAGTACGCGGCGGACTCCGTCGAGCTCTTCATGGCCGACTACGGCCTGACCGTGCTCCAGCCGGTCTCCGTGCTGCCGGACACCCTGGAGCCGGTGTCGGCGCACAACAGCCCGGCCGGCCGCGCCTTCGGCGCTCAGGAGGCGTTCATCGAGGGCGCCCCGGAGGGGCGGGTCCGCGTCCATCTCCCCGTCACCGTGCGCGGAGACCGGCTCGGCGTCCTGTCGGTGACCCTGCCCGGCGGGGACCACGCACGCGGCTGCCTGAAGGAGCTGGCGGAGATCGCCGAGGTGCTCGGGCACGAAGTGGTCGTGGCCGAACGGGACACCGACCTCTACCTTCAGGCGCGCCGCAAGGACCGGTTGACCCTGGCCGCCGAGATGCAGTGGCAGTTGCTTCCCGGCCGGTCCTGCGCCCGCCCGGAATTCGAGCTGGGGGCGCAGCTGGAGCCGGCGTACGCGATCTTCGGCGACAACTTCGACTGGTCGGCGACCGCCGACCGGCTGATGCTGTACGTCTCCAACGGCATGGGCGAGGGGATAGAGGCCTCTTTGTTGACGAACCTGGCCGTCAACGCGCTGCGCAACGCCCGGCGCGCCGGCCTCCCGCTGGCCGATCAGGCGGCCCTCGCCGACCAGGCCGTGTATGCCCACTACCGGGGTCACTGCTATCTGTCCGTCCTGATGTTCGACTTCGACCTCACCAGCGGACGGGTCCAGGCCGTGGACGCCGGGTCCCCGCAGTTGCTGCGCCTGCGCGACGGCACGGTGAAGCGCATCACCTTCGAGGCGCAGTTGCCGTTGGGCATGTTCGAGGAGACCGACTACGTGGTGCAGGAGTTCGATGTCGAGCCGGGCGACCGCCTGATGTTCGTCAGCGACGGGGTCCACGCCGTCGCCTCGCCGGGTGGCGAGACGTACGGGGACGCCGCGCTCACCCGCGCGATCCTCTCCACGCAGCTGCTGCCGGCCGCCGAGGTCCCTGGGGCCGTTCTGCGGGAGCTGACCGGCCACCGCGGCCAGGCCATGCCGAACGACGACGCCCTGGTGGTCTGCCTGGACTGGCGCGGGCGGCAGGCGTGACCGCCGTCACGTGACCCGGCCCAGGTTTCGGCGGGCGCGTGTTGTTTGCGCCACACCCCAACCGCTAATGTTTGTCATACGGCAACTAATGGCGGTTCGCCTGCCGTTCGGTAGCCACGGAGCCCTGTCCAGAGAGAGAAGACCTGAGTGTCGGAACAGGAAGCGGTCGCCGGATCGGCGGCGCGGCAGACAGGCGAGTTCCTTGTGCGTCGCCAGGAGCAGGTAGCTCAGCGATGGGCGGACGCCGCCGTGTTCCGGACCGTGTTCACGGTCTCCCGGGACGAGGCCGTGGAGGCCGCCAAAGCCGTCGTCGACGCCTTGGCGACGGTGGCCGCCTCCGGCCGGCTCGAGGACATCACGGCGCCCGGATTCTCGCCGGTGCGTGAGCAACTCAGCCGGATGACCGCCGCCAGGACCCGCGCCGGCTGCTCCCCGGCCCGGATCGCCGACGAAGTGGCCAAGCTGCGCGACCCGGTGATCAGCCTCATGCGCAGCGAGTTCCCGGACCTCTCCGACGCTCGTCTCCACGAGTGCCTGCTGGCTCTGACCGTACTGATGGGCACCCTGCGCCTGGTCGTGATGGAGACGGCTCTCAGGACGGGCGAGGAACTCATCGAACGGCAGCGCCAGCAGCTGCTGGAAGTGGCCACACCGGTGATCAACCTGTGGGAGGGCGTCGTCGCGGTGCCGCTGATAGGCACCCTGGACAGCGCTCGCAGCCAGGTGATGATGGAGAGCCTGCTGGACGCGATCGTCACCGAGCGCGCCCAGTACGCCATCCTCGACATCACCGGTGTACCCACGGTCGACTCCCTCGTCGCCCAGCATCTGATGAAGACCGTGGCCGCGGCCCGGCTGATGGGCGCCGAGTGCGTCGTCTCCGGCATCCGACCCGCGATCGCGCAGACCATCGTCCAGCTCGGCATCGACCTGGGGACCGTGCTCACCCGCTCCTCGCTGGCCGACGCCCTGGCCCATGCCCTGAGCCAGCAGGGCATCGAAGTCTCCGCGCGCACCCCGGCCGGGGCGAGCCGGCGGTGAACGGCGCGCTCTCCGCACTCGCGCCTCCGGTTCCGGTCCTGGTTCTCGGAGACACCCTGCTGGTCACCTTGCAGGGCGAACCGCACGACGGGACGGCGGAGCAGCTCCAGCAGGACGTCACCCGTCGCATCGCGCACAGCACGGCGACCGGAGTGGTGATCGACGTCTCCGGCGTGGACTTCGTCGACTCGTTCCTGGGACGGATCCTCGCCGAGATCGCCTCCAGCACCCGCCTGTCGGCCGCACGCACGGTCCTGGCCGGCATGCGTCCCGCGGTGGCGAACACCCTTGTCGAGCTGGGACTCACCCTGCCGGGGCTGTCCACCGCATTGGGCGTCGACCGCGCGAGGGACCTGTTCAACCGGCCGGTGCCGACCGTGGGCGCGGAAGGCGGTCCATGATGCCTGCCTCCCGCCACGCCACCGCGACGAACCTGCCCATCGGCTCGGACGCGGACCTGGCCTGGGTACGGCAGCACGTGCGCCGAACCGCGGCCGAGCTCGGGTTCAGCCTGGTGCAGCAGACCAAACTCGTCACCGCCGCCAGTGAACTGGCCCGCAACACCCTCATCCACGGCGGGGGCGGGTACGTGGAGATCACCCCGCTGGACCACGCGCAGACGCTGGGACTCCGACTGGCGTTCATCGACGCCGGCCCGGGCATCCGCGACCTCGAGCAGGCGATGACCGACGGCTACACCTCCGGCGGCGGTCTGGGGGTCGGCCTGAGCGGCGCCAAGCGGCTGGTGCAGGAGTTCGCCGTCGACAGCCGGCCTGGTCAGGGCACCACGGTCACCGTCGTCGCCTGGGCCGGCGGCGTGCCCTCACCCCGGCCGGGGCCGGCGTGAGCCGGGTGTGGGACATCCCGGTGCACGACTCGACGCGGGTCCGGGATTTCCGCGTGGCCGCCGAGTCGGCCTGCGCGCATGCCGGGCTCACTCCCCACCGCACCGCGGTCGCCGCTCTCGTGGCCACCGAGCCGGCGACCAACCTCCTCAAGCACGCCGGGGGCGGACACATCCTGATCAACCTCGTCGGCCGCCTGCCCGCCGGCCCCGACGCCCACCGGACAGCGGTGCAACTCCTCGCCCTCGACCACGGCCCGGGCATCACCGATGTCAGCGCGGCGCTGCGCGACGGCCACACCACCGTCACCGCCTCACTCGGCGCGGGCCTGGGAACCTGCATGCGCGTGTCCAACGACTTCGGCCTGCACGGCACGCCCGGCCGGGGGACGGTCGCGGTAGCCCGCATCGACCACGGGCCCGCGTCTCGCCACCACCGGACGCCACAGCGTCCGAGGGGTGCACGGGCCGGAGGCGTCAACGTCCCCCTCGCCCGGGCCGAGTTCTCCGGCGACACCTGGAGCTGGGCGCGCTCCGCCACGCTCACGACCCTCATGCTCGCCGACGGGCTCGGCCACGGCGCCAGAGCCGCGGAGGCGTCCAACGCCGCCGCGGGAGAGCTGGCCCGCGCCTGCCATGTGCCGCCCGCCGAGATCCTGCGGCGCCCGCACGCGCGGCTCCGGAGCACCCGGGGCGCCGCCGTCTCGGTGGCACAGCTCGACACGGACGCCCAGCGGCTCTGCTTCGCCGGCGTGGGCAACATCGGTGCACGCCTGGACACCCCCGCGGGCTGGCGGCCGCTGCTCTCCTATCCCGGCATCGTCGGCGCGCGCTTCCCCCACACCGTGCCCGTCCAGCGCGTCGCCTGGCACCCCGACAGCCTGCTGGTCCTGCACAGCGACGGACCGCCCAGTCGCTGGACACCGCCGAACGACGCCGCCGTCCTGCTGGCCCGCGACCCGGCCGGCCGTGGTGGCCGCGGCCATCCTGCGGAACGCCGGCAGCGACGCCCGCCCCGTGCGCGACGACACCAGCGTCGCCGTGCTGGCCCCCGACGACCGGACCTGAGCCCATGACAGCCGCCTCCGCAACCTGGAAAATCGATTCCACCACCGACGCGGCCCATGCCCGTGCCCTCGCGGCCCACTTCATGTCAGCCGCCGAGGTGCCCCTCACCGAGCGCGCACGCTCGCTGACCGCCCTCACCGCGCACCTCCGCGAACGTCTCGAACAGGGCGGTGGCTGGGAACTTCACCTCAGCACCCAGCCGCCCGCCGCCTCCGACGGGCTCGGTCATGGGCATCTGACCGTCGCCGTGCGCCCGGCGGGAGGCCCACCGGACCACTCGCCCCCCTGGCAGCTCACGCTCCCCTGTCGCGGGCCCGCACAGCCCCACCCGTCCGGCAGTGACGGGACGGCCCTCACCAAGGCCCTCCTGGCGTCGGACGACGACACCGCGGCGGTGCTCAGCAGGCTCGACGAGCAAGAGGAGCTGATCCGCTTCCACCGGGAGGAGCTGCACCGGACCAACCAGGGCGTTCTGGCACTCCACGCGGAACTGGACGCCTCCGCGCTCCTTCAGCGCCAGTTGCTCGACGGTGAGCGCACCGCCCGCAGCGAGGCGGAGAAGGCCAGGCGGCTGCTGACCTTCCTGGCCGACGCGAGCGGCGAGGTGATCGCGTCCCTCAACCACGAGGACATCCAGCGCCGCCTGCCCGAGCTCCTGATCCCCGAGTACGCCAGCCAGGTCGACCTCTGGCTCTTCGACGACGAATCGGTTCCGCATAGCGGTCACCGGCCGGCCGCCGCGGTCGCCGCGGCCCGCACGGGCCGCCCGCAGCACGCCGCCGCCCATCCCGGTGGCCTGCCAGGCGTCGACGACCTGCCGCCCTCGCTTCTGGCCCCCTCGCACCCGCTGCTGTGCATCCCCCTCACCGTCCGTCACACCCTGGGGGTGCTCACCCTCGTCTCGCCCGGCCCCCACTTCGATCCCGACACTTCCGTGATGCTGGTCGAACTGGCCCGCCGCATCGGCATCGCCCTGGACAACGCCCGCCGCTACGAACAGCACCGGGACACCGCCGAAGCCCTCCAGCGCGCCCAGCTCACCGAACTGCCCGCCGCCGACGGCCTGCTTCTGGCCGCCCGATACCTGCCCGCCACCCGTGGGCTCAACATCGGCGGCGACTGGTACGACGCCTTCCAGCAGCCCGACGGAAGCCTGCTCGCCGTCATAGGCGACGTCACCGGACACGGGCTGCGCGCGGCCATCATGATGGGCCAGCTGCGTACCGCGCTGCGCGCCTACGCCGTCGAGGGCGACAGCCCCGCCCAGCTCCTCACCCGCCTGCACCGACTGCTCCACCACCAGCAGCCGGAGCTGTACGCGACCGCCGCCCTCGTCCGTTTCCGACCCGGCGATCCCCACGTCGTCTGGGCCTCAGCCGGACATCCGCCACCCGTGGTGCGGGCATCCGACGGGACGGTGCGCATCCTGGACACCAAACCCGGGATCATGCTGGGTGTCCCCCTGCCCTACACCTACGAGGACCACTCCGTCGAGCTGACCGGCGGCTCGACGCTCGCGCTCTACACTGACGGACTGGTCGAGCGCCGCGCCCTGGGGATAGACCTCGGGATCGACCGTCTCGCCCGGGCCCTGTCCTCGCTGAACGCCACGGAACTGCACCAGGACCTGGACGCCGCGGCCGAATCCCTGCTCGAGCCCCTGCTCCGCGAGTCCGAGCGCGACGACGACATCTGCCTGCTGCTGTGCCACACCGCGTCCGCACCGCCCGTCAGCGCGCCGCCACACGCCCAGGCCGCACCGGTGGACCGATTCATGCTTCCCTCCGCGCGCCGCGCAACCGTCGCTCGCAGCGATAGCGTGGAGGCGACAAACGAAGAGGGTGGATGACGTGAACACATCTGAACCGGGCCCGTCCGCGGAAGGCCGGCTCCGCGCCGCCCCACCCCACGAGCTGGTCGCGACCGCGCGCCGCCTGCTGGCCGAACGGTTCGGCGCGGAGGACATGACCTTGCTCCTGGCCGACTACGGGCTGAGCGTCCTGCAACCGGTCACCCACTTGCCGCACACCGGTCCCGCGGTGCCCGCCCACGACGGCCCCGCCGGACGCGCCTTCAACGGCCAGACCCCGGTCGTCGAGGTCAGGGACGACGCGACGGCGACCAACCTCGTGCATCTGCCGATCACCGTCCGCGGCGACCGTCTCGGCGTCCTGTCCGTGCGCCTGCCCGGTGACGCCGGTACCCCCACCACCGTGCTCCAGCTCACCGACTTCGCCACCGCCCTGGGCCACGAGGTCACCACCGCCTCCCGCGACACCGACCTCTACCTCCAGGCCCGGCGCACCCGGCGGCTGACCCTCGCCGCCGAGATGCAGTGGCAGCTGCTGCCCGGCCGGGGCTGCTCGCGCCAGGAGTACGTCATCGGCGCCCACCTGGAGCCGGCCTACGCCGTGGGCGGTGACAACTTCGACTGGTCGACCAGCGCCGACCATCTCACCCTCACCGTGACCGACGGCATGGGCCAGGGCATCGAGGCCTCGCTGCTCACCAGCCTCACCGTCAGCGCGCTGCGCAACGCCCGCCGCGCCGGTATAGGGCTCGCCGACCAGGCCTGCCTCGCCGACCAGGCCCTGTTCGCCCAGTACGGGGGCAAGGCGTACGCCTCGACCCTGTTGCTGAACTTCGACCTGGACTCCGGCACCGTGCGCGCCGTCGACGCGGGCTCCCCCCAGCTCTACCGCCAGCGCGGCAGTGCCATCGAGCAGATCGAGCTGGAAGCCCAACTTCCTCTCGGCATGTTCGAGGAGACCCTCTACGACGAGCAGACCTTCCACGTCGAGCCGGGCGACCGCCTGATCGCGGTCAGCAGCGGCGTACACGGCGCACGCGCCGCCGACGGCGGGTCCTTCGGGGAACGCGCCCTGCGCCAGACGATCAGCGCCGCACGGCTGACACCCCCGCACGAGGCGGCGCGTGCCATGGTCGCCGGCCTGATGGAGCACTTCGGCAGCGACGAACTCGCCGCCGACGCCGCGGTCGTGTGCCTGGACTGGAAGGGACGCGTCAGCTGAGGTGGCAGGGCGCACCGCCGACGCACTGACCCTTCTCACCCACGGCCCGGCTCCTCCGGCCGCGAGGGCGCGGCGCGCCGCGCGTCCAGAAAGGCCTTCAGCCCCCGGCTCAACGCGACCCGCTCGGCAGGTCCCATCCCCCTCAGAACGGCCGCCACGGCCTGAGCCCTCCGCCCGGCCACGTCCCTGAGCACATGCCGACCGGTCACGGTCAGGCTCAGCTGCACCTCACGGCGACTGCGCGGATGGTAGGCGCGCTCCAGCAAGCCGGCCGCCTCAAGCCGGTCGCACAGTCGACTGGCCGTGGGCAGCCCGATGTCCAGCCGCTCCGCCAAGGCCGTCAGATTCAACCCCGGGGCCGCCTCCAGAGCACGCAGCGCCCTCAACTGGTGCAGGGACAGGCGCAGAGCCGCGCCCTGTGCGGCGACGGTCCACAGATCCGTCAGGCTCTCCACAGCGTCGGCGATCTCGAGCGCGATGGCCTCAGGGCTGCCGCCCGGTCCCTTCGCCTGCTCGTCGCCGGTGCTGTCGAGGTGGGTCACGAACGAGTCACTTTCCGTCAGCCCGAGGCCATGCAAATGCAATGCTCATTCAAACGCAGTACCCGAAGACCCGACGAGCAAGCAACCACTGTTGTGTGCGTTTGGCGAGTGACACGCATCCGCTTCCGCCCGGGGCTTCGGCGCCGTGACCCACAGGCGTCGTCGGGCGTTCCGGAGCCGAACGGTCCACGTCTGCCGTTCCGCAGGACCGTCACGAAGGCGAACAGGTGTCCGGTCGGCATCGCCCTCCGGCGCCTCCGGTGCCTCCGACACCGACCGGCACCATCACGGCCTGCCGAGCCCTGGCGTCGGACGGTTCAGATGGCCAGGATCGCGCGCACCCGCTTGCCGCCCCCGTTGACGGGGGTGACGTCGAATCGATCCGCCAGACCCCGCACCATGGCCAGACCCCGGCCGCTCTCGCCGTCGGCCGTCAACGGCCGCACCCGGGGCCGGTTCGGGTTGCCGTCGTAGACCTCGACGGTCACCCGGTCGTCGGACACCTGCAGACGCAGACGGCAGGCACTGCGGCCATGCCGGGTGGCGTTGGTGACCAGTTCGGACACGATCAGGGTCGCGTCATCGATGTGCCTGGCGTCCACCTTGGCCATCCGATGGCGGGACCGGGCGAGGAACACGGTGGTCAGCCGCCGCGCCCTTCCCGCCGACGCGGCCTCCTCGGGCAGTAGGTATTCCACTCGTACGGAACGCCGATGGGTACGCCGATGCGTACGCATGGCGAATCACTTCCCCTCCTGGACAACCTGCACCCCCGCGGCCGGCCGCTCGCCGGGGCCGCTTCACGTCTTGTGCGGGCGGTTCCGCCCACTCGTGATGCCCCGTAGCGGTGATCGCCAACCACGCGGGGGCCGGGCCGTCTTGACAGTGCCCGCGTATCCCCGCGCTGAGCGGTACTGGACGGGGAGATGTGGAGCTCTAGCGCATATGGGGCATCAAGAGCCTTGGCCACCGCCGGATCGGGTAGCGGGAGGTGAACCACTCCAGGGAGGAGGCGTATCGCATGACACCGCCCCAGGATGTCGTCGAGTTGATCCTTGAGGATCACCGGACGTTGGAGGACCTGCTTCGCGTGATGCGCAGCGTCGAGGCCGACCGAGAGGCCGCACTGCACGACTTCGCGCACTTGATGGTCGCGCACGGCGAGGCCGAGGAGTCCTCGGTGCACTCCGTACTCGCCTCTTTCGAGGACTCCGACACCGTCGAGCACGTCGAGGCAGCACACCGGGAAGCCGTCAAGGTCCTCCTCGCGCTGCTGGAGGTGCGCGAGGTCGGCTCGGTCGAATGGGACTGGCGGCTGAAGCAGTTGGCCCTGGCCGTCGCCCGCCACACCGACGAGGAGGAACGCACCCTCGTCAACCACGTGCGCGAAACCCTCAGCCCGGACTCCCGGGCAGACCTCGCAGAGGACTTCGCGCGGACCCGCGCCGACCTGTTGGACGCACGCTGCGGCAGCGTCGACAACGTGCACCACATGGTCTACGCCGACGCACTCACGTAGAAGCGCGTGGGGCGGCCGACCGACCGCGGCAACGACGAGCCACCTGGGGGGAATTCACGATCGGCGCCAGTACCCCGCCCACCGAAGGCGGCTCCATGCCCTCGGCTCCCGAGCGGTTCGGCCAGGTCCCGGGAGCCGAGGGCATTCCGCGAGGGATCAGCCCTCGGCGGCCTTGAGGATGTCCTGCGGGTCCAGTCCGGTGAGTTGCGCGATCCGCGCAGCGGGAATCCCGGACGTGAGCGCCCGGTGGACCAGGGACTGCCAGTCCTGGGTGGTGTCCCGGAAGTTGAGCAGCTCGGACTCCATGTCCGTCACGGACGTGGGCGCACAGGCCTGCTCCACCCGTACCGTCTCCTCCTCCGTCAGCGGCACCGGCAACCGCTCCGCGTCCTCGGGGATGAGCACCTCGGCCCCGGCCGGGACGATCCGGACGCACTCGGAGGAGGCGGGAACCCCGTGCGCGCCCAGCCACCCCAGTACCGCGGGAGTCTCGGCGCACTCCAAGTCACCGACAGCGGTCAGAGCCGCACCCAGCCGGGGATGGCGCTCGGGGAGAACGAACAACAAGGCATCGTCGGCCACGGCCTTGGCACCCACCTTCGCAAGAAGCTTGAACACGATCGTGATGCCCATACCCCCGGAAGCCGCGGCGACCCCAGGAAATCGTCAACTCACCCAGGTGGATTGCAGGTCGAGGTGTTTCGTCGCGCTTCGCTCTCCCTTCCTGCCAGGAGCACGATGACGGTTCACCACCTCGCCGTCCGGGCCGCGCCGGCCTCTGTGCGTCGGCGGCTCAGTCCTGGGCCGTGCTCCGACCGCTCGCCGGGCTACGGCAGCTGGTCGTCCGGTACGACGTGCATCGCGGCCTCCTCCGCGCCCGCCGCTCCCCCGTCGATGCCCTCGTCCTCGGCGACGAGCTCCTTGGTGGTGTCCTCCCGCACGCCCTCGTCCGGTGCCACCAGGCGGCCGGCGCGCTCGGCCCCGGCTTCCGGGTCGAGGGGTTCGCCCTCCCCGTCGGGCAGGTCACCGATCTCGTCCCCCAGCGGCGCCTCCACGTCGGGGACCTCCTGGCGCAGGCGTTCGTCCAGGGACTCGCCCTCGTGCTGCTCGGCGGCCGTGGTGCCCACCTTGGTCACGCCCAGAGGCTTCTCCGGCGGCGAGTAGCCCTCGTCCAGCTGGTCGTCGTAGGTGCGCTCGTCCACCGCGTCCTGAAGGTCCAGCGGGGCGGCGTCCTCCTGCTCCTCATTGCCGCCGGTGGGCTGGTAGACGTCATCCGCCATGGCCTCATCACTCATGATCGCCTCCGGGTCGTGCCTGATCATTTCCGAGTACGGAGTACCAAGTACCCGGCACATGACACATGGCGGCCGGGCCCCGTACGGGCACAGGCAGGGGTCAGCCGCTGAGGTGTCGTTCCAGCCAGTCGGCCGCCGTCCGGCGGAACAGGCGTCGGCTGTCCGCGCGCAGGAAGTCGTGGCCCTCGTCGCGCAGGGACAGCAGCTCGGCGGGGATGCCGCGCTCCCGGGCGGCCCGTACGAACTGGTGGGACTCCCCCGGTGGCACGTTGGTGTCGTGCTCCCCGTGGACGGCGAGCAGCGGGGCACGCAGCGCGTCGACACGGTTCATCGGGGAGAGGGCCCGCAGCAGTTCGCGGTCGCGCTCGGGGTGGCCGTACTTGTGCGCCGCCGACTCCGCGATCCACGGCTCCGTGGCGGCGAAGAAGGTCAGCAGGTCGGACATGCCGCAGACGGCCACCCCGGTGCGGAAGAGGTCCGGGTGCCACACGAGGGAGGCGTACGTCAGGTAGCCGCCGTAGGAGCGCCCCATGACCGCCAGCCGGGTCGGGTCGGCGGGGCCCGCGGTCACCGCGTGGGCCGCGCAGTCGGCGACGTCGTCGAGCGCGGCGAAGCGGCCTGTGCCCAGGTCGGCGTCGACGAACGACCGGCCGTGTCCTGAGGAGCCGCGGACGTCGGGGGCGAAGACGTCCAGCCCGCGCCCCAGCAGTTCGTGGTAGAGCGGGTTGAAGACCGGGCGTTCCTGTTCCTCCGGTCCGCCGTGCAGATGGATCACGCAGGGCGCGGGCTCGCCGGGAGGGCGCCCCGGCGCCCGGTAGTACCAGCCGCTCAGGGGCAGTGCGTCGCGTGCCGTGAAGCGCAGGGGAACGGGGCGCACGGGTGGTCGGCCCGGTGGCACGGCGTCCTCGTCGCGTGAGGACCACGGGGTGCGCGACAGGGACACGCCCTCGTGGGCCCACCACACGCCCGGGCGGCGTTGCGAGCCGGACAGCGCGAGGAGCAGGCGTCCCGGTCCGGCCGCCGCGACGCGCGTGACGACTTCGTGCGGCAGGGCGACCGGCCTGGAGGGCCCCACCGCCGGTTCCTGGCGCGTCGGGACGGTCTCGACGAGTTCGAGTTCCCCGGCGCCCTGGGCGTTCCACACCAGCACGGCCGTACGACCGTCGTGGTCCATCGTGAGCAGTTCGAGTTCCTGGTCCTGGCGTTCCGCCACGACCGAGGCGCCGCGCGGTTCGCCGTCGGCGCCGAGGGCGATCGCCAGCAGGGCCGCGTACTCGCGGTCGGCGTCGCTGCGCAGCCAGAGGGTTCGTCCCTCCGGGGAGAACCGGCCGATCCACGGATCGCCGTCGGCGACCGGCGCGGTGTACGTCGTCACCGCGTCGGCCGTGCGCCGGAGCACCGCCTCACGCCGTCCGCGCGGCCCCCGGCGCAGCAGTGCGAGCTTTCCGTCGTGGCTGAGGTCGCACACGCGCAGGGTGGCGGCGTGGGTCTCCGTGGCGAGGAGCACCGGGGAGGCGAGACCGTCCGGGTCGAGCAGGTAGGCCGACAGTCCGCCACCGGGGCGTGCCGCCGGTGCCGCTCGCGCCCTGAGATCGATCGAGGGCTGCGCGGCCTCGTCGTGGACTCCGCCGAGGAGCGTCGCGCGGCCGTCCCGGCCGGTCCAGTCGGCGGAGAGCGGAAGCTCGGTGGGGTCGGAGTCCGTGGAGTGCCGCGCTGCCGTGCTCGGCGCGTGGTCGTACGCGCTCGGCGCGGCGACGGTGACGGCGACGGCGGACCCGTCGTGGGTCCAGCATCCCAGGTACGCGGTACTGCCCGGCTCCGCTCCAGCGAGGAGGCGGCGTCCGGAGCCGTCGGGCCGTACGCACAGCACGCGTGAGTGCTCGCCGCCGCCGGGTGCGGTGGTGTACGCGATCCAGCGGCCGTCCGGTGACCAGGCGACCTCCTTGACGGGGTCCGGGGAGGAGTCGAGCAGCCGCACCCCGTCACCGTCGACGGGCCCGGCCCACAACTGGGGTACGCCGCCTCGGTCGCAGATGAAGGCGACCTCGGTGCCCTCGGCGTTGGCGGACGGATACCAGCAGCCGTGCGCACGCAGCCGTGTCACGGCATCCCGCGGCCCGCCCGCCACGGGCAGCGGTGTGAGGGCGGGCGCAGCGGCCCAGGCAGGCCCGTGCCCGTCGGCCGACCAGGTCTCCGAAGGCGGCGGGGCCTGTGACGCCAGGCCGGGGGTGCGCGGGCGGGCGGCGGCCGGCGATCCGGTGGGTGCCGCCGCCCGCGGGGCCCGAGCGCTCAGCTCGTCGCTCACTTGATTCCGTGCGTCTGCAGCCATATCTCCAACAGAGCCACCTGCCACAGGGCGTTGGCTCCACGCTTGGTCCGGTGTTGGTCCGGTGCCGCCAGGAGCTCGGCCAGGTAGGACTCCTGGAACACCGCTCGCTGCTTGGCCTCGGGCGCTTCGAGCGCCTCGCGCACCCGCTCCAGGACCGGGCCTGCCATGTGCCGGACGGCCGGGACCGGGAAGTAGCCCTTGGGACGGTCGACGACCTGCGTGGGCAGAAGCTTTCGGCCGGCTGCCTTCAGCACGCCCTTGCCGCCGTCGGCCAGTTTGAGCTCCGGCGGGCAGGCCGCGGCCAGCTCCACCAGCTCGTGGTCGAGGAACGGCACACGCGCCTCCAGACCCCAGGCCATGGTCATGTTGTCGACCCGCTTGACCGGGTCGTCGACGAGCATGACGTGCGTGTCGAGCCGAAGAGCCGCGTCGAGCGCCGTTTCCGCCCCGGGGACGGCCATGTGGTCCTCGACGAAGCGGCGCGAGACGTCCTCCGCGGGGAGCATGCCGGGCCGCAGGATCCGGCTGAGGTCGGCATGCGGCCGGTCGAAGTACGTCTCGGCGTACTGCTCCGGCTCCTGCTCACGGGGGACCCCCGCCAGGTCCGGATACCAGTGGTAGCCGGCGAACACCTCATCGGCGCCCTGCCCGCTCTGCACGACCTTGACCTCTTTCGACACCTCCTCGGACAGCAGGTAGAAGGCGACAGCGTCATGGCTGATCATCGGCTCGCTCATCGCCGCGACGGCCCCGTCCAGCGCCTCCGACACCCGGCGGGAGGGGATCATCATCCGGCGGTGGTCGGTGCCGAACTCCCGGGCCACCAGATCCGAGTACGCGAACTCGTCCCCTTCCTCGCCGCCCTCCGCCTCGAAGCCGACACTGAAGGTCCGCAGATCACGCTGACCCTCGTCGGCCAGCAACGCGACGATCAGGCTCGAGTCCAGTCCGCCGGAGAGCAGCACCCCGACCGGCACGTCCGACACCATCCGGCGGCGTACGGCGGTGCGCAGCGCCCCCAGCACCGCGTCGCGCCACTCGTCGACGGCCATGTCGGCGTACTCGGAGCGCCGTGTGTACGACGGCTGCCAGTAGCAGTGGTCCCGCTCGGTGCCGTCCGGCTCCACGACACGCACGGTGGCCGGCGGGAGCTTGCGTACGCCGTTGAGGACGGTGCGGGGCGCCGCCACGGTGGCGTGCCAGCTCAGGTACTGGTGTACGGCGACCGGGTCGAGGGAGGTGTCCACGTCCCCGGCGGCGAGCAGGGCGGGCAGCGAGGAGGCGAACCGCAACCGGCCCGGCGTCCGCGCCAGGTAGAGGGGTTTGATGCCCAGCCGGTCGCGTCCCAGCACCACACGGCCGGTCCGGTGCTCGACCAGGGCGAAGGCGAACATGCCGTAGAAGCGTTCGACGCAGGCGGTTCCCCACTGCTGGTAGGCCTTGAGGATCACCTCGGTGTCGGACGTCGACGCGAAGCTGTGGCCCAGTCCGCGCAGCTCCTCGCGCAGCTCCCGGTAGTTGTACACGCAACCGTTGAAGACACCGGTGATCCGGCCCGCCTCGTCCGTCATCGGCTGGGCGCCGAAGTCCGACAGGTCGATGATCTTCAGGCGCCGGTGGCCCAGTGCCACCGCCTTGTGCGTCCAGACTCCGCTTCCGTCGGGGCCGCGGGCCGCCAGCCGATCGCTCATGCGCTCGACTGCGGCGAGGTCGGGACTGTGACCGTCGAAGCGGATCTCACCGCTCAGACCGCACATGTCGTTCCGCCTCCCTTCAGACCGCCTTCCTCCGTGGGCCGGAGCGTGCTGGTGGGCATGGTGAACCTCTCTTCGACAAATGATTCACGCAGCAGGGCGCTGCGAGGTGAGGTGCCGACGACGGGCCGGGCCGACCTCAGGACGTCCACGGGCATGTCAGCGGCCGATGACCTCCGGGACCCCGGTGCCGGGCGGCGGACCGGCCGCCTCCGAGCCGCGGCACGGGACACTGACGCTGCCGAACGGCAGGGGCGCGCGGCTTCCGCGGTCGCCGCGGGTCTCGGCGATCAGCAGGTCGGCACAGGCCGGCAGGCCCTCTTTCCGCGCCGTACGGCGCAGGCGCTCAGCGGCGCTGCCCTCGGCGAGGGCCTCCTCCGTCAGTTCCCTGACCGTCTGCCAGTCCCCCTGGGCCTCGAGCGCGGGACGCAGCCGGGCGAGCATGGCCCGGACGACCTGGGGCGCGGGCGCCTCCTCGCGCGTCTCGGGCTCCACCAGGGTCCCCTCGAGGCCGGAGCGAGCCGCCCGCCAAGCTGCGCCGCGCAGCCACTCGTGACCGCCCTGACAGGCCGGCGCGTCGTCCGCGCGCAGCCGTTCACAGGCCTCGGTCACCAGGGCGCGGAACAGCCCGGCGAGGAGCACGACGGTCTCCGCGCGCGGACAGGCGTCACAGATCCGCAGCTCCAGAGTCGGCAGGTGCGCGGAGGGACGGATGTCGTAATAGATCATCCCGGAGTCGCTGATGATCCCGGCGCGGACCAGGTCCCGTACCGCCGCGTCGTACGCGCTCGCGCTCGGGAAGCAGCCGATCGGGCCGGCGGTGGGCCAGCGCTGCCAGAGCATCGTGCGCCAGCTGGCATAGCCGGTGTCGGAGCCCTGCCAGAACGGTGAGCTGGCGGACAGCCCCAGCAGCACGGGGAGCCACGGCGAGACCGCGCACATGACCCGCACCGCCAGGTCCCGGTCAGCGAGATCCACGTGGATCTGGGCGCCGCAGATCAGCTGCTCGTCGGCGACCTGGCGGTACTCGTCGACCATGTGCCGGTAGCGGGCGTCGGCGGTCGGGTGCCCCGAGGACGCGGGTGCGAGCGGCACCGTGCCCGCGGCCACCGCCGCGAGTCCCAGGGAGCCGGCTGCCGCGTCGAGCCGCCGTCTCGTTCTGGAAAGGTCGGCGAACAGATCGTGCAGCGACGTGTGCACGGCGCTGTTCGACTCCACGGTCGACTGATGCAGCTCACTGGTGAAGGTCTCCCGCGGAAGCCGCCGGAGGACCGCCTCGGCCCGCGGCACGAGCAGGCCGCTGTTCACCTCCAGGAGGTGAAACTCCTCTTCGACACCGATACGCACGCTCACGGTCACTCCTTGGGCCTCGATACCTGCCGTCCCGGGAGCGCGAGTCCCTCACCGGGCGATACGGCGGCTGCGACGAAGACCAAGTTCCCAGGACGCGGATCTGTAAGCACGGGGAGATGCCCGTATGGGATACGTGCCGCGCAGACGAGCGCGACACCTGTGGGTGTGTCGGGGCGCGATACCCGGGCGCGGGGCGACCCTCGGGGGGCGGGGGTGTGCGCGGGTGGCCGACTGCCCGGGTGTCGGACTGACCGGGTCCCTGGGTGACTAGGTGCCGGAGTGTCGTCCAGATGTTCGAGCAAGCGGTCCAGGGCGGCGTCGTGCGAGCCGTCTGTGTGCGTTACGCGGCGTGCAGCCGGGGATCGCGCTCGACGACGGAACGGACTTCGGCGATCAGGCGGGTGATCAAGGGCTGCGGAGAGCGGTCGGTCCAGACCACGGCGAGGTCGAACGGCTCGGCGTCCGTGACCTCGATCCAGCGCACGTTGCCGGCCGGCAGCAGTGCGTGCAGTGGCTGCGGGGCGAACCAGATCCCGTGGCCGCGGCCGACTTCCCACAGGCAGTCCTCGACGGTGGGCACACTCGGGCCGCGTGGTGCGGAACGGCCGTCGGGTCGTGGGTCCGCGAGCCAGAACCGTTCGGCTTCCGGCGAGACCAGGACGTCAGGACGTACCACCGGGTCGTCGGCCAGGTCGGCGAGCGTCAGTGTGGAACGGTCGGCCAGCGGATGGCGGGCGGAGAGGACCACGGCGCGGGGGTCGGTGCGGACCACCGCGGTGTGCAGGCCCACATCACCGAGCGGCAGCCACATGAAGGCCGCGTCCGCGTGGCCGTCGTCGAGGAGTTCCCGCTCCTGCCTGGGGTTTTGCGCACCCTTCAAGGTCACCTGGAGCCCGGGCACCGCCGCCTCCAGGGCATCGGCCACGTCGACGGCGAACAGGGTGGTGGCGGCGGGGCAGCAGGCCAGACGAAGCGTGCCGGTCTCGGCGTTGGCCACGGCACGCACCCGCGCCGCCAAGCGGACGACGTCGTCGATGACGGTCGCGCCACCGGCGGCGAGTTCCTCTCCGGCGGCCGTGAGCAGCACACCACGTGAGGTGCGCACCAACAGGTCGACGCCCAGGGACCGTTCGAGTTGCCGTACGTGGGTCGACACCGCCTGCTGCGTCAGATGGAGCGCCGCCCCGGCGCCGGTGATGGATCGCCGCCGGGCCACGGCCAGGAACGAACGCAGGTGCCGTAGGTCGATTTCGCTCACGTTCAACACCCTAGCTCCCACAGCGATTTGCGGTATCAGGCACAAGATCTTGCTGTTTCCCCCGGCGAGGTCACCGCGTCCAGACTCGTGCTGCCGGCCGACACGACCCGCCTGTCGGACTCCCCGTGCCGACCAGCGCGAGTGGGGTGCGCTGAAGGAGGTGTTCGCCGGTGAGGTGCGTCACGGCGAAACGGTTGGGCCAGGCCGGGATGCCACCGCGGGCGCACTCTGCGGTGTCCCCCGCCGGCGTCACCAGGTGGTTGGCGAGCAGGTGCTGGGTCGCGTCGGTGGCCTGGGAGGACTGGCTCTCACCTACGACTCCATCGCCCTCGCACCGCGCATCACCCAGCCCACCCTGCTCGTCCACAGCGAGGACGCGGCCATCCCCGAGGGAGCCCGCCGTTTCCACGCCGGGCTGGCCGGTCCCAAGGACATCCTCTGGACGCAGGGCACCCAGTTCGACTACTACGACCAGGAACCCCTCGTCACCCTCGCGGCGGACACCGTGGCCGCCCACTTCGGAAGGACCTTGCGATGATCCTCGTCACCGGAGCCACCGGTCAGGTCGGCGGCGAAGTCGTCCGGGCCCTCACCGGGGCCGGGCAAGCGGCCCGCGCGCTGGTACGCAAACCCGCCGACCTGCCCGTCGAGCAGGCGGTCGGGGATCTCAACGCCCCGGACTCGCTCGCCCCGGCCCTCGACGGCGTCCGCGGGGTGTTCCTGCTGCCCGGCTACCGCGACATGCCGGGTCTGCTCGCCGGGATGCGGCGGGCGGGGGTGGAACGCGTGGTGCTGCTGTCCAGCCTGGCCGCCGTAGCCACCGACACCGACAACGCCGTCTCCGAGTTCATGATCCGATCCGAGACGGCGGTCCGTGAGTCCGGGCTCGCCTGGACGTTCCTTCGCCCCAACGCGTTCATGTCGAACGCGCTGCGCTGGCTGCCCCAACTGCGCACCGGGGACATCGTCGAAGACGCCTTCGGTGACGTGCCCATCGCCTCCGTCGACCCCTACGACATCGCCGCCATCGCCGTCCGAGCCCTGCTCGACCCCGGCCACGAGGAGCGCGTTCACCTCCTCAGCGGTCCCGAACGGCTGCTGCCCGCCCAGCGCCTGGCCGTCCTCGCCGACGTACTCCACCGCGATCTGCGCTTCCGCGCCCTCACCGACGAAGAGGCGCGGGCCGACATGACCGGACGCATGCCGCAGGAGTACGTCGACGCGTTCTTCAGCTTCTACGGCGACGGGACCATCGACGAGTCCCTGATCCACCCCACCGTCGAGCAGGTGACCGGCCGACCGCCGCGCACCTTCCGTCAGTGGGCCCTCGCCCACCGGGACGCCTTCACCGGCTCCTCACACCTCCGGCCTGACGAGAACTCCGGCTGACGCTCCGCCGGACCGCCCACGTGTGCGGGGTGTCAACGACGCCCCACTGGTGGGGAGTTGGTGGCGGCCGGGGGTTGCATGGGCCCGCTCAGGGTGCTGTTTCCCCGCCCGGCGTGGAGACTGACTTCGGGACCGTCCGCGAGGGGCATCCCCTTGGGGAGTGGGGCAGCCATGGCAGGTGGCGACGACGCCATAACGGAGATCTCCGTACCGCCAGGTTCGGTTGTTGTCGATCTGGCTCCGGTGCGCGATCGCGATCGGCCTGTCTGGCTGGCGCTGGCTGAGGACGGCACGATCAGCCGGTGGGACCTGGCATCGGGGATTCACGAGGTGGTCGGGGTCACCAGCGTTGCTCCGGAAGCCGATCACGAGCCATGGAACGGCCGTCGGCTCCAACGGCGCCTGCATGCCTCCCACGACGGCATGTTCGCCGCGGTGGTCAACGACTACGGCCGCTTTGGCGAGGTGGTCGACCTCCGGACCGGCGAGGTGACTCTGGCCCTGGACAACCAGGGAGATCACGAGGAGACAGTGCCGTTCTCACTGGCTTTCGCGCGACATCGCGGCCGCTGCGTGGTGATCCACCGAACGAACTGCAACCGGCTGGATGTCTCCGACGCGCGAACGGGGATGTTGCTGACTGATCGCTCGCTGCCCGCGCCGACGCCTACGGACCCCGCACCCGAGCACTACCTCGACTACTTCCACGGCGCGCTCTGTGTGAGCCCCGACGGGAAGCGGGTCCTGGACGACGGCTGGGTGTGGCATCCGGCCGGGATCCCCGCGGTATGGGATCTGGTCGAATGGATCGAGAACAACGTCTGGGAGTCTGAGGACGGTCCGAGCCGGGTCGAGGTCTGCGATCGGGGCTACTACTGGAATCACTCCGTGACCTGGATCGACTCGACCCGGGTCGCCGTCGAGGGCCTCGGCGACGACGGCGGTGTCATGCGGCCTGGGGCACGGATCTTCGACACGAGCCGAACCGGTCACGGTGAACTGTGGAAGTCACCGGCAGTGACGGAACTGCTCGCCTTCGAGGGCCCGACCGGACGCTTCTTCAGCGATGGCACCCACCTGTTCGGTTGCGGCGACACCGAGTTGTCGATCTGGGATCCGGTCGAAGGGAAACACCTGGGTACCGTTCCCGGCTTCTCCCCCACGCACCACCACCCAGGAGCACGGCAGTTCTGCCAACTTGGCGACGGTGTGGTCCGTCTCTGGTCTCCGTGACCCCTCGGGCGCGATGCCCGGACCGGTGGTCGCCGTGTCCGGCGCGGCCGCGCGGCGTGCTCGCTGGTCGACTTGCTGAACGGCGGAGCCGTACAACTACCTCGTTCGCTCGGCTGCTCGGTGCGAGAGCACGGCTGGCCGCCGGGCCAGGCCGGGCCGGTCAGTTTTCGAGAAGCGTCCGCGACGGGGCCGCCCCTAACGTCAAGGACATGAACTCCATCGACTCCATCACGCTCGAGGTGGCCGACCCCACGGCCGCCGCCCGCTTCTACTCCGCCGCGTTCGGGCTGGACTCCTCGCAGCTGCGCCTGCGCGCCTGTGACACCCCCGCGACCGGTTTCCGCGGCTTCACGCTGTCGCTCGTGGTGTCGCAGCCGGGCAACGTCGACGCCCTCGTCAGCGCCGCTCTAGACGCCGGCGCCACCGTCCTCAAGCCCATGTCGAAGTCGCTGTGGGGCTACGGCGGTGTCGTTCAAGCCCCGGACGGCACGATCTGGAAGATCGCCACGTCGGCCAAGAAGGACACGGCCCCGGTGGCCCGCCAGTTCGACGACCTAGTGCTCCTGCTGGGCGTCGAGGACGTGAAGGCCACGAAGCAGTTCTATGTCGAGCGAGGCCTGTCCGTCGGGAAGAGCTTCGGCGGGAAGTACGTCGAGTTCGCCACCGGGTCGAGCCCCGTCAGGCTCGCTCTGTACAAGCGCCGCGCACTCGCCAAGGACGCGGGGGTCCCCGCGGACGGCACCGGGTCGCACCGACTCGTCCTCTCCAGCACCGCCGGTCCGTTCAACGACCCGGACGGATTCGTCTGGGAAACCGCGACCCCCGTGCCAGCCACCGCCTGAACCCGGCCCCGGGCACGCGCCTCCCTGCCGCCCCTCGGCCGAACCCGCCAATGACACTTCCTACGGCCCGGAGCGAGCCGCGGACGGTCATACCCCACGAGCTGACCTCGCCCTACGACGGCCCAACGCCCCCCTCGACTACGGCGCGCCCAACCGAACTTGCTGCGGTCCCTCGACGAACCCGGCTGCGCCAAGCAGGAGTTGCGGATGGACCGCGGAGCGCCGTCCAGGACGGTCTGCCGGGTGGCAGAGAGGGGCGTCGAGCCACGCTTCCCAGGCCACACGCAGGCCCACATGCCAGTGGACGCGCTCGACCTCGGCGACCTGGGACCTCAGAACGGCCGGTGCCAGCAGATGGTTGGTGTGAGGGACCCGCGGTGAGCAGGCGGGTGAGAACGCGCCTGCCGGGCACCAGCGCGCGGTGCCCGGCAGGCGGGGTGTGTCAGCTGGTGGGCATCAGGACGGTGTCGATGATGTAGACCGTGGCGTTGGCGGTCTTGACGTTGCCGCAGACCACCTTGGCGGAGTCGTTGACGGTGTAGGACTCGCCGGAGCCGGCGGTGGTGAGCTTGGACTTCTCCAGCGTCTCGAAGGAGCCGCTTTCCAGGTCCTTGGGGGCGAGCTTCTGGCCGACGACGTGGTAGGTGAGGATCTTCGTCAGCTGGGCCTTGTCGTTGAGGACCTTGTCCAGGGTGGCCTTGGGGATCTTGGCGAAGGCGTCGTTGGTCGGCGCGAACACGGTGATGTTCTGGGCGTTGTTGAGGGTGTCGACGAGCCCGGCCTTCTTCACCGCCGTGACCAGGGTGGACAGGGCCGGGTTGTTGGAGGCGGCGGTGGCGACCGGGTCCTGGGCCATGCCGTCGAAGGACCCGGCGCCGCTCGTGGGCACCGTGGCACAGGCGGGGCCGAAGGGCTGGTCCGCCGCGGCGGCGGCGCCGGAGTCCGACATGCTGTCGTCCGGCGCCGCGGCGGATGCCGACGCCTTCGACGAGGAGTCCGACTTGGCGGAGTCGCTCCCGCTGCCGGAGCAGGCGCTCAGGGCCAGCGGCAGGACGGCCGCGGCGGCCAGGGTGACGGCGGTACGGCGGATACGGGTGTTCATGGTGTTTCTCCTGTTGGTGGATGCGGGCATGCCGCGTTCCTGATGGGGGTCGAGAAGTGGCTTCGGGGTCAGTCGACGGTGACGACGACGGAGTGCCATCCGCTGGCGCCGTCGGGGATGGTCCGGGTGCGTTTGTCGGTCTGCACCTGACCGGTCCGGTCGGTGGCGCGCACGGTGAGCGTGTGGCCGCCCTTGGTCGCCTCCCACGGGAGGGACCACTGGCGCCAGGTGTCGGATGTGTTCTCGGTGGCGAGCCGGGCCTGCTGCCAGGGGCCGTCGTCGACGCGGACCTCGACCGTGTCGATGCCGCGGTGCTGGGCCCAGGCGACCCCGGCGACCATGACCGTGCCGGACTTGGGCCGGGCGAACGGCTTCGGTGTGTCGATGCGGGACTGGGTCTTGATCGGTGCTTCGCGGGCCCAGCCGCGCTTGACCCAGTAGGGGTCGTAGGCGCCGAAGGTGGTGAGTTCGAGGTCCTCGATCCATTTGCAGGCGGAGACGAACCCGTACAGGCCGGGCACCACCATGCGGACCGGGAAGCCATGGGTGAAGGGCAGCGGTTCGCCGTTCATGCCGAGGGCGAGGAGCGCGTCGCGGCCGTCCATGACGTCCTCGACCGGGCTGCCGATGGTCATGCCGTCCACCGAGCGCGCCACCAGCTGGTCGGCCGGGCCGCCCTTCGAGGGTGGACGCACCCCGCACTCGGCCAGCAGGTCGGCCAGGCGTACGCCGATCCAGCGGGCGTTGCCGACGTAGGGGCCGCCGACCTCGTTCGAGACACAGGTCAGCGTGATGTCCCGCTCGACGAGCGCACGCCGCAGCAGGTCGTCGAAGGACAGGGTGACGGGCCGTCGTACTCCTGTGCCGTGGATGCGCAGCCGCCAGGCCGTCGCGTCGACCCTGGGTACCACCAGCGCGGTGTCGACCCGGTAGAAGTCGCTGTTGGGCGTGGTGAAGGCGCTGACTCCCGGGATGCGCAACGCGGCGCCCCTCGGCACCGGCCGGGCCGGGGAAGCCGGCGCCGGGAGGACCACGTCCCTGCGGGAGGCGGCCGCGTTCCGGGCCCGGGAACCACTCAGTGAACGGCCCAGCACGCCCGCCCCGGCCGACGCGGCGGCGGCTGCCATCGCGGTGATCACGAACCCGCGCCGGTCCCAGTCGGCACCGGAGAAGGAGACCTCGTCTGCTGCCGTGACCCGGCGACGAGGCGTGAGACGGCCCGCGAGGAGATACAGGACCGCGGCACCCGCGACAGCGCCCGCCACCGAGGGCAGGGCGTCGAGCGCACCGGTGGAGTCAGGCCGGCTGATGGCCGCGGCTGCTCCGACCACACCGAACAGCAGCACACCAGCGGCCCCACCGCGCCTCAAACGCACTGCGACCATTCCGAGCAGCAATGCGAAAAGCGTGAGTACGGCGAGAATTCCGAGCTGGAGCACGAGTTTGTCGTCGGTACCGAAATGCCGGATCGCCCAATCCTTGACAGCGGCGGGCGTACGGTCGATGGCGGCGCCACCGACCGCGACGACCGGTCCGGCCTGCGGGCGGATCATTCCGGCCACCAGCTCGGCGACCGCAAGCGCGGCGAAAGCCGCCAGTACGCCACTGAGGGCTCCCAGCGCCCACTGGCCGGGGCGGATCCGCCGGTCCTTCTTGTTCTCGGTCACGTGGGGAATCCGGCCCTGCGACGCTTCCGGATTGGTCGTGCCCACGATCGAATGAATATTTCTTCTGGGCCAATCCGGAGGCGTTACGGCTACGGATCGCAAAAAAGACCGCTGCCCTTTTCGGCGCCGCCGAAGCGGCGAGGACGCACCGCCTTCGGCATGCGGGCATATCTGATCCCCACCGAAAAGCGCGTCTGCCGAGAGCTGCGGAACAGAACGGCCGCTCCGACGAGTTCATCGTGGGAGCGGCCGCCAGTGGGTGCGGACTCGATCACCCCGGGAAGCTCATCAGGACGATCGGCGTGGAGGTGGGCTGTTCGGAACCGCCGCTGGGTTCGACGGTGACACCCATACCGGACGCCCCGTCGACGGCGCCCTTCATGAGCACGGCCTGCTGGGTGCGCCCGGGGTCCATCAGACCGGCGGAGCGCATGGTGCCGTGGTCGTCGAACCACAGCTGGTAGACCTTCCCGCTCGGCGCGGGGGCCATCCCGGACACGGCGAACACCGCTTTGTCCCGGTCGCCGGACACCGTGACGGTGCCGGTGGCGCCGCCCGGCAGTTCCGCGGCCCGGGTCCGGGCGTCGGGCGCGGCCAGCACGGCGGCGAGCTCGTCCGCGGCCTGTGCGGCCCGGCGCGTCTGATCCCGAGCCTCCTGGGCCTGTTGCTGCTGCCATACGGTCGTTCCGCCCAATGCCGCCGCGGCGGCGAGGCAGGCGGCGAGTGCCCACCGGGACAGAGCCCGCCGCCGCACCCGTGCCCGGAGCGGCAGTGCCCGAGTCGGCGCTGTGGGCGTCTGTCGGACGGAGGTGATTCTGCCGAGCACCTGCGCGCGTAGCTCCGGGGCGGGCCGGACGGTCACGGCCAGTGCCAGTCGCGCGGCGGTGGCCCGCAGCTCGAGAGTCTCCTGCGCACAGGCCTCACACCCGTCGAGGTGCCGCTCGAACGCCTCTTCCTCGTCGTCGGACAGGGCGTGCAGGGCGTAGGCGCCGGTCAGTCGGTGCGGATCGGTGGTCGTCACGCGGTCACCCCCAGGCAGTCACGCAGACGGATGAGCCCGTCCCGTAGTCGGGTCTTGACGGTGCCCAGCGGAAGCGCCAGCACCTCCGCCACTTCGCGGTACGTCAGCCCCCGGTAGTACGCCAGGGTCACGGCCTGGCGCTGGAGCTCGGTCAGCGTGCGCAGACAGCGCCGCACCTGCTCCCGTTCCAGTCGCGCCTCGACATGCTCGACCACCTCGTCGTATGCGGGCACCTGTTCCAGCAGGGCGGCCTTGTGGTCGCGGGCCGCCGCCGCCTCCACCGAGCGCACCCGGTCGACCGCCCGCCGATGTGCCAGCGTGAGAATCCAGTTGATGGCCGTACCCAGCTCGGGCCGGTAGCGCGGGGCGGTCCGCCACACCTCCACCAGCACCTCCTGCGCCACCTCCTCCGAGTGCGCCTGGTTTCGCACCACGGCCCGTACGACTCCCAGCACCCCGCCGGCGACGGTGTCATAGACACCGGCGAACGCCGCCTCGTCGCCCAGGGCCACCCGACTGACCAGTTCTTGCAGGTCAGGCCCGGCCGCCGCATGTCTGCCGATATGTACTGCTTCCTTCACCGAGGGCCTCCGTCGTCGGGACATGTCCGTACCTAATCCGTTCCTGTCGGGAGTACGGATTGGTTGCGACGACGACGAAAAACTGGTGGTGAGAAGCGAGGCGGGGCCCCGTGAACCGGCCGGTGTCGTTCGTGGCCGCGCTCCTTGCCCCATGCGGCGGCTGCTCAGGGCCGGGAATGGCTACCCGCCGGCAGTCTCGGCAGGGACCGCGCGATCCGCACCCCGAACGACCGCGGACCGGCTTGCGGACAGAGGCCTTCCGCAAGCCGACGCGGGCAGACGCAGGCAGACACGACAACCGTCCATGACTGCGTTGCGGGTACCTGGGACGTCCCGTTCAGCGGATCACGAACGTCATCGCGCTTCGAGCGGGCAGCGCTACGGTGAAGGAGCCGTTCGACATGCCGCGCGTGCCCTGGGACGCGACGTTTCTGCTCGCGTCGGTCAGCCACGAAGCGACACTGGAGCCGGAGCCGTTCGCCAGGGTGAACTGCTGGCTCACCGCGGCGGTCGCCTTGTTGATGGCGACGACGACCGTGGAGCCGCCACCGCGGTAGGCGGAGACGTAGACGTTCGTCGCCGGATTCGCCGTCGCCCCGATCCGCACGTACCCGGGTCGGACGAACCTGGCGAAGTGCGCCATGGCGGCGCCGCGCTTGCTGATCCTGCCGTCCTCGCGCATGGGTCCGTAGCCGCGCCGGATGTACCACCAGATGTAGGCCTGGAACTCGGCGTCCACCAGGGCCCGGTGCATGTGCTCCCCCACGTCGAGCGCCTGCGGCCAGAGGTCCGCCGAATCCGAGCTGTTGGGGTAGTAGACCTCCGTCATCCAGAGCTCCTTGCCCGCGCCCTTCTGTTTGAAGAGGGGGTAGGGGAAGTTCGAGAACGGCGTGCCGTACAGGTGGGCCCCGATGATGTCCACGTTGGCGAGTGCCACCGGGTCGTTGAGGATCGGGTCCGACATGTTCTTGAGGTACTGGAAGGACTCCGGCGCGATGACCCTGGTGCCGATGGAGGCGGCGTTCTCGCGCAGGAACCGGACCATTTCGGCGGGGGTCCACCACGTCCAGTCATGCGCGTAATCGGGCTCGTTCTGCACGGAGATGCCGTACAAATTCACCCCGTTGTTGCGGAAGTGGGTGGTGAAGTCGTTCAGGTGCTGGGCGTAGGCGCCGTACATGTCGTACCTGAGCCGTCGCGCGTCGGTCTGACTGCCGCGGACGAAGGTCTCGACCATGGACGGGGGCGGATTCCAGGGTGACGCGATGACGGCGGCACCGAGTTCGGCCGCGCGCTTCGCCGTCGCCAGATCGCGGTTCCAGGCCGCCCGGTCCTCGGGCACGGGGATCCTCAGCAGCGTGAACCCCAGCTGCCCGTCGCCGGTTCCGAAGGCCATGTCCCGCTGAGCCGCCGTGAGGTCGCCGATCCAGGCCGAGTGGGTCATGCCGCCGAAGCCACGGATCGTCTGCCGCGTCGCCGACGGATCGATGACCGCAGTGGCCGCGACCGCCGCGGTCCCGGCGTCGGAGGCTCGCGCGACCGACGCCGTGGCGGAGAGGACGGGCACGGCCCCCATCGTCGCCAGGACGGACCTCCGGCTCGGTGCTCTCCGGTCGGCGCTCAGGGGCTCTTTCCGACTCTGTGCCACGTCTCCTCCTTTGGGCCGCGGGTTCCGCTCCGGACCTCTGAGGGCTTCACCGGCCCACCTCGGCACGAAGTCCATGGGAGCGCTCCCATTCGCATGGATGACTACACACGTGCTCATTTCGGCGGAAAGTGCTGCTGTGTCGCCCGACGCCGCCCTGCGGATTCAGTCAGGCGCTACCTGTCGTTCGACATTCTGAACAGTGTCCACGTGGTGGACCTGACGAAAGTTAACGATGCCCGCCAGTGCGGTCAAGACCCCGGACACACGCGGGCGTCGGCGCGGTTGCCGGCCCTCGGCGCAGGGGTGAGCGGGCCGCGTGGGCGGAACTCTGATTCCCGGACCGCAGATCTCGTACAAACGCACATACCAAGCCAACGGGCGGAAGGCCCTGCTCATGCAATGCGACAGGAGACCTACGCCTCGCATATGCGTCAGTATGATCGACGTATGGCCACCCATCGGATCGGGAACGCCGCCGCCTCGCTCGGTGTCGGTGCCGGCACCCCGCGCTCCGGCGGTGGACGCGAGCGAGTCGTAGCCGAGTCCGTCAGGACCAGGAAGAGTGGACGCGTGATGACCCGTACCGTGCGCAGGCCCCGCCGGATGACGCAGGTGACCGGGGCGGGGGCCGCCGCGCTGCTGGCCCTGAGCGCCTGCTCCTCCTCCGACTCGGACTCCGGCTCGTCGGGCTCCTCCGCGTCCTCGGGCAAGCTGTCCGGCGAGGTCACCGTCTTCGCCGCGGCCTCACTCAAGGAGAGCTTCGAGACGCTGGGCAAGCAGTTCGAGAAGGCGCATCCAGGCACGAAGGTCACGTTCAGCTTCGGCGGCAGTGACGCGCTCGCCGCCTCCATCACCGGGGGCGCGCCGGCGGACGTGTTCGCCTCCGCCAGCCCGAAGACGATGAAGATCGTCATGGACGCCGGCGACAACGCCGCTTCCCCGGCCACCTTCGTCCGCAACCAGCTGGAGATCGCCACCCTGCCGGGCAACCCGGACAAGATCTCCTCGCTGAAAGACCTCACGGACAAGAACCTGAAGGTCGTGCTCTGCGACAGGACGGTGCCCTGCGGTGCCGCCGCGGAGAAGGCCCTGACAGCGGGCAAGCTGAAGCTCACCCCGGTCTCCTACGAGGAGGACGTCAGGTCCGCGCTCAACAAGGTGGTGTTGAAGGAGGCCGACGCGGCGGTCGTCTACAAGACCGACGTGAAGGCGGCCGGTGACAAGGTCGAGGGCGTGGAGTTCCCCGAGTCCGCCGACGCCGTCAACGACTACCCCATCACCCTGCTCAAGGAGTCGAGGAACACCGAGACCGCCAAGGCGTTCATCGCCCTGGTGCGATCGACCGAGGGGCAGAAGGTGCTGACCGAGGCCGGGTTCCTCACCCCGTGACCCCTCTCTCCGCCGGGAAGGCCGATGCCGTGGACACGCTGAAGGGTGGGCCGCGGCGCCGCCGGACCCGCAAGAACGTCCGCGGCGGCGCCCCGCTGCCCCTGCTCCTGCCCGCGCTGATCGGTCTGGCGTTCCTGGTTCTGCCGTTGATCGCCCTGCTGATCCGGGCGCCCTGGCGAAGCATGCCCGATCTGCTCACCAGCGCCGAGGTGTGGCAGGCACTCCAGCTGTCCCTGCTCTGCGCCACGGCGGCGACCGCGGTGAGCCTGGTGATCGGGGTGCCGCTGGCGTGGCTGCTGGCCCGGGTGGAGTTCCCGGGACGGGGTCTCGTCCGGGCCCTGGTGACGCTCCCGCTCGTGCTGCCGCCCGTGGTGGGTGGTGTGGCACTGCTGATGGCGCTGGGCCGCAACGGGGTCGTCGGCACGTGGCTGGACGCCTGGTTCGGGATCACGCTGCCCTTCACGACCACGGGAGTCGTGGTCGCCGAGGCGTTCGTGGCGATGCCGTTCCTCGTCATCAGCGTGGAGGGCACACTTCGCGCCGCCGACCCGCGCTACGAGGAGGCCGCGATGACCCTGGGCGCCTCCCGCTTCACCGCGTTCCGCCGGGTCACCCTGCCGCTGATCGCCCCCGGCATCGCGGCGGGCGCCGTGCTCGCCTGGGCCCGTGCGCTCGGCGAGTTCGGAGCGACGATCACCTTCGCCGGCAACTTCCCCGGCCGCACGCAGACCATGCCGCTCGCCGTCTACCTCGCCCTCCAGAACGACCCGGAGACCGCCATCGCCCTCAGCCTGGTCCTGCTCGCCGTGTCGATCGCGGTGCTGGCCGGACTGCGTGACCGCTGGATGACCACCTCATGACCCGCCCCGAGCGCACCGCGCGCCATGACGTCGGCGCCCCCGCCGGTGACGGACTCGACGCCCGGCTCGTGGTCGAACGGGGCTCCTTCCGCCTCGACGTGGCACTCACGGCGGCCCCCGGTGACGTGGTCGCGCTCCTCGGGCCCAACGGCGCCGGCAAGACGACCGCGCTGCGCGCCCTCGCCGGGCTCACCCCGCTCACCGACGGGCATCTGCGCCTGGACGGAGCCGAGTTGGACCGTACACCGCCCGAGTCGCGCCCTGTCGGGGTCGTCTTCCAGGACTACCTGCTCTTCCCGCATCTCACCGCGCTCGACAACGTGGCCTTCGGTCCGCGATGCCACGGCGCGAGCAAGGCGGAAGCCCGCGCCGAGGCCGCCGTATGGCTGGAACGCATGGGCCTTTCGGCACACGAGTCCGCCAAGCCCCGACGGCTCTCCGGCGGCCAGGCGCAGCGGGTGGCACTCGCCCGCGCTCTCGCCACCCGTCCGCGCCTGCTGCTGCTCGACGAGCCGCTGGCCGCACTCGACGCGCGCACCCGGCTGGAGGTGCGCGCCCAACTCCGCCGCCACCTGGCGGAGTTCGAGGCGGTCGCCGTGCTCGTGACGCACGATCCGCTGGACGCCATGGTGCTCGCCGACCGGCTCGTCGTCATCGAGGACGGGCACGTCGTCCAGGAGGGCGCGCCCGCCGACATCGCCCGTCACCCTCGTACGGACTACATCGCGCATCTGGTCGGACTCAACCTCTACCGGGGCGAGGCGGACGGCCACGCGGTCCGCGTGGACGGCGCCGCCGAGGTCACGACCACGGAGAACCTCACCGGCCCGGTCTTCGTCGCCTTCCCGCCCAGCGCGGTCACCCTGCACCGCGAACGCCCCACCGGCTCCAGCGCCCGCAACCTCTGGCGCTGCGAAGTGGCAGGCCTGGAGACCCACGGTGACCAGATCCGTGCCGCCCTCACCGGTGAGCTGCCGCTGGCCGCCGACCTCACCACGATCGCCGCCGCCGAACTCGACCTGCACCCGGGCGCCGAGGTCTGGGCGACCGTCAAGGCTGCCCAGACCCACGCCTACCCCGCCTGACGTCCCACCAGTTGTGCCAGGCCGACGGCGGGGCACCGGGCGCCTGCACGCGTGCCGACGCCGTACCGGCGCCACGATGAGCGCACGGGCGCGCCAACCGGGGAACGTGCCTTGCGGCGGCCTTGAGCGGAGGTGCGACCCGGTCGTCGTGCTGACACGACCCGTCGTGGCGCCGGGTTGTCGCGGCCGTTGCGGGACACACGTCAGGAGGACGACTTACCTGAGACGACGAATCGAGGAGCCTCATGCAACGACGCCGACCTGCCGTGGCGGCTCTCCGCGCGGACCGCGCTCGAGGAGCGAGAGGATGAGCGGGGGCATGGCCCCGCTGCGGGACCGTCATCTGGCCATGGGGTTCATCGTCTTCATGTATGTGCTGCTCGGGTCCCTCCTGGCCAGTCTGCTGGTGGTAGGGCTCTCAGGCAGCGACGTGGGGGCGGGTGTGGCGGCCGTGGTGGGCGGGGTCCTCGGAGCCGCTTTCGGCGTCTGGCGCATCCGCCGCACCCCCGAGGAGGAGCGCGCCGACGACAACACTCCCTAGAGCGCCGAGGTCTTGGCCAATGGCAGGGCCACCGGTGCCCTTTCGGATTGCGTCGGTCTGGTCACCGCTTCGCAACGGACGGTGCCAGGGTGATCGAGAACCCGGCAGTGTGGCTGAATATGGTCTTCCAGCTCACGCGGTCGCGCAGGTGACCGCTGCCACCACCTTGGGGGACACATCATGATGACCACGCATCGCCGCAGACGGATCGCGTTCCGGACGCTCGCCCTGAGTGCCTGGGCGGCCGGCGTCCTGGCGCTCTCCGCCTGCTCCCCCACCTCCGTTGACGCGGACAGTACGACGCCGGCCGTCACTCCCTCGCCGGCCAAGGGCGAGAAGAGCGCCGAGGCGACCGCGTCGGCGTCCGCGTCCGCCAAAGCGCTGCCCGCAGGGAAGACCTCGGCGTCGCCCGACAGCAAGGCGTCCGCCACCTCTCCGGCGGTGTCGCCCACGGGCTCGCCGATCGCCGCCGGGAGCGGTGGCGAGGACGACGGCTGCGATCACAAGATGCCCATCTCACCGGACGAGATCGCCGTCTACCGCTACACGCCCGAGGGCGGGGCTCTGAGCCTGATCTTCCGCCACGGCAACTGGGGCTGCGGCACACCCGATTCGGACGGCGCACCGTTCGAGACGGTCGGCAAGGAGACCTATCTGCCCATGGACCAGGCGGCGTACATCACCGTCACCAACCCCATTGTGGCCAGCACCGAGAACCAGCCCATCGGTGTCCAGGAGTTCCTGGACTGGCTGGAGGCCCACCCCGACAGCGGCCTGGTCTTCCAGTACCACCTCGGCGCGGACGGAGCCATCGACCGCCTCGAGCAGGTCTTCACCCCCTGACCCGGACACGGACGGCGTCCCGACGGAACCACCGCGGGCCAGGGCCGAGGGGAGGCACGTGCCCGCGATACTTGGCCGGTGGACAGCTACGAGGGCATCGCGACGCTTGAGTGGTGGGCGAACCGGTCGACGTGTGCGTGCCGTTTCGGTGTGCGTGTCGCGGTCTGGGTCAGCGGCGGCGACTGGACGTGCGAGGCGATCCTCGAGCCGCCCCTGGCCGCGGAGGAGTGGTTCGGGCGCAGACCTCGGCGTCGGCGATGCGGCCCGCCATGGCCGCGAGGGGGTTGGCGTCAGCCGACTCGGGGCGGGGTCGGCGGTCAATCAGCGCGTGATGAACGGCTCGGTCAGGTGCGGGGTCGTTGTGGAGGTATCGGCAGCGCTCTGAGCGCCTTGGGTTGCCGAAGGGGTGGGGTACTGCGGATCGGTCGGCGCACTTCCGCAGGACGTCGGGGGCACGGCTCGCCCGAGCCGGCCCGCTCGGACCTGCTGAGCGGGCCGGCAGTTGTGTGTCGGCAGCCCCACACCGCCGGACACACCCCGGAAGAAGCCTGCCGAGAGCGCCGCCGCGGCTGCCCGGAAGGCCACGCTGTTCGGGTAACCCGGATTGAGCAGAGATAACCCTGTGTTTGCCGTGACTGCCGAAGATGTCGGTCCCCTCCTGTGGCCACGGGTCCCTGACGGGCGCGCCGCGCCCGGCGCCAGGCGGGTGTTCGGCTTGCACCGTCGCCTCCAGGGCTGCGCCCCTGAGCTGCTTGACCATCTGCTCAGCGCCTCCGGGGGCTGAGCAGCCGGAGACACACAGGGAAATTCACCGTTCCTGTCCACGGCGGAGCCGCCCCTGTGGCACCGATCCACAGCCGTGACCACGATGGACGTGTGACATCGACGACGAACAGACTGTCCGGCGACCACGAGCGCGAGAACGAGCACGAGCGCGACCACGAGCGCGACAGCGACACCGACCGCGTCTGCCAGCTGCAAGAGGAAGTCCAGCAGCTCAAGCAGGCCATCGCCTCGCATGCCGTCGTGGACCAGGCCATCGGAATGATGATCGCCCTCGGCCGGGTCACCCCGGAGCAGGGCTGGAACGTCCTCAAGGAGGTCTCCCAGCACACCAACATCAGGCTCCGCAACGTCGCGGAGCTGATCCTGATCTGGGGGCAGAAGGGCGACATCCCCCCAGAGGTCCGCGCCTCGCTGGAAGACACACTCGACCGTCATGGCCCCACCCAGGTCCCGGAACCGCCCGCTGGATGAAACCGCGCCGCCGCACAGGGCGTCTGCACAAGGGATCACACCCCGTGCCCAGGAGTCGGCCTGGAACGGTCGAGCCCGGGAGGAGCAAGCCCTCGGTATCTTCTGATCCGAGCTTGAATGTATGGGGGGTGGATTCCAGCAGGTGCTCGCCCGACCGGCAGCAGCGGCGGCGGCATCGCAGCCGGGCAACGGGAGCGGGAGCGGGAGCGGCGGTGAGCGTGCCTCGGGCTGGTTCGGGTACGCACGGATGTATGAACAGGGCGAGAAGGGGCAAAGTGGACGTGGACAGCTTCCCTGGGGGTGAGGACGCTACCGTTACGGACGATCACGTTGTCCAGACCGCGGTGGCCCTGGACGGGAACAGCACCTGCATCGCGGAAGCCCGTCGCCTCTCGGCCGATTTCCTCATGCGCGCGCAGGTCGAGCACGGGCTGTCCGTGTCGCAGCGCGCCAAGGACGTCACCCAGCTGGTGGTGAGCGAGCTGGTCACCAATGCCCGTAAATACGCGCCCGGCCCGGTCCTCATGGAGCTGCGGATCGTCGACGGCTTGGTCGAAGTGGTGGTGTGCGACTCCGAGCCGACGCTGCCGGTGGCCAGCGCCACGGACGCGGGCCGGATCGGACGGCACGGCCTTGAGATCGTGATGGCCGTCGCCCATGGCTTCGACGCCCAGCCCACGTCGGTCGGCAAGCGCGTCAGCGCCCGCATCGCCCTCGGGAACGAGCCGGAAAGCGCCCTGACCGATGTCGGGGCCGTCTAGAGCAGACGACCCCGAGCCGATCAGCCACCTCGTGCCGAATCCCAAGGACTCGCAGGAACTCGTAGGGCTCCCGAGAACGGCTCCGCGCACTCGGCCGACCTCGATGGAAGCCCCTTCCCTTATGTCCAGCCGCTGGCTCTCGTGCTACAGCCAGTGGCGCAGAAGGAGAGACGGGGCGCGGTGCGCCAGCCAGGCGCTGGCCAGGCCGATGGCGGCGCCGGCGGCCACGTCGCTGGGATAATGGGCGCCGGACTGCACCCGTTCCACGGACACCATGACCGCGGGCACCGCGCACAGCGCGCCCGCGGCCGGCCATGTGGGAGCGACGGCGGCGGTGAAGGCGACCGCGGCCGCCGTATGTCCGGAAGGGAACGACGAAGAGTCGGGGCGGTCCTCCACCTCGTCGTGCGGAATCCACTCCACGGGCGGCCTGGGCCGGTCGGCGAGCTGTTTGCCCACACCGTTCGACACCACCTGCGCCATCACCAGCGCGCCCAGACCCGCGGCCGCGGCCTTGCGCCCCCGCCACCCGCCCAGCCATGCCATGGCGATCGCGGCGCCACACCACAGTTTCGAGCTCTCCGCGCACTCCTCCACCGCCGACAGCGCTTTCGCCAGGCCCGGTGGGGTCTGGGAAGCGGCTCGCTGTGTCAGTTCCCGATCGGCCTTCTCCAGGCCCGTCAGCAGCCTCATGATCTGCGGTTGTCCCCAAGCTCCCCGGGCTGAGCAGCCCTGTCCGTCCGGTTCGGTTCGTCGCACGCGCTGCGTGTGGTCACGACTCGTCCAGCCGCTTCAGGTCTTCCTCATCCCACTTACTGGTGTCGCGCGGCTCGGTGTAGGGCTCCTGGTCGGCCGGCATACCGCCGGCGATCGCCCGCTGCCGGACGGTCTCGGCGTCGAACTCCAGGCCCAGCAGGATCGCCAGGTTGCTGATCCACAGCCAGATCAGGAAGACGATGACACCGGCCATGGTGCCGTAGGTCTTGTTGTACGAGGCGAAGTTGGCGACGTAGAACGCGAAGGCGGCGGACGCGATCAGCCAGATCACCAGGGCGAGGAAACTGCCGGGCGTGATCCACCGGAAGCCCTTCACCCGGGCGTTCGGGGTAGCCCAGTACAACAGCGCGATCATGATCGTGACCAGGATCACCAGCACGGGCCACTTGGCGATGGACCACACCGTGAGGGCGCTGTCACCGATCCCGAGTGCCTTGCCCGCCTTACTGGCCAGGGTGCCGGTGAAGACGACGATCAGCGAACTGATGACGGCGAGCACCAGCAGGACGACCGTCAGACCGACCCGTACCGGAAGGATCTTCCAGATGGGGCGCCCCTCCGGCATGTCGTAGACCCGGTTGGCGGACCGGATGAACGCGGCCACGTACCCCGATGCCGACCACACCGCCAGGACGATGCCGATGATCGCCATGAGTGAGCCGACCCCGGCGTTGTTCTGCAGCTGCTCGACAGCACCGGTGATGATGGTGCGGGCGGAGCCGGGGGTGAACTGCTGGAGGTTCTTCAGCACCGTTTCCGTGGCGGACTTGCCGGTGAGACCGAGCATGGACACCAGGACCAGCAGAGCCGGGAACAGCGACAACAGACCGTAGTAGGTCAGCGCCGCGGCCCGGTCGGTCAGCTCGTCGTCCTTGAACTCGCGCAGGCTGCCTTTCAGCACCGCACCCCACGCTGTCTTCGGCAGCTCCGTCGGTGTATCCGGCGCTCGCCGCTCCACGTCGGGCCCGGGGCCCGCCTCTTCCGGCGGCGGGACCTCGCGTGGAGCCTCGTCGCTGCCGTGATGCTCTTTACGCCCTGGAAGATGCAGCTTCATGTCGCCCGAGTAACCCCGCGGCAGAGACCCAACCGTCCTTGAGTTGATCTGGGGGTACTCCGCCGTGCCCCGCGCCGTGGCTCCGGGGCATGTGGCGCCCGGTACTCCTCATCAGGCATGCGCGCCAAAAATCCTGCCCGGAAAGGGGCCGAGCTCCCCGCAGTGGTGCCGGAGAGCTCGACGGGGGGTGACGTGCGAACCCCGTGCCGGGGCGGGCGGCCCCGATCATGACCTGCCTTGCGGCAGCGTCACGCCGCCTCGATGTGCCGCGTCTCCCGCGGAGAGGGACTGCGCTCGTCGACGGACGAGTCGGCGTCGTGGACCAGTCGAAGGTGGCGGCGGCGGGCGTGGCGGGCCGTCGGCGGTCCGGCGGACAGCCAGCCCTCGACTCGGTCCATGGCGTACAACAGCACACCCAGGGCGGGCAGCAGAACAACGGCAACAGCGAACACGGTCCGGTTCCCTCCTGGTGGGTGAGCGGCCGGGTTCCCACCGAAGGCCACCCCGGACCCGCACCAGGTGAAGGTCTGGTGACCACTCGGTGCAGGCCGTGTTCGGTCGGCGGGTCCGGCGGCGGCCCGAACGCGGAATCTGCCTGCGAGCCGAACACGGAACGCGGCGGCGGACGCAATCGGCAGACTTCGGATCACCGGTGGACTTCGGGTCACCGGTGGATTTCGGATCACCGGCGTCGGATCACCGGCGGACTTCGGATCACCGGTGGACATCCGGTCAAGGGCTGTCGCCACGCCAGTCCAGGTGCCTGTCGTCCGCCGCGCGGAGCACGTACAGCGCGCGGCCGCCCGGGCCGTGGGCCCCTATCTCCGTGGGGAGTTGCACGCCCTCCCGCAGTTCCCGCTCGGGGCGGCCGGTGATGTCGAGCAACAGTCCGTCCAGCGGCCCCCCGACCAGTTCTGCGTAGTCACGGTCCGGCCGGGGCCCGGCATCGTCGTGGTCGGCGCCGTACACACGGCCCCGCATGATCTGCGACCAGTCCATGCAGGTCAGCATGGCACCCACCACTGACAACGCGGCGTCGGCGGACAGTCCCGCGGACTCTTACTTACTCGGGGGTAGGCCCAGCCCACTCCCTTGTTATACATTCCGTCTAACAAGGGAGCGGGTGGGGAACCCGTACCGCACGCTGCCCTTGAGCAGGTCACGCCCGCGGGGTGGCCCGGCGGCCCTCCGCGCCCGCGCGTGAACGCAAGGGAGACCTCCTCCCGCTTCGGGACGCTGCCGGAGGCCCCGCGATCGCACGCACCACAGACGAAGCCCGACAGACGAAGACGGTCCGTCATCGAGACTGAGGAGTTGGGAGCATGGCAAGCAGCACCGCCCGGCCGCGAGTCGAGCGCGGCACTCCGGCCGGCGAGGTCGCCGGCCGACTGCTCGACTCGGCCGCGACACTCTCCTACGACCCCCTCACCGAGGTGGACTGGGAGACCCCGCTGGACAAGGACTTCCACGGCGCCAGCCCGGAATGGAGCACCCTGTACGGGACTTCGTACTGGAACGAGCTCACCGACGCGCAGCGCAAGGAGCTGACACGGCAGGAAGCCGCCTCCGTCGCCAGCACCGGCATCTGGTTCGAGATGATCCTCCAGCAGCTGATCCTCCGCGACGTCTACGCCAAGGACCCCACCGACGAGACGGTCCAGTGGGCCCTCACCGAGATCGCGGACGAGTGCCGGCACTCGATCATGTTCGCCCGCGGCGCCAAGAAGCTCCAGGCACCGGCCTACCGACCGCGCCGGGTGGCGATCGAACTGGGCAGGGCCTTCAAGACCTTGGCGTTCGGCGAGGCCGCCTACGCGGCGATCCTCGTCGCCGAGGAGGTCCTCGACGTCATGCAGCGCGACTGGATGCGCGACGAGCGGGTCGTGCCCTTCGTCAGGACCATCAACAACATCCATGTGGTCGAGGAGTCCCGCCACATGAAGTTCGCCCGCGAGGAGACGCGCCGTCACCTGGCGAAGGCGGGGCGGGTGCGCCGCCACATCCACGCGTTCGTGATCGCCGTGGCGGCCTACGTCATCGTGACGAGCATGGTGAACAAGTCCGTGTACGCCAACGCCGGACTGGACTCCGAGCGGGCTCTCGCCGAGGCACGCGCCAACGAGCACCACAAGGCGATGATGCGCTCGAGCTGCGCCGGCCTGATGGAGTTCCTGGCCTCGACCGGGCTGCTGACCAAGCCGGCCCTGGCGTTCTACAAGCGTGCCCACCTGATCTGACCGACCCGACGGCAGCGTTGCCGAGCAGAGCGGACCCCATGACCTACGCGATCACTCAGACCTGCTGCGCCGACGCCACCTGCGTCGCCGTCTGCCCGGTCAACTGCATCCACCCCACACCGCGGGAACGGGCCTTCGGCAGCACCGAGATGCTCTACGTCGACCCCAGGGCCTGCATCGACTGCGGCGCGTGCGCCGACGCGTGCCCCGTCGACGCCATCTTCCCCGTGGACGAACTCACCGGCCCGCAGAAGGCGTACGTCGACATCAACGCCGCCTATTTCGCCGATGCCCCGGCGCCCGAACCCGCCGAGGGCAGCCCGAACTTCCACGCCTGGGACAGCCCGACGTTCGACCGCGCCCTGCCGGCCGACTTCCGTCCCTTGCGTGTCGCCGTCGTCGGCACGGGACCGGCCGGCATGTACACCGCCCAGGACCTGCTGCTGCACACCAACGCCGAGGTCACGCTCATCGACCGGCTGCCGGTGACGGGCGGCCTCGTCCGGTACGGCGTCGCTCCCGACCACCCGGGGACCAAGGGGATCGGGGACACGTTCGCGCGGTTCCACACCCACCCCCGGGTGCGGATGCTGCTGGGGCTTCAGGTCGGGGAGCACGTGACGGCGGAGGAGCTCGCCGCCCATCACGACGCCGTGGTGTACGCCGTCGGAGCCTCCGCCGACCGGCGGCTCGGCATCCCCGGGGAGGACCTGGCGGGCAGCGTGTCCGCCACGACGTTCGTGGCCTGGTACAACGCCCACCCGGACATCGCGCCCGACGCGGTCGACCTGTCCGCCGAGCGCGTCGTCGTGGTCGGCCACGGCAATGTCGCCCTCGACGTGGCCCGGATCCTGGTCACGGACCCGGAGGAACTCGCCGGGACCGACATCGCCGACCACGCGCTGCGTGCCCTGCGTGGCGCCACCGTCCGCGAGGTCGTGCTCCTGGGACGCCGCGGCCCGCAGGACGCCGCCTGCACCCGCCCCGAGCTGCTCGCCCTGACCCAGCTGCCCGGTGTGCGCCTGGTCGTCGACGAGCATGACCCGCGCATCGCCGACGCCATCGACACGGCCGGGCCGCACGAGCCCGCCGCGCTCCTGCGTGACGTACGGCGCGAGAAGGTCGACTGGGCACAACCGCCTGCCCCGGGCCGCCGTATCGTCCTGCGCTTCCACTCCGCGCCCGCGGAGTTCGTCGGCACCGACGACGCGAGGGTGCGGGCCGTGCGCGTCAGCGGTGCGAATGGCGACGTACTGCTGCACGCCACGACGGCGGTGCGGGCCATCGGCTACCGCGGCGCACCGGTGCCCGGTCTGCCCTTCGACGAGGCGACCGGAACCGTGCCCCACGACAAGGGGCGCGTGACCGGGCTGCCAGGCACCTACGTCGTCGGATGGATCAAGCGCGGCTCGTCAGGGGGTATCGGCGCCAACCGGACGTGCGCCGCCGAAACCGTCGGCAGTCTGCTCGCCGATGCCGTGGAGGGCGTTCTGCGCGCACCGGGTCACGCGCCGAAGTCCTTTTCGCGCCTGGCCCGCCGTCGCGCGCCGCATGTCGTGGACGCCCGTGGCATGGCCGCCATCGACCGGGCCGAGCGCCTGCGCGGGGGACGCGACGGCAGACCGCGCACCAAGCTCGCCACGGTCGCGGAACTGGTCACCGCCTCCAGGCGCCGATCACCCCTCTGACCCCGCATTCGGTTCACCACACCACCCGGCACCCCGCCCGGAACAACCGGCGCGGGTGCCGGGCTGCGGCCTGGGCCGAGGTGCCGCCGTTAGGTAGCACGCACCCCCACGCACACGGATCACGCAGGCATCACTCGCCACATACGGATCACGCAGCCGTCAGTCGGCGCGTACCGATGAAGCAGGCGTCACTCGGTCGTCTCGCCTCGACGGCGGGCCCGCGCCCGCAGCCCCGCCTCTCTCGCCTTGCCGTTCAGGCGATCCCGTCCCCAGGACGCCAGGAGGGCCAGCGGCGTTGCGAGCAGACCGATCAGGAGCGCCGGTCCCCAGTCCATGCCCTCCCTTCGGTAGTGCATGAACAGCACGATAACGGCGTAGGTCAGCACTACCAGCAGGGCGATCTTCAACGGCTTCGGCACAGTCATGACCGTTCAAGTACCCCTGTTCCGCGGTGACATGACGGCCGGTGGTCGGGGCCAGGGCGAGGACGGTGAGCCGGTGGACCGCCGCCGCCACGGCCCGATTGTCAGTGGTCAGCGCAGCACGGGGTCGGTTCCGGCACCTCGAACGGCACGAGGGCGCCCCCGGCCGCCGGCATGGCCGTCAGTACGAGCTCCCCGTCCTGCCACTGCGGGCGCACGTGGTCGCGCGTGACGAGCGACGTACCGGGGTCGGGCGGACCGGGGGCACCCAGTACCGCCACCCGGTCGATCGCGGAGCGCGCGAGCAGATCCGCGACCGTCAGCGTGCCGGTGAGGGCGGCGCCCCCCGGATACAGCACCGCACGGCCCACCGCGTCCGGCACACCGCCCCGCACCTCCAGACCCCGGGCCGTGAGCCGCTCCTCGACGGTGCCCGCGAGCGGCCCGACCGGCAGGACGAGCGAGAGAACGACGCGCGGCCGGTCTCCCCGCACCAGGTGGGTGCAGCCGAACACGCCGTCTGTGAGGGCAAGTTCGGCAGCCAGTTCCTGAAGCACGTGATCGGCCGCACGCAGATCCCGCACACCGGGGTCCACGGTGAGGGCGTAGCGCGTCACGACGGCAGCACCCAGATCGGGTTGGAGTAGAACCACAGGTCGAGCCACGGGTCCGCGTCACCCACGACGTCGATCGCCGGACCCGCCGGGTCGACCGCCGCACCCATCGCACCGACGGCGGACCGGTTGCCGTCGCTGCCCCGCAGACGGACGTACAACGGGTCTTCCACGCGGCCGAGTTGGTACGTCAGCCGGACCACGCCGGAGGACTTGTCCACCTCGAACGAGCGGACCACCTGCGCCGTCGGGGCGGTGAACGTGTCCTTGTCCGCGACGGGACCTGTCACCGCGCCCCGGATGACGTCCACGCGTGCCAACGTGGGCACGAAACCGGCCCAGTTGGGGCCTCCGGCCAACGCCACATCGACCGTCAGCGTGACGTTCGCGCCCTTCTTCACATGGAGGGCTCCGCCCAGTGTGGCCCAGCGGCCGCCGCCCGAGACCCTGGCGTCCAGACCGCTGAGAAGCCCGCCGTGGTCCACCCAGACGCGGCCCGCGCGGATGCCGTCCATCACCGCGGCGTAGGAGAACCCGTCGGCGCCGACATGCGTACGGCTGTACTGGCCGGGCCAGTAGTCGCCCTGGGTGATGTCGATCTTGCCGCCGTACACCGGGTCCTCGTACCGGCCGTTGGCGTTGAAGTCTCCGCCGGGTCCCCGCACCGCGGTGTCGCCGTAGACCTGGTGGCTGTCGCTGTTGGCGGTGATCCACCACGGCTTGCCCTCGGCGAGAAGGCTGTCCCACAGTCCGCCGACCGTGGCGGTCATCCAGTCGAAGCCGCCCCAGGTGCGGTAGCTCTCCAGCGGGTAGCCGGCGAAGGAGGCGGCGCTGGGACTGTTGTCGTAGATGCCGCGGGCGCGGGCCATGCCGAGCGGGCCGGGGAGACCGGCGGCCTGGTGGCCCGGGGCGCCCTCGAACCCGACCGCTATCTGGCGGCCCGTGCCGGTCGCGTCCCGCCAGCCGCGGATCTCGTGCGGGGAGTCGACACCGCGCCGCGCCGGGTGGTTGGCGAGCATCAGCGCGTCCTTCACCTTGCGCCGCCGCACCTGTTCGGCGAGGAAGTTCAGACCCGCGACGGCCAGCGCCTCGTTGGCGGGCGTGGAGTCGCTCGCGCCCTTCACGCTGCCGTCGTAGTCCGTCTCGAACTGCTTGAGGACGGCGACCTCGTTCTTGCCGGGGTGCACGAAGACGGTGCCGTGCTCGGCGGCCGGGATGTTCCACTCCAGGCCCTGGAAGACGAGCGTGTCCTCGTGGGCGGCCCGGGCCTGCTGGATGTCCGGGTTCACCTTGTCGACGCCGATCCTGGCGTGCGTCGCACTGCCGTGGTCGGTGATGACCATCCAGTCCAGACCGTGGCGGGCGCCCTGGCGGACCTGGTCGACGACACGGTACTTGCCGTCGCTGCTGTACTGGGTGTGGATGTGGTGATCGCCGGCCAGCCACAGGAAACCGTGCGATCGCCGACCGCCGGAGGGGGCGGCCCCGGGCGCTGCGGCGGCGGCCGACGTGGCGCCGCCGAGTACGTTCCCGGCGGCCAGCCCCGCGCCGAGCAGTCCGGCCCGGCGCAGCAGGGTGCGACGGGAGCGCTGCTCCGGGGTGAGGGCATCGTCGGGTACGGAGGTGTCGAAGGCCGCGGGCAGGGCGGGGGCCGCCTCCTGCGCGTGACTGTGACCGTGCTCGTGGTCGTGTCTGTGGTGGTGATGTCCGTGACCCATGACGCCTCCTGGTTGCCGCTGCCTGCTGCGGCTGCCTTCCGCCGCGCGACCGCGCCGCGTGTGTGGAGGATCGAGCCGATAGATGAACGGTGAACGAGCAAGGAGTGGCCGACACACGCCTCGGACACGGCGGATCATCATTCCCCTCCCCCACCCCAACGACCACCGCGCGCCGCGCAGTTGGCCGGCCGGAGCCGATGACAGGCGTGAGTGCGAGACGCCGCGCCGCGCCACCGGGAGCCGTACGGAACGCCGGCTGCCGACGGCGGCCCACGGCGGCTCGGCCGCCGGACGGCCGAGGTGACCTCCGATGACCTCGCAACCGGGACCGGTGTCACGCGCCGGCACGTGGATGTGACCCGCTGAACGGAAGTGGCACCGACCGTGCAACCCTGCGACTGCGGCGGGAGTCTAGCGAGCGAAGGACTGGGCCTCCTCGCAGGCACCGTCCCTTTACCACGTCTCACCAGAGGATCTCCCCATGCTCATGCCCCCGCGCCACCGCCGCGCCTCTCGTACCGCTGTCGGCGTCCTGGGCGCCGCCTGCCTGATCGCGCTGGCCGCGGCTCCCGCCGCCTTCGGCGATGAACCCGGGCCCGAACTGGTCGCGGGCGGCATCCAGGCGATCGACGGGGTCAAGCCGGGGGGCGCTTTCGACGTGCGGGCCACCGTGGCGAACAAGGGCGTCGCAACCGCCGAGAAGGTGTGGGTCTCCTACTCGGTCACCCGGGGCCTCGACTTCGCGGCCGTGCCCTCCAACTGCCTCGTGCAGCACATCCCCTCCTACGACGAGATGCCCGAGAGATGGACGGCGGCGTGCGCGTTCGACCAGGCGGTGGAGCCGGGCGCCGTCTACACCACGGACAAGCCCGTGGGCGTCAAGGTGCTGGACCGCGCGCTCAACGAGGAGCTACGTGTGCGGGTCGAGGGCGTCCAGCCCGCGGCTGACGACAACGGCACCGAACCGGTGGCGGGCACCGCGCCGGCGGTGACACTGGTCCAGGCACCGGCCGGGGGCGCGGGCTCGAGGAGCGTTGTCGACGTGCCGGTCACGGCCGTCAACACGGCCGATTACCAAGTGACGGGTGACGCGCTGAAGGGGAGCGTCGGTGACACGGTGACGATGAAGGCGACGTTCACCAACGCCGGGCCGGCCTGGGTCTGGCCCAGGGAGGGGGACAAGGCCGTCAGCGTCCGCATCACACCTCCCGCCGGCACGTCCGTCGTCAAGCGCGGCCAGTTCTGCCAGGCCAGGGGTGCGGCGTATGTCTGCGGCATGCGGTCGCTCCACGAGGGCAGCGGAGAGACCTACACCTTCCAACTGAAGATCGAGAAGCGCGTGCCGGACGCCACGGGGTCGGTGGCGCTGAGCAGCGAAGCACGGCCGTTCGACCCCAACAAGGAGAACGACAAGGCCGCCATCACGCTGGACGTCACGGGCGGGGTGCCAACCGGCCCGACGAACAGCCCGACGAGTAGTCCGACGAGCAGCCCGACGAGCAGCCCGTCCGGTGCCCCGAGCAGCTCGGCGGGCGGGTCGTCGTCGACCGGCGGCGACGGGACGACGCCGGACGGCGGTCATCTTGCCGAGACCGGCTCCTCGACGCTGCCGCTCAGTGCCGCGGCCGGCGCCGCCCTGGTCGCGGGTGCGGGCACGCTCGTCATCGTGCGCCGCCGCCGGTCCCAGGGCACGAACTGACGACCGTACGACGCGCTGGTTGGTGTCCGGTCCGGACTCCGGGCCGGATACCGCCGCGCTGCCTTCGTACGGAGTACGACGGTCCGAGGCGGCGACCTCGACGGTGCGGCGGCCGCGCCGATGAGGCCCACGCGTGAGCTGTCGCCTCCCCGCCCCGGAGCCGCTCACCTGACGGCGCCCCCGCCCCGATCGGCTATCCCCGGCACCAGACACGGCACCGCAGCCCACGCCCTCAGACCGGATGCGGCTCGGCCCGCAGATCCTCCCTCTCCGGGGCACGCAGGGGCGGGACGAACAGGGAGGACGGCAGAGCCGTCACCACCACGCCGACGTGGCCACCGCCTACCTGCATCGCTCGGCCGATCTGCTGCCCCGCTGATCCGCACCGCCGTTCCGCTCCGGCGCCGGGCCGACGAGGCCCACCACCACCGCATCACCGAGGGCGCCCGGGACCGCTCCTGGCAGCGCGAGTACCTCACCGCCGACGGCACGATCGCCCCGACATCCAGGCCACCCTCGTGCGCGCGGGCCTCGACCCGACACCGCCCCGCTCAGTGCCCGCACAGCCGGCCGGCTCGTCTCCCCCATCCGCACGCGAGCGAAGCCGGATACCGGCGCCTCGCCATTTCTCTGGCCCGGCCCGGACGCGGAGGTGAGCCCGGCACGTCGCCGCACGATTGCGCAGCAAGCCAATGGCTCCTGGAGGACAGGCAGTTCACCCGCACGGCACCGATCCCTCCAGGCACCGAGGCAGAATTTCGCCTCCCGACAGGCGGCACCGTGACCGCGGGGACTGGAACACACACACCTACACGGTCGACACGCTCCACGAGCACACCTGCCGAGGGGCATGCCGAGGTGTCCACCTGAGTCCGCCGCGGAGGCAACGCTCCCAGGAACTCAGGGAGCCCGCACCAGGGGCGGTTCCCCCCAGGAGACGGCCAGCGCCTGCCGCAGCGCGTCGACGGCGGCGGTGCCGATGCGTTCGGCCAGCACGCCTTCGATCACGGCGAGCGCGGCCTGGGCCCGGTGATGCACGCGGACCCCCTCCCCGGTGGGCCGGATCAGACGGCTGCGGGCGGAGGCGGGGTCGGGGACCTGCTCCAGCAGGCCCATGCCGATCAGGCCGTGCACGGCCTGATGGACGGTCTGGCGGGTGACGCCGATCCGGCGGGCGAGCTCGGAGATCGTGGTGCCGTCCTCGTCCAGGGTGGCGAAGACGGCGGCCTGGGCGACGGTCACCGGCTGCTCCCCCGCGGCCTCCATGCTGGCCAGCAACGCGTCGTCGAACCACCGCTTGGCCTCGGTCAACAGCTGGGGCAGGTTGGGCGCGGGCGTGATCATGACTCCTCGGCGGGACGGGGTGTCGAGCATAGCGAGACAGATCACCGACGAGCACAGCGGAACAGATCACCGGCTGCCCCGGGCGGCAAACCCGGTTTCGTCGCAGAGGGGCACCCCAACACAATAATGTCAGGTAGCCTGACATCCTTGCTTCCTCGTCTTGCCGGAGGTTTTCCATGACCATGGAGTTCGCCACCCGCTATCGCCCCCGCTCCCGCATCCCCGCCGAGGCGGGCAAGCCGTACTTCATCGAGAAGGGCATGGGCGACCGCGCGCACCTGTTCACGGACCTGGTCACCGTCTACGCGGGCGGCGAGCAGACCGAGAACGCCTTCAACTTCTTCACCGTCGAAGGCCCCAGGGGCGACCTCATCCCCGCCCACTCCCACGCCGACACCCACGAGGTCTTCTACGTCACCGACGGCGCGGTCCGGCTCTTCGTCGAGGACCTCCAGGGCGAGCAGTACGAAAAGCTCCTCACCGCGGGAGACTTCGGATTCGTACCCAAGAACTGCCCGCACGCCTACCGCATCGAGCGCCATCACAGCCGGATCGTCGGTGTGGCCGCCGGCCCGGGCGGCACCTTCGAGCGGTTCTTCGAGAACCTCGGCACACCCACCGAGGAACTCGGTCTGCCCGCGCGGCCGTACGTTCCCGAGCCGCACAAGTTCGGCACCGTGCCGCGCGAGTACGACGTACGGTTCCTGCCCGACCACCAGTGGCGCACCGGGAACTGAGCGCGATGGCGTACGTCCACGCGCTGCTGGCCGGGACCCTGGTCGGCGTGCTGTACGCGGCACTGCGCGTCAAAGCCCCCGCTCCCCCGCCCGTCGCGCTGGCCGGCCTGCTGGGCATCCTGCTCGGGCAGAGCCTGCTGGAGAAGCTGTGAGGCCCGCGCGCCGGGCTCGCGCCTTCGCGTACGGCCGCCGCATCGTGATCTCCTTCGCCGCCGGTCTGGCGATGGGCGCCCTCTACTGGGCCTGGGACCTCAGGGCGCCGGCGCCGGCCCTGCTCGGGCTCACCGGGCTCCTGGGCATCGGCGTCGGGGAACGCGCGGCCACGGCGCTGGGCGTCCGGGTGGCCCGCCACCGCACCCCTCCGGCCCCGCCCCCCACCGCCCCTGGACCGCCCTCCCACTGCACCTGCCTGCCGACCGCACCGCGTTGACCCGCACGCCAACTCACCCTCGGCTCCGCCCGTCCCTTCGAAGAGAGTGCCCGCCCATGCCCATGTCGCCGGAGCTCGCCGCCCTTCTCGCCGCGCCCGCCCCCGCCCAACTGCCGCTTCCACCCGCCGCGTACCCCGCCCCGGGCGCACAACTGCTGCGCGGCGTCGTCTACGCCGCCCCCGAGGGCATCCGGCCACTGGAACTCGACCTGTGGCTGCCCGAGAAGCCGCGAGGAGCGGTGCCGGTCATCGTCTACCTCCACGGCGGCGGCTGGCGGACGGGCACCCGTACGGACATGGGACCGCGCTTTCGGACGTGGCTGCCCAGTCCCTTCGCCCGCCTCGCACAGGCCGGGTTCGCAGTCGCCAGCCTCGACTACCGGCTCACCGGCGAGGCCGTCCACCCCACCCAGCTGGAGGACGTCACCGCCGCCATGGCCTGGCTGGAGGCCCGCGCCGACGAGCTGGGCCTGGACACCGACCGGACCGTCACCTGGGGCGAATCCGCCGGGGCCCATCTGGCAGCTCTGCTGGCCCTCACCGCCCCGGTCCGCGGCTGCATCGCCTGGTACGGGCCCACCGACCTCACCACGCTGCCCGACCAGTCCCGACCCGGCGCCTACGACCCCGCCAGCCCCACGACACGCGAGGCCCAGCTCATCGGAGCGCCTCTCGCGGCGGCCCCGGACCGCGCCCGTGCCGCCAGTCCGGTCGCCCACGTCACCGCCGACGCCCCGCCCTTCCTCATCCTGCACGGCACCGACGACACGCTCATCCCGCTCGCCCAGGGCGAGCAACTCGCCGCGGCTCTCCAACAGGCCGGCGCGCACGTCGACTTCCGCCCCGTTCCAGGTGCCGACCACGCATGGGCGGGCCTGTCGGACGAGGACGTCGAGCAGTGCTTCACCACGTCCTTGGCCTTCGCCGACTCACTCGTCGGCACGCCGCGCACACGCGCCGAAGGCCGGCAACGCTGACGGCGCCCCGGCCCCGAGGGGGGCGCGTTTGCCCACCTTTCAGCCCGCACCTCTGAACAGGCGGCCACAGTTCACGCGCCAGGCCTGGCACGCGCCCCCCACTTCAGATATGTCATGTCTCTGCCACACCACCCTCAGTGTCGGAGAAAGGACCCCCCGTGCGCATACACCCCCTGCGCGCGCTGTGCGGCACAGCCGCGCTCGCCCTCACCCTGCCCGTCCTGCACCCCGCCCAGGCCGCGGCCGCCGTCCCCACTTCCACGGTCTATCTCCAGAACTACGTCACCGGCCTGAACGCGGCCGACAGCGGCGGCACCGTCGCCGCCCACAACCCCAAGGGCAACGAGGACCACCAGCAGTGGACCCCGGTCGCGGTCAGCGGCGGCTACCAGTTCCAGAACGCCGACGAGTCCGGCACCTGTCTCGGCCGCAGCGGCACCTCGGCGGTCACCGCCTCGTGCGGCGCGGACGGCACCGCGTGGACGATCACGGCCGCCGCCGGCGGTACGTACACCGTCTCCGCGCCCGGGACCTCGCAGTACCTCACCACCGCGCCCTCGAACTCCGCCGCCGTACAGCTCGGCTCCTCCGGCGACCTGGCCCGCTGGTATCTGACCCCGGCCGCCTACGCCACCACGGCGGCCTCCGGGGACACCCGCACCCTGGACCAGGTCACGTTCCTGACCTCGCACAACGCCTTCGCCAACAGTGCCGACGGCAACTTCGCCTCGTTCCCGGTCAGCCTGTTCCCCAACCAGAGCAACGGCATCAGCCGGCAACTGAACGACGGGGTACGCGGCTTCATGCTGGACGACTACGCCGTCTCGGGCCGGCCCGTGCTGTGCCACAACAGTTGCGGCGGCGTCAGCAACCCCGTGCCTCTGGCCACCGACCTCCAGCGGATGGTCGACTTCCTCAAGGCGCACCCAGGCCAGTTCGTCACGGTGTTCCTGGAGGACTACGTCTCCTCCGACGTACTGAAGTCGTCCCTCGCCTCGGTCAGCGGGCTGTACGACGTGCTCTACCGGCCCGACCAGGAGGGCGTGGCCACCAAGGGCTGGCCCACCATGGCCGATCTCGCCGCCCGCGGCAGACAGCTGCTGATCTTCAGCGACCGCACCCGGGCGAGCGACACCGCGAACGGCTGGACCACGCGGGACACCTTCGGGGTGATGTACCAGCGCGAATGGACCGTGGAGAACTACTGGTCCATGGGCGGCGGGATCGGCGGTTCCGACTGGTCCTGCTACAGCCGCTGGGGCACCGACAGACCGCTCACCACCGACTCGTCCGCCTTCCACCCCCTGTTCGTCATGAACCACTTCCGTGACTACACCATGGCCTCCACCGCCACGACGGACAACGGCAAACTCCTCAACCGCGCCCAGAACTTCTGCACCCCCGCCGCCCGCAAGAAGCCCACCTACCTCGCCGTGGACCGCTACGACCTGGGCTCCCCCACCCCGCTCAGCACGGTCACCACCCTCAACACCTACATCCTCACGCCCGGACAGTGACCGGAGCCCGCCCCGCCGCGTGCGGGGCGGGCCTCCCACGGCTCCCGCGTGCACACCGATTGACGAGTGGACGTGCCCATGCCACGCTCCCAGTGGGAGCGCTCCCACCTCATGCGCACATCCCCCATCAGGAGCCGCTGATGCCCACGTTCGTCTCGCTACGTCACCACAGCAGGCCCCTCGCCGTCGCCCTGCTGACAAGCTCACTCCTCCTCGGTGGCGTGCTGACCGCCCCCACCGCCGCCGCGGCGACCAGCGCCGTGCGCGTCAACCAGGTCGGTTACCTGCCCGAGGGACCCAAGCGCGCCACGGTCGTCACCACGGCGGCCCAGTCGCTCACCTGGCAGCTGCGCAACGCCGCCGGCACCGTGGTCGCCTCCGGTTCCACCACCCCGCGCGGCGCCGACGCCCCCTCCGGCCAGTCCGTGCAGGTCGCCGACTTCTCGTCGTACCAGACCCCCGGCTCGGGCTATGTCCTGACCGCGGACGGCAGCACCAGCGACCCGTTCGACATCCGCGCGAACCTCTACGACGGGCTGCGCTCCGACGCGATGGCGTTCTTCTACCACCAGCGCAGCGGGATCGCCATCGACGCCTCTCTGGTGGGCTCCGCCTACGCCCACCCGGCCGGGCACCTCGGCGTCGCGCCGAACAAGGGCGACACCTCCGTCCCCTGCCAGTCCGGGGTCTGCGACTACACCCAGGACGTCAGGGGCGGTTGGTACGACGCCGGCGACCACGGCAAGTACGTCGTCAACGGCGGGATCTCCGCCTGGCTGGTGGTCAACTCCTTCGAGCGGGCCCAACGCGCGGGCACGGCGGGCGCCCTGGGCGACTCGACCCTGCGCGTCCCCGAACGCGGCAACGGCACCCCGGACGTCCTGGACGAGGCGCGCTGGGAGCTGGACTTCCTGCTGCGGATGCAGGTGCCCGTGGGCAAGCCGTACGCGGGCATGGCCTTCCACAAGATCCACGACGCCAACTGGACCGGCATCCCCACCCGCCCGGAGCAGGACGCCCAACAGCGCGAGCTGCACCGCCCGTCCACCGCGGCGACCCTCAACCTCGCGGCGAGCGCCGCCCAGTGCGCCCGCGTCTTCCGCCCGTACGACGCGGCCTTCGCCGACCGCTGCCTGGCGGCCGCCCGCCGGGCCTGGACGGCGGCCCGGGCCAACCCCGCGATGTACGCGCCGGATTCCGACAGCACCGGGGGCGGGGCCTACGGCGACACCAGGGTCACGGACGAGTTCTACTGGGCGGCCGCCGAGCTGTACGCGACGACCGGCGAGAGCACCTACCGGGACGCCGTGACGTCCTCGTCCTGGCACACCTCCGCCGACGCCTTCACCCCCTACGGCTTCGGCTGGGCCGACACCGCCGCCCTCGGCCGGCTCACCCTGGCCACCGTCCCCAACGGGCTGCCCGCCTCCGACCTCGCGCGCGTGCGCACCTCGGTGACGTCGGCCGCCGACGGCTACCTGTCCCGGATGGCCGCGCAGGGCTACGCCGTTCCCCTCCCGGCGGACGGGTATGTCTGGGGCTCCAACAGCATGGTCGGCAACAACGCGATCGTCCTGGCCGTCGCCGGGGAGCTGACCGGCAACGGGCGCTATCACACCGGCGTGTTGGAGGCGATGGACTATCTCCTCGGCCGCAACGCCCTCGGCCAGTCCTACGTCACCGGCTACGGCGAGAAGGACTCCCGCAACCAGCATCACCGTTTCTGGGCGCACCAGTCCGACGCCTCGCTGCCCAATCCTCCGGCGGGTTCACTCGCGGGCGGCCCCAACGCCGGTCTGCAAGACCCGGTGGCACAGCAGAAGCTGGCCGGATGCGCGCCCGCCGCCTGCTACGTCGACGACATCGGCTCGTACTCCACCAACGAGGTGGCCGTCAACTGGAACGCCCCGCTGGCGTGGCTCGCCGCCTACGCCGCCGAGCGGACGTCCACCGGCGGTGAGCCGCCTGCCGCGGCGTGCACGGTGACGTACAAGGTGGACAACGCCTGGAGCGACGGCTTCACGGCCACCGTGTCCGTCAAGAACACGGGCCAGTCCCCCGTCGAGGGCTGGCAGTTGACCTGGGGCTACCCGGGTGGCCAGCGTGTCACCAGCGCCTGGAACGCGACCGTCACCCAGAGCGGGACGGCTGTCGTGGCCCGCAACACCGACTGGAACCGGGTGATCGCACCTGGTGGGACGGCGAGTTTCGGGGTCCAGGGCTCGCTCAGCGGTGGCAATCCCGCTCCCGCCGCCTTCGCTCTGAACGGGGGCGCCTGCGCCTGACCGACCGGGCGGAGTGTCACGTCCGTCCGTGACCCCCAACGGGGCGCCCCCGGAAGGGCGCCCCGTCGTGGTGTCGTCGCCGGTGATCAGTCAGCCGGTGTCAGGGCGACCTCGGCGCTGCCCGAGAGAGCCGGCAGGCCGGCCGGGGGCGTGTCGGTGTAGGTGGCGTTGAAGACCGCCTTCAGGTTGTCCGAACCACTGTGACCGCCGTCCACGAAGGTCTTGAACGACCCGGAGCAGCCGGTACTCGTCGACAGCGGGTGACCGTGCGAGTCGTGGCCGAGGATGAACGAGACGGTGACCTTCGAGCAGTCCACCGGCTGGTCGTCGGTGACGGTGACCTGCCAGGTGACCGTGTCGCCCCAGTGGAACGCGGTGCCGCCGTGCGGAGCCGGGTCGGTGGTGAGGGCGACGACCGGCGCCTTGTTGCCGACCACCACGGGGACGGACGCGGAGGCCGAGCGGCCGGTGCTGTCGGTGACCTTCAGCGTGGCGTCGTAGACACCGTTCTTGTCGTAGGTGTGCTTAGGGTTCGCCTCCCTGGAGTCCACGATGCCGTCGGCGTCGAAGTCCCAGGCGTAGCGCAGTGCGTCGCCGTCCGCGTCCTTCGTGCCGGCGCTGGAGAACTGGACCGTCAGCGGGCTGGTGCCGTTGACCACGTCCGCGGCGACCTTGGGCTCCGGGGTGCGGTTGCCGCGTGTGAAGTCGATGCGGGAGAGCTGGGCCTCGGGCAGCTCCGCGAAGTAGCCGGTGCCGTACTCGAGGACGTAGAGCGCGCCGTCCGGGCCGAACTCGGCGTCGATCGGGCCGTCCGTCTTGATCGAGGGGATGGCGTCCTCGATCTTCAGTACCTCGTTCTTCTTGCCGAGGGTGATGGCCTTCATTTGGTCACGGGTCCACTCGTAGAAGAGCGGCTTGCCGTCGAAGTACTGGGGCCAGCGGTTCGCGGCCTTGTTGTGCCGGTCGTAACGGTACGCCGGGCCGCCCATCGGGCCGATGCCGCCGGTGCCGAGCTCGGGGAACTCCGCGGAGGCCCCGTAGCCGTAGACGATCTCCGCGTCCTCGACCGGAGGCAGCGCGCTGCGGCCGGTGTTGTGGCGCGAGTCGTTGACCGGCTTGGCGCAGTCGAACGCGCCGCTGGAGGTCTGGGTGGCGAAGTCGTAGTCCTGGTACGGCATGTCCTGGGTCACGCAGAACGGCCAGCCGTAGTTGGCGGGACGGTCGATGACCATCCAGCGTCCGTGGCCGGCGGGGCCGCGGCCCGGGTTGGCGGTGTTGGCGTCGGGCGAGTAGTCGCCGACGTAGACCTCGCCGGTCCTGTCGTCCACGCCGAAGCGGAACGGGTTGCGCAGACCCATGGCGTAGATCTCGGGGCGGGTCTTCGCGGTGCCCGGCGCGAAGAGGTTGCCCTTCGGTATGGAATAGCCGCCGCGCTGCTTGACCTTGATGCGCAGCAGTTTGCCGCGCAGGTCGTTGGTGTTGCCCGCGGTGCGTCGCGCGTCGTAGGCCGGGTTGCGGTCGGGGCGGTCGTCGAGCGGGGCGTAACCGTCCGAGGAGAAGGGGTTGGAGTCGTCGCCGGTCGACAGGAACAGGTTGCCCTTGGGGTCGAAGTCGATCTTGCCGCCGACGTGGCAGCAGATGCCGCGGTCGGCGGGCACGTCGATGACCTTCTGCTCGGTGGCGAAGTCGAGCTTGTTGCCCACGAGCTTGAACCGCGAAAGCCGTGTGACGCCCTTGTACTTGGCGAAGTCCTGGGCCGTGCCGAACTGGGGTGCGTCCCCCTCGTTGACGCCCGGGGTGGCCGGGTCGTCCACGGGGGTGGCAAGGCGCGGCGAGTAGTAGAGGTAGACCCAGTGGTTCTTGGCGAAGCCGGGGTCGAGGGCGATGCCCTGCACGCCTTCCTCGTCGTGCTGGTAGAGCCCGGCGGGGCTCTTCTTCATGTCGGCGGCGAGGAAGTTCACGCCGCTCTTGGGGTCGTGGATGCGGACCTCTCCGGTGCGCGCCGTGTGCAGCACCCGCCGGTCGGGCAGGACGGCCAGGGCCATGGGCTCGCCCGGGCGGTCGTTGAGGGTGACCTTCTGGAAGTCCGACGAATTCGGCGGCACAGGGTCTGATTTGGCGGCTTCGGCCACGGAGAGCGGCAGGAGCCCGACGGCTCCGGCCAACGCAGCCGCACCCACGAGGGTGACGATCCGTCTGTTGCGCACTCAGAACTCCTTTGGTCTGGCCAGCAGGTGAAAAGCCAGGCGAAACGCGTGAGTTGGACGCCGTGGGGTGGACGCTAGGGCGCCCACTTTCAACTCGTCAAGGACAAAGTCACAAGCAGTCCGAGGAAAGTTTGTCCCTGTCTTTCATGGTTTCCGGGCGCACCCGGGACCCGCCCCGCCCTAAGGCACCGGGCGGGGACCGCTGGTGACGGGTCGTCAGTTGCAGGCGCGCAGGGCCGCGAGGTTGTCGTAGCCGATCTTGGCGAACTCCAGGGACTGGCCGGGAGCGGTCGCACTCGGTGCGTTGTCCTGCTCCACCATCGGGTTGTGGTAGTTCTTCGCACCCACCCGGGTGAAGAACCTCCGGTAGTCGATGTCGCCCGTGCCGAAGGGCACCATGTCGTAGCCCAGACCGCTCTGGAGGTTGACGACACCGTCCTTGGCGTGGAAGAGCGGGAAGCGGTTGGTGTTGCGGACCACGAGCGCGGCCGGGTCGAAGACGTCCCTGCGCTGCGAGCCGTCGTGGGCGGTGTACGTGTGGAACTTGTACCGGGCCACGTGTGCCCAGAAGACGTCCAGCTCCAGATACACGTTCTTGCGGTCCGTCACCTTCAGGAAGTACTCCAGCTTGCGGGTCCCGGAGCTGCGGGTCGGCCGGCCCTGGGCGTCGAGGGGGCCGCCGTCGAGCAGGAAGTCGTAGGCCGCGTCGTGGTTGTGGGTGTAGAGCTTGATGCCCTCGCGGCGGGCGATGCCGCCCAGGGTGTTCCACTTCTCCGCGGCCACGTCCCAGTCGGCCCGGTAAGGGGTGTTGGTGGGGTCGGCCCCGGTGCCCATGTGTGCCATGCCGAGGATGTTGGCGATCTCCAGGAACCGCTTGAAGGTGTCCAGGTCGGACGAGGTCAGCGGCCAGGACGGCGGGATGAAGCCGTGGCTGCCCTGGGCCCGCAGGCCGTACTCGTCGAGCCAGGAGCGCAGCAGCTTCGCGCCCGCGACGGTGCCCAGATCGGCGCCGCCGGGGGCGTTGGCGTGCTGGCCGTAACCGGCGAACTCCACCTGGCGGTAACCGAAGCGCGACAGCTGCCGGAACACCTCGCGGAAGCCGGAGGGCAGGTCGGACGCGAGCGGGTCGCGGCCGATCGCGTCACGGACGGTGTAGAGGATGATGCCGCGCTTGTGCGGCGGGACCAGCGCGGAACGGCCCCGGTCATGGCCGGCTGCCTCCGCTCCGTCCTGCGCCAGTGCGGGGCCGGCGCCGAAGACAGGGGCGGCGATCGCCGCGGTGGTGACGGCCGTGCAGGTGCTGAGGAAACGGCGGCGGTTGACGCCGAGCGCGCGGCGCAGGGAGTCGCCGGTGACGGCTTCGTCGTTGAACGCGGTCACAGTGGTTCTCTCTTTCGTTGTCGCGGTGCTGCGGGTGTCTGATTCGTTGTCGCGGTGCTGCGGGTGTCTGACGGCCCCCGCCTCAGGAGAGGCCGGCGAGCCGCGGGAGAAGGGACCTCACTTCGGCGGCCGCGACGCGGCCGGACACTGCGCGGGGGGTGGAGACCAGGACGAGTGGACCTTCGCCGTCGCTCGGGGGGGCGGCGACCGTGGCTGCCGCGGCCGGGTGCGGGGTCGAGCGGGGGGTCGGGGACCTTTCGGGTCTTGGGCGGGCCGCTCTGACGGGCGGAGCGAGAACGCGCATCACGCCTCCTCGGGCGCTTCGCCCGTCAGGGTCAGCACGCGGCCGAGGTCGTCGGGGACGGCACGGCCGGCGGCGGTGCGCTCGGCGGCGTAGTCGCCGAGCATGCGGGCGAGTTCACCGTCGCCTGCCGCCCGCCGCGCCAGGTCGGCGACGGCGTCGACGGGGACGCCGGTGAACAGACACTTCAGAACGGCGTGACGCCAGGCGTGCGGATCGAGGTGGGCGGCGGCGTACGGGCCGACGGCAGCGGTGATGAGCCGGGTGTCGTTGCTGCGCAGGGCGTCCTCGACGAGGTGAAGGGCGTGTGGTCCCTCGACCAGGGTCGGCAACGCCCGGAGCACGGCGCGGCGTTCGGCGGCACTGCCCTGCTGGTAGAGCCGGGTCAGGGTCTCGGGTCTCGCCCGGGCCTCGACCAGCAGCAGCGTACGGACGGCGTCCGCGTGGTCGTGGCCGCAGTGCCGCCCGGCGGCGGCGAACCGCGACTCCCAGCTGTGGGCGAGGTCCGGGGAGGGGGCCGCGGGCGGTGCCTGGGCGGCTGACGCGGCCTCCGCCAGCGCCGCGTCGAACCAGGCGCGCGCGGTGCCCGCGGGCAGCGAGGCGGCGACGTCGTCGCGGGTCCAGGGAGCGGTGTGCGTCATGCCGCCGTCGCCTCTCGCGTGGCGGCTCCCGCGGCTCGGAGGAACTCGATCGAGCTGCGGGCGAGTTCAGGCCCGGCGTGGGAGTGGCGGGGCAACTCGACGACGGTCAGGCCCTGGTAGCCGGTGGCGGCGAGGGCGTCCAGCACGGGCGGGAAGTCGATCTCGCCGTCACCGAACGGCAGATGCTCGTGCACCCCGCGGCGCATGTCCTCGATCTGCACATGCCGCAGCCAGGGCCCGGCCGCGCGGACGCACTCGGCGGGCGGATCCGGCTCCAGGCACTGGCAGTGGCCGATGTCGAGGGTCAGACCGAGCGCGGGAGGGCTGCCGAGCGAGGTGCGCAGGTGATGGAAATCGGCGAGGGTGGCCAGGAGATGGCCCGGTTCGGGTTCGATCGCCAGCGGTATGCCGGCGGCGGCAGCGGCGTCGAGCACGGGCCCGAGCGCCTCGCGCAGCCGCTGCCACGCGGTGTCGTCGTCGGTGCCGGACGGTGTGATGCCGCTGAAGCAGTGCACGGCATGCGCTCCGAGGTCGGCCGCGACCCTGACCGCCGTGGTCAGCAACCGGGCGCGGGCGGCACGCGCCTCGGGCTCCGCGTCCAGCAGTGAGGGTCCGTGCTTGCGGCGCGGGTCGAGCACATAGCGGGCGCCGGTCTCGACGGTCGCGGTCAGGCCCAGTTCACCGAGCCGACGGGCGACCCGGGCGGTACGGGCGGCGAGATCGGGGGCGAGCGGGTCGAGGTGCATGTGGTCGAGCGTGAGACCGACGCCGTCGTAGCCCAGGTCCGCGAGCAGACCGAGGGCGTCGTCCAGGCGGAGGTCGGTGAGTCCGTTGGTGCCGTAACCGAGGCGCAGTCGCTGTCGCGGGCTCATGTGAGGCTCACCTTCCGTGCGAGGGTGCGGGCCACGGGGACGAGGCCCAGCAGGGCGAGGGCGGTGACGTTCGCCCCGGCCCGGGCGGCGAGCGTGGCCTGGAGCGGGAGATACGGCCGGAGGGGATGGGTCGATGGGGGCGGTCGAGGGCGTCCTCGTCCCGGTCGGCCAAGTCGTTGAGTGCCATGCCCGCCTCGTAGAGGCAGAGCGAGGCGCCCACGGCGTACACCGTGCCCTGGTTGGGTCGCGATCCACCGGCCGCGGCACCGGCGAGGGCGTCACCGGGCACGGTGAACAGCGCGGAGACGCGCAGCAGTTCGGCCCAGTCCCCCAGCCGGGCCCGCAGCCCCCGCCCTGGCCCGGTGGCCACGGGGCGCTGGTCGTTCCGGAGTCGGGCGGGCCGCGCAACGGGCGCCGCGAGGCGGTTCGCCAGGAGGCGGATCACCGTGCCTCCCGTAGGCGGTCGGCGAACCCCAGCAGCGCGGTGAACTGCTCCGCAAGGCCCGACGGTCCCCCGTCGGGATCCTTGAAGTAGAAGCCCAGTTCCGGTAGCGGACCGGACAGGCCCGCCTCGTGGGCGCGGGCGACCAGGCGCGCCAGGTCCAGCACGAGCGGTGCGGCCAGGGCCGAGTCGCACCCCTGCCAGATGGTCTGGAGGATCATGCGTGAGCCGAGGAAGCCTTCGAAGGCGATGTGGTCCCAGGCGGTCTTCCAGTCACCGAGCACCGGTACGTCGTCTATGTGTACCTCGCCCTGCGGTGTGTGCCCGAGGATCTCGGCCAGGACCCGCTCCTTGCCGGCGTTCTTCGCCGCGGCAGCCCCCGGGTCGGCCAGCGCCGCACCGTCGCCCCCGCCCAGCAGGTTGGTGCCGGACCAGGCCCGCACCTCAAGGGCGCGTTGGACGAACATCGGGGCGAGCACGGCCCGCAGAAGCGTCTGGCCGGTCTTGCCGTCACGGCCCGCGTGGGGAAGTCCGCTCGCGGCCGCGGCGTCGGTGAGGTGCGCGGTGCGCAGCCCGGTGGAGGGGGTGAAGTTGACGTAGGGGCAGCCGGCGCGCACGGCGGCGGCCGCGTACAGGGAGCTGGGCGGGAGACGCTCGGCGCCGGGCGCGGGCAGGGGTTCGGTGGAGGAGACGTTGACGACGACCACCCGTGCCAGTGCGTTGCGCACGCGGAACGAGGTGAGGTCGGTGGCGAAGTCCTCGGTGAGTTCCTCGTCGCTGCGTGCGTCGTCCGGGAGCGGGCCGCCGGGCCGTATCTCCGCGTCCACGGCCTGGAGTTCGGCGCGTACGGCGGGGGCCAGGCCGTGCGGCAGGACGCCCGCCTCGGTGAGGTGTTCGGCCCGCTTGGGCAGCGGGCAGTGGGCGGTGTCGTGGCCGCCGAAGACGAGTGAGGCCAGCGATGGCAGGCCGGTGCCGTCGAACGGCGGTGTCTCGGTGACCATGCCGGTCGGGGCGTGCAGTCCGGCGGTGACTGCCGCGCACCCGGCGACAGCGGTGGTGGCCACCGATCCGCGGGCTCCGACGAACCAGACGCCGGTGCGTGCGGTCCGGTCACGGATCTGGGGCTCCGATGCGTTCCCGTCGTGGTTCACGGGCTGCCTCCCTGCCATGTCGAAGTTCCGATGTGGTGTGGAGGACGGTGGGTGGGGGGCGCTGTGGCCTCCCGCCCACCGCCGGCATTTGGGCGGCTTTGGCCGCGGCCCAGGAGCTGTCTCCGTGGTCGGCGCGGTTACGGCGTGCGAGTGGGCGGCACATGGACCGCCGGTGAGACGTGCGGGATACCCGAAGGCCTTGGCCCTGCGCTGGGCAGGGGCGCTGCTTCATAGGTCGGTCGGTCGAGCGGTGTGCCGCCCGGTCCGAATGAGCCGTCAGTTTCGAACCACCGTGTGGTTCCTGTGCACGAGGGGACCGTAGCCCCGTTCGTCCCCGACCGGAACCCCTTATGCACGAAGAGCGCCAACTTCCTCCAGGCCCAGGACAAAGGAGAGTTGGGGGCAACACGGACCGGCCCGGCGGCGCAACCGCCACCGGGCACCGGCGGAGCACCTAGTCGTCGCCGCCTGCGAACGCGGCGTCGAAGGAAGCCGACGGCGGCTCGAAGTCCTAGGCCTTCAGGCTCTGTCGTAGGCCTTCAGACTCTTCAGCGCTTCCGGGGCACCCTGGAGCCGGTCCATGCGCATCACCATGACCGGCGGAGACGAAGTCCCAGCCCCGGCGCGGGTCCCCCCAGGGCAGGTGCGAGCCCAGACGGCCGTTGCGGCCGTCCAGATGCTCACTGGGGTGGACCTCGCAACGTGAACTGGCGTGGCATGGTGCCTCCGAGCGGGGTTCCTGGCGGCTCTCTACCGGACTTCGGCCTCGACTGCCTGGACGGGGGTGTAGACGGAGTTCTTCTCGGCGCTCTCCTCGACCGCCGCGAGGACGCGCTGGACCTGGAGTCCGTCGGCGAACGACGGCATCGGGTCGGTGCCGGACGCGATGGCCTCGACCAGGTCGCGGGCCTGGTGGACGAAGGTGTGCTCGTAACCGAGGCCATGGCCCGGCGGCCACCAGGCGTCCAGGTACGGATGCTCGGGTTCGGTGACGACGATCCTGCGGAACCCGGCCGTGGCGGCGGGCTCCCGGTGGTCGTGGAAGGACAGCTCGTTGAGCCGCTCCAGGTCGAAGGCGAGCGAGCCGTGCTCGCCGTTCAGCTCCAGCCGCAGGGCGTTCTTGCGCCCCGACGCCATCCGGGTCGCCTCGAACGTGGCGAGGGCCCCTGAGGCGAGCCGGCCGGTGAACACGGCCGCGTCGTCGACCGTCACCGGACCGCGCCGGGTACCGCCGGAAGCGCTCAGCCCGGAGGAGGGGCCGTCGAGGCGGGGGCGCTCCTTGACGAAGGTCTCCATCTGGGCGGAGACCCCGACCAGCGTCTCACCGGCCAGGTACTGGGCGAGGTCGACGATGTGCGCGCCGAGGTCGCCGAGCGCCCCCGACCCCGCGTGCTCCCGCTGCAGCCGCCAGGTCAGGGGGAATTCAGGGTCGACCAGCCAGTCCTGGAGGTAGCTCACCCGCACGTGGCGCAGCACGCCGAGCCTGCCCTCGGCGATCAGCCGGCGGGCGAAGGTGAGGGCGGGCACCCGCCGGTAGTTGAAGCCCACCATGGCCAACTGGCCGCGTGCGCGGGCCGCTTCGGCGGCCGTGACCATGGCCTGTGCCTCGGCGACCGAATTGGCCAGCGGCTTCTCGCACAGCACGTGCTTGCCCGCCTCCAGCGCCGCGATCGCGATCTCCGCATGGCTGTCGCCCGGGGTGCAGACGTCGACGAGCTGCACGTCGTCACGGGCCACGAGGGCGCGCCAGTCGGTCTCCGCCGCCGCCCAGCCGTGCTTGTCGGCCGCCGCTCGCACCGCGACCGGGTCGCGGCCGGCGATCGCGGCCATGACCGGCCGCAGCGGCAGGTCGAAGACGTGCCCAACGGTGCGCCACCCTTGTGAGTGGGCGGCGCCCATGAACGCGTAACCGACCATGCCCACACCAAGTGCCGGCGCTGCGGTCCCAACGTCCCTTTTTCCCATACGGATTCCTCCTCGTCGGAGTGTCACTGACTCATCACCGTGTTGGCCTGGCTCGCGGCCCGGCCGGGTCAGATGAAGCCGGTCGGCGGGTACTGCTCGACGTTGTCCTTGGTGACCACGGCCGAGTAGAGGGTCAGCGAGGACGGGATCTCGAACTCGGCGAGCCCGCCGACACCCTTGCTCTGTCCCAGGGCACGGGCGAGGTCGATCGCGGACGCGGCCATGGTCGGCGGGTACAGGACGGTCGCCTTCAGCACGCTGTCACCGGCCTTGATGGCGTCCATCGCGGACTTGGCGCCCGCGCCGCCGACCATCAGGAAGTCGTCGCGGCCGGCCTGGTCGATGGCGCGCAGCGCGCCCACGCCCTGGTCGTCGTCGTGGTCGCCACCATGGCGCCGACCGACAGGTCGATCCCGCCGCTGGTGATGACGAACGTCATGCCGACGGTGACGACGCCGATCACGGATGCCTGGGTGAGGACGAGTTGGAGGTTACTCGTCGACAGGAACTCGTCCGGTGCGGTGATCCCGCCGACCGCGACGAGGGCGGCGAGGACACCGAGCAGGGACAGCGTGCGCACGTCCCACGGCAGTCCAGGGCGGCCCGAACTCGACTGCTTCCGAGGAGACTTGCTGGCGGACGTCGGCGTTTCCTGCTGCGCCGCGGTGGCCGGCTGCGTCATGACGTCGGGCTCCCTTCCATCACAAGATCGAGTACACGGTGTTCGTCCAGCTCCCGGGCGTCCGCCGTGTGCACGACGCTGCCTTCGCGAAGCACCAGCACCCGGTCGGCGAGGCCCAGGACCTCGGGCACCTCACTGGACACGAGAAGTACGGCCAGACCGTCGTCGGCCAGTCGGCGAATCACTGCGTAGAGCTCAGCCCGGGCGCCGATGAGAGTTGCGCTGGGTTGAGGGCTGGGTTGGTCGTCCGAGGGTCGCGCTGAGCTGAGGGCTGCGCCGGCCGTCCGAGGAGTGCGCTGGGTCCGGGAGTCGCGCTGGTCGTCGGGGGTGTGGTGGGCGCCCCGGGAGTTTCGTTGACTGCCCGGGGATTCCGGTGCCCGTCCCGGGGTTGCGGTGGCTCGCCGGAGGTCACGGTGGCACTCGGGGTCGCCGAGGGCACCGTGAGGTGGCCGAGCCGCTATGAGCGCTCAGTGTCGCCAGTGGGGTGGCTGTGGCTGTGACGGCATGTGCGGTGGCGTCATCAGGAGCAGTGACCCCGTCGGGGGCAGTGCACCCGACGGGGGGGCAGTGATGCCACCAGTCGTGGTCGTTCGCCGAGGGGCCTCCGCGGTCAGGCCGGCGAGAAGACGTGGTCGCTGATGAGCCGCGCGGCGCCTATGGCTCCAGCTGCCGGTCCCAACTCACCCAGCACGATGGGCAGGTTGCCCGTGGCCAGCGGCAACGACTGCCGGTACACCTGGGTCCTGACACTGGCCAGCAAGGTGTGTCCGAGCCCGGTCACACCGCCGCCGATCACCACCAGCCCCGGGTTGAAGAAACTGACCAGACCGGCGATGACCTGCCCCAGACGCTTCCCGCCCTCCCGAATCAGCTCCAGAGCCACCGCGTCCCCTGCCGCCGCGGCGGCCGAGACATCCTCGGCCGACAGACGCCCGGCCGTCTCCAGCCGGACAGCGAGCTCCATCGACCGGCCCTCACGCGCGGCCTGCTCGGCGTCACGGGCCAACGCGGCACCGCTGAAGTGGGCTTCCAGGCACCCCTGGTTGCCGCACGCACACGAGCGGCCTCCCGGTTCCACCTGGATATGACCGATGTCGCCGGCACTGCCGGTCGTCCCGCGATAGACATGGCCGCCGACGACGATGCCGCAGCCGATACCCGTGCCGATCTTGACGCACAGGAAGTCGCCCACGGACCGCGCGACGCCCGCGTGCTGCTCCCCCATCGCCATCAAGTTCACGTCGTTGTCGACCATGACCGGGCAGCCCAGGTCCTGACTGAGCGCCTCCCGGACCGGGAAGCCGTCCCAGCCCGGCATGATCGGCGGCGCGACCGGTACGCCCTCGGGGAAGCGGACCGGACCCGGGACGCCGATGCCGGCACCGTCGAACCCCTCCGCGAGCCCCGTGGCCCTCAGCTTGGCGGCCATGGACAGGACCTGCTCGAAGACCGCGACCGGGCCCTCGCGGACATCCATCGGATGATTCAGATGCCCCAGGACCTCCAACTCCGCGTTCGTCACGGCGACGTCGATCGACGTGGCACCGATGTCGACACCGAGGAAACGCAGCGTCGGCGCTAGCCGGATGTTGTGCGACCGCCGGCCGCCCCGGGAGGGCGCCAGCCCGTCCGCGACAACCAGCCCCGTCGCCAGGAGCCGGTCCACTTCGACCGCCAGCTTGGAACGGGACAGGTCCACCAAGTCACCCAGCTCGGCTCGAGAGTTGGAGCCGTTGTCACGCAGTAGACGAAGCAGCCGCGCCTGATGTGCGTTCTCAGGTCGAGCGGTCATACGTCGCACGATCCCTCCCCTCCCCCGCTGCGGGGCCCCCAGGCGTCTGTCGCACCGACTGCGCCGTCTGCCTGTCGGAGAGGAACGTAACAACCATTTTCCAGGCTGGGAAGTACTTACGCGCGAGTAGGGTGCTTCTTTTTCCACCCACAGGACAAAGTCCTCTGCCCGCCGTCAACCAGTCCTGGCGCGCAGTCTCCGCGCCAGGGCGGGAGCTACGGCGATGAGGACGCCCACGACCGAGAAGAAGCCGGTCACCACGGCGATGCCGGACAACGGGATGCTCTCGCCGCCGTCAGGGATCTCGAAGTCGACGCCCATCGCCCGGGCGAGCGCCGCGGCGAGAGTGGTCACCACCGTCGCCGTGAGCGCGGCAGCCAGACCGGCCCCGGCGAGTCCGCGAAGCCGGTGAGCAGGAGCGGTAGGACCCGACACCGGTCCCGCGACCACCCGGCGCCCTTCGCGTTGTCCATGTCGATCCTCCGCAATCCGATAACCGGCACAGGAGGTAAGGGGCGTTGACCGGCATACGAGGGTTCAGGCCCCGGAGATGCCCCAACAATGCCCGCCCCAGGGGGTGAACAGCCGACCGCCGGGGCTACTGCGTGACGTCCGCCGGCAGGCGCTCCGGCAGACCGAGCCGCGGGAACTGGTCGTCGTGGAACGTGACGATCTCGGCGATCGCCCCGCCGGTGACGCGCAGTACGTCGATCGTCAGCGGCAGGTACGCGCCCTCCGTCTCGCGCCAGAGGTAGAAGGCGGCCGCGGGCTGCCGGTTCACGCGGGTCAGGACCGCGCGCAGGCCCGTCATACCCTCGAAGCCGCTCTCGACCCAGTCGTTCACCACCGCGTCGCGGCCGACGTGCAGGCCCGGCGTGGGCGGCATCGAGCAGCGCACGTCGTCCCGCAGCAGTGCGGCGATGCCGTCCATGTCGGTCGCCACGCTGGCCTCGGTGTAACGGCGCACCAACTCACGTGTACCGGCGTCCTGTTCACCGCCGGACCAGTCCTGCCGCTCGGCAGGAAGGTGCTCCCGCATGCCGGCGCGGGCCCGCTGCAGCGCGCTGTTCACAGAGTTGACGGAGTCCCCCAGGCACTCGGCGACATCCTTCGCCGGCCAGCCGAGCACGTCCCGCAGGATCAGCACGGCCCGGGGGCGCGGCGCGAGGTGCTGGACGGCGACCAGGTACGCCAGCTCGATCGTCTCCCGGGCGACGGCGACCGCCTCCGGCTCGTCCGCGTCCGCCGCCGGCAGTTCGTCCAGCAACCGGTCCGGGTAGGGCTGCAGCCACAACACCTCACCCCCGCTCGCGGGCTCCGGACGGCACTTGGCCAGGAGGTCCAGGCAGGCGTTGGTGGCAATCCGGTACAGCCACGCCCGAAGCGTCGACCGCCCCTCGAAGGTCTCCCGCCGACGCCAGGCACGCAGGAACGTCTCCTGTACGGCGTCCTCGGCGTCCTCGAACGACCCCAGCATCCGGTAGCAGTGCACATGCAGTTCCCGCCGATGCCGCTCCGCCAGCCCCGAGAACGCCGCCTCTCCGACCTTGCCCAGACCGCTCACGTCCAGCTCACCGAGTTCCGTGTCCGCACCCATCGCCTCGTCCCTCCGCCGCGTCGATCTCCCGTCGTATGTGTGACGGCCGGGGGGCCGAAAACTCATCACCAATGCCGACGAGACAGCCGATTGGACTGGACCAAACTCTTGACAGGGCTTTACGCCAGATCTTAAATCACGGTGTGAAGTAACCCTGTCTTCCTCGCCTCTTGGCTCCTTGCCCCTTGGCCCCTCACCTCCCCCCACCGCCGCGCGCCGCTCACGACTTCGCAGCCCCTCCCCTCGACCTGAGATGTCATGGGCATGCCTGATCGCCCACATGTCATGGGCACCCCAACCCGCGAAGCATGTGGCGGCCGCTGACGACAGAACAGGACGCGACGCATGACGACGACCCCTCTCCCCAAAGCCGCGGTCCGCGGTGCGCTCGGTGCGGCGGTTGCCGCGCTCCTCGTCGGGACGACCGGCACACCGGCGGGCGCCGCTGCCGCGGCCGTCGGACAGATCACCGGACTCGGCGGCAAGTGCGTGGACGTGGCGGGCGCCGCCACGGCCAACGGCACCCCCGTACAGCTCTACGACTGCAACGGCAGCGCCGCCCAGCAGTGGGACGTCCGCTCCGACGGCACGATCCGCGCCCTCGGCAAGTGCCTGGACGTCGCCGCCGCGGGCACCGCGAACGGCACCCGGGTCCAGCTGTGGGACTGCAACGGCAGCGGGGCCCAGCAGTGGACCGTCACCGCGGCGCGCGACATCGTCAACCCGCAGGCCGACAAGTGCCTGGACGCGACCGGCAACAGCTCGGCGAACGCGACCCCGCTGCAGATCTGGACCTGCACCGGCGCCGCCAACCAGAAGTGGACCGCCCCCGCCGGCGACACCCCATCACCGGGTCCGGGCGCGATGGCGGTCGCACCCTACCTCTACAACGGCTGGGGCAGCCCGCCGAGCCCCACCACCGTGATGAACGCGACCGGCGTCAAGTGGTTCACGCTCGCCTTCGTGCTCAGCAACGGCTACTGCAACCCCCAGTGGGACGGCAACCGTCCGCTGACCGGCGGTGTCGACCAGCAGACGATCAACACCGTGCGGGGCGCGGGCGGCGACGTCATCCCGTCCTTCGGCGGCTGGAGCGGCAACAAGCTGGAGAGTTCCTGCGGCAGCGCGGGCGAACTGGCCGCCGCCTATCAGAAGGTCATCAACGCCTACGGGCTCAAGGCGATCGACATCGACATCGAGGCGGCGGCCTACGACAGCCCGACCGTGCAGCAGCGCACGGTCGACGCCCTCAAGACGGTCAAGGCCAACAACCCCGGCATCAAGGTGTACGTCACCTTCGGTACCGGCCAGAACGGGCCGGACAGCAGCCTGATCAACAAGGCCGCCGCATCCGGTCTCACCGTGGACAGCTGGACGATCATGCCGTTCAACTTCGGCGGGGCCGGCCAGAACATGGGCCAGCTCACCGTCCGCGCCGCCGAGGGCCTGAAGACCGCGGTCAAGAACGCGTACGGCTACAGCGACGACCAGGCCTACCGGCACACCGGGATCTCCTCGATGAACGGCATCACGGACAACGGCGAGACGGTGACCGTCGCCGACTTCCGCACCATCCTCGCCTACGCCCAGCAGCGACACCTGGCCCGGCTGACCTTCTGGTCCGTCAACCGTGACCGCCCCTGCACCGGCGGTGGCGCCGACACCTGCTCGGGCGTCTCCCAGCAGCCCTGGGACTTCACCCGCGTCTTCGCCCAGTACAGCGGCTGACCGCACCCATCACCGCTCCCACCCCCCGTCTCTGGCCGCTTCGGCGGCAGGAGGAGCAGTCATGCCCCGACCCACCCGACCGTGGCCCCTTCGCCCCGTCCACCTGCGCGACCGTCCCGTCGAGTCATCCGTAAGACGGCTCGCGGCTAAGCTGCTGACCCTGCTGGCGCTCGTCCTGGCGTTCACCACGCCCGCCCCCTCCGTGTCCGCCGCGCCCCAGGCCGACCCGTTCAAGGTGATCGCCTTCTACAACGGCACCTGGGACGCCGCCCACATCGACTTCGTGAAGGAAGCCAACGAGTGGTTTCCCCGGGCCGGGGCGGAGAACAACTTCACCTACCGCGCGACCACCGACTGGAACCTGCTGGCGAACGGCGGCGTGAACGAATACCAGGTCGTGCTGTTCCTCGACGACGCCCCGCCCATGGCTGCCCAACAGGCGGGTTTCGAGCGGTACATGCGAGCCGGCGGGGGCTGGCTGGGCTTCCATGTATCGGCGTTCACCACCAATGCCGGGGAATGGCCCTGGTACTACAACACCTTCCTCGGCAGCGGCAGCTTCCGCTCGAACACCTGGGGCCCGACGACGGCGGTCCTGCGCACCGAAGACCGCGCCCACCCCGCCACCGCCGCGCTTCCCACGACGTTCACCTCGGCGGTCAGCGAGTGGTACAGCTGGTCCAACGACCTGCGGGCCAACCCGAACATCAAGGTGCTGGCCTCCGTCGACCCCAGTAGCTTCCCCCTCGGCACGGACCCCAACCAGTCCTGGTACAGCGGCTATTACCCGATCCTGTGGACCAACACCCAGTACCGGATGCTGTACGCGAACTTCGGGCACAACGCCATGAACTACGACACCAACACCCGGCTGTCCTCGACGTTCGCCAGTCCCACCCAGAACCGCTTCCTCATCGACGGGCTCAAGTGGCTCGGCGGCGCAGGCGGTGACCCCGCGCCCACCGACCCCATCTCCGAGACCACCTGGTACTCCCTGACGAGCAACGCGGCCGCGGTCTGCGCCGACGCACGCGGCGCGGCCACCGGCAACGGCACGGCGGTCCAGCAGTACACCTGCAACGGCACACTCGCCCAGCAGTTCCAGTTCCGCTCCACCGACAACGGATACACACGTATCGCCAACCGCGGCAATCCCCAGCAGGTCATCGACGTCACCAACGTGTCAACGGCCGACAACGCGCCCCTGCAACTGTGGGCGTACGGCGGAGGCGGCAACCAGCAGTGGCTGCCGGTACGCGAGAGCGGCGGCACCTATCGCTTCGTCGCGCGGCACAGCGGCAAGTGCCTGAGCACGAACGGCACGTCCGCCAACAGCGTGCAGCTCGTACAGCGCGCCTGCGACAACTCGGCCGCGCAGAGCTTCCGGCTGGCCGCTCAGCCCTGACACCCGGACGCGGCAGCACCGTCCCCTAACGGCCGGTGCTGCCGCGACACCCGCCGGTAGTGATGCGCCCCATAAGTTCCCCTAGCCGTACCCAAGGAATCGGCTGGAGGGGCGTGCCCGGCGCCCGCTTCCCGGCCTTCACGGGGACGTCCTCCGTGCCGCCGGGGCCAGTCCGCAGGTGTCCGACCGCGATGCGCCGTCCTGTCCGTTCAGCTCCACGACGAGCTGGCCCTCGGGGTCCTCGCCGTAGGCGATCGTGCAGGTCAGCTGCCGTAGAGCCGTGCTGTCCAGGGCCGCCAGGGCAAGTGGCACGCGGGCGGTGACCCTGCCGCCTGAAGGGGGACCGATCTTGACGTGGGCGCCGCGGGTGAGGGCAGGGAGGGCGGTGCTCAGGCCCGCGGCCCGGTCCAGTTCCCGCGGGCCGGCGAGCAATGCCAGGACGACCTTCTCCGTCGGCACCGGTCCTTCCGGGTCACCGGTGTTCTGGCCTTCCGCGCCCGCCACCTCGTACTCGCCGTCGAAGCCTGCCGAGGGGCCGGTCGTGCGGATCACAGGGCTCAAGTCCCCGTCGGGGGAACGGAAGAAGAGCAGCATGTCGTACTCGCGGTTGAGGAAGGCCTGGACGCTGGCGGGACCGCCTGCCTCGATGACGTCGCTCTCCTGGATCCCGCAGCCGCCGAGCAGGGGCAGGGCGGCCGTGACGGCGAGGGCGAGGGCGACGGCGGACGTACGTCGCCTCATCCGCAGGTCTCCTCCGTGTGCAGCGGGATCTCGACGGCGAAGACGGCACCGCCCCCGGCACGGTTCCCCGCATGGATCGTTCCGCCGTGCAGCTTCACGTTCTCCAGCGTGATCGCCAGCCCCAGACCGCTGCCCGTCGAACGGGTGCGGGCCGCGTCGGCCTTGTAGAAGCGGTCGAAGATGTGCGGGAGCACCTCTGGCCGGATGCCCGGTCCGCTGTCCATGACGTCGGTGATCAGCACGGGCGGGCCCGGGTCGCGCGCCTCGCTGCGCAGACGCACGGTGACGGGTGCGCCTCCGTGGCGCAGGGCGTTGCCGACGAGGTTGGCGAGCACCACGTCGAAACGGCGTGGGTCGAGCCGGGCCCGGATGCCGTCGGGCAGTTCGACGCGGATCCGGTCGTCGGTCCAGTGCCGGCTGTGGAGGGTCTTTCGAATGGCCTCGGCCACGTCGACCTCGTCGGTGTTCAACTCGGCCGCGCGGGCGTCGAAGCGGGAGATCTCCATCAGGTCCTCGACGAGCACAGCGAGCTTCCCCGTCTCGGCGCTGACCAGTCGGACGGCCCTGGCGGTGTCGGCGTCCAGGCCCTCCGCGCCGTCGTCGAGGATCTCGGTGACGGCGAGCATTCCGGCGAGGGGGGTGCGCAGTTCGTGGGAGACGTCGGAGGCGAAGCGGCGGGCGCGTGCCTCGGCCTCGCGCAGTTCCCGCACGGACTGCTCCAGTTGCCCCGCCGAGGCGTTGAACGTGCGTGCCAGGTCCGTCAGTTCGTCACTGCCGCGTACCGGGATCCTGGTGTCGAATTTGCCGCTGCCCATGCTCAGGGCCGCCTCGCGGAGTTTGCGCACCGGACGCAGCACGCTCCGCGCGGCGATCAGACCGGGGATCAGCGCGACCGCCAGACCGGGCACGGCGCCGTCCCGCCCGGCCGTCAGCAGGGCGTCGACGTTGACCTGCTCGTCGGTCATCCGCATGACGGCGTACAGGACGAGTCCGGTGGGCAGCACACTGTCCGGGCTCGCCTTGAACACGGTGGGCATGGCGATGGTCAGGTAGGGGACGCCGTCCTTGACGACCCGCTCGAAGCTGCCGTGCGGGTCGGCCCGCGCGGCACGGCGCAGTTCGGGCGTGATGACGGTGGAGACGGGGTTCTCGCCCGAGGATGCGCGGAGGGAACCGTACTCGGCGAAGACCACCCAGGGGTGCGGCTTGCCCTTGCGGGCGATGTCGCGCAGGACCTCCTCCAGCCCCTCCTCCCGCACCGGCAGGGAGAAGCCCGTCTGCTGGACCTGGTCGCGGAACGACGAGACCGCCGTGTCCTGCGCCGTCTTCAGCAGCGCGTTACGGGCCTCGCGGTAGGTCAGGGCCGCCGTCGTGCCCGCGCTGACGGCGGCGACCAGAAGGAAGGCGAGCAACAGCCGCGTACGCAGCCCGAACGCCCTCATCCGCCACCGCTCGCCGACGGTCACAGCGGCCCGAAGCGGTAGCCGAAGCCCCGCAGGGTCTGGACGTAACGGGGGCTGCCGGCCTCGTCCTCGATCTTGCCGCGCAGCCGGCGGACGCACGCGTCCACGAGGCGGGCGTCGGCGTGGAAGCTGTGCTCCCACACGTGCTCCAGCAGTTGCTGCCTGCTGAACACCTGCTCCGGGGCGGCGGACAGATGCAGCAGCAGCTTGAGCTCCGAGGGCGCGAGCTCAAGCCGGCGGCCGGCTTTGGTCACGGTCAACCCGGCCCGGTCGACGGTGAGTTCGCCGTAGACCTCGATGGCCGGACGGCCCGGACCGCTGTCGTCCAGGCGGCGCAGCACGGCACGGATGCGGGCCTCGATCACCTCGGGGCGCGCGGGTTTGACGATGTAGTCGTCGGCGCCGGCCTCGAGACCGATGACCACGTCGAAGTCGTCGCCGCGCGCGGTGAGCATGATGATCGGCAGCTGGCTGTGCTCGCGGACCTGCCGGCACACCTGGACGCCGGTCATCCCGGGCAGCATCAGGTCCAGGAGCAGCAGGTCGGGGCGGAACTCGGCCAGCGCGGCAAGGCCCGACTCGCCGGTCGCGGTCGCCCGTACCTCGTGGCCGCGGCGGCGCAGACCGAGTTCGACCCCCTCGCGTACGAAGGGGTCGTCCTCGATGAGGAGCACGCGGGGCATGGGCAGTTCTCCCTAGGTGAAGGTCAGATCCGCGTCCGTCGCCGGCGGAGGCCGGAGAGCAGCGCGGTGAGCTCGGCGAGTCGCAGCGGACGGGCGAGCAGGGCGAAGGTGAGGACGACGACGACCGCCCCGGCAGTTGCGGAGACCAGGGAGCCGGCCCGCACCGCGCCCAGGGTCGCGAGGTGGCCCAGAGCGGTGGCGGGCAGGGCGGCGAGCAGCAACCGCGCGTGCGCGCCGGCGGCGGACGAGCGCAGCGGGTGTGCGACGGCGAGTCGGCGGCTCAGCACCAGCCCGGTCACCGCCCAGCCCACGCACAGCGCCAGCGAGTACGCCGCCGCCATGCCCGTCACGGCCCAGCGGGCCGGCAGCGACTGTGCGGCCACCAGGGACAGTCCCGCGTTCAGGGCGACGATCACCAGGTTGAGCAGGAACGGCGTCCGGGTGTCGGAGAGCGCGTAGAAGGCGCGGGACAGCACGTACTGGCCGGACAGGGCGATGAGTCCCGGTGCGAAGGCCATCAGGATCCCGGCCATGGCGGCCGTGTCGTCGGCACTGGTCCTGCCGTGGCCGAAGACCAGGGCCGTCACCGGCTGGGCGAGGGCGAACAGGGCGCAGGCGGCGGGGACGACGGCCGAGGCGCACACGCGCAGGGCGTGCGAGACGTCGCGCCGCACGGCCAAGGTGTCCCCGTCGGCGGCGGCCGCGCTCATCCGGGGCATGAGCGCGGTCACCACGGAGACGGTGATGATGCCGTGCGGTACGACCCACAGGGCATAGGCGTTGTTGTACGCGCCGTATCCGGGGCCGCCGTCGAGGCCCGCGGTGGTGGCCAGCCGGGTGGTGACCCAGTACGCGGCCTGGTTGGCCAGGACCAGCAGCACCAGCCAGCCCGCCGAGCGCAGGGGCCGGGTCAGTCCGCTGCCGCGCCAGTCGAAGCGGGGCCGCCAGCGGAAGCGGGCCGCGCGCAGGGCGGGGAGGAGAGCGAGTGCCTGGACGGCGATGCCGGCGGTCGTGCCCCAGCCGAGCACGTGGGTCTCGGTCGGCGTGAGCAGGCGGCCGTCCCCGCCCATGGCGAGGGCCAGGTAGAGGCCGAAGACGGTCATGACGACGACGTTGTTCAGGACGGGCGCCCACATCATCGCGCCGAACCGGCCCCGGGCGTTGAGTACTTGCCCGAGCAGCGTGAACAGTCCGAGGAAGAAGATCTGCGGCAGGCAGTAGCGGGCGAGCGCGGTGGTCATGGCGGCCTGCGGGCCGGTGTAGTCGGTGTACGCGTCGATGATCGCGGGAGCCGCCCACACCGCGGTCGCGGTGATCGCCAGCAGGGCGACGACGCACACGGTGACGAGGCGGTCGGTGTAGGCGGCACCCCCGTCGTCGTGCTCCTTGGCGGCCTTGACCAGCTCCGGGACGAACACCGCGTTCAACGCGCCGCCCAGCAGCAGCACGTAGACGATGGTGGGCAGGGCGTTGGCGACCGCGTAGCCGTCGGCGGTCGGCCCGATGGTGCCCAGCGCCGCCGCGACCACGGCGGACCGGACGAACCCGGTGGCGCGGGAGACGATGGATCCGACGGCCATGACGGCGCTGCCGCGGGCTGCGGAGACCGCCTTGGTCTCCTTCTGCGCGCTGTTCGACATGGTCGACATCTGTTGTTTCATCGGCGGTTCAGGTATGCCTGGAAAGCACGGTGAAGTGCGTGGTTGGCGCTGCCGCCCAAGGCCCTCTCCCATTCCCCCAGCGTCTCGACGACCTGCCCTCCGGTGCCGAGCTTCCACCGCAGCAATCCGTACGAACGTTCTTCCGGATCGAGAGTGGAGGGTACCCCGCGCATGTCGTAGACGTGGGCGCCGAGGGCGTGGGCGTCCAGCAGCATCCGCCATTGCAGGGCGTTGGAGGGCCGGACCTCACGGCGGTGGTCGGCCGAGGCACCGGTCTGGTACCAGGCCCGGCGACCCACCGTGATCATCGTGTGGGCGGCCAGGATCTCCCCCTGATGACGGGCCAGGTACAACTTCATCCGGCCCGGTTCCTCGGCGTTGAGCGCGGCGTACTGACGCTCGTAGTAGGCGAGCGAGCGGCCGAGCCGGAAGCCGTCGCGGCGCTCGGTGATGCCCAGCAGCCGGTAGAACTCCGGGAGTTCGGCCGCACTGCCCACCACCACTTCCACGCCCTCCTTCTGGGCCCGGCGCACGTTGCGCCGCCATTCCTGGTTGAGCCCGGACCACAGGTCCTCGGCGGTGCGTCCGGCGAGCGGTACGTGGAAGACGTGCCGGGGCTGGGCGTCCGCGCCCTCTCCGGTGCCGTCCCCACCGCAGCGGCGCCAGCCGCGCGCCCGCAGCCGCTCGGCGACGGCCGTGCCGAGCGGGTCGACCTCACTGGCGAGGACGTCGCCCAGGTGTCGGCCTGGACCGACGAGCGGCTTGAGCAGGGCGGCGTCCCAGCGCCGATAGGCGGGCGACGGGCCGATCCGCACGGCGAACGCGCCCGCACGGCGCAGGTGTTCGAGGAGCGGATCGAGCCAGCCGTCGACGTCGGGATCGTTCCAGTCGGCCACGGGTCCCTCGGGGAGGTAGGCGAAGTACTTGCGGGTGCCGGGGAACTGCCGCATCAGCACCAGCGCCACACCCGCCAGCGCCCCTGCCTCCGGATCCGGCCCCCACCCGAGCAGGTGAGCGCGCCAGCCCTCCTTGACGTCGGCCCAGGACGGGCACTGCAGGAAGCCGGCGCCGAGCGCGGCACCGTCGCGGGACGCGAGGAAGGCCCGGTAGGTCCGAGCGGTGATGGTCCGCAGGGCGAAGCCCCGGTTGCCCGATCGGCACACGCGGCTGGGTGGCACGAGCAGCGCTGACACAGTCTGAGCCTCTCCTTCTCCCCGGACCCTGTTCGCGGGGACGCAAAGGATGCTCACAGCGGACCATGACCGCTCCGCGCGGCGAATGTGACCGGACCATGACCGTTCCTCACCAGTCGCCGTCACACAGCCCTACAGCGGCTGACCTCGGGTTTTCCGGCTCTACAGTCACGACATCGCCCGACTTGCCCACCCGTTCCCGTCTCCCCGGAGGTCCCGATGTCCCGCACCCGAGCACTCGCCCCCGCCCGCGTCAGGGCCGCCGTCGTGGCCGCCCTGCTGGTGCCGCTCGCCGCCTGCTCGTCGAACGCCTCCCCCGGCGCCCAGGACGCCAAGCCGGCACCGGGCGGCGACGACCGTCCCGTCAAGGTCACTTTCACCCCTGAGGGAGACCAGGTGCGGGCGGGCCGGCCCGTGCGCGTCACGGCCGCGGGCGGCCGCCTCACCTCGGTCACCGTCGCCGACGCCGAGGGCCAGCGGCTCGTCGGCAAGCTCGCCGCCGACGGCCGGTCGTGGGTCTCCGCGCGCAAGGCCGTACCCGGGGCGGCGTACTCGGTGACGGCGGCGACCAGGACCGAGGACGGCACCACCAGGACCACCAAGGCCGCCTTCACCACGGCCCCGGCGGACAAGGTCAACAAGGTCGACTGGCGACCGGGCGCCGCGGCCACCGTCGGGGTCGCCCAGCCGATCTCGCTCGTCTTCGACAACCCGGTCAAGAACAAGGCCGAGGTCGAGAAGCAGCTCAAGATCACGACCTCGAACAACACCGAGGGCTCCTGGGGCTGGATCCAGGACTGGTCGGGCCGGGACCGGGTGGACTGGCGGCCCAGGACGTACTGGAAGCCCGGGACCAAGGTCACGCTGAACGCCCGGCTGAACGGCACCGACTCGGGCGCGGGCGGCGGCTGGTTCGTACGCGACTACACGACCGCCTTCACCGTCGGCGCCCGGCAGATCGTCAAGGTCGACCTCGACAGCCATCAGCTCACCCTCCTGCGCGACGGCGAGCCGGTCCGTCGCATACCCGTCTCCGGCGGCACCCCCGGCGGCGACCGGCGCTCCTGGCGCGGAACCGCCGTGCTCATGGCCAAGGAGGGCACCATCAACATGAACTCCGAGACGGTCGGCCTCGCCAACGCCTATGACAAGATGGTCGACTACTCGATGCGGCTGACCTGGTCGGGCATGTACGCGCACGCCGCCCCGTGGAACGCCCGCTACTTCGGCAACGCCAACCACAGTTCCGGCTGCATAGGCATGAGCGACGCGGACGCGGCCTGGTTCTACCGGCAGGTGCGGCCGGGCGACCCCTTCGAGATCACCGGCAAGGAGACCAAGGGCGTGGTCGCACCCGGGAACGGGTTCGGCGCGTGGAACCTGTCGTGGGAGGAGTGGCGGGGGAAGAGCGCGGTGCGCTGAGGGCGGGTCCGCGGGGCGCGGAGGGCGGATGCGCGGGTCCGCGGATGTGCGGAGGGCGGGTGTGCAGGTGCGCGGCGCTTCGGGCCACCCGGTCCCCTGCGTGAAGGCCGCGGGGGTCCGCCGTGCGGCGCTGTCGGCGCGCGCCCTGCCCCGATCTGGCGTCGACTGTCTTGTACGAGGTTGGCCTCGACCACTCCGAGGAGGGCGTACATGTCCGAAGACGCGAGTACGACGCACCAGCGGACCGAGGAGCAGCGGCAGGCGCTGGCGGAAGCCGCGGCACTGGTCGCCGGCGCACAACGCGATGCCATGGAGATCCTGCGGAGAGGGGGCACGGAGTTGCTGCCCGAGGAGCGCGAGTGGTTCGCGGGAGACCGCTGCATGGCGCAACTGCCCCCGCCGCCGGTCCATCACACCTGCCTCTGCCCGCGTTACCGGGGCAGCAATGGCGAGCCCTGCCGGAACACCTTCACCGATTACACCGAGGGCGATGTCGACGGGGGCCACGCGATCGTGCGCTGCGGGCACCCGAAGGACAGCCACGGTCAGATCTGAGCGGCGCCCTCGGCACGAGGGTCGGGGCGTCCGGCTCTCGTCGGGGCATACCCGTAGGGCCCGGCCGTCAAGACGGCCGGGCCCTACGAAGGGGTGCTTACCTCGTCAGGTCACCATCGGTACCAGCGACCGCGACCACCACCGGCGGTGGTGGAGCGCATCACGAAGCCGAGCAGCCACAGCACCAGCACCGCGACGGCAACGAACCACAGCAGCTTGACGGCAAATCCAGCACCGAAGAGAAGCAACGCGAGAAGCAGAACAAGAAGCAGGGGAACCATAGTTATCAACCTCCTGCACCCTCGATTGCCCTCGCATTGCGCCTCAACTCCCGAATATCGCCTTGTTTATGAAGGAAAGTTCGGGGCACTTGCTCAAGCTGCCCTCTCACAGCCGATGGAAGGGCACGGGTGCGCCACCGGAGGGTGAGGCCGCTCTGAGCTGGCCGAAGCCGGAGGGCGCCGGGGCCAGGCGCTGGGCGAAGCGGCGCAGGCGGTAGGCCATGCCATTGCCCCGGGTGTCCTGTTCGGTCGCGGTCCTCCAGCAGACGGCCGCGGCGTTCTCGAAGAAGGTGTGCGCGGTGGTGGGTTCGTGGTCCGCGGCGGTGACCTGGACCAGCAGGTGTTCGGGGTCGCGGGGGGTGGCTCTGCTGGGAATGTGTTTGCGGCCCTCGTCAGGGGCGAGCCGGTTGGGCAGGTCGTCCGCCGAGGGCGACGGATGCGCGGGGGCGGCGTGCGCGGGCGTGGGCGGGACCTGATCGCTGCTGGTGGTGGCCGCGACGACGATCTCGAGCCGCTCGGCGAAGTAGGTGCCGGGCAGGGGGATTTCGAGGTCGGGATGGCGGGCGTAGCCACCGGCGACGGCGGTGCCGACGAACTCGATGACGGCGCGGGCGGCCGGGGTGTGCCGGCGGGTGGGCATGGTGCGGGTGAGCTGGGCCAGGACACGCAGTACGGTGGCCAGGCTGCTGTCGGCGGTCATCGAGTGCAGGGCCGGGGCGTACTCCTCGGCGTCGGCGTCGGTGTTGCCTTCGGCCGGTGCGGGGGCATCGGTCTGGGCGTGCCAGAGGGCGGCGGCGTGTGTCTCGCCGTGGGCGAGGTGTTGGAGGTAGAGGCAGTAGGAGGCGGGGGCGTCTTCGGCACCGGCGGCGTACTGCCACCAGAAGCGGGCGCCGATGTCCACTCCGGCCAGGTGCAGGGCGCACCCCAGGATCCGGGCGGTGCGGGGCTGGGGGATCTGGTCGGTGAGGAAGTCGGCGAGCTGGTCGGGGGTGCAGTGACTGACGACTGTTTCGCACAGGGCGTTCAGGCTGTGGGCGGCGCTGTTGTCGGTGGTGTCGTCCGCCCGGTGCTGCCACAGCAGCAGGTCGTCGTCGAGAGCCTCGTCATGAGGGACGACATCGGCGGGGACGTGGGGCTCACGCAGCAGCAGCGACTGGGCGAGGAGGTCGTCGATGGTGCTCATGGCGGCGGGATCACTCCTGGGTTTCGGTGTCGGGGAAAAGCTGCTTGAGAGCCCAGCGGGCGTGGTGGTCCAGGGTGTGGACCATGGCCGGGGGCAGACCGACCACGGCGGGGATGGCGTCGGGGTCTATCCCGCACAGGTAGCGCAGGACCGTGACGTCCATCTGGTCGTCGGGCAGCTGGGCGATCGCGTCGAAGAAGCGGGCCAGGGCGTCGATGCGGGCCAGGCGCTCCATCAGGTTCTGGGCCTGCGCCTGATGAGTGGTGGTGAAAGCAGCGGCACGCAGGTCGTGGTGACCGGCGGGCCGCTTGGCGGCCCTCGACAGGACGGTGGCCCGCAGCATCTGCCAGGCGTGGCGCGGCATGTCCGGGCTGGACGTGGCTTCGTCCCAGGTCAGCCAGAGAAGGTCGAAGACCTCGCCGACCGCGTGGCGAGCGCGGGGCAGGGACTGGAGGAAGGCCTGGGCGTAGGCGCTGTAGGGCTCGGCCATGGCCTGGTAGAGCGCTACGTGGGCGAGGGGCTGCTCATCGGCGTCAGCCGACTGGACGGCCTGGATGCGATCGTCTATCCAGGACGGTTTCTTCTCCGCCTCGATGGCGGCGACCCGCCACAGCCTGCGTAACGGGCCGACGGGTATGTCCAGGGCACGGACCACGCTGTAGGTGATCTCCCAGGTGGGGTAGAGGCCTTTGCCTCGCATCAGTTCGGACAGGCGGGTCTTGGAGAAGCCGGAACGGCCGACCAGCTCGTCCAGGGTCAGTCCGCTGGCGGCGAAGCGGGTGCGGACCGGCTCCAGCCACGTCCTGTGCGCGACTCCGGCCTCCTTGCAGATCGGCTCCGGCGGGCGGCCGCGCCGATGGGGAGGTTCAGCGGGTCGTTCGGGTACGGGGGGTGTTATCACTGGGGCGGCTCCTGACTTCCCAACGGCCCCGCGGGCGGTGCGGGCGCCGCCGTGGTGGCCCGTGTGTCCGAGCCGCCGAGCGCGGAGACGATCTGCTGGATGAGGAGCCCCAGCGTGGGCAACAGCGCGACCATGGCCGCGAGTTGGCCCAGCACGGTCATCACCGTGCTCCATGTGAGGACCGCCGCCAGGACGATGACGGTCATCACCTGCTTGCTTGTCATGGCACCTTCCCTGGAAGGACGTACAGGCGTCTGGAAAGGCCCCTCCGAGGCGGTGCTCAAGCGCCTCGGAGGAGTTGCACGACAGCATGCTGGGTGAGGCGGCCACCACTCAACGTGATCATGAGATTGCGGAACAATGTCGCCGAGTGAACACATCGTCACCAGGCGATCGCACGGCGTCGCTGACGTCCCATCAGGCCCCCGCATATCAGGGCGCGTTACCGCAAGAACGCTTTTACCGCCGCCAAATCATGGGGTAATGAACCCTTTTGATGGCGAAGCCGTAGTTCTTCTTGCGGCACCAGCCGGATGGCGCACCATGGAAAACGTACGCCACCCCGGCGTCGCACCTTCCTTGTCTGGAAGGCCGCGCGGACCCCTCGTGCTCAAGAACCACCGGAGGGGAGCCGCCCCGCTTCCGCCCAGCCACCCACGCGCTGGGCGGAAGCGGACCCCGCGCCACAGCGGGCGCGCCCCTCGGGTCAGTCAACGCGCGGCGCATCTCCGGTAGGTGATTCACGAACGCGACGGAGTCGGTCAGCGCACGCTCCGCCCGGCGGCGTTCGCCTGCCACTCGCGGCCGATGGAGCGTATGAGCGCCGGGTATACCCCGATGTACCGGAAGGGCTTGATGGCGGCCATGTAGAGGGTGCCGAGCAGCCCGTTCGGCTTCACCAGGACGGCCATCTGACCGCGGTAGCCGCCGGACCCGTCCGGGACCCAGCCGATGTGCATCACCCCCTGCACGGTCTTGTTGCCCATCTCGGCGGCCCATTCGTCATCCCGCTGATAGAGGGAGGTGAACGCGGACGAGCCGAGGTCGGGACCCTGGGGACCCTCGCGAAGGTCCGCCGGCAACCGGTCGCGCAGGGAAGGCAGCCGGGCGCCGATGCCGGTACCGGCCCTGTCCCAGCCGAGCAGTGCTCCGAGCCTCCAGCGGACGGCGAAGAGCACGCGGGACACGGGACCTTCTCCAAGCACCCCGTTCTGCATGCCTTCGGCGAACTGGCGCACCAGCCACACAAGGTCGTCGGGTCCGCCGGGGGTGGGCAGTGCCCACACGTCCTCGACTGTGAAGTCGTCGGCGATCTCGTGGATGCGCCAGGGGCGGCCGGTGTGGGCGGTACGGGGAAGTCGCATGAGCAGGCCCCTGTCTATACGGTGGCGTATAGATCGAGCGTAGACCCATCTATACGCCGCCGTATACTCGGCACGGCGTGAGGAGGCACACACCATGGGCGCGACCCGCACGCCACGCGGCAAGTGGATCGAGGAAGGCTTGCGGGCGCTGGTCGCAGGTGGCCCCGAAGCCGTCCGGATCGAGGCACTGGCGCAGGCACTCGGCGTCAGCAAAGGTGGCTTCTACGGGTACTTCCGCAACCGGGGTGCGCTGCTCACTGAAATGCTCGACACCTGGGAGTACGAGGTCACCGAGAGCGTGATCGAGGAGGTTGAGAGCGGCGGCGGAGACGCCAGGGCCAGACTGGAGCGGCTGTTCGCCATCGTCGCGGCCGCCACCGACGGGCCGGTGCGGGGCACCACCGCCGATATAGCGATCCGCGACTGGGCCCGCCGCGACGCGTCCGTCGCCGAGCGCCTGCGCCGCGTCGACAACCGCCGTATGGACTACCTGCGTTCCCTGTTCTCCTCGTTCTGCCCCGACGAGGACGAGGTCGAGGTCCGCTGCCTGCTCGCCACCTCGGTGCGCATCGGCAACCACTTCAACGCCGCCGACAACGGCAAGCGCAGCCGCGCGGAAGTGATGGAGCTGATCAGGCAACGGCTGCTGGAGTAGCCGCCCCCGCCATCGTCACCCGCACGTAGCTCAACGTACGCCTGGTCACCGCCAGGGTCTGTCCGGCGGATCAGGCCGTTTGAGGTGGGCTTCACCGGAAAGCGCAGATACGCGTGCCAGACCCCGCGACTGCGACATGATCCGCTGGACGGGCCCTAGCCAAGAGTGCGTGCGTAGCGCAACTTGTTCAGAGAGGCCCCGCCGGTGGTGTCCTCCACGGCCGCGCCGTCCGCGCGCCAACCGGCGGCCTCGTAGAAGTGCCGGGCACGTTCATTGCCTTCCAGTACCCACAGCGTGGCTCGGGTGTAGTCGGCCTGTCCGAGCGTCGCCAAAGTGGCAAGCATCAACTGCTTTCCGACCCCGGTGCCCCACACCTCGGGGAGGGCGTAGAGCGTGCCGATCTCCGCGACGGCAGGGGTCTCCTGAGACGGGCCGAAACTGGTGAATCCGATGATTCCCGCCTCGGCTTCGGCTGCCAGTACCCCCGATGACGGCCATCGTGTCTCCGCGATGCGTGTCTTCCAGTCGGACTCTTCGCGGACCGGGTCCATGGCGTCCAAGTAGTGCTGCGGAACAAGACCGGCAAAGGCCGCTCGCCAGGAGCGCACGTGGACACCAGCAACCGCTGATGCGTCATCAGGCCATGCCTGTCGAATCTGCATGGCCACCATTCTTCAAGGCCCCTCAATCCGGGCCAAGTTCTTTTCCCATGGGCGACATCGAGAGCTCAGCAGGTGCCACCACAGCCGGCGGCAGCCCCCTGACATCTGTCAGGACCGTCGGGATCGACGTCCCTCTAGGTTGCTGTGCGCACCACCTCACACATGCGGTCAGCACGACGCACCCGACGGGGACTGGGATCCGGCCTGGTCGATACGCAACTGCCGACCGAGGCACATCACTTGTCCACCCGGGCTTCTACAAGGAGGTACCTGCGATTTTCGGCAAACTGGTGAGGCTGGCGGTTTCGGCCGTCGCGGTGGCAGGGTCGCTCATGGCCGTCAGCGCCGGGCCGGCGTCCGCGAGGGCCGACGCCACCTACTACGGCTGTCCGTATGGAGCCGTCTGCATCTACAACAACGACAACCCCGACTCGGGCATCGAGAACGGCGGTGTCTACTGGGCCTACGGCCCGCACAACCTCAGCAACCAGTACGGCGATCACTACGTGGTGAACAACCAGTACGGTAACGCCTGGGTGGAGCTGTGCACCGGCTACAACGGAACCGGCCGCGGCGAAGCGATCATCTTCGCCGCCCCGTACGGGTCTGTGGAGAATCTGAGCCCGATCAATTCCATCGTGTTGGGCACCGGCAACAACTACCCCTGCTCGCCTCCGTGATCCGCCCCCGGCCCGCGCCTCGGAGGGCCTGACGTCACGTCGGTCTCCAAGACCTGGTTGTGGTCTTGGAGACCGACGTCGTCATTCGAGACAGGCACGCCTCCACCCACCTGGGACGCATCCGGTCAACCGGTCAGCCGCTCGGAGTCGAAGCACCGCGGACGAAGTCACCCCCGCGTCACGCCGGACCGCGGCTGGGCAGACGAGCGGCCCACACGCGTGATCCATCCGTGATCCACCGCGAAGCGCCCCGCGGGGATAATGACGCGATGAGTAGCGCCGACGATGACAAGAGATCGTTCGACCACGCCAACGGATCCGACCAGGTCAACGGGTTCGCTCAGGAGCAGTCCGGGGTGGTGGTCCAGTACGAGCGCGACGGGGCGTGGGTCGTGGTCGCCCACGGCTCCTACGACATGGACTCGCTGCCTCCGCTCGCAGAAGCGCTGGGCACCGCGGCCGAGAAGCATGCCCGGGTCGTGCTGGATGTCGCCGGTGTCACCTTCGCCGATTCAACGTTCCTGAATCTCCTGCTGCACCTGCACCGGCAGACCGAGCTACGGCTGGCCGGGCCGCCCTCACAACTGCGACGGATCCTGGAACTGACCGGGGCCGACACGGTTCTCGACGTACGGGCGACCGTGGAGGACGCCGTGGCATGACCTGTACGGCGCGCCAGGTGAGGGCGAGGCAACCGCGGGAGTCGGCGGACCCGGTCGCCCCGGGCCGCCGACTTTTCCCTGAACGGTTACGCCATCACCCCTTGGCGTCCTTGACCCACTGGGTGAGGAGTGCCCGCCCTGCGGAGTTCCGATGAGAACCGCCCGGGCGCCCCGTCATGACGTCATCCCCGGTGGGTTCGGGTCGGACGGGTCGGACGGCTCGGTCGGGTCGGTCGCCGACGGTCTGGCGCGGACGACGGCCTGGTCTCCGCGGGGACCGAACAGGTGCAGGATCTCCACGGCCTCGGTGTCCGCGGGCCCGAACCAGTGGGGCTCGGAGGTGTCGAACTCGGCGACCTCGCCGGGGCGGAGCGTGAAGTCCTGCGCCCCGAGGATCAGGCGGAGCCGGCCGGCGAGGACGTAGAGCCACTCGTAACCCTCGTGGGTGACCAGTTCCGGCGGACGGGGTGCCAGCACCTGTTTGAAGACCTGCACCCGGCCCGGGTACTGCGTCAGCGGGACGAGGACGCTCCCGCGGTCCCTGTGCAGGGGCCGCAGATGCACCCGGGGGTCGCCGCTGGCCGGTGCCGCCACCAGCTGGTCGAGTGCGACGCGGTGCGCGCGTGCCAGCGGGATCAGCAGATCCAGCGTCGGGCGCCGCTTGCCCGACTCCACCCGGGAGAGCGTGCTGACCGAGATCCCGGTCGTGGCCGCGAGCGCCTCCAGCGTGAGACCCCGTTCCCTGCGCAGTCGGCGCAGTCGGGACCCGATGCCGTCGAGAATCTCCGTCAGCTCGGCGTCCTGGAGACCGGTGTGCGTGGAGCCGGCGCCTGTGTTCATGGACCCATTTTTGCAGTGTTCGCAAAATTGATGGGCCGCGGCCGGGACCCGAGCGGAGTCTTGCCGGGCACTGTTCCCGCACCTGCGAGGTACACCATGACCGCGACGACACAAACCGTTCCACCCGCGCTCAGCGCGCGCAGACGCTGGACGATCCTGGCCGTGTGCTGCCTGAGCATGTTCCTGGTGGGTCTGGACACCACCATCGTCAATGTGGGGCTGCCTGCCATCGGGCGCGGCCTGGAGGTCGACACACGCCATCTCGAATGGATCGTGGACGCCTACACCCTCGTCCTGGCGAGTTGCCTGATCTCCTCCGGCGCGCTGGCGGACCGTTTCGGACGCCGCCGGGTGTTCCAGTACGGGCTGGCCGCGTTCGGCGCCGCCTCGCTGCTCTGCGCCCTGGCCCCGTCGGCAGGTGTCCTGATCGCCGGCCGCGCCCTTCAGGGCATCGGCGCCTCGATGCTCAGCCCCGTCGCGCTGGCGATCGTGGTGAACGCGATGCCGGACCCGAAGGAACGGGCGCAGGCCATCGGCATCTGGGCGTCCGTGTTCGGCCTGAGCATGGCCGCCGGCCCCGTGACCGGCGGCGCGCTCCTCGCGGCACTCGACTGGCGGGCCCTGTTCTGGATCAACACACCCGTCATCGCGGCCGCCCTCCTGCTCAGCGCCGTGTTGGTACCGGAGTCCCGGGCCCAGCACGCCCGGCGACTCGACCTGCCCGGCCAGGTGCTGCTGACCTTGCTCCTCGCGGCCGTGGTCGGCGTCCTGATCGAGGGCCCGCACATCGGCTGGACATCGTCCATGGCCCTGACGGGGTACGCGGCGGCGGTGCTGGCCGCAGCCGGGTTCGTGCGGGTCGAGTCACGCCGCCGGGAGCCTTTGATGGATCTGCGGCTCTTCACCCGCCCGTCCTTCAGCGCCGCCGTCGTCGGCGCGGTGACGGTCTTCGTCGCCCTGAACACGACCCTGCTGCTGAACACCCTCTATCTCCAGCACACCCGGCAATGGACGCCACTGGCCGCCGGTGTGGCGACCCTGCCCCTGGCCCTCGGCGCGACGCTCTGCGCCCCCTTCTCCGGCCGCATGGTCGGCCGCGCGGGTCCCCGCCTGCCGCTGCTCCTGGCCGGCGGCTTCATCACGGCCGGCGGGCTCTGCCTGACCCGGCTCACCGCGCACACGAGCGTGCTCCTGCTGCTGACCTCGTACGCGTTCATCGGCATCGGGTTCGGCTTCGCCAACGCCCCCCTCACCAACACCGCGGTCAACGGACTGCCATCCGCGCGTGCCGGTGTCGCCGGAGCCGTCACCTCCACCGCCCGACAACTCGGTGCCGCCCTCGGCATCGCCCTCGCCGGCGCCCTGGTCGCCGACACCACCCCCGCCGGACTCGCGCACGCCTCCCGCCCCGGCTGGATCCTCGTCGCCGCATGCGGCGTACTCCTCCTGACCATCGCCCGCACATCGAAGCCGAAGCAGGCCGTCACAACCGAACCCGCCCCCGCGGCAGCACGCTGACCCACGGCGTCACCGACGAGAAGTTCGACGAGTTACCCGACCTGTACGGCGAAGTCACCGACGTCCAACACCCCATACGGACGCGGCCGAGGCAGCACGCCATGGCTACCACCCGGTTCCCGGCTCAGTGCCGCCACAGGTCAAGGACAAGGCCACGGGGCCGCAGCCGGGGCGAGAGGCCATGCTCGTTCTGCGCGGGCTGAAGCCGGACGGCACACCCGCGGGCACCGACTCGCGCGGTCGTCGGCTCCCCGCGGGCGGCTGCCAGGGCGAGGCTGTAGAAGCGCTGTCGGGCGACCCGCGGAAGCTGGGGAACCGGGAACTCGTCGGGGCGATCAACATCGGCAGCTACCGTGACTCACAACGCGATCCTCGTGTGGTGGCGGTCTTCCATGCCTGGTCACGGTGCATGGCGCGGCACAACGACGACTACACCTACGCCGACCCGACCCAACTACCCGGCAAGGAACCCAAGTTCAAGGGCCCGACCGCCGGCCGGGCCGAACTCGCGCTCGCGAAGGCCGACGTGGCGTGCAAACGGGAGACAAACGTCATCGGCGTCTGGTCCGCCGTCGACGCGGCGTACCAACGGCGGGCGATGACGGGGAAGCAGCGCGAACTCGCCGCCGTCCAGCAGGACATACGTACGCAACTGGCCAACGCCGACCAGGCACTGGCCGGCCACCACTGACCGGCCGGATGCGGACGAGGCGGACCGGCGGGCGGATTCCCCGCCCCCGGGGACGGTCAGTACGGCACCTCAAGTCCGCTGGGGCGAGGGGGAGTTCGCCCCCATCAGGGCGCCGGACGAGGACCGGGAGCAGCGCACGGACGTTGCGATGCGCCTGACCGGCGGTCTCGCCACCGGGGACTCCCGGCGTCAGTCCTGCGCGGCCTCGGTGAACAACTCCGGTGGTGCCTCCAGGTCATGGGCGCGGAACAGGACCGCGTGCTCGACGCCCAGGGCCTTGCCGCTCATGGCGGCGATCTTCGGGATGAAGTCCCTCGGGGCGGGGTGGCCCGGGAGCGCGGCCAGGTACGCCGCGTGCGCTTCGAGGGAGGCGACGCCGCGGCGCAACGGCTCACCCGTGACGTCGACGCCGTGGGTCGCGCCGGCGCCGGCGAACGCGGGGAGGATGAGCCAGCGCGCCGAGTGCGGTTCAAGACCCTCGTCGTCGATCTGCTCCGGGAAGACCCACCGGTTGCCGGCGTCGCGCACCGCGTCCAGTGTCGCCAGTCCGGCGGCGCGGTGGTCGGCCTGGTCGAAGCCGAAGGGCGTCTCGATGTCGTAGCTTCCACCGAGCACCGCGTCGGGCTTGAAGCGGCGGATCTCCCGGCAGATGTCGCGGCGCAGGTCGAGGCCGTAGACGAGCACACCGTCCGGATGGTCGAGGATGGTCAGCCGCTCGACCCCGACGGCGGCACAGGCGGCCTGCTGCTCGGCGACGCGCAGGCGAGCCGTCTCCTCGGGAGGATTCGGCATGCCGGCCTCGCCGCGGGTGAGCAGCAGATAGGCGACCTCGATACCGCGCGCGGTCCAGCGGGCGACGGCCGCGGACGTGCCGTACTCCATGTCGTCAGGATGGGCGACGACACAGAGCACACGCTGGAAGGATTCCTCGGGCAGGGCAGGCAGCGTCATACCGACCATCCTCCCCCGATCCGGACGCGCCGTCCTGTCTACGGACGCTTCGTTCACCTCGCGCGAGGGGGAATCGACGGTGACCCTGGGAAACCGCAGCCCAACAGCCACCGCCCTCACCGAGAGCGCCCCCGCGGTGCCGGGCAGCTCAATCCCGACGCGGACGGCACGCCCCGCCGCTGACCTCCGGCTCCTGTTGTTCCGTCAGTGCCTGTGCGGAGCCAGTCGATCATGATTGACTGCTGAGCGTCGCGGTGCTCGGGGGGCCGATACCGCGCGCCCACTCTCTCTTCAGGATGTGACGCGGGTCACATCGAACCCATGTCACGAACGGCAGGGCACCTTGCGTCTGCTGGTCGTCCGCTCAGCGGGAGCGACCGACAGGAAAGAGACAACAGAGCGATGAACGCGACAGCAGCGCAGCAGCACGAGGTCCTGGTCCTGGGCGCCGGCTACGCCGGCCTCTCCGCCGCGATCCAGCTGGCGGCCCGCACCAGGAAAGGCGGGAACCTGCGAGTGACGCTGGTCAACCCCTACGACACCTTCACCGAGCGACTCCGACTCCACATGACCGCCACCGGTCAGGAGACGGCCGAGATGAGCATCCCGGATCTGCTGGACGGCACCTGCGCCGGCTTCGTCCGTGGCTGGGTCACCGCCGTGGACGCCGAGACGAAGACCGTCCGGATCGACGACGACCGGGTCCTGCGCTACGACACCCTGGTCTACGGCCTGGGCAGCATCGCGGACACCGCCGCCGTCCCCGGCGTGGACGACCACGCCTACACCCTCAACAGCCCGGAGGACGCCGCCGTCCTCGCCGACCGGCTGACCCGGCTCGACGGTGGGACCGTCGTGGTCGGCGGCAGCGGCCTCACCGGCGTCGAGGCCGCGGCGGAGATCGCCGAGCGGCACCCGGAGCTCGAGGTGCTGCTGCTGGGCCGGCAGGAGCCGGGCGCGAGCATGCACCCGAAGGCCAAGGCCTACCTGGACGCGGCACTCGCCCGGCTCGGCGTGCGGGTACGCAGCGGCGTCGAGGTGGCCAAGGTGCTGCCGGACAGTGTCGAGCTCGCGGACGGATCCAGCATCCCGGCGCGCGCGGTGCTGTGGACCAGCGGCACCCGTGTCTCGCCGCTGGCGGCCACCGCGGGCCTGACCGTCGACGAGCGCGGCCGTGTGGTCACCGACAGCGCGCTGCGCTCGGTCTCCCACCCGGATGTCTATGCCGTGGGCGATGCGGCGGCGATCCGTCAGGGCTACGGCGTGATGCACGGGACCTGTCAGGGAGGTATGCCCACCGGTGTGCACGCGGCCCTCTCGATCCTGCGGGTGCTGGCCGGCAAGGAGCCCAAGCCCTTCCGTTTCGGCTACTACCACACACCCGTCAGTCTGGGCCGGAACGACGCCGTCGTGCAGTTCACCCACCCCGACGACAGCCCGCGCCGGATCGTGCTGACCGGCAAGCGGGCCGCGAAGTACAAGGAGGCGGTCACCGCCGCGCCGTGGCCGACCTTCGCCCGCATGAAGAAGATGCCCGTCTCGGGCGCGTTCTGGCCGCACGGCGGCCGCTACACCCGGATTCGGAGCGCCAAGTGACCCAGCCGCAGCAGGCCGACCCCGACCAGCTCGCCTTCCAGCAGTACCGCACCCTGCTCTTCTCCGTCGCCTACCGCATCCTCGGCAGCGCCGCCGATGCCGAGGACGTGGTCCAGGACGCCTGGCTCAAGTGGTCGGCGGCCGACCGCTCCCAGGTCGCCGACCCAAAGGCCTACTTGACCCGGATCGTCTCCAACCTGGCGATGGAGCGGCTTCGTTCGACTCGCCACCAGCGTGAGACCTACGTCGGGCCTTGGCTCCCGGAGCCGATCCTCACCGGCCCGGACACGGCGGACGGCGTCGCCACGACGGACTCGGTCTCCATGGCCCTGCTGGTCGTGCTGGAGACGCTGAGTCCCCTGGAGCGCGCGGTCTTCGTGCTGAAGGAGGTCTTCGCCTTCAGCTATGCGGAGATCGCGGAGGCGGTGGAACGCTCGGAGGTGGCGGTCCGGCAGGCCGCGCACCGCGCCCGCGAGCACGTCCAGGCCCGCCGGCCCCGTTTCTCCGCGGACCGCTCCCGCCAACGCGACGTCACCGAGCGCTTCTTCGCGGCGACGGCGGGCGGCGACATCAACGCCCTCATGGAACTGCTCTCCCCGGACGTGACCCTCTGGACCGATGGCGGCGGCAAGGTCCGCCAGGCCCTCAAGCCGGTCGTCGGCCTCGAGACCGTGGCCCGTTGGTTCGCCGCGCTCGGCACCGCGACCTACCAGGGCATCGAGCCCGGGCACATGCGGGCAGAGCTCACCTGGATCAACGGCGGGCCGGGCGTCGTCTTCCGCGGCCCGGACCGCGTGGTCGCCACGCTGACCTTCGACTTCGATCAGGAAGGCCGCATCTCGACCATCCACAACGTGGCCAACCCCGACAAGCTCCACGCGGTCGCCGACGGAACTCGGCACGAGTGATCGACCACTGCGAGCCCACCACCGGCATAGCCCCGTTCATGGCCCTGGCCGCCCAGGTGACGCGCCAGAGCTTCAGGCGAGCGCGCAGCGCATGGAGGAGGGCGCGGGCGCCCCGCCCCGCCTCCGCCCACGCAAGCCCCCCACCCCCACACACCCCACCCCGCGAAACCCCATGGCCACACCCTCGACCCCCTCCCTAAAGTCACCCCATGGCCACCCAGGACCAGCCCCCAGCTCAGCCCGACATCGCGGCGATGCTCACCGACCAGACCCGTGCCTGTGGGGCGGCACGTGCCGCCATCGCCGCCGGCGGCACGGTGACGCTCTGCGGTGACGCCGGGCCGCATTGGATGGTCTACGGCATCACCGCCACACGGCTGAGGCGGTCCTTGCGGATCGGCCTGACGACCCTCGGCCTCGACGAGACCGTCGATATCCTGGCTCGGCACCGTGGCGAGCCCCTGCGTACCGGCCTCATCGACACGCCGGACCGGTCCTGGCACTTCACGCTGTACTTCGACGCCACCGGAACCGAACTCCTGGCGTGCAGCGGCGTCGAACGAGAGGCGCGTTCGAAGGCAGACCGTCAGAAGCCCCAGCCGTAGAAGCACGGGCGAGCCCTCCGCCGCGGCGGCCCCGCGCACCCCGGGCCGCCACCCCCCGCCGACGTTCAGCGCCCTCGCGGACGTCCCGTGCTGGCCCGGAGTATCAGCCGGGTCGGCACAAGGGTCGTGCCGTGAGGCGCGCCGTGGGGTACGCCGTCGTGGCGCATCTTGCGCAGGACCGCCTGGACGCAGAGCCGGCCGACCTCGGCGAAGTCCTGGTGGACGGTGGTCAGGGGCGGCTGGAAGGACGACGCCTCGGCGATGTCGTCGAAGCCGATGACACTGACGTCCTCGGGGACGCGCCGACCGCGTTCGTGCAGGGCGCGCAGCAGACCCAGGGCCATCTGGTCGTTGGCGGTGAAGACCGCCGTGCAGTCCTCGCGCGCGGCCAGCTCCAGGCCCGCCCGGTAGCCGGACTCCGCGGACCAGTCGCCGCGCACCAGCGGCGGCACGCTGCGGCCCGCCTCGACGAGCGTGGCCTGCCAGGCGTCGGTTCGGCGCTGGGCTGCGTAGGAGTCCTCGGGGCCCGCGAGGTGGAAGACGGTGTCGTGGCCGAGTTCGAGGAGGTGCTCGACGGCCGCGCGGGTGCCGCCGGCCTGGTCGGTGTCGACGACCGTATACCGTTCGCCCGCGTCGGAGTCGGCGACGACGACCTGCACATGGGGCGGGATGTTGATGGTGGCCGCGTCCAGGAGGTGCACCTCCATGATGACGATCACCGCGTCGACGGCGAGTTCCTCCAGGCGGGAGAAGGCGCCCCGGACCTCGTCCTGGGTGGGGACGGTGGCCTGGAGCAGGGTCACCGCGTACCCCTCGGCGGCGGCCGCGGTCGCGATCGCCTCCAGGGTGCGGACGTTGCCGGTCGTGGAGAGGGAAAAGGTGATCACGCCGAGGGTGCGGAACTCGCCTCGCTTCAGGGCGCGGGCCGCGCTGTTGGGGCGGTAGCCCAACTCCCGCATGGCGGCGAGGACCTGACGGCGCGTCTCCTCGTTGACACCGGCGTAGCCGTTGGACACGCGGGAGACGGTCTGGGACGACACCCCGGCCAGCCGTGCCACGTCCGCCATCGAGACCGAGGACCGGCCCCCTCCGGACGAGCGCCGACCACGGGTCACCGCAGGTGCGGGCGCCTGTGGCGGCGAGTCCTGCGTGGCGTCCATTTCCTACCCCCTGCCTGTCATTACATCGCTTTGATCACGATCCGCCCGGGAGACTCTTGACCCGCGTCATCGGAGGAGTGTAGACATGCCGCCATCGGATGTTTACGTAAACATAACAGCTCAGATCTCTTTTTTCGCTGTTCGGTGTTTGCGTAAACATCTCGGCCGCTCCACGCGGGAAACCGGTGCGGGCGGGGGTTCCATGAGTGAACGAGCGAGGAACGATCATGACAACGTTGCACCCGCCGGCCACCGCCGAGCCGCGCCCGGCGCCCCCTCCGGCACAACGGGACCGACGCTCCTGGACGGGGTGGGGATTCATCGGCCCGTTCGTGGCGGTCTTCGCGCTGGTCTTCCTCGCACCCATCGCGTACTCGATCTACCTGAGCCTGTTCCGCAACCAGCTGATCGGCGGCAACCACTTCGTCGGCCTGGACAACTACACCCAGGCCCTCAAGGACGACCAGTTCTGGTCGGCCGTCGGCCGGGTGGGGCTCTTCCTGGCGATCCAGGTGCCGATCATGCTCGGTATCGCCCTGCTGGTGGCGCTGGCGCTGGACAGCGGCCGCCTCTACGGCAAGAGCTTCTTCCGGATCACGATCTTCCTGCCGTACGCCGTGCCCGCCGTGGTCGCCACCCTGATGTGGGGCTTCATGTACGGCACCAAGTACGGCCTGGTGGGCGACATCAACGAGGCGTTCGGCACCTCGCTGCCCGACCTGCTCTCCCCCGACTGGGTGCTCGCTTCCATCGGCAACATCGTGACCTGGGAGTTCGTCGGCTACAACATGCTGATCTTCTACTCGGCGCTCCGGGTCATCCCCAACTCCCTCTACGAGGCGGCGGAGATCGACGGCGCCGGACAGTGGCGCGTGATCACCTCGATCAAACTGCCCGCGATCCGGGGCGCGCTCGTCATCGCCACGATCTTCTCGATCATCGGCAGCTTCCAGCTCTTCAACGAGCCGAGCATCCTGCGCCCGCTGGCGCCCAACGCCATCACCACCGACTACACCCCGAACTTCTACACGTACTCGCTGTCCTTCGCCGGCCAGCAGCACAACTACTCCGCGACGGTCGCCATCATCATGGGCCTGCTCACCATGGTGGTCGCCTACGTCGTGCAGCTGCGCGGCATGCGCAAGGGAGCGTGACCCGATGAGCACCTCTGCCCCCACCGCCTCCCCCGCCAAGAGCAGCAGCCGGAGCAGCAGCCCGCCCCGGCTGCGGACCCCGCGCAAGCACAGCCCGGACAAGCCGCGCCGCAGTGTGCTGATGACGGTGCTGATGGCCCTGATGGTCCTCTACACCGTGGTGCCGCTGATCTGGCTGGTCATCAACTCCACCAAGACCCAGGCCGGTCTGGGCGACTCCAACGGGCTGTGGTTCGCCCACGACTTCGCCCTGTGGGACAACATCCGGACCACCTTCACCTACCACGACGGCATCTTCGGCCGCTGGCTGCTGAACACCCTGCTGTACGTGGTGCTCGGCGCGGGCGGCGCGACGCTGCTGGCGGTGCTGGGCGGTTACGCGCTGGCGAAGTTCGACTTCCCCGGCAAGCGCGCCATCTTCGCCGTCGTCATCGGCGCGGTGGCCGTACCCGCTACGGCCCTGGCGGTGCCGACCTTCCTGATGTTCAGCAAGCTGGGGCTCACCGACACCCCCTGGGCGGTGATCATCCCGTCCCTGGTCTCGCCGTTCGGCCTCTACCTGATGTGGGTGTTCGCCGCCGAGGCCATCCCGACCGAACTCCTGGAGGCGGCCCGGATGGACGGGGCGAGCGAGGTGCGCACCTTCTTCCAGGTCGCGCTGCCGTTGCTGGCGCCGGGGATCGTGACCGTACTGCTGTTCACCACGGTCGCCACCTGGAACAACTACTTCCTGCCGCTGATCATGCTCAAGGACCCGGACTGGTACCCGCTGACCCTGGGTCTGAGCGCCTGGAGCTCGCAGGCCCAGACGATCGGCGGCGACGTGATCTTCAACCTGGTGATCACCGGCTCGCTGCTCACGATCATCCCCCTGATCGCCGCGTTCCTGTTCCTCCAGAAGTACTGGCAGTCCGGTCTCGCCGCCGGAAGCGTCAAGGAGTGACGAGGCCGGCGCCCGCAAGCCCCCCATTGGAGCACCACCCGCACCACCCCCACCCTCACCTGTCCCACCCACGCAGAAGTGGAAGCACCTCCATGCGCAGAACACCGAGCCGCATCCTGCGCGGCATCGCCCTCGTCTCCACCCTCGCCCTGGGCCTGACCGCCTGCGGCGGCTCCGACGACGACTCCGACACCAAGGCCGTCTCCGCCGCGGACATCAAGGCGGCCCTGGACAAGGGCGGCGACATCACGGTCTGGGCATGGGAGCCCACCTTGAAGACCGTGGCCGCCGACTTCCAGAAGAAGTACCCCAAGGTCAAGGTCAACCTGGTCAGCGAGCGCTCCGGCGACAAGCACTACACCGCGCTGTCCAACGCGATCTCGGCCGGCAAGGGCGTCCCGGACGTCGCCCAGGTCGAGTACTTCGCGCTCGGCCAGTACTCCCTCACCAAGGGCCTGACCGACCTGGCCCCCTACGGCGCCGACAAGCTCGCCTCGAAGTACACGCCCGGCCCGTGGAACGCGGTCAGCGACGGCGACAAGGTCTACGGCCTGCCCATGGACTCGGGCCCGATGGCGCTGTTCTACAACAAGAAGGTCTTCGACAAGTACAAGATCGCCGTCCCGACCACCTGGGACGAGTACCTGGACGCGGCCCGCAAGCTCCACAAGGCCGACCCCAAGGCCTACATCGCCAACGACACCGGTGACGCGGGCCTGACCACCTCGCTGCTGTGGCAGGCCGGCTCGCGCCCGTACAAGGTCGACGGCACCAAGGTCGGCATCGACTTCGACGACGCCGGCGCGAAGAAGTACGAGGCCGTCTGGCAGAAGCTGGTCGACGAGAAGCTGCTCGCCCCGGTCACCGGGTGGACCGACGACTGGTACAAGGGCCTCGGCGACGGCACCATCGCCACCCTGGCCACCGGCGCCTGGATGCCCGCCAACTTCGAGACCGGCGTCGCGGGCGCCAAGGGCCAGTGGCGTGCCGCCGCGATGCCCGCCTGGACCAAGGGCGACAAGGCGAGCGCGGAGAACGGCGGCAGCTCCCTGACCGTCCCGGCGCTGGCCAAGAACAAGGCTCTCGCCTACGCCTTCACCGAGTACGCCAACGCCGGTGCCGGTGTCGCCACGCGCGTGTCCGAGGGCGCCTTCCCCGCCACCAAGGCGGAGCTGGACTCGGCCGAGTTCCAGGGCAAGAAGTTCGACTACTTCGGCGGCCAGGAGGCCAACAAGATCTTCGCCGAGTCCGCGGCGAACGTGGCGAGCGACTGGTCGTACCTGCCCTTCCAGCCGTACGCCAACTCGATCTTCAACGACACCGTCGGCAAGGCCTACGTCTCCGGCACCACGCTCGCGCAGGGTCTGAAGGCCTGGCAGGACGCGTCGGTGAAGTACGCCGGGGAGCAGGGCTTCACCGTCGAGAAGTAGTTCTCGCGGAAGCAGACGACACCGGGCGGCGCGGCTCCGGGCCGCGCCGCCCCTGTGCACCACCCTTTCGGAAGGACCGCCATGATCTCCACCCTCCACTCCCGCCGCAGCGGGGCGGACGGTGATCCCACCCCGCGTCTCGGCTTCGGCGCCGACTACAACCCCGAGCAGTGGCCGAGGGAGGTGTGGCAGGAGGACGTCCGGCTGATGCGGGAGGCCGGTGTCACGGTCGTCTCCGTGGCGATCTTCTCCTGGGCCCGTCTCCAGCCGGGCCCCGACACGTGGGACTTCGGCTGGCTGGACGAGGTCATGGACCTGCTGCACGCCGGCGGCATCGGCGTCGACCTGGCGACCGCCACCGCCTCCCCGCCGCCGTGGCTGACCACGGCCCACCCGGAGATCCTGCCGGTCACCGCGACCGGCGAGACCCTGTGGCCGGGCGCCCGCCAGCACTGGCGTCCCACCTCCCCGGTCTTCCGCGAGCACGCCCTGCGCCTGGTCCGCGAGATGGCCACCCGTTACGCCGACCACCCGGCGCTCGTCGCCTGGCACGTCTCCAACGAGCTGGGCTGCCACAACGTCTACGACTACTCCGACGACGCGGCCCACGCCTTCCGTGACTGGCTGCGCGCCCGCTACGGCACCCTCGACGCCCTCAACCACGCCTGGGGCACGGCGTTCTGGTCCCAGCGCTACACCGACTGGCAGCAGATCCTGCCCCCGCGGCTGGCGGCCTCGCACCCCAACCCGACCCAGCAGCTGGACTTCAAGCGCTTCTCCTCCGACGCCCTGAAGGACTATCTGCGCGCCGAGCGGGACCTCCTCAAGGCGATCACCCCGGACGTCCCGGTCACCACCAACTTCATGGTGATGGGCGAGACCAAGGGCATGAACTACGCGGACTGGGCCCAGGAGATCGACTTCGTCTCCAACGACCACTACGTCCACCCCGGACCGCAGTCCCGCGACGAGCTGTCCTTCTCCGCGAACCTCACCAGCGGCATCGCGGGCGGCCGGCCGTGGTTCCTGATGGAGCACTCCACCAGCGCCGTCAACTGGCAGCCGGTCAACGTGGCCAAGCGGCCCGGCGAGCTGGCCCGGGACTCCCTGCTGCACGTGGCGCACGGCGCGGACGCCGTCTGCTACTTCCAGTGGCGGCAGTCGGCGGCCGGTGCCGAGAAGTACCACTCCGCGATGGTCCCGCACGCCGGCGCCGACAGCGAGCTGTTCCGCGCGGTCGCCGAGCTCGGCGCCACCCTCAAGGCCCTTGCCCCGGTGGCCGGTTCCACCCGGGACAGCGCCAGGGTCGGCATCGTCTTCGACTGGGACTCCTGGTGGGCCAGCGAACAGGACTCCCACCCCACCTCCCTGCTCAACTACCGCCAGGAAGGCCTGGACTGGTACTCGGCGCTCCTCGCCCTCGGCGTGCGCGCCGACCTCGTCACCACCAAGAGCGACTTCGCTCGCTACGACGTGCTGATCGCGCCCGTCCTGCACGTGGTCCCGGCGGACCTCGCCAAGGAGCTCACCCGCTACGCCGAGCAGGGCGGCCACCTGATCACCACCTACTTCTCCGGCGTCGTCGACCAGAACGACCACGTCTGGCTCGGCGGCTACCCCGGCGCCCTGCGCGACCTGCTCGGCATCCGCGTCGAGGAGTTCGCCCCGCTGCTCGCCGACGACGGGGTGTCCCTGGACGACGGCTCGACCGGCACCCTGTGGACCGACCGCATCACCCTGACCGACGAGCGGACCGAGGTCCTCGCCCGCTACGAGACCGGCGACCAGGCCGGCCGCCCCGCCCTGACCCGCCGTACGACGAACGCCGGTTCGGCGGCCTACGTCTCCACACGCCTCGGCGTCGCGGGGCTCACCGCGCTGCTGCCGCGCCTGCTGGAGCCGGCCGGTGTGACGAGCGAGCTGCCGGCCGAGGCGCGCGGACGTGTCGAACTGGTCGTCCGCGGCAACGCCGAGGAGACGTTCCTGTTCCTGGTCAACCGCACCGACGACACCGTGCCGCTGCCCGGCTTCCCCGGTGACGTGCTGTACGGCACGGCCACCGGCGACGGGCTCGAACTCGGGCCGCGCGAGGTCGCCGTGGTGCGCCGACCGCGGGCCTGACCCCCTCCCCACCTCCGGCTCCCCGGGCGGCACACAGCCCGCCCGGGGCCACCCCTCCCGGTACGTCCGGCGGGAGGGACCACCGCAGCGTTTCCACCTATGAAGCTGGGAGCACACGATGGCAGGACTCACCCGCAGCAGACGGCTCCTCGGGGCCGCGTCGATGACCGCGCTGGCGACCGGAGCGGCGCTGTTGTCCGTGCCCGCGCCGCTCGCGCAGGCCGACTCGGCCACCGCGTCGGTCACCGTCCAGCCCGACCCGTCGTACAAGCAGGACAAGTTCGAGGGCTGGGGCACCAGCCTGGTGTGGTTCGCCAACGCCACCGGCGACTACCCCAAGGAGATCCGCGAGAAGCTCGCCAAGCTGCTGTTCGGTGACGACGGTCTGGCGCTGAACATCGCGCGGTACAACATCGGCGGCGGCAACGCCCCCGACGTCAAGGACTACCTGCGCGCCGGTGGCGCGGTCGAGGGCTGGTGGAAGGCCCCGGCGGGCACCACCCGCACCGACACCGACTGGTGGAGCGCCGACGACCCCGCCGACTGGAACGACAAGGCGGACGCCACGCAGCGCTGGTGGGTCGACCGCATCAAAAAGGACATCACGCACTGGGAGACCTTCTCGAACTCCCCGCCGTGGTTCATGACGGAGAGCGGCTATGTCTCGGGCGGCTTCAACGCCAACGCCGAGCAGCTGAAGGAGAGTTCGGTCGACGACTTCGCCGCCTACGTGGCCGGCGTGACGAAGCGGCTGGAGAGGTCCGAGGGCATCAAGGTCGACACCGTCGACCCCTTCAACGAGCCGAACACCGGCTACTGGGGCACCCGTCTGGACGCGAGCGGCCAGCCCGTGGGCGGTCGTCAGGAAGGGGCGCACATCGGCCCCGCGATGCAGGAGAAGGTGCTGGCCGCGCTGGCGCCGGCGCTGAAGAAGGCCAAGGTCAAGGCCGGCATATCGGCGATGGACGAGACCAACCCCGGTCTGTTCGCGACCAACTGGAACTCCTACTCGCAGGCCTCCAAGGACCTCGTCGACCAGATGAACGTCCACACCTACGGCACCGGTCAGCGCACCACGGTCCGTGACCTGGCCAAGGCGGCCGACAAGCCGCTGTGGATGAGCGAGGTCGAGGGCGACTGGGGCGACGGGCAGAGCTTCACCGACATGCGCCCCGGCCTGGGCCTGGCCCAGCAGATGGTCAACGACCTGCGTGAACTGGAGCCCAAGGCCTGGGTGTTCTGGCAGCCGGTCGAGGACCACGTCAACATGAAGCCGGGCGGCGAGTCCGCCAAGGGCGGCAACTGGGGTTCGATCCAGCTGCCGTTCAGCTGCACGTCGGCCGACACCCTCAAGACCTGCCCGATCTACACGAACACGAAGTTCGACACGGCCCGCAACTTCACCCACTTCATCAAGCCCGGTGACCGTCTGGTCAAGGTGGACGACACCTCCAGCGCCGCCGCGGTGACGAAGGACGGCAAGGGCGCCTCGCTGGTCCACGTCAACTCCACGACCGCGCCTCGCGCGGTGACGATCGACCTGTCGAAGTTCGGGACGGTCAAGCGTTCGGCGACCGTCACCCCGACCGTCACCGACGCGGCCGGCAAGCTCGTGAAGCAGGCCCCGGTCCGGGTCGTCGACGACAAGGCGACGTTCACCGTCCCCGCGCAGTCCGTCACCTCGTTCGCCATCAAGGGCGTCTCCGGCGTCGCCAAGGACGCGAGCCTGTTCAGCAAGGGCGAGTCCTACACCCTGACCGGTGTCCAGAGCGGCAAGGCCGTGACCGTCGGCGCCAACGGCACCAACCTGGTCATCAAGTCGGCCGACTCCACGGTCGCGCAGGAGTGGCGGCTGGAGGCCAAGTACGGCAAGAAGGGCAGCAACCGCGCCCGCTACGTCTTCGCCAACCCGGCCGAGGGCAAGCGGCTCGCCGTGCGCGACAACGTGCCGATGATCGAGGCCGACACCGGTGAGCGGGACCCGGCGACGGAGTGGATCCTGTCCACCACGGGCGACGGCACCTGGACGCTGGTGAACGCGGCGACCGGGCGCCTGCTGGAGGTCGGCGGCCAGGCCACGAACGAGGGCGCGGCCGTCACCACGTGGCAGGCGAACTCCGGGTCCAACCAGCGGTGGCGGATCACCGAGGTGAGCTGACCGCGGAACGGTGCGGACAGAGCGCTCGGCCGGGATCCCCGGCCGAGCGTTCTGCTTTTGCCGGACCGGCAACAAAAGTGGCCGCGCGGGAGCCGGTGCGCGACGGTGGGCCCGTGACCGACAACATCGCAGCAGGATCGCCGCCCACCGACGGATACGCCGGAGACCCCGCCGTGCGGGCCGAGTGGGACGGCCGGTACACCGAGCGACAGCAGTTGTGGAGCGGGCGGCCCAACGGCGCCCTCGTGGCCGAGGTCGCCGGGCTCACCCCCGGGCGGGTCCTCGACGTCGGCTGCGGCGAGGGCGCGGACGCCGTCTGGCTCGCCCGCGGCGGCTGGGAGGTGACCGCGGTCGAGGTATCGGGGGTGGCGCTGGAACGAGCGGCCGGGCACGCCCGCGACGCCGGCGTCACCGTTCGCTGGGTCCACGCGGGCCTCGCCGAGGCGAACCTCCCGCCGGCCTCCTTCGACCTGGTCTCCGCCCAGTACCCGGCCCTGCTGCGCACCCCCGACGCCGCGGCCGAGCGCGCCCTGCTCGCGGCGGTCGCACCCGGCGGCGTCCTGCTCCTCGTCCACCACGCGGGCATGGACCAGCCCCAGGCGCACGACAGCGGATTCGATCCGGCCGACTACGTCTGGCCCTCGATGGTCGCCGCCCTGCTCGACGACGACTGGCGGATCGAGGTGGACGAACAACGTCCCCGCGTGGCACCGGAGGGCGGCGCGGGCGCGCACCACACCGACGACGTGGTCCTGCGCGCGCGTCGGCTCCGCTGAGACCGCGCCCACCCCCGCGCCGCGCGACAGGCGACACTGGCGGCATGTATGTCCAGCAGTCACCGCCCCCGCGCCGCTACGGAAGCCTGCGCATCGAGCCGAGCGACCTCGCCCCCGCCCGCTGGCTGGAGCAACGTCCGCCCGGCAACGACGGATTCGGCACGGTGGCGGGAGTGTGCGCACCCGGGTTCGACGCGTACGCGCGCATCCTGCATCCCGCCCGGCTCGATGCGGCGCCGGTTCGGTGGGACCGGGTGGCCGAGGTGTACGGCCGCTCGGTCACCGCCGAAACACGCTGGGACGAGGTGATCGGCGCTTCTGATCCTTTCCTGTACCGCAACGACGACACGCCTGCCGTCCCCGGTGTCTGGGACGAGCACCCAAACGAGGGCCCCACCCCCGCCGACGTGGCCCGCCTCATGATTCCCGTGCTGTCCCGGCACACCCGCACCCCCGGCCACTGCTGGTACGGCCTGTGGGAGGGCTACGGCCGCTACGACTGGGACGGTCTGCCGGTCTTCCGTACTCCCGGCCGCGACGAGATCCTCCTCGCGGGTCCGCTCGACCACGTCGACTCGCCCGCACGGGACACCACCGCGGCGGCTCTCGAGATCCCCGACCTGTGGTGGCCCGAGGACCGGGCCTGGTGCGTCGGCGGCGACGTCGACCTCGTCAGCACCTATGTCGGCGGCACCGCGGCCTGCGTCGCGGACCTGCTCGCCACCCCGGGCCTGGAAGCTCACCCCGTGACGCAGGCGGACTCGGTCAACTGAGACAGATCGGTTCATTCGACACGACCTGGGAGGGGGGTGCTTCGCCCTGAACCGCGACAGTGGAGAATTGCCTTCATGAGTGAGAACGTCTATTTCCAGGTTTCCGCGAACGGCGAGCCCGTCGGCCGCATCGTCTTCCGGCTCTTCGACGATGTCGTGCCGAAGACCGCCCGCAACTTCCGCGAGCTGGCCACCGGCCAGAACGGCTACGGCTTCAAGGGCTCGCCCTTCCACCGCGTCATCCCCGAGTTCATGCTGCAGGGTGGCGACTTCACCAACGGCAACGGCACCGGCGGCAAGAGCATCTACGGTGAGAAGTTCGCCGACGAGAACTTCCAGCTCAAGCACGACCGGCCGTTCCTGCTGAGCATGGCCAACGCCGGCCCGAACACCAACGGCTCGCAGTTCTTCGTGACCACCGTGGTGACCCCGTGGCTCGACGGCAAGCACGTCGTCTTCGGTGAGGTCGTCGAGGGCGAGGACGTCGTCAAGGCGATCGAGGCGCTCGGCAGCCGTAACGGCGCCACGTCGAAGAAGATCGTCGTCGAGGAGAGCGGCGTCGTCTCCCCCGCCTGATCCCCGCGCACCGCGTTCGTCCGGGTAAGCGGCGCCCTCCTACGGGTCGGCCCGCTTGCCCGGGCGGAGCGCGTCCCCGCCTGCCCGGATCGGGCGGTCAGTCCACCGGGTGGCCGGGCGAGATGCCCTCGGCGTCGCCCAGTCGCAGCAGCGGCCCGTCGTGCGCCGCGCTCCCTCCCCACTCAACCGGGTCGAGGACGAATCCGACGTGGTCACCGCCGTCGACGCGCGTGAGGATCCGGCCGACGAACCAGGCGGCCGCGTCGCAGACGATCACGGACCCGGCGTGCCCTTCCCGCCAGCGGACGTGCTGGAACTTGTCCTCATCGTCACCGGTTCGCCCGCCGAACACCTCGGCCAGGCCACGCTGTTCACGGGTCAGCAGATGCACGGTCAGGAACGTCGCGGAGTGGGCGACCCGGAAGGTGCGGTTGACCTCGGAGAGCCACACCACGAACCGTACGGGCCGCAGGGAGCACTGCGAGGAGAAGCCGACCAGGCAGCCCGCCCGTTCACCGCCCGCCGCGGCCGTGACCACACACATCTCGGGATCCAGCCGCCCGACGAACTCATCGCTGCCCGTCATCCCCAGACCTCTCCCGTCGCCCGTGCCTTCGTCCTCCCGCATCACCTCACCACGGAGCACGAATCCATGCCATCCAGCGGCTCGTCTGTCACCCACGACACGAGAACGCGTCCCGCCCGAGCCGTGTCAGGCGTGCAGGGTGACGTTCCTTCGGACAGGGCCGCCGGGGTCAGAACCTCACGCTGCGCGGCAGCGGGCGCGGGCGCGTGCGGCACCGGTCTGCGGGCGTGCGGCACTGACCCGGTAGGTGGTTCTGGCGGGATCGGTGATGGGCTCGCCCAGGGTGATACGGCCGGTAGAGCGCAGTTCCTCGCACACGTCGGTCGGCAGGGCGACGTAACAGCCGCCGCGACCGGTGGCGGAGTCTATCGAGCGCCAGTAGCCGTAGCGGAGCCGTCCGCTCCGGTACTCGGTGACGAACACCGGGGTGCGGGAGTCCGACACCAGGCGCAGCACGTCGGCCGCGGTCCCACCGCGCGGGACCGGTGCGAGAGTAGGGGCTTGGGGCATCGGCAGGGCCTTTCCGACAGAAGGAACGGACACCGCATACCCCGTCCGGGCCCGGTGTTGATCTTGCAGCTCGCATTCTCGCGCCGACCACTGACAATGCGTCCGTGCCGCCGGTCTTCCCGGGCGGCACGGACGCTGACGCGCGTCGTACGCGCGACGTCTCTCAGTGGTCGGTTCAGCGGCCCCGTCCCCGGAGCCGGCCCAGCAGCTGCCGCGCCTGGGCCCGGCGCCGCGGGTCCGCGGAGGCACGGCGGGCCTGTTCGATGGTCCTGCGGCCCTGCGGGCTCCTGCCGAACTGCTTGATCTTGTCCAACATGCCTGCCACGACGTCCTCCCCAACTAGCGGTGCCAAGGCCCCTGTGGCGAGACCCCGGTACGAACGCGGTTACCCCGCCTTCGCCATCCCACCCCCGCTCTGTGTGGCTCCGGCTCAGCCAAGGCCCGCGAGTGTGCGCAAGACCGCGCCGCGTCCGCGGTCCGGCACGGTCCACAGGGTCTGGCCCCGGACCCCGTACCGTTCCAACAGCGCGTTGGCCGCGAGGAAGCCGCTCGTCGCCGCGCGTTCCATGAGCGCCACCGGCAGCTCCGTACGGACCAGGTCTCCGGCCACCACCAGGCCGGGGTCACTGGTGCGCACGGTCGGCCGGTCCGCGTATCCGCCGACCGGGAACAGCGGGCAGTCGGCCCGCCATTCATGCCGTTCGTCCACCACCGTGGCCGTGCGGCTCTCCGGGTAGACCTGGTGCAGCTGCTCCAGCAGGCGCTTCTGCTCCACGTCCCGGGCCGCGTCCTCCGGCAGGGCGTAGGCGTGCAGTTCCACGACGGATCCTGCGGTGCGGGAGGCCCAGCGCGCCGCCTCGCCCTCCCAGCGGTCCAGCACACTGACGTTGTCGAGGCCGCCGTAGCCGCTGGTCCCCAGGAAGCCGGGCCGGGCGGCGGACAGCGGGCGGTCCAGCCACAGCCGGGAGACGAGGAAGGGCGGCGCGCTGCGCAGCCTGGCGATCCGTTCGCGCCACGCGGCGTCGGCGAGGCGCGGGGAGCGCTCCACGAGTGAGCGCAGACCGGCGGCGTCCAGGGCCAGCACCACCGTGTCGTGGCGGTGTTCACCCCCGTCGGCGGCGATGACGAAGCCGCCGTCCGCGGTGGGGTCGACCGAGGCGACGGGGGTGTCGGTGCGCAGGTCGACGCCGTGGTCGGTGAGGTAGCGGGCCAGGGGGTCCCACAGGGCGGTGGGGAAGGGCTCGTCGGGCACGTCGAAGAGGAGTCCTTCGGACGAGCCGAGGAAGTAGATGTGGAACATCAACACCATCTCCGCGGCGGACAGGTGACGCGGGTCGGCGAAGAAGCTGCGGGAGAACACCTCGAACGCCAGGTGGTGCGCCGCCGGTGGGAAGCGGATCGACTCGAGGAAGTCGTGGGCGCTGACGTCGTCGAGCCGCGTGTAGACGCCGGGGACGCGGACGTCCAGGAGGGGCAGGGCGGCGACCGGGTTCATCCGCACGAGGTCGCGGAGGGTGAAGGTGGGGCTCAGGGCGACGAAGCCGAGGGCGCTCCAGGGCGGTGTGCGCGGAACGTGCCGGAAGCTGTCGTGCGCTCCGTCGGCGTGCCGCAGCGGGTAGTCGGGCAGGGCGCGCAGGCGCTCCAGCCCCGGATCCGTGCGCCGCAGCAGTCCGCGCAGGTTGTAGTACTGGCGGAAGAAGGCGTGGAAGCCGCGGCTCATGGTGGCGGTGCTGCCGTCCGCGAGGACGGTCGGCCATCCCGCGAGCCGGCCGCCCAGGACGGGCTCGCGTTCGTAGAGCGTGACCCGCGCGCCTCGCTCGGCCAGGGCCGTCGCGGCGGCGAGCCCGGCGATCCCGCCGCCGACGACCGCGGTGCTCACCGCACGGTCGCCGCTCAGGCGCGGCGCGCCGGGCGCGGGCAGGAGGGTGCGGGCGCGGCGGTCCCTGCCGCGCCGGGCGGCGGCGCCCCTGCCGGGCGCGTTCACCGGCCGTCCTCGACGCCGGTGCCCGGGCGGCGCGCGACGACGGTGTGGGTGATGCCGGTCTGCCATCCCGGCAGCGGCAGCACCCGGACGCCGGTGAAGCCGGCCGAGCGGACCCGGGCGGCGAAGTCGCCCGCCGTGTCGAACTCCAAGACGCTGCGCCACAGGTGGCGGTACAGGTCACCGTCGCCGAGCAGGGTCGCGACCGGCAGGACCAGGCCCCGGCACACGCCCGTCCACACCGCGCGGTCGACGGTCCGGCCGCTGAGGGTGTACTCGTGCACCGCGAGCCGGCCACCGGGGACGAGGACTTCGCGCACGGCCGCGAGGACGGCGTCGGGGTCCCCGACATTGCGGAAGAGGTAGGCGGCGAAGACCGCGTCGAACGGTCCCCGGACGTCCGCGTGCGCCAGTCGCTCCGCGGAGGAGTGCACGAATCGCACGCCCTGCGGCCACGGTTTGGCGGCCGCCCGCTCCAGCATGCCCGCGGAGGCGTCCACCGCGACGATCTCGGCGCCGGGCAGCACCTCGGCGAGCGCGGCCGTCGAGGCGCCGGTGCCGCACCCGAGGTCCAGTACGCGCAGCCCGCCGCCATGGTCGGACAGGCCCAGGCGGCGCGCGGAGCGGCGCAGGTGGGCGTGGTAGCCGGGGTTCGCGGCCACCAGTGTGTCGTAGCTGCGCGCGGCGTGGTCGAAGGCGGTGGCCAGGTCCTCGTCGCGCAGCAGGGTCAGGTGGTCGCCTCGGTCGGGGTGCACGGGACTCCTTCGTGCCGGGATCACGGTCGGGGAAAGGGGGTGCGGGGCAGCCAGAGCAGCTCCGCGGCGGAGTGGAGCATCGGCAGCACGGGCGTGCGCAGGCCGAGGGCGAGGTCCTCGTCGAGCCGGGTCCGGCCGTCGAGGAACCGCAGCAGCCGCGCTGTCGGCACCTGGGAGAACAGGCGCGTGAAGAACGCCGCGCCGTCGAGCCGCCCGCTGTCCAAGGCCCGGAGCAGGACGGCGTCCATGGCCCGTGAGCGGGCCGAATGGGCGGGCGGGGGCTCCGGGGTGCGGCCCGCGGACAGGGCCCGCGCGATCGCCCGCGTCTGGCGCTGGACGGCGGAGAAGGTGTAGCCCGTCGCGGGGCGGGTGGCGCCGCCCGCGGCCCCGACCCGGAAGACCGACGGCGCCGAGCGGCGGGCGAAGCGCGCGTCGGTCATGGGGATGACACCGGTCTCCGTGGCCAAGACGTCGAAGCGCCCGAGGCGTAGCACGTCCGTGGTGTACCGGCGCAGCGCGCTCTCGTAGGCCGGCCGCGACAGCACGGCACGGGAGAAGCGGGTGTACTCCACGAGTGCCTCGCGCGGGCCGGTGGGCAGCACGTATCCGAAGGCGAGGCCCCGAGGTGGCTGGGGCACCCGGAAGTCCATGAACTCCACCGTGCCGGGATCGAACACCGGACGGTCGGTGCGGACGAACCAGCCGTGGAAGTGCTGCAACAGGGTGGTCCGGGCCGCGGGGAGGCTGCCGAGCGGCCGGGAGTCGAAGACCCAGCGGGCCCGCACCGTGACGGGCCTCCCCCCGCCGTCCCGGGCGCGGATCACGGCCCCGTCGGCGACGGCGTCCACCGTCTCCACGGCCGCCTCCAGCCGGCGGACGTCGCGGCTGTCCGCCAGCTCACGCGCGACCAGGCCTTCGAAGTCGGCGGAGCGGAGCATCTTGTAGGACAGCGGCGAGATGTCGTCCTCCAGCGGCTGCCCCGCGGCGGTGTGGACGCGCAGCCGCCGCCAGGACGCCGTCAGCGCGCTGTCGTAGGGCCCGGGGCCGTCCTCCCAGAAACACCAGGTCCGTTCGGGTGGCCGGAGCGGGCCGGGCGGGGCGTCCAGCAGGACGGCCGTCACACGGCGGGTTCCGGGAGCGGGCCGCGCGAGGCGGTGGGCCAGGGACAGCCCCGCCGCTCCCCCGCCCACGATGGCCACCTCGGCCTCCCGCACCCGCCCTCTCCTCCCCGCGCACACCACCGGCTCGCCGCGCCGGGCGATCCGGCAGCGGTCTGTCCGACCTCTTCCCCGCGGGTGTCCGACGCGGATGCAGGCAGTCGGGTGAGCCGAGGGGAAACCATCCCACTACGGCCCGCCCGCCCAGGATCTCCGGCCGCACCGTCCGGCGCGCGGCGGCACTCCGATGGCCGACAAGCGCCCACAACCACTCTGACAGCGCATCCGAGCAGGCATCCGGCGCGGAAGGTCTTCGGTCAGACGATGCGCGAGCAGGAGGAGAGGAACCGGGATGCGCCCGATCGAGGCGAAGGATCACCCTGTGGCCGCGACAGTGGCGGACCCCGGTCCCGTCCCCGCCCGGTTCCCGCAGGACGGCGGGGGACCGCGCGCCGTCGACTCGGATGTGTCCGCGGCCGTGGGGCGGGTGCTGGAGAGCGTGCTCGCCGAACGAGTGGAGCGCGCCGCCGCCCTCGACCCGGACTTCGGCCGCGATCTCGCCGCGCGGCTGGCGCGCTTCACCCTGGACGGCGGCAAGCGCATACGGTCCCGGTTCGTGTGGTGGGCGCTGCGCGCCTGCGGGGGCGGGGCCGCGGAGACCGAGGCGGCCCTGCGAATCGGGGCCGCGCTGGAGCTGATCCAGACCTGCGCCCTGGTCCACGACGACGTCATGGACGGCTCCCGGGTGCGGCGCGGACGGCCCGCCCTGCACGCGGACCTCGCCGCCCAGTACGCCGACCGCGTGCCCGACGCGGCCGGTGCGCGTTTCGGGGAGGCCGCGGCGATCCTCGCCGGGGATCTGGCCCTGGCCTGGGCGGACGACATCGTGGCCGCCCTGGAGGCACCCCCGCCCCGCGTCCGCGCGGTGCGCGACCTGTGGAGCGTCATGCGTACCGAGATGGTCGCCGGGCAGTACCTCGACATCCAGGGGCAGGCCACCTCCGCACGCTCCCTGACCCGCGCGATCCGCGCCGCCTGCCTCAAGAGCGCCCTGTACTCGGTGGAACGTCCCCTGGCGCTGGGCGCGGCCCTGGCGGGCGCGGACGACGCGCGCACCCGGGCCCTGTGCTCGGCGGGCCGGTGCGTCGGGATCGCCTTCCAGCTGCGCGACGACCTCACCGACGTCTTCGGCGACCCCCGGCGCACCGGCAAACCCCTCGGTGGCGACATCCGGGCGGGCAAGCCGACCTACCTCGTGGCAGTGGCGCACGCGCGGGCCGAGGCGGCCGGTGACCGTCACGGCCTCGCCGTACTGCGCCGCTCGCTCGGCCGCGCCGACCTGCCCGACAGCCGGCTCGCCGAGGTCCGTGACGTGCTGGTCGCGACGGGCGCGCGGGACCTCGTCGAGGCCAAGATCGACCGGCTCGCCGGCCACGCGGTGCGCCATCTGGAGTCCGCGCGGCTGGAGCCGGAAGGTCACCTGCCCCTGCGGGAGCTGCTCCTCGCCACGGCCGGCTCCGGCGCCACTCCCCCACCCGCACCCGACCGGCCGGGCGCCGAGGACGGCCTGCCCCTCTCGCTGCTCCCGGTCGCCGCCGCCGAGGGAGCCGGCCGATGACCCGAACCGTTCCCGGACCCACCGACCACGTCGTGGTGGTCGGCGCCGGCCTGTCCGGTCTGTCCGCCGCCCTGCATCTGCTCGGCGCCGGCCGAAGGGTGACGCTTGTGGAACGGGACCCGCTGCCCGGTGGCCGGGCCGGACGCCTGGAGCGGCACGGGTACCGCATCGACACCGGCCCCACCGTGCTGACCATGCCCGACCTCGCGGACGAGGCCTTCGCGGCGGTCGGCGACAGCCTGCGCGCCCGCGTGGACCTCATCCCCCTGCACCCGGCCTACCGCGCGCTCTTCGCCGACGGCAGCGGCCTCGACGTGCACACCGACGCGGAGGCGATGGAGGCGGAACTGGAGCGGTTCGCAGGCCCCGGGGAGGCCGCGGGCTACCGACGGCTGCGCCGGTGGCTGACGGAGCTGTACCGGGTCCAGATGCGCCGCTTCATCGACGCCAACTTCGACTCGCCCTTCTCCCTGCTGACCCCGGACCTGGCGCGGCTCGCCGCGCTCGGCGGCTTCGGGCGGCTCGACGCGCGGATCGGCCGCCACCTGCGCGACGAGCGGGTGCGCCGGGTGTTCTCCTTCCAGGCGCTGTACGCCGGCGTCCCCCCGGAGCGGGCGCTCGCCGCGTACGCCGTGATCGCCTACATGGACACCGTCGCCGGGGTGTACTTCCCGCGGGGCGGCATGCACGCGCTGCCGCGGGCCATGGCGGACGCCGCCCAGGACGCGGGCGCCGACCTCCGCTTCGGACGGCACGTGACCCGGCTGGAGCGCGCCGGTGACCGTGTCACCGCCGTCGTCACCGACCAGGAGCGCATCGCCTGCGACGCCGTGGTCCTCACCGCGGACCTGCCGGCCGCGTACCGCCTGCTCGGCCACACACCACACCGACCCGCGCCGCTCCGGTACGCGCCGTCGGCCGTCGTCCTGCACGCCGGCACCGACCGGAGCTGGCCGCAACTCGCCCACCACACCCTGTCCTTCGGGGCGCGGTGGCGGCGCACCTTCGACGAACTGACCCGTACCGGGCGGCTGATGAGCGATCCGTCCCTGCTCATCACCCGCCCCACCGCCACCGACCCGACACTCGCCCCGCCCGGCCGCCACCTCCACTACATCCTCGCCCCCTGCCCCAACACCGCCATCGGCCCCGACGCCGCCACCTGGTCCGAACTCGGGCCGCGCTACCGCGACAGCCTGCTGCGGGAGCTGGAGCGGCGCGGCTTCGAGGGCATCGCCGACGCCGTACAGGAGGAAACCCTCGTCACCCCCGCCGACTGGCAGGCCCAGGGACACGCGGCCGGAACCCCCTTCTCGGCCGCCCACACCTTCGCGCAGACCGGCCCGTTCCGGCCGCGCAACCTCGTCCGCGGCACCGAGAACGCCGTCCTCGCCGGCTGCGGCACCACCCCGGGCGTCGGCGTCCCCACCGTGCTGCTGTCCGGCAAGCTCGCCGCGGCCCGGATCACCGGACGGCACACGCCCACCCTCCCCCGCCGTGCCACTTCGGCTCTCTCGAAGGGACCCACCCCATGACCGGCCGTGAACTCGACGCGGCGGGCATCAGCGACCCGGCACTGCGCGAGGCCTACACCCGTTGCCGCCGGCTCAACGCCCGGCACGGCCGCACCTACTTCCTGGCCACCCGGCTGCTGCCCGTCGAACGCCGCCCCGCCGTGCACGCCCTGTACGGCTTCGCCCGCTGGGCGGACGACATCGTCGACTCCCTGGACCCGGGTGTTCCGCCGCACCGCCGCGCGAGCGAACTGGCCCTCCTGCAACGGCGCCTGGAGCAGGGCCTCCGCGACGGCGACAGCCCCGAGCCGGTGGTCCTGGCCCTCGCCGACACCGCCCGCCGCCACGCCATCGACCACCGCCACTTCAGCGACTTCATGACCGCCATGCGCAGCGACCTGGAGGTCACGGACTACCCGACCTACGAGGACCTGCGGGCGTACATGCACGGCTCCGCCGCCGTCATCGGCCTCCAGATGCTCCCCGTCCTCGGCACGGTGGTCGCACGCCAGGAGGCCGCCCCCTACGCCGCCGCCCTGGGCGTCGCCTTCCAGCTCACCAACTTCCTGCGCGACGTCGGCGAGGACCTCGACCGCGGCCGCGTCTACCTGCCCGCCGACCTGCTGCGCGCCCACGGCGTCCACCGGGACCTGCTGTCCTGGAGCCGCGCGACCGGTCGCCGCGACCCGCGCATCACCGGGGCGTTCCGAGCCGCCGAGGACCTCACCCGCGGTGTCTACCGCGAGGCGGCCCCCGGGCTGGCGATGCTCGACCCGGTCGCCCGCCCCTGCATCCGTACGGCGTTCGTGCTGTACGGCGGCATCCTGGACGCCATCGCGGACGACGGGTACGCGGTACTGCACCGCCGGTCCGTGGTGCCCCGGCGGCGGCGTGCCGCGGTGGCCGTCGACGGGGTGGTGCGGCTGACGAGCGCCAGGATCACGGCGCGTCGGCGGCGCCGGACAGGGCGACCGGCACCGCCCGTGTCGCCCGTGCCGTCCGTGTCCCCCGCACTGCACGAGGAGGTCGTGTGAACCCCGACTCTTCGGACGGCCGCCGCGAGCGTCCCGTCCGCCGCGCACGATATCCACTGTCGCTGCGCCGGAACGCCGTCGCCTGGGAGCGCCAGCGCCCCACCTGGCGTGAGGCCCGCCCGGTCCTGATCGCCCGCGCCCTGAAGCGCGCGCAGGCGCGGCCGTCCGGCAACTGGTACGTCGTCGGCGCCACCGCCGACGTGCCCGGCGACCGGCCGCTGGCCCGGACGATCGCCGGGCGGGAGGTGGTCGTCTGGCGCGACGCCGAGGGCCGGCTGGTCGCCGGTCCGGGTGTCTGCCCGCATCTGGGCGCACCGCTGCGCGACAGCCCGGTGCGCTGCGGCACCCTCGTCTGCCACTGGCACGGACTCGGCCTGCCGGGCACCGCGTTCGCGGGCTGGGAGCCCCTGCCCGTGCACGACGACGGGGTGCTGGTGTGGGTGCGCCTGGACGACGTGGGCGGCGAGCCGCCCCTGGACGCCCCCGTGGTGCCGGTACGGCCCGCTCTGGCGGGAGCGGTCTCGACGGTGTACGTCGGCGTCGGCACCTGTGAACCCGAGGACGTCGTGGCCAACCGGCTCGACCCATGGCACGGCGCCTGGTTCCACCCGTACTCCTTCGTCGACCTCGACGTCGTCCCCGCGACCACGCCGCACGAGGGAGACTCCACCGGTGCGGGGGACGAGGACGGGTTCACCGTCGACGTCTCCTTCAAAGTCGCCGGACGCCTTGTCGTGCCGGTGCGAGCGGTGTTCACCGCACCCGAGCCGCGTACGGTCCTCATGCGCATCACCCGGGGCGAGGGCGCGGGATCGGTGGTCGAGACCCACGCCACCCCACTGGGCCCCGACGAGCACGGCAGACCCCGGACGGCGGTCGTGGAGGCCGTCGTGGCGACCTCGGACCGGCCCGGGTTCGCCGTGGCGCGCCGGATGGGGCCGGTGCTGCGTCCCCTGATGCGGGCCGCCGCCGGACGACTGTGGCGTGACGACCTCGCCTACGCGGAACGACGCTGGCACCTGCGCTCGACGGGCCGCTTCCCCGGCTGAGCCGAGCCCCGGCGCGGACCGCCATCAGGACGGCACCGGCCTCCGCGGTGGACCACGGTCCGCGGGGCGCCGTGCGGCGGGCTGTGACGGGCCGGGCGCGTCCCCTCCGAGGGCGCGTGGCGGGCGGACGGTCCCGAGCGGCAGGTCCGATGGGCGCGCCTCCCTCACCGTCACATTGTCACAAGGCTGTTCGGAGACGGATCTCTGTCGGTGTCAGCGGGCCGCGGCACGGCTCCGGTGAGGCACGATCACCGCGACATTCCGACTTCCCGGGGGACTCCTCATGGCTCACACCACTCGCTCACGCCGGACCGCCGCCGTCCTCGTGGCACTCTCACTCGGCGTCATGGCCCTGACCGCCTGCAACGGCGACGCGGAGGACGCGGCCGCCGCGGACACCTCGGCGAGCCCCTCTCCCTCCACCGGCAGCCAGGACGACGGCACACCCGCGACGGTGGACCCGAGTGACGGCGGCGCCTCCACCGACGCCGGCGCCCCGTCCTCCGAGCCCGGCGCCGAGGACGACCAGGACGGAGGCGTGGGCATGTGCGAGACGACCGACCTGACCTACAAGGTCACCGTCGCCTCCAGCCCCGTCAACCACGCCCTGCTCACCGCGGCCAACAAGGGCACCGATCCGTGCCTGCTGCCCGCCAACGACCTGGTGATCACGATCCCGGGCCTCGACGGCGCTGCCGAGCACGCCGGCCCCGAGGGCAAGGACTGGATCCTGAAGGCCGGGGAGAGCGCCTACGCCGGGATCATGTTCTCCCGCGCCGACACCGAGGGCGGCAAGAGCGCCGACCAGGTCGAAATCGCCCTCAGTCCCGCCGAGTCCCCGACGACCGTCGTGATCGGCGACGGCCCGGTCACGGTCAACGACGGCCAGGTCACCAGCTTCTTCGGCTCCGCCGAGGACGCGCTCACCTACTGAGCCGACAGCCGGACGCGGCCCGGCGTCAGTCCTCCGCCGGGTGCACGTCCAGCACCTTGCCCTGCTTGTCGGTCTTCAGATAGCCGCTGCGGCTGTACTTGTCCGAAAGGTAGACAGAGAGCCCGAACCCGGGGGTGAAGACGTCGGGCTGCCGGACGAGCACGTAACGGGTCTCGGGATCCTTGACGTTCAGCTTCTTCTCCGCCTCCGCCAGGAGCCCCGGAACGCTGTCCCAGTTGAAGCTCTCGACGGTGAAGGGTTCCCAGGTACTCATCAGTGTGCCGTCGATGATGCCCTTCTCCGCGCCCCGGCCCGGGCGGTAGTCGTACGTCTCGTAGGCGGTGTCGCTGCCCTCGACCATCACCCGCGCCGTCACGTACTCCGGGTAGACCGAGAAGCTGCCGAACCTCTTCCGACCGCTCTCCTCCTCCAGCGCCTTGATGGCGATGCGGATGTTGTCGGGGGTGAGCATGCTCCCGCTCGCGATCTCGGTCGCGGTATCGCTCGCGGTCGCCGTCTTTCTGGGCTCCGAGGAGGCGGTCGGGGGCGGAGCCGAAGTCGTCGTCGGCGAACCGGTGTTGAGGTCGGCCGAATCGCCGCCGCCCAGCGGCAGCAACCACCACAGCAGGGCTATGGCTCCCACCAGCGAGATGCCCGAGACGCCCAGCAGGGCAGGGCGCCCGGGAGCCCTCCGGCGTGGCGCGCGCACCGGGGCCACCACCGACTGGGGCGCCGTCATCCCCGGTGCGGGACGGGCCGGCGAGGGTCCGAATCCGGGCGTGGCGGGTGCGGGCAGCGGATAGGAGGTGGGCTCGTCGCGCGGGTACGCGGGACCGGTCGGCGCCGCCTCGATCACGGCCAGCTCCCGGTCCAGGGCAGCGGCGGACGGGCGCGCCGAGGGATCCCGTACCAGTACGCGCATCAGGACGTCGCCCAGAGCGCCGGCCCGGACCGGCGGCGGCACCTCCTCGTGGAGGACCGCGGCGAGGGTGGCCAGGGTGGTGCCCCGGCGCAACGGGTGGTGGCCCTCCACGGCGGCGTACAGCATCATCGCCAGTGACCACAGGTCGGACGCGGGCCCGCCCTCCTGACCCGAGATCCGCTCGGGCGCCATGAAGTCGGCCGTGCCGATGAGGGACCCGGTGACGGTGAGGTTGGTCGCCTCACGGATCGCGGCGATGCCGAAGTCGGTGAGGACGGGGCGCCCGTCCTGGCGTAGCAGCACGTTGGCGGGCTTGACGTCGCGGTGCTGGATTCCGGCCTCGTGCGCGGCGATCAGCGCGGCCAGTACCCCGCGGCCGATCCGTGCCGCCTCGGCCGGGGGCATCGGTCCCCGGGCCAGCCGGTCGGCCAGGGAGCCGCCGCCGACCAGCTCCATCACGATCCACGGGTAGGTGCCCTCGCCGCCGTCGACGATGTGGTGGATGGTGACGACGTTGGGATGGTCGATCCGGGCCAGGGCCCTGGCCTCGCGCAGCACACGCTCCCGCAGCATCCGCGCGGCCTCGGGGTCGTACTCGGCCAGGTCGCGGTCGGGCGGCCGGACCTCCTTGATCGCCACCAGCCGGTGCAGCACCTGGTCCCGGGCCCGCCAGACCATGCCCATCCCGCCGCCACCGAGGCGGCCCTCCAACTCGAAGCGCCCGTCGACGACTCGTCTGCCAGGGCCTCCGTCTGCCTCACTCATGGGCGGGAGCCTAGTTGGCGCCGCCGACGGTGTCCGACCGGGTGCGGTGACTGGTGATTCCGCTGATGTCAGCGCCGAGCCGGGCGCCGACTCTGGTCGGGTCAAGCACCCGCACCCCTGTTGGGAGAACTCCATGAGCCGTCGTTCAGCACGTCGACGTACCGGCGCCGTCGCGGCCGTCGCCGCGGCACTCGCCCTGTTCTCCTCGGCCACCTCGGCCGGTGCCGCCGACACGACCGCCGCCACCGTCGCCTCCGCGAAGGCGGCCGAGGCGGCCACCGGAGTCCTGTCGACCAGCACCCCGGTCGTCTTCGTGCACGGGTACACCGGCAGTGCGTCGAACTGGACCACCGCCATGAGCGTCTTCCGGCTCAACGGCTGGTCCAGCTCCAACCTGTTCGCCTACGAGTACAACTCCTACGGCAACAACGTCACCAACGCGCAGGGGCTGGCGTCCTTCGTCAACAACGTCAAGGCGCGGACCGGCGCGAGCAAGGTCGCCCTCGTCAACCACTCCATGGGCGGCCTCGTCAGCCAGTACTACCTGAAGGTCCTGGGCGGCAACACCAGCGTCAGCCACCTCGCCTCGATCGCCGGTGCCAACCACGGGACGACGTACGCCGGCGCCTGTCTCATCTACACGACCTGTCAGCAGATGTACCCCGGCTCCTCGTTCATCGGCCAGATCACCGCGGGCGACGAGACTCCGGGCAGCACCAGGTACGCCACCTGGTACTCGCCGTGTGACGGCATCATCATTCCGTACACCAGCACCCGGCTGGACGGCGCGACCAACCATCCCGTGGCCTGCCAGACCCACATCGGCTTCCTCACCGACACGTCCGTGCTCGGCGACATCGCCGACTTCGTCGCCTCCTGACGAGTCGGGACCGGCCGACGGCACGCCCCACTCGCGCCGTCGGCCGGTCCGCCGCCGCCTGGAAGGACCGGGACATGCAGCGTTTTCACGCCGACGACGGTACGGAGATCGCGTACCGGGTCTGGGAGCCGGATGCCACCCGAGGGGAGGGTTCCGGGCAGCCCCTGGTGCTGCTCCACCACGGTTTCATCGCCTCGGGAGCGACGAACTGGGAGGCGCCGGGCATCGTCGCCGCGCTGATCGCCCGCGGGCACCGCGTCGCCACCATCGACGCCCGTGGACACGGCGCTTCGGGCAAACCCCATGACCCCGCCCGCTACGGCGAGGCCCGGATGGCACGGGATGTGACGGCCCTGATCGACCGGCTGGGCGAGTCCCGGGTCGATCTCGTCGGCTATTCCATGGGCGCGATCGTCGCGCTGATCACCGCGACCCGCGATGCCCGGGTACGCCGTCTCGTCGTCGGCGGGGTGGGCTGCGCCGTCGTCGAACGCGGCGGCGTGGACACCCGGGTCATCGCCCCCGGCGCGCTCCAGCACGCGCTGCGCACCGACGACCCGGCGTCGATCACGGACGAGACGGCGGCCGCGTTCCGGACCTTCGCCGACTCTCTCGGCGCCGACCGGCTCGCTCTCGCCGCCCAGGCCTCGGCGGCCCACGGCGCCCCCGTCCCGCTGCACACGATCACGGCGGAGACGCTCGTCATCGCCGGACGGGACGACCCCTTCGCCGCCCGTCCCCAGACCCTCGCGGCGGCCGTCCCCCGCGCCACCCTGCGCCTGGTGGCAGGCGATCATCTGGGAGCACTGCTCGACCCGGGCTTCACCGAAGAGCTCCTCGGCTTCCTCGGCCGCCCGGAGGACACGCGGTAGGCGCGGGCTCGCACAGCCGGCGGACGAGTCCGGGTCGTGCTCGTCAGCGAGGGACCGGCCGCTCGCGACCCCAGGCGGCCAGCGGCTGGAGCGCCTCGTTGAGCCGTACGCCGTCCTCCGTCAGCGAGTACTCGACGCGAGGCGGCACCTCCTCGTACGAGACGCGACGCACCACCCCGTCCACCTCCATCTCCCGCAGATGGGAGGCGAGCACCTTCTCGGTGATCCCCGGCAGCAGTCGCCGCAGTTGACCGAAGCGGCGCTCGGGATGCTCGTGCAGTGCCCACAGGATCAGCACCTTCCACTTGCCGCCGATCACCTCCATCGCGGTGTCGATCCCGCAGACGTGTCCGTCCGGACCGCCCGGCCGGTTCAGCGTCGTCATGCCCCCACCCCTCCGACGTGCTCGCTCACCCCGGGGTAACCACCCACTCCGAAGTAGGTACTTGATCATCTCCGGGCCTGTGGCCAGCCTAATCGGCATGACACACAACCCCGTTGAGAAGACGTCCCTCACCCTGCTCGGCCTCGGTGCGATGGGCACCGCGCTGGCCCGTACCTGGCTCGCCTCCGGCCACCCGCTCACCCTGTGGAACCGCACCCCCGCCCGCGCCGTGGCGCTGGCCGCCGAGGGGGCGACGGTCGCGGACAGCGTGGCCGACGCGGTCGCGGCCAACACCCTGGTCGTCGTCTGTCTGCTGGACGACGCCTCGGTCGAGGACGTGCTGAGCGGCACCGACCTGGCCGGCAAGGACCTGGTGAACCTGACCACCAGCACCCCCGCCCAGGCCCGCGCCCGCGCCGAGTGGGCCGGTGCGCGCGGCGCCCGCTACCTGGACGGCGGGATCATGGCCGTCCCCCCGATGATCGGCGTCCCGGAGTCCGGCGGATACGTCTTCTACAGCGGATCGCGGGAGCTGTTCGAGGAGCGCCGGCAGACGCTGCGCGTGCCCGGGGGCACCACGTACGTCGGCGAGGACGCGGGCTTCGCCGCCCTGCACGATGTGGCCCTGCTCAGCGCCATGTACGGCATGTTCGCCGGGGCCGCGCACGCGTTCGCCCTGATCCGCAAGGAGGACGTCGACCCCACGACGTTCGCCCCGCTGCTCGCCGACTGGCTGGTCGCGATGGCTCCGGCCGTGCACCAGACCGCCGACCAGCTGCGCAGCGGTGACCACACCAAGGGCGTCGTCTCGAACCTCGCCATGCAGGTCGCGGGCATCCCGACCTTTCTGCGCACGGCGGAGCAGCAGGGGGTCAGCACCGAACTGCTCAGCCCCTACTTCGAGTTGATGCGCCGCCGCTTGGCCGAGGGCAGCGGCGAGGAGGACCTGACGGGCCTGATCGACCTGCTGGTGCACTGACCGGCCCCATTCCGGCGCACGGTCAAGGCGTCAGCTTCTCCTGATGGGCGCCACGCCATTCGGTGAGCAGCACGGTGGCGTCGTCCTCGAGCGTTCCGTCGTGATGGAGCAGCACGGCCGCCATCAGCCGCCGCAGGGTCTCGTGCAGGGTGCGCCGGCCGGAATGGTGGCGCAGGACGAAGTCCACGAACCGGTCCCGGCCGAACTGCCTGCCCTGGGAGTCACGCGCCTCGATGACGCCGTCGGTGTACAGCAACAGCCGGTCGCCGGGCTCGAGTTGCTCGGTGCATTCGGTCACCGGAAGACCGAGGGAGGCGCCCATCGGACCGGCTGGGGGGCAGGCCAGTTCGGTGGTCCACCGGTTGCCGCGGATGAGGACGGGCAAGCGGTGGCCGCGGTTGATCCAGGTCAGGTGGCCGGTCGTCAGGTCGAGGTCGGCCAGGATGCCGGTGACATAGCGGCTGCTGCCGAACTGCTCGACGAGGGTGGCCTCCACGTGCTGACTGGTCTGCGCGAGGGAGGCGCCCTGGCGGCGGGCGTTGCGGCAGGCGGACACGGCGACGTTGGCGGTGATCCCGGCGGTGGTGTCGTGGCCCATGGCGTCGAAGACGCCCAGGTGCAGGACGCCGCCCGCCACGGCGTAGTCGTAGGCGTCGCCGCCGATCTGGTAGGCGGGCTCCATCGCCGCGCCGACGGTGGCCTCGGCTCCGGCGAAGGCGGGCGGCGGGGTGAGGTTCCACTGCATCTCGGCGGCCACGTTCATCGGCTCGGTGCGTACCAGACGCGCGAGCGAATCACTGAAGGAGCGCTTGCTCAACAGGAGCAGGGCCGTCATGGAGGCCAGATCGCGCACCGCGTCACGCGTGGCTTCGTCGTCGGTGTCGGTGTCGGCACGCAGCACACCCAGCCGCTCCACGCCGTCGGTGACGGCCACCCACCAGCGCCGACGGTGCTGCGGGTCGCCGGTCCCGTGGTCCGTCTGCGCGAGCAGGTCCACCCGCTGGTACGCCTGCCCCGGCAGGGTGCCCCGCACGGTGAACTCCTGCCCGCCCTCTCCCGCGGTCCGCCCCTCGCCGGTGAGCTGGCGCAGCACCGTCTCCCGGAGGTCCGCGACATAGACGGTCACGTCATGCATCCCGACCTCGGCGGAGTGCCCGGCGATCAGCGCCGGCAGCATCTCCAGCGTGACGAAGTGGCTGTCCTGCATCAGCCGCATCAGCCTCGACGCCACCGCGGCCCGCTCCACCACGTCCTTCGCCTCCTGCCGCACCCACCGCTCGCCGCGCCCGGTGCCCTGGGCCTCCTGAACGCGTTCCCAGCCCTCGCAGGTCGGCCCACCGTCCCGGCCGACACCTCCGGACAAACCACCATCTACCCCCTCCCGGGCAGCGCACACGGTCCAGCGGCGCCCTCGCGGGTGCGACGCCTGTGCGCTCACGGGTTCCGTACCCTGGCGGCATGCGCATGCGCCCCACTCTGAGCTGGACGCCCGACGAGGACCTGCCGCCCGGCACCACGGATCTCGCGCCGGTCGTCGACGCCCTGCGGACCGGGGGTGTGCTGGTGCTCAGCGGTGCGGGCATCTCCACGGAGTCGGGCATCCCCGACTACCGGGGCGAGGGCGGCAGCCTCGGTCGGCACACGCCGATGACCTACCAGGACTTCACCGCCGGCGCCCAGGCCCGCCGCCGGTACTGGGCCCGCAGCCACCTCGGCTGGCGCACCTTCGGCCGTGCCCGCCCGAACGCCGGGCACCGGGCGGTGGCGGCGTTCGCACGGTCCGGGCTGCTCACGGGCGTGATCACGCAGAACGTGGACGGCCTGCACCAGTCAGCCGGCACCCCGGACGTCGTCGAGCTGCACGGCAGCCTGGCGCGGGTCGTCTGCCTGTCCTGCGGTGCCGTCAGCTCCCGCCGGGAACTCGCCCTGCGTCTGGAGGAGGCCAACGCGGGCTTCGAGCCGGTGGCCGCGGGAATCAACCCCGACGGCGACGCCGACCTCACCGACGCGCAGGTCGGGGACTTCCGCGTGATGCCCTGCGTGCGCTGTGGCGGCATCCTCAAGCCGGACGTCGTGTTCTTCGGCGAGGCCGTCCCCGCGGCACGGGTCGAGCACTGCCGCCACCTGGTCCGCGAGGCGACCTCCTTGCTGGTCCTGGGCTCCTCGCTGACCGTCATGTCCGGGCTGCGGTTCGTCCGCCAGGCGTCCGAGGCCGGGAAGCCGGTACTCATCGTCAACCGGGACCCCACCCGAGGCGACCGGCACGCCCTCACCCGCGTCGCGCTGCCGTTGGGGCCGGCCCTGAGCAGCGTGGCCGATCAACTGGACCTGCGCGTCGACGCGTAGAGGGCGGTCGGGGGACCCCATGACGGCCGGCCGCCACGGGACCCGTGCCTGGGGTGCGCGGCGGTGTCAGGACGGGTAGCGCGGGGTCCACTGGGTCCGTGCGATCGCCTCGCGGAGTGCGTCCTCCGTCGCCTCGGGGGCGACGCCGTCCTCGACCGCGGCCTTCGCCACGGCCAGCGCGATCTCGCGGGCCGCGTCCCGCATTCCGGCCAGCGGGGGCAGCAACGGGGTCGCGTCGCCGTCGCCGGCGCGCACCGCGCACTCCCCCACGGCGCGGGCCGCCGCCACCATCATCCGGTCGGTGACCCGGGTGGCCCGGCACGCGGTGACGGCCAGACCGACGGCGGGGAAGACGTACACGTTGTTCGCCTGCGCGACCGGCACCTCACGCTCGCCCAGCTTCAGGGGCGGGAACGGCGAACCGGCGGCGATGAGCGCCCTGCCGTCGGTCCAGCGAGCCAGGTCGGCGGGGTCGGCCTCGGCGTGCGAGGTCGGGTTGGACAGCGGCAGGATGACCGGCCGGTCGACGTTCTCGGCCATGCTCCGCACGATCTGCTCGGTGAACGCGCCGTGCGCCGTGGACAGCCCGATCAGCACCGTCGGCTTCACCTCGTCGACGACCCTGGCCAGGTCGTGGGCGCCCTCGCCCCACGGACGTACCTCCGCGTCGTCGCGGGCGTAGACCCGCTGCTCCGGTGTGAGCCCGGTGCGGGAGCGCACCAGCAGGCCGTCGATGTCGACGAACCAGAAGCGGTCGGCGGCCTGTTGTTCGGTGAGGCCTTCGCCGACGAGTGCCGTGCGGATCATGTCGGCGACGCCGATCGCCGCCGATCCGGCGCCCAGGACCACGACACGGTGGTCGGTCAGCCGTGCTCCGGCGACCCGGGTGGCGGTGGTCAGCGCACCGAGCGCCACGGCGGCCGTGCCCTGGATGTCGTCGTTGAAGGTGAGCAGCTCGTCCTGGTAGCGGGTGAGGATCGGGCGGGCGTGAGGGGTGGCGAAGTCCTCCCACTGGAGCAGGGTGTCGGGGAGTTCGGACCGCACGGCGTCGACGAAGGACTCGATCATCTCGTCGTACTCGGCGCCGGTGACCCGGTGGCGGCGACGGCCGAGGTAGTGCTCACCGGCCAGCAGGTCCTCGTTGTCGGTGCCGACGTCCAGCAGGATCGGCAGGGTGCGCGCCGGATGGATGCCGCCGATGGCGGTGTAGAGGCTGAGCTTGCCGATCGGGATGCCCATGCCGCCCACCCCCTGGTCGCCCAGGCCGAGGATGCGCTGGCCGTCGGTGACGACGATGACGTCCACGTCCCGGCCCGGCCGGTTGCGCAGGATGTCGCGGAAGCGGTGCCGGTCCTCGTAGGTGAGGAACAGTCCGCGCGGCCTGCGGTAGATCTCGCTGAAGCGGCGGCAGGCCTCGCCGACCGTCGGGGTGTAGACGATCGGCAGCAGCTCCTCCAGATGCCGGGTGAGGAGGGCGTAGAAGAGCACCTCGTTGGTGTCCTGCAACTGCCGCAGGTAGATGTGCCGGTTGAGCGGCTTGTCGTACCCGAGGAGTGCCTCGTACGCGCGGTTCGCCTGCTCCTCCAGGGTCTCCGTGGCCGGTGGCAGCAGGCCGTCCAGGCCGAGTTCGGCACGCTCTTCGGTGCTGAAGGCGGTGCCCTTGTTGAGCAGGGGGTCGGCGAGGAGGGCGGTGCCGCGGGGAGAGGACGGGCTGGTCGATGTCATGGCGTTCCTCTGGTGCGGGGTGGGCTGGTGTCGGGGGACGAGGTGCCGCGCAGGTCGGCGCTGACCTGGTCGAGCATCGTGCCCACCCCGCCGTCGAGCGCGGTCCGGCCCGCCGCGCAGGCGGACCCCGTCACCTGACCGGCGGAGACGGGCCACCTGTGCGGGTGCCCGCTTGGGGCCGTAGATCACCTCGTGGGGCGCCCTGACCCCGTGGTGTCGCGCGGACAGCGCGCATGACGGCGCTGTCGCCGCCGCTCGGCCGGGAAGCGACCGTGCGACGGCGACAGCGTGACGGGCCCGGGGGCCGGGGATCAGGAGGTGTGCGGGCAGTTGCCGCGGGACTCGGCGATCGACAGACTGACGGCCGGGAGCGGGCAGAGGAACTGCTCGTAGCGGGTGTCGTTGTCGATGAACCGCTTCAGCCAGGAAATGCTGTACTTGGCGATCGTCGTGTCGGAGGAGTTCGGGGTGAAGTGGGTCGCGCCGCGCAGTTCGATGTAGGCGCGGTCGGTGGTGGACGGCAGGCTCGCGTAGAACGGCTCGGAGTGCGTGGCCACGGGCGCGATGGTGTCACCGTCGGCGCCGACGACCAGGGTGGGTGTCCTGACCTCCGGCCAGGTCTTGTCCAGGTTCCAGCCGGTCAAGGGGATGGCGGCCTGGAGGGAGGGGCGGGACTTGGCCGCTTCGAGGGTGCCGCCGCCGCCCATGGAGTGGCCCATCACTCCGAGGCGTGAGGCGTCGATGCGGCCGCGGACCGTGCTGCGCTGGGTCAGGTAGTCCAGCGCGGCCAGCAACTGCGTTCCTCGGCTGTCCGGCTGGTCGGAGGTGGTCAGGGTGTCGATCGTGAAGACGACGAAGCCCTGGGAGGCGAGCCGCGGGCCGAGCCAGGCGATCGAGGACTGGTAGGCGGTGAAGCCCGGTGACACCGCGATGGCCCCGAACGTGCCGTCGGCGGTGCTCGTCGGGTAGTAGATGGTGCCGCCGCCGAACCCGCTCGCCGCGAGGCGCGACACGCTGGTCTGCGACACGGCGTAGGGGCCCCGACTGGCCTCGATGCTCGCCCGGGTGGGTGCCGGGCCCCGCTCGTACGGGTTGTCGGCCGCCTGGGCGCCCCCGGTCTGCGAGGTCAGCAGGCCGACGAGCGCCGCGGCCGTGGCGACGCCGGAGGCGAGGCGCCCGAAACGGCGGCGCCGGTGGTGGCGGTGCGGGGTGCTCGGGGGACGGAAGGTCTCAGGGTCGTCGCTCATCACGGCTCCTTCGAGGGTGAGGGTTCCGGCGCCCGCGGGCCTGGCGGCGACCGCCGCGGGAGGGGCGCGGTCGCCCGGCGTGACACGAGTCATCCGGCGGTGAACAACGTAGAAGCCGACCGAAAGTCAGTCATCCGTGGAATCACCAGTCATGCCACAGGGCACCCACGCGCCCCGCGACGCCCTCAGTTCGGTGCCGGCTGCTCTCAGGCCCGGACCTGCTCCTCGTCCTCGTCCGTGTCGACGTTCGCCAGCAGATGCGCGAGGCCGGTGCGCGAGCGGACGCCCAGCTGCGCGAAGACGTTGCGCAGGTGGTACTCGACGGTGCGGATGCTGATGGACAGTTCCGCGGCGATCTCCTTGTTCGTCGCGCCGTGCGCCACGTCCCGGGCGATGCGCACCTGTTGCGGTGTGAGCGAGGACAACAGCCCCGTCTCCCCCGCTCCGGTCACCTCGCCGGCCGCCCGGAGCTCCGCGCCCGCCCGCTTGGCCCAGAGCCCGGCGCCGCAGTGCTCGAAGCCCATCAGCGCGGCGCGCAACTGGGTACGTGCCTCGGTGGGCCGCCGTCGACGCCGTAGCCACATGCCGAAGGCCAGGTGGGTGCGCGCGTGCTCGTACGGCCCGGACGCCCGCTCGTGGTGGGCGAGCGCGGCACGGTAGAGCTCCTCGCTGCGGTCCGCGGACGCCAGGAGTGCGCGGCACCGCGCCAGCTGCGCCGGTGCCTGCGGGTCGGCGCCGAGATCCGCCCAGACGGCGAACAGGTCGACCATCCCGGTCGCGTCGAGGGCCTGGTCGGACAGGACGCAGGCCTCGACGAAGCAGGGCACGGCCAGGAACCACAGCCCGAAATGGCCCTGCCGGGCGCCGGGTTGGACCAGCGGGGCCAGCCGGGCGGCCGCCCGCTCGACCTTGCCCGCCCCCAGTTCCGCACGCGCTTGCGCCCACGCGGCGAGAAACGCGGCCTGGGCCAGCCCGTGCGGCTGCGCCACCGCCATGACCTCCGCCACCTGGGCGCGGACCGTGGGCAGGTCACCCGCCATCGACACCACGAGCGCGCGTACGGCCGACAGTTCGGCGGCGACGTTGCGCTGACCGAATCTCCGCGCCAGCACCAGCCCCTCCTCGGCGTGGGCGCGGGCCTGGGGGTGCCGGCCCTCCCGCAGCTCGGCGCAGGCGAGGTGCGCGAGGATGCCCGGGACCGCCGTCTCCGCTCCCGCCGAGCGCGCGGACGCCAGGGCGAGGCTGAGAAGCCGGCGCGCGAGGGGCAGCCTGCCCAGGAGGAGGGCCACGCTTCCGGCCTCGCAGAGCTCCTCGGTGTCCGCGCGGGTCGTGACCTGCCGCAGCCGGGGTTCCAGGACCGTGACGGCGCGGGGGAAGTCCCCCTGGACCACCGCGCTCATGCCGATCCAGTGGCCTCTCCAGCCGGCCTCGGGACATCCCGGGGCGCACAGTGTGGACGTGTGGTCGGCCCCGCAGACGTGGCAGGGACCCACCGCGAAGACGCGCCGGTAGCTGTCCTGGTCACCGGCAGCCCAGGCCGCCGACGCCGCTGCCAGCAGGGCGCGGCGTGCCGCCGGAGGGTCCGTCTCACGCAGCCCGGCGGCGGCACGGAGCAGCGCCGAGCAGGCATCCGCCACGGGGCCGTCGCGCAACTGCTCCTGACCATGCGCCAGGGCCCGTCGGGACGCCGCGTCGCAGGCACGCGGCGCGATGGTCGCGCGGGGCGCGGGTGGCAGGGCGCGTGCCCCCGGTGAGCCGAGCCCGGCCACACCGACGGTGCGGACCGGAAAGGCGCCCCGCGTGTCGTCGTTCACACCCATCACCACCCCGGATGCAGCTGTCCCTCGCGTTACTCGGGACGTCGTTGTTGAAAGAATGTCCAACAACGGCTCGTCCGTCGACAGTCAGCGCAACGTTTCGTGGTCGGCCGGGACTCGCGCCGGTGCCGGGCGGTGCCCGTGGGGAGGTCGCCCGCTCCGCGCTCCGGGGTGACCCACGTCGCATCGAGGCGGGTGGGACTTGCTATGCAACGAGTTGCATAGCACGATCGGTGTCATGGCGCTCGAACACGCGATCTTGGTGTCGCTCCTGGAGAAGCCGGGCTCCGGCTACGAGCTGGCCCGCCGTTTCGAGCGGTCCATCGGCTACTTCTGGACCGCCACCCACCAGCAGATCTACCGCGTGCTCAAGCGCATGGAGAACGACGGCTGGGTCGACGTCCGGGACGTCCCGCAGCAAGGCCGGCCGGACAAGAAGGAGTACTCCGTCGCCGACCTCGGCCGCGCCGCGCTGTCCTCCTGGCTGCACGACCCGATCGAGCCGGAAAGCGTCCGCCACGACCTGGCGGTGAAGATCCGGGGCGCCGCCTTCGACGACCCCGCCGCACTCGTGCGCGAGGTGGAGCGGCACCGGCAGGCGCACCAGGAGCGGCTGAAGCACTATCTCGTGGGCGAGGAGCGGGACTTCACCGGGCCCGAGGCGAGCGCGGCCGCCGCGAAGGCACCGCTCGACCCGGAGCGAGAGCTCCAGCACGTCGTCCTGCGCGGCGGCATCGCCTACGAGCGCATGATGATCGGCTGGCTGGACGACGTGCTCACCACGCTGGCCCGTTTCGGCCCGAGCCACTGACCGCCGCCCCACCCGACTCCCCCATACCCGGTTCCACGATTCCCGTCCGCCCGTCTGTCGAAAGAGACCCTCACCATGGCTGACCAGCTGCTCTTCAACCCGCGCACGTACGACCCCGCGCACTTCGACCCCGAGACACGCCGCCTGCTGCGTGCCACCGTCGACTGGTTCGAGGAGCGCGGCAAGCGACAGCTGATCGAGGACTACCGCACGCGCGCCTGGCTCGGGGACTTCCTCGGCTTCGCCGCGAAGGAGAACCTCTTCGCCACCTTCCTGACGCCGACCGCCGCCGCCGGACCGGAAGAGCCGGACAAGCGCTGGGACACCGCCCGCATCGCCGCCCTCAACGAGATCCTCGGCTTCTACGGCCTGGACTACTGGTACGCCTGGCAGGTCACCATCCTCGGTCTCGGCCCGGTCTGGCAGAGCGAGAACGCCGCCGCCCGCGCCCGCGCCGCGGAACTCCTCGCCCAGGGAGAGGTGTTCGCGTTCGGCCTGTCCGAGAAGGCCCACGGCGCCGACATCTACTCCACCGACATGCTCCTCGAGCCCGACGGCGACGGCGGTTTCCGCGCCACCGGCTCCAAGTACTACATCGGCAACGGCAACGCCGCCGGACTCGTCTCCGTCTTCGGCCGCCGCACCGATGTCGAGGGCCCCGACGGTTATGTGTTCTTCGCCGCCGACAGCCGCCACCCGAACTACCACCTGGTCAAGAACGTCGTCGACTCCTCCAAGTTCGTCAGCGAGTTCCGCCTGGCGGACTACCCCGTCACGGCCGAGGACGTCCTGCACACCGGCCGGGCCGCCTTCGACGCCGCCCTCAACACGGTCAACGTCGGCAAGTTCAACCTGTGCACCGCCTCGATCGGCATCTGCGAGCACGCGATGTACGAGGCCGTCACCCACGCCCACCACCGCGTCCTGTACGGCCGCCCCGTCACCGCCTTCCCGCACGTGCGTCGCGAGTTGACCGACGCCTACGTCCGGCTCGTCGGCATGAAGCTGTTCAGTGACCGCGCCGTCGACTACTTCCGTTCCGCCGGCCCCGAGGACCGCCGCTACCTGCTGTTCAACCCGATGACGAAGATGAAGGTGACCACGGAGGGCGAGAAGGTCATCGACCTGATGTGGGACGTGATCGCCGCCAAGGGCTTCGAGAAGGACAACTACTTCGCCCAGGCCGCCATCGAGATCCGCAGCCTGCCGAAGCTGGAGGGCACCGTCCACGTCAACCTGGCGCTGATCCTCAAGTTCATGCGCAACCACCTCCTCGACCCGGCCGACTACCCGAGCGTGCCCACCCGACTCGACGCGGCCGACGACGACTTCCTGTTCCGCCAGGGCCCCGCCCGCGGCCTCGGCTCCGTGCGCTTCCACGACTGGCGCCCGGCCTTCGACACGTACGCCCACCTTCCCAACGTCGCCCGGCTGCGCGAACAGGCCGACGCGCTCTGCGAGTTCGTCGCCACCGCCGGGCCCGACGCGGACCAGAGCCGCGACCTCGACCTCGTCCTGTCCATAGGCCAGCTCTTCGCACTCGTCGTGCACGGCCAGCTCGTCCTGGAGCAGGCCGCCCTCACCGGACTCGACGAGGACGTCCTCGACGAACTCTTCGCCGTCCTCGTACGCGACTTCTCCGGCCACGCCGTCGAACTCCACGGCAAGGACTCCGCGACCGAACGGCAGCAGGAGTGGGCCCTGGGCTCGGTCCGCCGGCCGGTCGTCGACACGGCACGCACGGAACGCGTCTGGCAGCGGGTCGAGGCACTGGCCGGCGCGTACGAGATGGCCCCGTAGGCGAGCGGTACGCATCGACGGTGGCCGGCCCGCAGGGGCCCGGCCACCGTCGGGCGGGGGCGGGAAACCGGATGATGACGGGCCGATGCCCATGCTCCGGAGACCTTTCCGCCCCTACGCGCTCACCGGTCGCGCGCCTCACACGTGACGTCCCTCGCCGGGAGGCGGCCGGTGGCGAGGTAGGTGTTGACCGTGGCGTCGACGCAGGGGCTGCCGAACACGCCGTACACCGCGTGCTGGTCGGCGCCGCGCAGGGTGACCAGACGGGACGAGGGCCACGCACGGCGCATCGCGGTGGCGCCCTCGTAGGTGCTGCGCGGGTCCCCGGTGGCGTTGACGAGCAGGGCGGGCAGGTCGTCCCTGACGGTGGTCGGGCGCTCGCGGGGCCGGTCCCAGAAGGCGCAGGGGTTCAGGTTGTGGGCGACGGGGCCGAACAGCGCGTCCCGGGCGCGGGCGTGCTGTATGTCGCGCCAGTAGACCTCCCGATCCCGCGGCGCGGCGACGTCACCGCAGAGGATCGCCGTCTGGACGCTGCCGTAGTGCGAGTCGGCACCCGTCAGCATGAACGAGAGAGCCCCGGCGAGCCACGGTGACGGGGTGACCTGTCGCCCGCCCGCCGCCCGCAGCATGTCCCGCACGCCCTGCGCGAACTCACCGTAGGCGGTGTCGTTGTCCTGCGAGAGGCCGTTGAGGACGACGAGGGGGACGCTGTGCTCGTCCACCCGGTGTTCTCCGATCCGCAGTGGTGAGCGGGCGGCGGCCGCCTGGACCCGGTCCACGACCGCCAGAACCGCTCCTCGGGTACGGCCCAGGCCATAGGTCGCGTCACGGGCGGCGGCCCACGAGGCCCAGTCCCGCAGGGCGTGGCGGTTGGCCTTCTCGGTGCCCCGCAGCAGCCGGGGACCGTACCGGTCCGGGTCTATGACACCGTCCAGGACCACCCGGTCCGTACGGGAGGGGAACATCGTGGCGTACACCTCGCCGAGGTAACTTCCGTACGAGTAGCCCAGGTAGGAGATCCGCCGCTCGCCGAGCGCGGCGCGGATGACGTCCATGTCCCGCGCGGTGTTGCGGGTCGTGACGTACGGCAGCACGTCCCCCGCGTGCTGTCGGCAGCGCCGGGCGAGGTCCTCGGAGAACGCCGCCACGCGGTCGAACCCGGCGCGGTCGACGCCCGCACCGCGGAACGCGGAGCCGGTCGGCCACTTGCAGTCCAGCGGGGTGCTGCGGCCCACGAAGCGGGGATCCACGCCCACGACGTCATAGCGCGCTCCGACGTCCTGCATCGCCTGGCGCACCCACGGCGGGTCACCGAGCGTCTGCCCGCCGGGGCCACCGCCGTTCAGCAACAGCGGACCGACGCGGTGACCGGTGTCGGTGGCGCGGATCCGGGAGATCGCGACGGTGATCGTACGGCCGCCCGGATCGCCGTAGTCCAACGGCACGGTCACGTCGGCGCATCGGGCGCCGGCCTGTTCCAACTCCTTGCCGGTCGCGTCGTCCGAGCCGAGCACGCAGCTTTTCCAGGCGAGGCGCTGGTGGTGATAGCGCGCGAGCGGGTCGGAGGCCGCTTGGGCCGGAAGGGCCGTGGCGGGCAGCGCGGTAAGTGCGAGTGCCGTGGCGGCCAGGCCCAGCGCGGTTTTCCTCGCCGTCCTCGAAGTGCCCTGCTGCGAACGGGCTGAGCGGATCACTGGCGTTCCCCTTCTGTCGGTTCCGTTCCTTCGGAAGGCCGCCCTTCGCACAGGGCGGTCTGGACCAGCTCCAGGAAGTCCTGTTCGCTCTGGAGCGTGTCCGGCACCTTGTTGAGTGCGACCGCGACGCTCCGCCCGCCGGGGCCCATGGCGGCCAGCGCGCGATGGCCTCCGGGTACGGTCCCGGCGTGGCCCCACCACAGCCCGCCGCAGCGCAGCGGGGAGGCGATCAGGCCGAGCCCGTAGCGGGCGCCGGGCCACAGCCGTTCGGGGTCGGCGGCCACCGTCCGCCGCATGTCGGCCAGTTGGGCGGGCGGCAGCAGACTGCCGCCGAACAGCGCGGTGACGAACCGGGTCAGGTCGGCGGGCGTGGAGACCAGGGCGCCGCCGACGCCGCCGAAGGTCGTGTTCCACTCGGTGCCGTCGGCGAGGCGGCCGTCCTCGGCGGTGAAGTAGCTGCGTGAGTGCGGGCCGTGGATGCGGGGGTCGTCCCCGGGCCAGTACGTGTCTCGCAGCTGCAGGGGCCGGATCACGCGGCGGGTGATCTCCGCCTCCGGTGAGTGGCCGGTGACCTCGCGGATGATCAGGCCCGCGAGCAGGTAGTTGGTGGTGGCGTAGTGCCATGCCTCCTTAGGGCGCGGAAGGTCCAGGGCGCGGGCGACGAGTTCGCGCGGCTCGAAGTGCCGGTATCGGAGGGCTTCGAAGTGCTCCCACTCGGGCGCGTCGAGGTAGTCGGGCAGCCCGCTGGTGTGCCGCAGCAGCTGCCGTACGGTGATCCGGCGGCCGTCGTAGCCGCCGCGCCGGATCAGTCCGGGCAGGTAGCGCTCCACGGGGGCGTCGAGCGCGATGCGGTGCTCGGCGGCGAGTTGGAGCACGACCGTCGCGGTGAAGGTCTTGGTGACGCTGCCCGCGCGTAATCGGTCGGTGGTGTTCATGGGGCGCCCGGTGCCGAGGTCGGCCGTCCCGGCGGTCGCGGTCCGGGTCGGACAGGGGGCACCGGGGGCGGTGTCGGTGACCAGGACGGCGGCCCCGGTGATCCGGTCGCGTTCCGTGAGGGTCCGTAGTGCCCGGCGCAGTTCGTCGTGCGGTCCGCAGTCGGCGTGTTGCCGAGCCGGGGACGGCTGTGCGGCGGCCGGAGCGACAGGCACGACCAGGGCGGCGAGCAGGGCCGCCACGCCGGTCCGTCTGCGCAGCGTCGAGGTGATGCGGGAGGAAGCCATGCGCCACAACGCTAGGCACGCGCCCCGGCGGGGTCACTCGGGCTGGCCGCCGCTTCGCGGGTGGGGGCAGCCGCAGGACACACCGGGGGGCATCCCCCGGCGGAAGGCGCGCCACAGACTCAGCCGCGTGGAACCGGCCCCTTCACCGGGGCTTCAGACACCGAGGCATGCTCCCCGGCGGCGCGGTGACGGGCGGTCAGGGATCGTCGAGGACCCGACGTAGCCTCTTCGCCGAGGCCTTCAGACACCGAGGCGTCCTCCCCGGCGGGGCGGTGACGGGCAGTCAGGGATCGTCGAGGACCCGACGTAGCCTCTTCCCATGTCAGCCACGCCCCTGCATCGCGTCGCCGTCCTCGTGCTCGAAGGGGCGAAGCCGCTCGACGTCGGAATCCCCGCACAGGTCTTCACGACCCGCGCGAGCATGCCGTACGAGGTGCGGGTGTGCGGGGCGGCACCGGGGCTGGTGACCGGCGGCGACGGTCTGTCGTACGCCGTCGCCCATGGCCTCGACACCCTGGCGTGGGCCGACATCGTCTTCGTCCCCGGCTATCGGCACCCCGACCGCGAGGACCCGCCGCCCCCCGTCGTCGACGCGCTGATCGCCGCCCACGCCCGGGGCGCACGGCTCGCCGCCATCTCCACGGGCGCCTTCGCGCTCGCCGCCACCGGCCTGCTCGACGGCAGACGCGCCACGACGCACTGGCACTACACACGCGCGCTCATGGCCCGCCATCCGCTCGTCCAGGTCGACGAGAACGTGCTGTTCGTCGACGAGGGCAGCGTGCTCACCTCCGCCGGCGCCGCCTCCGGCATCGACCTGTGCCTGCACATCCTGCGGGGCGACCTCGGCGTGGCCGCCTCCAACCACGCGGCCCGCCGTCTGGTGGCGGCCCCCTACCGCAGCGGCGGCCAGGCCCAGTACGTGCCGCGCAGCGTCCCCGAACCGCTCGGCGAGCGCTTCGGCACCACCCGCGAGTGGGCGCTGCACCGGCTCGGCGAGCCGCTCACCCTCGACATCCTGGCCCGGCAGGCCGGGGTCTCCGCGCGCACGTTCTCCCGGCGCTTCGTCGAGGAGACCGGCTACACGCCGATGCAGTGGGTGATGCGCGCCCGCATCGACCTGGCCCGTGAACTGCTCGAACGCTCCGAGCGCAGCGTGGAACAGATCGCCGACGACGTGGGCCTCGGCACCGGGGCGAATCTCCGCCTGCACTTCCAGCGCATCCTGGGCACCACACCGAGCGAGTACCGGCGCACCTTCACGCGGGGTGAGTAGCACGAGGACGGCAGCGGAGGCGGCTGTGGCAACGGTGGTGGCGAGATCCTTTTGAACCGTGGCGATCTCGCCACTGTCAGCGGGACGCGCCGCGCGCGAGGCTGGGGTGGCGAAGGGAAGGGACCTCACTCATGACTCGCATCGCCATCAACGGTTTCGGCCGCATCGGACGCAACGTGCTGCGCGCGCTCCTGGAGCGCGACAGCGCCCTCGAGATCGTCGCCGTCAACGACCTCACCGAGCCCGCCGCGCTCGCCCGGCTGCTCGCCTTCGACAGCACGGCCGGCCGCCTCGGTCGCCCCGTCACCGTCGACGGCAACACCCTTGTCGTCGACGGCCGTCGGATCACCGTGCTGGCCGAACGCGAACCGGCGCAGCTGCCGTGGGCCGAGCTCGGCGTCGACATCGTCCTGGAGGCCACCGGCCGCTTCACCTCGGCCAAGGCCGCCCGCGCCCACCTCGACGCGGGTGCCCGCAAGGTGCTCGTCAGTGCGCCGTCGGACGGCGCCGACGTCACGCTCGCGTACGGAGTCAACTCCGACACCTACGACGCCGAGCTGCACACGATCGTCTCCAACGCCTCCTGCACCACCAACGCGCTCGCGCCGCTGGCCAAGGTGCTCGACGACCTGGCCGGCATCGAGCACGGGTTCATGACGACGGTGCACGCCTACACCCAGGAGCAGAACCTGCAGGACGGCCCCCACCGCGACGCCCGTCGCGCCCGGGCCGCCGGCGTCAACATCGTGCCGACCACGACCGGTGCCGCCAAGGCGATCGGCCTGGTGCTGCCGAATCTCGACGGCAAGCTGTCGGGCGACTCGATCCGCGTCCCGGTGCCGGTCGGTTCGATCGTCGAGCTCAACACGACCGTCGCCCGGGACGTGACCCGCGAGGACGTGCTCGCCGCCTACCGTGCCGCCGCGGAGGGCCCGCTCGCCGGTGTCCTGGAGTACTCGGAGGACCCGCTGGTCTCCTCCGACATCGTGGGCAACCCCGCCTCGTCGATCTTCGACTCGGCCCTGACCCGCGTCGACGGCCGCCACGTCAAGGTGGTCGCCTGGTACGACAACGAGTGGGGCTTCTCCAACCGCGTGATCGACACGCTCGAACTCCTCGCCAACGGCTGACCGGAGGCGCGCGACCGCACCGCCCCTCCCCCTTGAGCGCTCCGGCAGGCCAGTCCGGCCGACCGGAGCGCTCAAGGCGCGGACGCTGATCCGCCGACGGTTCGCCGGGGTGCCCGGTTCGTCATGCACCGCGTCACCGGGCCCGGGCGCCGAATCCCCGTTCCGGCCTCCCCGCCGCTCATGAACATCCTGTTGCAGCCCCTCATCGCGAAGGCCGAGCCGCTGATACTGGCCGTGCGGGCGAAACGGGGGCACTGGTGGACTGGACGTTGCCGCAAGGACTGGCCGCCGGTCTGCTGATCGCGACCGTGACGGCGCCCGTCGGCGTGTCCGGCGCCGTGTTCCTCCTCCCCGTCCAGCTGAGCGTCTTCGGTGTGCCCAGTCCGGCGGTGACCCCCACCAACCTGCTGTTCAACGTCGTCGCGGGTCCGGGCGCCCTGTGGCGCTACCGCCGCGCAGGCGCCCTGCGGGGGGACCTCGCACGCCGCCTCGTGCTGGGCACGCTTCCCGGCGTCGTCATCGGCGCCGCCCTGCGCGTCTTCGCCCTCCCCGGCCCGGACGTCTTCCGCCTCCTCATCGCCGTCCTGCTGCTCCCGCTCGGCCTGTGGCTCTGCCTGCGCGCCCTCACCCCGGCACGGCACGAGGGACGCCTGCCTGCGGGTGAGTTGCCCCCACGCACTCTCACCTGCCTCGCCCTGGTGGTCGGAGTGATCGGCGGCACGTACGGCATCGGCGGCGGCTCCCTTCTCGGTCCGATCCTCGCCGGACGCGGTCTGCCGGTCGCGCGGGTCGCCCCGGCCGCGCTGTCCGCCACGTTCGTCACGTCCCTGGTCGGCGCGGCCGCCTACGCGCTGCTGTCCCTGGTGAGTTCCGCGGACGTCGCCCCCGACTGGTGGCTCGGGCTCGCCTGCGGCACCGGCGGACTGCTCGGCGGCTATCTCGGCGCCCGCCTCCAACCCCGCCTGCCGGAACGAACCCTGCGCCTCATGCTCGGCACGTCCGCCTCAGCCCTGGGAGCCCTGTACGTCACCCAGACCCTGCGCTGACCTTGGGTCGTCGATCTCCGGTGCGGCCGGAGCGGGTTGACCAAGGACGACGCGGCGCGAAGGCACTTCGAGGGAGGCCAGACCCTGTCCGCGCGTGCGGGCAAAGGAACGGGGCCTGTCCGCTTGCGGACAGGCCCCATATGGAGCGCCGGGCAGGCCTTGCACCTGCATCTCCCCGCAGGAAGCGGGGCGTCTTTCCTTGGACCACCAACGCAGCACCGGGCGACGTGAGTTGCGGCGACCAGCTCGTGATCAACTCTACCCCATGTCGCGACGGCCCGACGCCCGGCGCCCGACGATGACGTCGATCACCCGCGCCTAGCCGATCCGTTCGGCCAGAGCGACGATGATTCCCGACGGGCCGCGGAGGTTGCACAGTCGGTAGGCGTTCTCGTACTGCGCCACCTCGCCCAGGAGTTCGGCGCCGTGTCGGCGCAGTCGGGCGATCGTGTCGTCGATGTCGTCGACGGCGAACATGACGCGGTGCAGGCCCAGAGTGTGGGGTGCCGGGGCGGGCGGTCCGGCGGTGATCGCCGCGGGGCTGTGGAACTTCGTCAGCTCCAGCTTGCCGTGCCCGTCCGGCGTACGCATCATCGCGATGGCGCTGCGGACCCCGTCGAGGCCGACCATCCGGTCCGCGACGATCCCCTCGATCCGCGCCTCGCCCTCCAGCTCCATACCGAGCTCGGTGAAGAAGGCGACGGCGGCCTCCAGGTCGTCGACGACGATGCCTACGTTGTCCATCCGCTGAATCGCCACGGGGTGCTCCTTCTTGATCGCGGTGTCCGCTCCGGTTGCTGATACCCCTGGGACGGAACCGCCGCCGCTTTCTCGACCTGCCGGCCTGGGCGCGACGAAAATCGCGTCCGGTGCCGCTGGTGAAACGCGGTCGGGTGCGCCGGAGAGGGCGTGCGGCTCACGCCGGCCGGCCGTGTCGTGATGCGCCTCCTGGTGCCCCGGCCCCTGGGCCCGCTGCGCCGCACGGACCCCGCTCTTCAAGTCGTCAGCCGGGAGGGCGGCACCCCCACCCTGGTGCGCGCCCCCGCGGGCCTGCCGCATCGACCCCGCCCTGCTCGCCCCGATGCCCCCGACGGTCCGCGCACACCCGCGTGCCACGCCTCGGCGTGCCGGACCGCCGCGGGCCCACAACACTGGACCCACAACGCTGGAGCTGTCAGCCCGTGCCCGCGCGGCCCGGGGCGCCGGCCCGGGTGGACGTGAGGTGCCGATGAGTGCGGAGGCCAGGCGTGTCGCCGTCGTGGGCGACTGTCCGCTGTTCCGCACCGGCGTGGCGCATGTCGTCGAAGGCGCCGACGACCTCGCGCTCGCGCTCGCCACCCGGTCCGCCGACGAGGCCGCGCACAGGCTGCGCCAGGGGGACATCGCGCTCGTGGACCTCCAGCTGCCGCCGGTCTGCCTGGCGGAGGCGGTGGGGCATCTGGCCGCCGGGGGCATCGAGGTCCTGGTCTTCGCCTCCGCGCGGGACGGCCGCGTGCTGCCCGCGCTGCGTGCCGGTGCCCGTGGCTGTCTCGACCGTCACGCCGACGAGGGCGAGCTGCTGGCCGCGATCCGGCTCGTCGCCGACGGCTGCTCGTACATCTCCGCGGAACTCGCCGTGCGACCGGACACAGAGCCGTCGTGTCATGTCACGGACCGTGAACGCCAGATCCTGGAGCTGGTCGCCCACGGTGAGACCGACCACGCCATCGCGCTCCGGCTGGGCATCAGCGAGCACACCGTGCACTCCCATCTGGACCGCCTCCGGGACAAGATCGGCTCCCGACGCCGGGCGGATCTCACCCGCTTCGCCCTGACCCACGACATCATCCCCACGGTCCCCTGGACGGGGTAGCACTGCCCCGCCGGGTGTGGGTCCTTCTGCCCTGTGCAGCCCCAGTCCCGCACCCCACACTGAGGGCGAGAGCGCTTCATCAGCATCCGCACCGGCACCTGGAGCCAGGGTGAGGACCAGATGGACCGGAACAGACTCGAGGAACTCTTCTACGGCAAGGGCCCCCGGCCCGTCCCCTGGGCGACGGACTGCCCCGTACGGTTCGACGCCCTGCTGGCCCTCGCTCGTTTCCCCGAGGACGCGGCGCAGCCGCGGGAGGACCTGATCCTCGCGATCAACGAGGAGTACGGCGTCCAGCAGATCCTCCAGCGCTTCAGGAACCTGCGCATGACGGACGACTGCCAGCCGATCGCGTCGGGCAGCTTCATCGCGGCGAAGCTGACCCTGCGCGAGCTCGTCCAGACCGTGCTGCCGAAGACCAATCTCAACCGCGTCCTTCGCGATGCGCACGACCTGGCGCAGCGGCAGGGCGGCGCCGGCATCGAGGACGCGCTGCGCGACGACCCTCCGGCCGCGGCGCAGCCGGGCGGCGTTCCCGAGCGGGCCAGTGACGTCCACGACAACTCCGCGCGACGGCAGGAGCGCACCCGCCACCAGAGGTGGTTCCTCAGGCTGCTGAGCGCGATCGTCACGGAGTCGAGCCCGGCGCTGCGCGACAGACCGTCGTCGGACCCCGAGGTCAGCGCGGAGATCGCCGAGATGCTGATCGGCGTCCACCTGGAACCGTCCGACACCGATCCCCCCGCGGATCCGGCCGCGCACGGCGTCCTCGACCGCAGGCAGCGGTATCCCATCCTGTCCGTGACCGCCAACCGGCAGGCCTCCTCCGCGGTCGTACGGTCCCGGGCCACCATCAAGGCCGACGCCGCAGAGCAGGTCTTCTCGGTGAACTGCAGTTCCATAGGCTGGGCCGTGGTGGACAGCGGCATCGACGCACGGCACCCGGCCTTCTACGACTGGGACACCACGGCCACACCGCAGCCGGTGCCGCGCCATTCGCGCATCCCCCGCGCCTTCAATTTCGTGGGTGTGCGCAGGACCCTGTCCCTCGACGCCCTCAACGACGGCCGGATCGACTGGCCCAAGGCCCTGCCGTACGCGGAGATCGACCTCGCCGCGGCGCCGGCCACCACACAGCCTGCCGAGGTCCCGCGCCATCAGCGGTACACCACCCCGCTCGATCCGCACGGCACGCACATCGCCGGGATCATCGGCGGCTGGTGGCCGCGTCCCGAGGAGGAGTTCCGCGGCATCTGCCCGAGGATCCAGCTGTACGACTTCCGGGTCCTCGGCGACGAGGGAACGGGGGACGAGTTCTCCATCGTGACGGCCCTGCAGGCCATCCGGTACATCAACGAACAGGCGGGACGGTTCGTCATCGCCGGGGTCAACATCAGCCTGTCGGTGCCGCACGACGTGGCCAGCCACTCCACCGGATGGACCCCGGTGTGCATCGAGTGCGACCGTCTGGTCCGGTCGGGGGTCGTGGTCGTCGCCGCGGCCGGGAACTCCGGGTACGCCGGAGCCGTACGCACGTTGGGGCGGGACTACCGCGGTGCGAGCATCTCCGACCCCGGCAACGCGGAGTCCGTCATCACGGTCGGCTCCACCCATCGCACCAACCCGCACCGCCACGGGGTCAGCTATTTCTCCAGCCGCGGCCCCACCGGCGACGGCCGGCCCAAGCCGGACCTGCTGGCGCCGGGCGAGGACATCGACGGGCCCGTGCCCGATCAGGGCATCGCCGCGCTGCACGGCACCAGTCAGGCGGCGGCGCACGTCAGCGGGGCCGCCGCGATGCTGCTGGCCCGCAACCGGGAACTGATCGGGCGCCCGGAACGGATCAAGCAGATCCTGTGCGCGACGGCGACGGATCTGGGCCGGGAACGGCACTACCAGGGATCCGGCCTGGTCGACGTCCTGCGCGCGATGCAGTCCGTCTGAGAGCGCCGAGCCCCCGAAGGAGCGGTCCATGTTCACCTTCGACTTCCTCAACGCCCGGCACGGCGATTCCTTCCTGGTCCGGTGGGGGGCGAACGAGAGGGTCATGCTCGTCGACGGCGGGCCGAGCCAGGTGTACGAGACGTCCCTGCGCGAGCGCCTGTCACAGCTGCCGGCGGACGCCCGGGGCGTCCCGCGGATCGACGTCGTCTGCCTGTCCCACGTCGACGACGACCACGCGGTCGGCGTCCTCAAGCTGCTCCGCCGGATACAGCACGCCAGGGACGACCAGGAAGCCGATCCCTTCGCCGTACGGAAGGTCTGGTTCAACGCGGTGGAGGAACTGGTGGACCACGAGGAGGAGGGGCTGAGTGCCTCGACGCGGGAGCTCGTCGACCGCGCGAGCGCCGAGAGCGGCGCCGTCCGGGCCAGTTACAACCAGGGACGGGCCATCCGGGACGCGGCGGCCGCACTGGGGCTGGACGGCAATCCCCTCTTCGACGGGCCGCTCCTCACAGGCGGGGCGGCGACCCTGGACCAGCTGCACGTCACCGTGGTCGCCCCGGACGAGACGGCGCTGGAGGAACTGGCCGACCGCTGGCTGACGGCGCGCCGGCTCCAGGACCCCGGCGTCATCACCTCGTCCTACACGGACGGTTCCATACCGAATCTCTCCAGCATCGTCCTGCTGCTGAGGCACCGCGGACGCACCGCACTGCTCACCGGCGACGCCAGAGGCGACCGCATCCTGGCCGGGCTGCGCGACACCGGACTGCTGGACGGCGCCGGCCCGCTCCACGTCGACCTGCTGAAACTGCCCCATCACGGCAGCGACCGCAACGTGAAGAGCGACTTCTTCGACCATGTCCACGCCGACCACTACGTCATCTCGGCCGACGGGGTGAAACACCATCACCCCAGCGAGGACACCCTGCGCATGCTGGTCGAGTCACGCGACCGCGAAGACGAGTACACCATCCATCTGACGAACCGGATCGACTTCGCCGAGGACACCCTCGCGGATCTCCACCACCACCGGCGCTTCACGGTCAGGGTCCGCCCGCCCGCGGACCTCGCCGAGGTCATAGAGGTCGGCGAGCAGCCATGACCCGCTCCCGTCATGCCGACAGCCGCTGGGCCGTGGACTCCCCCGCCGGCGGCACCGGCCTGCGCGCGCGGCCCTGCGGTGACACCCTGCGCCCCGCCCCGCCGCCCCCGGCCGACGCCCCGGTCGCCGTCGCACTCTCCGGAGGCGGCTTCCGGGCGACGCTCTCCGCACTGGGCGTCCTGCGCTTCGTCGCCGACGCCGGGATGCTGCCCGAGCTGCGCTACGCGTCGTCGGTGTCCGGGGGTTCGATCGCCAACGGCCTGCTGGCCGCCCGGTGGCCCGCCCTGAGACGGAGGGGCTTCACCCCGGCGGCGGTCGACGAACTGCTCACCGACCCGACGATCAGGAAGATCAGCTCCCGCTCGCTCAAGAAGGCACTCCTACGCGGCCTGTGGCGGACCGTGGGGTCCTCGACGCGCACCGAACTCCTTGCCCGGCGCCTGGACGAGTGGTTCTTCGACGGCATCGAGCTGGCGGATCTCGACCCGCAGGTCCGGTGGATCCTGAACGCCGCCAACCTCACGACGGGCGCCCGCTTCACCTTCGAACGTGACGTCTACGGCGACTACACCATCGGTCTGGCCCCGACGGCCCGAACCGGTCTGAGGCTCAGCGTCGCGGCCGCCGCCTCGGCCGCGGTACCCGGCGCCTTCCCGCCCCTGGTCCTTCACCGCGCGGACTTTCCCTGCGCCACGGACGCGCCCGCCCTCCTCGACGGCGGCGTCTACGACAACACCGGCTCGGAAGCCCTCGACAGCGAGCGCTACCGCGATGTCTTCCTGCTCGTCCTCAACTCCGGCGGGCTGCTGCGACCGGGAGCGTACGGCGGCCTGCCGATCGTCCGGGACCTGGCCCGCGCCAACTCCCTGCTGTACCGCCAAAGCACGGCGCTGCGCACGCGGTTGATGGTCGAGCGCTTCCAGCGCGGTCACAGCGCCGGCCCCGGCGAGCCCGTGCCCCCCGGCTCCCGCCGAGGCGTCCTGATGGCCCTGGCCACGGACTTCCCCGACCAGGGCACCGGGCCCCTGGCCATGTGGCGGGACGCCTTTCCCGAACACCGTGCCTACGACGGCCGCGACCTGTCCCTCGTACCGACCGTCTTCGACCAACTCGACGAACCCCTGTGCCGGGCCCTGGTCCACCGCGGCTGGTGGCTCACCGGCGCGGCCCTGTCGACCTACCACCCACACCGCCTGCCGGACCTCGGCGCACTGACCCCGCCGCCCCTGTGAAGCCGACGCCGGACGGCCGCAGAACAATCCTCCGCCCTGCGCTACTTCCCTTGCGTGGCTTCGCCGAGTTCCGCCAGCTTCTCGGCGGCGCGGGCGGCGGTGCGTCGGGCGGTCGTGGCGGTGCGGCGGGTCCGCTGTGCCGCGTCGCGGGCCGAGCTCGCGGCGGCGCGTGCCTCACGTTCGTCCTCGCGGGCCTGCCGCAGTTGCTCCTCCAGCTCCCTCACCCGGGCCCCGGCCTTCTCGGCTCGGGCGGCGGCGGACTCCTGGGCCTGTTCGGCCCTGGATTGTTCCTTCTCGCTGCGGGCCGCCTCCGCGGCGGCGTCCTGCGCGGCCCGCCGGGCGGCGTCCAGCTGCTTGCGGCGGGCGGCGTCCTGGCGGTTCGGGCGTTTCGCCGGGGGCTTCTTCGGGGGCCGGGGTTCGGGGGCCGGCCGTCGGGTGGGAACGGTGTCGGGGGTGACGGCGGTGAAGCCGACCGTGGCGTCGGGTGCCTTGGTCAGCCGGCCCGCGGCCCACTCCTGTGCGACCGCGGGGTCGGCGAGGGCACTGTGCAGGATCTGCTCGACCTCGTGGCGTACCGACTCGGTCAGCGCCGGCCCGGCCTGCTGGGCGAGGGTGGCGGCCTCCCGGGCCAACGCGGTGATCATCTGGTTCTGTTGCCGGCTGGCCTCCCGGAACTGCCCGGCGTCCAGCGTGCGGTGTGCCTCCCGCAGCGTCTGTCCCAGCGCGAGCAGCCGCTCGGCCTCCTCGGGGCGCTCGCGCACGAACAGGTTCGAGGCCCACGCCGCCGTCGTCGGCCGCCGCAGTGCGCCGATCCTGCGCGCCGCCGCCATGTCCTTGGCGCGCCGGGCCTCGGCGACCCGTGCGTCCCGCGCCGCGACGAACTCCTGCGGCCTCAGCGCGTACAGCTCTCCGGCGACCTGATCGACATCCACTCCCTCACCCTGGGCCTGGACGAGGGACCTCGCCACTCCGCCCGAGCGTGCGCGGTCGCCATCACCCGCACAGCCGCAGCCCAGGACTTGGAAGCGAGCCCGGCGCCGGTAAGCGCTTCGGCCCTCCAGGGAGAGGCCGATGCGCTTACCGGCGCCGGGTGGCAGTCACCCTCGTGGGGTCAGCTCACCGAGTGAGCCGGTAGGCGTTCGTGATCGTCTCGCGGACGGTGTTGCCGGCCCTGTCCTTCAGGTCCCCCCGCAGGGACACGGCCTTGGCGCTCGCCGGAGGCTTCACGCTCACCGAGCGCGCGCCCTGCGCGTCGGTCGTCACGGTGAGCGGCTTCCAGGTCCGGCCGCCGTCGTAGGAGACGTTCACGCTCAGCGCGGCGACCTGACCGGTCGCGGCGGCCGGGCCGCTGAGCTTCAGCGGCACCTTGAGCGTGCTGCCCACGGGAGCGGTGCCGCGCAGGCTGAGCTTCGGCGCGAACCGCACCGTCGACAGCGGCAGCCAGGTCGCGACGTCCGACGTCGGGCGGGCCGAGGTGAACGTCCACACCCCGGTCACCTTCGTACTGGTGGAGGTGTCCGCGGCGGCGCGGCTCGCCTGGACCGTCAGACGGTACGCGGCGCTGGCGGCGGGGACTTGGGCGCTGAGCCATTCCGTGGCCGGGCCCTCCCCGAGAATCTGCCCGCCGGATTCCAGCCGGGCGAAACCGCCGGTGACGACCGACGACCCGGTGTTGCCGCTGCCGTCGTTGAACAGCGGGATCCTGGCGCTGATGTAGTCACCGGTCCGCTCGGCGCCCTTCCCGTCCGGGCTCTTCGCCGCCAGGTCGGGACCGACCACACCGGTGTTGAACCTCAGCGTCTGGCTGGAGCCCGGCTTGTAGGTCACTTTCTGCTTGGTGAAGACCATGCGTTCCTCGTTGCGGGCGTTGAGCTGCGCGGCCGTCCAGGACCAGCGCACGCCCTCCGTGCTGAGGTAGTGCGTGGTCGACTGCGGCAGTTTCTGTGCCCGCGCCTCCTCGATGTCGAAGCCGCTTCCGCGCTCGTCCAGGGGCCTGATGTCCACCCGCCCCTTGGCGTCGGTGACGGACGCGCCGAAACCGAGCTTCACCTCGGCGACCTCGGCGCGGGTGACGGTGCGGTTCAGACCGGTGAAGAAGCTGCCCTTGCGGTGGAAGGCGAGCCGGTGGTCGACGTTCTTGCCGGCCGTGCCGGGGTTCTTCCACACGCCGTGGAACTGGGCGCGCATCGCGTCGGACGCCGGGCCGAGGGAAGCGGTGCGGATCTGCGGCACTCCGATCGTGGACCAGACGTTGCTCACGCCGACCGTCTCGTCGTAGTACCCGACGACGGAGGAGACGATCTTCGCGGCCCGGTCCGGGGCCTTCACCGCGAACGGCTTCGCCTTGCGGGTGTCCAGGGTGACCGTGACGTTCCCGGTCAGCTTCAGCACCGGCTGGACGAAGAAGCCCAGGGTGTTGTCCTCGCCCAGGACCATGCTGTCCACCTGGTAGGTCCCCTTGCGCAGCCGCTGGACCACCTTGCCGTCCGCGCGCGCGGGAAGCTCGACGTACCCGCCCTCACCGTCGGCGCGGTTGATCACCGTCGTGTAGCCGGCCGGGGCCGTCCCGGCGGCGTCGAGATGCTTCACCGTCACGTCGTACGACTCCACCTCGCGCTCGACGGCGAGGCCGGTGCGTACCTGCTGGCCGTCGCCCGACGCCAGTACGGTGCCGCCGAAGACGCCGTCGACGGTGCCCCTGCTGGTGTCGGCGGTGACGGTGGTCTTCGCGGTGCCGCCCGCCGGCACGGTGAGCTGGGCGTCCTTGAGGGTGAACATGCCCGCCGGGGCCGGGGCGCCGGAGGGGCCGACCGCGGCGGTGGTGAGCTTCAGGGTGACGGCCTGGGTGCCGAGGTTGCGGTAGGTGAGGGTCTTGGCGACCGGCTTGTCGTCCGCGTGCGGCCAGGACTGCAGGCCGAAGCCCACCGAGCCCGGCTCGGAGACCACCGCGGCGGTGGCGGCCCGCTCCAGATCCACCCGGCCCGCGCCCTGCTGATAGGCGTTCAGGTTGGGGTTGGGCTTGGCCGAACCCGTCAGCAGCGCCTTCAGCCGGGCTCCGCTGAGACCCGGGTGCTGCTGGAGCACGAGCGCGGCGGCACCGGCGACGTGGGGAGCGGCCATCGACGTTCCGGACTGCGCCCAGTACCCCTCGTCCGAGGGCTCCGCGCGCTGTGTCGTCAGGGCGGCGGTGATGTCGACGCCGGGGCCGGTGATGTCCGGCTTGGGCCTGCCGTCGAGGGTCGGACCCCGGCTGGAGAAGTCGGCGATCTGGTCCTGCTTGTCCACGGCACCGACGGTGAGCGCCGCGGGGGCGCTGCCGGGCGTCCCGAGCGTGCTGGGCTTGTCGCCCTCGTTCCCGGCGGCCACCACGAACAGCGCCTTGGAGGACAGCCGGGCGACGGCCGCCTCCATCGGGTCGACACCCGGGGTGTCGGGGGAACCCAGGCTCATGTTGACGATCTTCGCGCCCTGGTCGACGGCCCACTGCATGCCGGCGACGATGCCCGAGGTGTCTCCGAACCCGTGGTCGGCCAGGACCTTGCCGTCCAGCAATTGCACGTCGGGCGCCACGCCCTTGAGACGGCCGCCCGACTTCGCGCCGCTGCCGGCGAGGATGGACGCCACGTGCGTTCCGTGCCCGAAGCGGTCCTTGGTGTCCGGGGCCTCGGAGAAGTTCTTCTGAACGATCTCGACACCCTTGAGGTCCGGGTGGGTCTGGTCCACCCCCGTGTCCAGGACCGCCACCTTGACACCCTTGCCGGTGTAGCCGGACCGCCACATCGTGGGTGCGCCGATCTGCGGGACGCTCTCGGCAAGGGAGGCCCGGACCCTCGCGTCCAGCCAGACGTGGGCGACGGACCGCGTGGAGGCGGTCGCCCCGTTCACCGTACGGGCCGGGGCATGGGCGGTCACGGCCGCCCACAGCGCCGCGGCGCCGGACTTGGGCGCCTTGAAGGCCTCGCCGCCGACCGCCGGCAAGGGGCGGCGCTCCCGGACGACGACGCTCGCGAACGGATCGCGGGCGGCGCCGAGGGCCGTCGTCGTCCCCGCGCCGTCCTGGCGGTAGCCGACGATCAGCGGCAGCGTGGAGCGGCGCCCGTCGTCGTGGCCGTCCTTCACGAGCCCCGCGACATCGAAGAGCCTGCGGTCCAGCACCCCGTCGGCGACCAGACGCAGGGCGTCCTGCGGGACGACGTAGGTGTGGCCGGCCGCACGCCGTACCGAGATCCCGATCCCCTCCCGCCCCTCGCCGCGGTCGACCGACACCACCTGGCCGTCGGAATCGACGCTCACTCGGTCCCCGGTGATCAGCGTGACCGTCGCGGGCGGCTTCGCCGTCGTCGAGGCCTTCGCCCCGTCGAGTCCTCCGCCGTCCGCGGCGCCCGCCGACTGGCCTCCCCCTGCGACCGCCCCGGTGACCAGTACCCCGGCCACCACGGCGGCCATGGCCGCCGTTCTCCCTCGTGCTGTGGATCCCACTCTCGTTCCCCCGCTCTCACCGACTTGTCTGTGCGTTGCCCCTAACCACCCGTCCGGGCCGCGGAGGGTTGCCCGCGGATCCGATGAATCGCTCTCCTCCCCCGCAGGCTCCTCACCCGCAAGCGATGAGTTCTGCTCGCGGGCCGGGTCTGCCCTGGTATGACGCGCATCATCGCTGACATCTCGGTCTCTCTGGACGGCTTCGTCACCGGGCCCGACCCCGGCCCGGACAGCGGCCTGGGCACCGGCGGCGAGGCCCTGCACACGTGGGCGTTCTCCGCCGACCCCGACGACCGCCGGATCCTGCGCGAGGCGACCGCCCGCTCGGGCGCCGTCGTCCTCGGGCGCCGCCTCTTCGACGTGGTCGACGGACCGAAGGGCTGGGACGACACCACCGGCTACGGCGCCGGCGAGGTCGGCAGGCCCGCGTTCGTCGTCGTGACGAGTTCGGCGCCGCAGTCGGTGCGGACCACCAACCTCGACTGGACCTTCGTCACCACCGGCCTGCCCGACGCCGTCGCCGCCGCACGCGAGCGAGCCGAGGCGGCGTCCTCGGACCGCGGCGAGGACCTCGACGTCGTCCTCATGGGCGGCGGCGCCACGATCGCCTCGGCACTGGAGGCAGGGCTGGTCGACATGCTGATCGTGCACCTGGCACCCGTCGTACTGGGCGCCGGGACACCCCTGTTCACCGGCGGAGCGCCGCGCACGCTGGTGCAGCGCGACGTGATCGCGACCTCGACCGCGACACACCTCACCTACGACGTGATCCGATGACCACTGTCCACGCCAACGGAATCGCCCTGGGCATCGAGTCGTTCGGTGACGACGACGCGCCGCTCGTCCTGCTCGTCGGCGGGACGACGATGCTGTCCTGGCCGGACGCGCTGTGCGAGCGCCTCGCCGCCGGTGGACGCCGTGTGGTGCGCTACGACCTGCGCGACAGCGGGGAGTCGACGACGGCGGACCCGGAAGCGCCCGCGTACACCCTGCGCGACCTCGCCGACGACGCGGCGGCCCTTGCCGAGGTGCTCGGCGGCGCGCCCGCGCACCTGGCGGGGACCGGCGTCGGCGGGATGGTCGCCCAGGTCGCGGTGCTCGACCATCCGGGCACCTTCTCCGCCCTCACCCTGGCCGGCACCCGCGCGATCGCCCCCGGGCCGGTCGACACCGACCTCCCGGACCATGACGGGGCCACGATGAGACAGCTCTTCGCGCGGGCGATGCCCGACTGGACCGACCGTGCGGCGGTCGCGGAGTTCGTCGCCGCCGGTGCGCAGATCCGCGGCGACGACCCCGCCGCCGCGCACGCCCTCGCCACACGTGTCTGGGACCGCACACCCGGCACCGCGCCCCCGGTCCAGATGGCCAACCAGCTGGGCATGGTCTTCGCCAGGCTCGACTGCACACCCCGCTGGCGCGAGCGCCTGCCGGAGATCGACGTCCCCACGCTCGTCGTCCACGGCCGTCGCGACCCGTTCTTCCCCGTCGGCAACGGCGAGGCGCTCGCACGCGAGATCCCCGGGGCCCGGCTGCTCGTCCTCGACGAGGCCGCCACCGCGCTCCCCGCCACGGCGGTCGACGAGGTCGCGGAGGCGATGCTCGCGCTCGGACAGCGGCCCGCGCCGCCCCTCGCGTCGGGGCCTGACGTCACATCAGGCCCCGTTGCCGGCGGCTGAGTTCGAGTCACGGAGGGCTGCACGGGTAGGTCTCGCCGGTGCCCAGCGCGATCGAGTTGATCGGGGACAGGTTCTGGGCGAACCCCCAGCCCGCGGAGATGATCGTCGTTCCCCGGCCCGTGCCGTTGTAGCCGGTGCACAGCTCCACCCAGGCGTCGTCGTACTGGTTGTTCATCACGTAGTGGTAGCCGTACTGATTGCTGAGGTTGTGCGGGCCGTACGCCCAGTAGACACCGCCGCTCTGGATACCCGAGTTGGGGTTCTCGGTGTTGTAGATGCACACGGCTCCGTACGGGCATCCGTAGTCGGTGTGCGTCGCCGATGCGGGTCCGGCGGTCACGGCCAGCAGTGCCCCCGCCACCGCGACGGCCGAAGCCGCCGCCCTCGCCAGTTTTCCGAAAATCGCAGGCCTCCATGTGACAACGGTCCGACAGACAGCGGCGGTTGCCGTGGAACACGGAAGAACCGCCACCGGGGAACCTAAAGGGCCGTCGGCCCCAGCGGTCCCTGACAGATGTCAGGGAGTTCACCTCCCGAGGAGCACCGCGGCGAACAGGAGCAACACCACCGGCACCCCTGCCCACGCCAGTGCGAATGCCAGCCTCGGTGCCTTCGCGGTGAGCCACTCCAATGCCTGGTAGAGGCCGGTGAGGGTCAGCAGGACGGCCGTGACGTGCAGCAGGAGCGCCAGGCTCACACCCACGACGGCGCCGGCGATCCGGAACCGTCCCCACAGGAGCGCCAGTGCCAACGGGATCACGATCGCGCCCGACAACCCTCCGGCCAGCTCCACCGGCCAGGACCGGTCCGCCATCCAGGGCAGCTCCGGAAAGCCGGAGGGCGTGACGTCGAGGAGGTCGGCGCTCGCCCAGACGCCCAGCGCGACGACCAACAGCAGTGTCAGGGCCGCCGTCACGCGGTAGCGCCACGCGCGTGCCGTGGACCACCCCGTGCCCGCGCCGCTGAACATCGTCGCCGTGGCCACCGCCGACCAGATCAGCCAGCGCCGGATCACGCCCGTCCCGGCGTCCGCCATCGCGTCACGCAGGACCCGGTCGGCGTCCGCACGCCGAACCGTGTGCCCGTCGGTCGAGAGGTACGTCGGGGCGCCCGGCCAGTGGATCAGCCCGTCGTGCAGCAGCGTCGCGGGAAGGTGCTCCCCGGTCTTCGGCACCAGCCAGGTGAAGAACGCGGGCACCGAGGTCAGATCGCTGCGGAACGTGCGCGTCTCCCCGGGCACGAGCAGCTCACCGAGGTGCCGGTCCAGGTAGGCGATACGGCGCCGCATCCAGAACGTCTCGCAGCCGTCCTCGATGACCCGGACCAGCTCGATCCGCGGATCGCGGCCGGGGTCGGGCGGGGCCGCCGGTTGCCCGTCGACCGCGTCCACGCCACCGTCGTAGAACCGGCGCGGCTGCGAAGGGATCGGCTCCTCGACGGCCGGCCTCATCGCGCGGTCCCGTGAGCCTCGCCACTCGGACATGCGCGTCTCCCTTTCGCCGGAGGAATGCGTGCTCATGTCTGTTCTTCCGGCGTTCGGCCCCGGCTACCCGCGCGGAGGGCGCCGAGTCACCCATGCGCCTGACCGCCGCCCATACCCGGACCGGCAACGGCGCCGGCAAGGGCCCGTCAGGCGCTCGGGACCGTGCGGGTGAAGAGGCAGAACGGGTGGCCCGCCGGGTCGCACAGGACACGCACGTCGGTCTGGGGCTGGAAGTCCGCCACGGTCGCCCCCAGCGCGACAGCGTGCTCGACGGCGGACGGCAGATCCGCCACCTCGATGTCCAGGTGCATCATCATCTGCTGCTCGGACCGCGTGGCGGGCCAGCGCGGGCGGGTGAAGTGCGGCGCCGCCTGGAACGACAGTCCGGCACCGCCGTCGGGCGGCGCGATCTCGACCCAGTCCGCTTCCTCCTTCCGCAGCAGCCACCCCAGCAGGCTCCGGTAGAACCGCGCCAGCTCATGCGGGTCGGGGGCGTCGAGCGTGGTCGCGGCCAGCGTGCAGCGCGATGCGGGTGTCATGGGGTGCTGCTGCCCGCGTCCGGCGCCGACAGACCGGCCGTCGCTCGCCGTCACCGTAAGGGCGGCGGCGGTGACGAAGTGCGTGCGGGCCCTACCGGGGCAGAGGATCCCCAGAGGATCTGCCAGTGTTCCGTCGTACTGGGTCCAGGCGGATGTCCTGTGGTGTGAGAGGTGGCGGGTCGTGGATGTGAGCGCGCGGGCGTACCGGGCACAGCGGTGGGCGGCGAGGGCCGCGCTGGCCGCCGCGGTCCTCGCGGTCCTGGTCCCCCTGGGATACGGCGGCCTGGCCGGTCTGCTGCTGCTGGTGTGCGGGGCCCTCGGCCTGGCGATGGCCGCAGCGGCGCTGTGGTGGGCGCTGACGCTGCGGGGACCGTTGCGGTGGGCGGCCGGCCTGCTGACACTGGCCGTCCCCGCCGGGCTGATCGCCCTGTTCGCCACCACCCTGTTCTGGGCTCTGCCGGTGTCGCTGGCGCTGTGGAGCGTGGCCGTGTGGAGCGGCCGGTACGCGCTGCGGGACGCCGGCACCCATCGCATACGGAGAAAGGAACGCCGTACGCCCCCGCCGCGCCGACCGTTCCTGATCATGAACCCGCGTTCGGGCGGGGGCAAGGTGGACCGCTTCGGGCTGAAGGAGAAGGCCGAGCGGCTCGGCGCGCGGGTGGTGCTGCTCGATCCCGACGACCGTCAGGACGTCACGGCGCTGGCCCGCCAGGCCGTCGCGGAGGGCGCGGATCTGCTCGGTGCCGCGGGTGGCGACGGGACGCAGGCGCTGGTCGCGGCCGTCGCCGCCGAGCACGGCCTGCCGTTCCTCGTGATCAGCGCCGGCACCCGCAACCACTTCGCCCTGGACCTCGGCCTCGACCGTGAGGACCCCGGTGCCTGCCTCGACGCGCTCAGGGACGGTGTCGAGCTGCGCGTCGACCTCGGTTTCGCCGGCGACCGCCCGTTCGTCAACAACGCCTCCTTCGGCGCGTACGCGGCGATCGTGCAGAGCCCCTCCTACCGCGACGACAAGATCGGCACCAGCCTGGAGCTGTTGCCCGACCTGCTCACCGGGCAGCAGGGCGCGCGGCTCGTCGTGCGGGCGGGGGACACCGTACTCGAGTCCCCGCAGGCGGTCCTGGTGAGCAACAACCCCTACCGGACCGGCGATCCCTTCGGGTTCGGCCGACGCGACCGGCTCGACTCCGGGGCTCTCGGGGTCCTCGGGATACGAGTGGAGGGCGCGGCCGACGCCGCCGCGCTGCTGCTGGGCCCGGAGCCCGCCGCGCTCACCGTCCTGACCGCCCGCGAGGTCGTCGTCGAAGCGGACGGCGGGGAGGTGGAGGTGGGCCTCGACGGAGAGGCGCTCGTCCTTCCCTCGCCGGTCCGCTGCCGTATCGCACCCGGCGTACTCCGCGTCCGCGTGCCCCGCAGGCGCCCGGGGGTGGTCCGACCGCAACCCCGCCTGGACTGGCGCACCTTGCGCAAGCTGGCCGCGACGGTCGGCCGTACGGCCGGGTATCGCCGTCACTGAACGACGGCCTCAAGGCGGGGGGTGAGATCCGGCGAGCCGCCCGCCCGCTCTCCCACGCGGCGGGCGGCTGATGCCGTCAGAGGTTCAGAGATCAAGTTCGGCGGCGGCACATAAGCGTCCTGGGCCGCTGGACGACACCGGCCGAAGCCGGCGACGGGATTCGAACCCGCGTTGCTCTCTTTACAGGAGAAGTAGCCGCAGCCGTCGCACCTGAACCACGGCCAACCGTAGTGCAGGCCGCGGGCCACGGGCACCTCATTAAGTGCTTCGCTCTCCGGCGGACCATGTCCGTATCCGAGGGATACATGGCTCGACGGACATGGCCGGCACGGCTCCCCGCGCAGAACACTGGTTGCGCGCCGACATCCCGGCGCCCGCATCCGCACTGAACGAGGTGACCCGCCATGCCCACGGACACGACCCCCACGTCCGGGATCCAGGTGCCCGACACGAAGCTGGCCCGCGAGGCGACGGAGCTGGTCCGTGACAGCACCAGTGAGCTGATCTACCACCACTCGCGCCGCGTGTACTTCTTCGGCAGTCTCCAGGGCCGCAACCGGGACCTGAGCTTCGACCCGGAGCTGCTGTACGTCGGCGCCATGTTCCACGACCTCGGCCTGAACGAGCGGTTCCGCGGCAGTGGACGGCGCTTCGAGGTCGACAGCGCCGACGAGGCCCGTCGTTTCCTTCAGTCGTACGGCGTGCCCGAGGACAGCGTGCGCCGGGTGTGGACCGCCATCGCGCTGCACACCACTCCCGGCATCCCCGAGTTCATGGAACCGGAGGTCGCGCTCGTGACCGCGGGCGTGGAGTACGACGTCCTCGGCATCGGGTACGCGGACATCTCCGACATCGACCGTCAGGACATCGTCGCCCTGCATCCCCGCCCCGACTTCAAGCGACGCATCCTTGGCGCCTTCACCGACGGCCTTCGCCCGAGGCCGGAGACCACCTTCGGCAACGTCAAGGCCGATGTGCTCGAGCACTACGCCCCGGGGTTCCGGCGCGGCGACTTCGTCCGCACCATCCTCGACTCACCGTGGGCGGAGTAGCGGCGACGGACGGCCAGGCCGTCGTCATCGTGGCCTTCGACCAGATGCAGTTCCGGTCATTCCTTTCTTGGTGTGTGACGACCGGGAGAACCGGCGGGAATTCTGGCCGAAATCGGATCGATCCGCGCCGCGGTCCGATCACCGTGGCCAGGGAGCGTCGATGATGCGCTCCACCATGGAGGCACGGCGGAAACCGGGAACGAAATGCTCCAGGACATCCGCGTTGATGGTTCCGTAGGTGGTGTCGGGGCGGTCTTTGAGGCCGTCGACGAATGCCTGGAGGAAATCCTTCTTGAAATCACCGCGCGGATGAGCGGCCACGATCTCCTCCAGCCGGTCGCCCGGCAGCTCGTCCAGCCCCCAGCCGAGGGCGTCGGTCAGCACGCCGTAGTTCGTGACGGCGACCTCGGGTTCCATCCGGCCCGGGATTCCCGGCGTGGTGTGCAGGGCGACAGCCCTCCAGACCACCTCGGCGGCGCTCTCGGAGAACCCGCGGTCGAGGAGGAACTTCCGCGCGTGGTCGGCTCCGTCCAGTTCGAAGCGCTGCTGTGTGCCGGAGAACGGGATCAGAAGGCCCGTGTCATGGAAGATCGCCGAGATGTAGAGCAACTCGGGATCCGGCGTCAGGTCCATGGCCCGCGCGTGCAGGGAACCGAAGAGAAACACCCGCCGGGAGTGGTGGTAGAGCAAAGGGTTCGTCCTTTCACGGAGAAAGTCCGTGGCCTCCGCGACAGCCGCGGTCCCGGGAATTTCCACCCCTGCGATGATGTCGGTCATGGTGTCCGCGCTTTCCGATGCGATGTACGGGGAGAGGACCGTGCGTCCGTTCTCCACCGTGCCGCCCACGCGGCCTGCGGCGCCGCCTTGGTCCGGCCATGAGCCACTCGAATCGGGTCATCCCAGAAGGGGGCTGTGAGCTCAGCCATGCACCGGGTCGCGATCCTCGTCTACGACGGGGTCAAGTTGCTGGACGTCGCCGGGCCCGCCGAGGTGTTCGGAGAGGCGAACCTGCTCGGCGCCGACTACCGGATCACGCTGGTGTCGGCGACCGGCGCCGACGTCGTCTCCTCGATCGGCATGCGCATCGCCGTCGACGGCAGCGCCGCCGACGAACCGGTCCCGGACACCTTCCTGATGCCGGGCGGGGACGTCTACCCCAGGACCCCGGTCGGCCACGACCTCACCGAAGCCGCGAGGGACCTGGCAGGGCGCGCAGACCGGGTCGCCTCCGTGTGCTCCGGCGCGTTCGTCCTGGGCGCGACGGGCCTGCTGGACGGCCGGCGAGCGACCACCCACTGGAAGATCGCGGGCGAACTCGCTGCCCGGCACCCGAGGACCCGCGTCGAACCCGACGCCATCTACGTCCGCGACGGCAGGGTCTACACGTCGGCGGGGGTCACCGCGGGCATCGATCTCGCCCTCGCCCTCGTCGAGGAGGACCACGGCCCCGACCTGAGCCGGGAGGTGGCCCGCTCCCTGGTGGTGTACCTGCACCGGGCGGGAGGCCAGTCGCAGTTCTCCGCACCCCTGCAAGGCCCGCCGCCCCGGTCACCCGCCCTGCGCAGGATCGTCGACCTGGTCACGGCAGACCCCGCGGGCGACTACTCCCTGACCGAGCTCGCCGGGCGGCTCAACGTCAGCACGCGCCACCTGACCCGGCTGTTCCGCGAGGAACTGGGCACCACGCCGGGCCGATACGTGGAGTCGATCCGCTTCGACATCGCCAAGTCACTTCTCGACCAGGGGCACACGGCGACGCAGGCCGCGTCCCTGGCGGGCTTCCCGAGCTACGAGAGCCTGCGCCGCGTGTTCGCACGGGAGTTGTCCATCAGTCCCGCCGCCTACCAACGCCGGTTCGCCACCGCTCGCCGGGTGCAGGCGGAGTGATCGACGGGGGCAGTCCACGCGTCCGGGGAGTCGGGATCGCCGGTCAGACGTGCGCGAGGAGACGGTCCAGCGGCCCGGGGACGCGGTCGAGGTCCAGGTGTGCGACGAGTGCCTGGGCGTAGAGGGCCTTGCGGCCGCTGTGGGTGCCCATGAAGCGGCGCAGTTGGTGCTCGACGGGCCGTTCGCGCTGGGCCGGTTGACCCTGGAAGGTGAGGAAGGGGCGGGTCTCCCCCTGGGTCTCGATGACCTGCCGCACGGCGTCGGCCCCGAGGGCGCGGATCAGCTCGTCCTCCAGGTCGGCCACGCACACGTGGAACCCGAGCGCCTCCGGTCCGGCCGGTGAGTGCGCGGTCGTCAGACCGACGCGCTCCAGATGGCGGCGGAAGTGCCGTTCCTCGCCGATGTCGCAGAGACCGGCGAGCGGCAGCCCCAGACCCGCCGGGCCGCACACGTCCAGGAAGCGTCCGATGTTCGTGGCGCCTCCGAGCGGGACGACCGCGATGCCCTCCGCGTCCAGGTCGCGGCCGTGACGCCGGGCGAGCGTCTCCAGGGCCAGCTGATCGCTGGCGCCCTCGACGAGGACGACCGTCCTTACGCCGTCGGCCAGTTCCCGCGACGCCGCGGCGGCTTCGTCCGCCTCCGGCCCGCCGGCCGCCCAGGCGATGACCGAGCGGCGAAAACACCCCAACTCGTCCACGGCACCTCGCTTCCCGCCGCCATCGTGGCACGGCCGGGACACCGTACGCACCTGGGTTTGCCTCCCTTCCGCCCCTCCACGCGTCCGCCCGTCGGGGCGCCTCCCGGGGCGGGTGCTCAGCCGCTCGCCGCCTGTCGCACCGCGCGTGGTGAGGCGCCCAGTTCCCGGCGGCAGGTCTTGTTGAAGGCCTGTAGGTCACCGATGCCGACGGCGGCCGCGATCGCCGGGATGGCCAGGGTGGAGGCGATCAGGAGGTGGCGGGCGCGCTCCATGCGGCGGTGTCTGATGTAGCCGACGACCGTCCGCCCGGTGTCCTCGCGGAAGAGCCGGGTCAGGTGGGTGTGCGAGACGCCTGCGGCGCGGGCCACGTCGGGGATGTTCAGTGGGCCGGCCAGGTGCTCCTCGACATGGGCCATGGCCGCCTGGAGGGCGGGGTGCCGGGGGCCCGCGCGGTCCGCCGAGGAACCGGTCAGGGTGGTCATCCGCCACAGCACCGCCCACAGTTCCGCCGAGGCCCGCACCGGGGACTGCGCGCTCGCCGCGACCGTCTGCCGCAGCAGTCCGCTCAGCACCGCCGCGTCGCCGCCGGCGTCCTGCATCGCGGGGACACGGCGTCGCTCTCCGGTGCCCGGCAGCCGGAAGTGGGCGTAGAGGTGCTCGCTGCGCGGGGCGTCGTAGTGGAAGTGCACCTCGGTGTCGGGCGGCACCAGGCTCAGATGGCCGGGGCGGATGGGGTGCGTGACACCGCCGAACTCCAGAGTGCCGCTGTAGGTGTAGAGGTGGAGCTGCCACAGCCGCGGCAGCCGGAACACCTCGTGCGGTCCGGCCGCCCCGTGCACTCCCACGCCCGCGTTCGCCACCTCGGGCGGGAGGTCCAGGACAAGTTCCACTTCGTGCCGCATGGCGGAAAATTACCAGTAGTCGCCGATTACAACCCACGACAGCTCCGCGGGTGACTCCTACGGTCGTCGTATGTCAACCACACGACAGCTGCTGAACTCCGTCCAGGTGGCACGGTTCGTGTCCCATGGTTTCCTGCGCCTCGACGGCATCGTGCCCCAGGAGATGAACGAGGAGGCACCCGGTGTGTTCGCCGCCGGGCTGCCTACCGTGCCGTACGGCACCCCTGTGCCGAAGGCGTTCCCCGAGGGCTCCTTCGCCCGCCGGCTGGTCGAACTCCCCGCGGTGGCAGGGGCGTTGGAGAGTCTGGTGGGTCCGGACCCGACCGTGGACCACCACTTCGTGCACACCCGCCTGCCCCGCGAGGGCAGCGCGCAGCCACTGCACGCCGACGCCCTGATCGATGTGCGGACCGACGCCTTCGACGTGCAGCTCATGTACTACCCGCAGGAGGTCACCGCCGACATGGGCGGCACGCTCGTCGTGCCGGGCAGCCATCTGCGCCGCACCAACGAGTCCGACACCGGCCGCTATCAGAACCTTCTCGGCCAGACCCGGCTGACCTGTCCCGCGGGCACCGTCATGCTGCTGCACCACGGCATCTGGCACGGCGGGCGGCGCAACGACAGTGACACGGCCCGCCACATGTACAAGATCCGCTTCAACCCGACCGTGCCCCAGGTCCGGTTGTGGGACACCGCGGATCTGGACTACCCGGACGTGGCCTCGGAGCTGCGGAACACGTTCCCCTGGTACGAACCGGCGACCGGGCGGCTGGAGATCCACAACCGGATCCGGCTGTGGCGTGCCCTGACCGCCGACCCCGAGTTCGACATCGACCACTGGGCCACCCGTATCTCCAACCGGCCCGCCCTGAGGAGCCAGGTATGACCGTCACGGACCGCGAGACGAACGGCATGGCGCCGAGCACCACCCGCCAGCAGGTCCTCGTCCTGTACCTGGCCACCTCCGCGCTCGACTCGGACGTGGTCGGCTGGGCCCGCTACGACGGCACCGGCACCACCCGCCCCACCACCGGCGACGGCGACGAACCCCCGTACCGCGACGGGGTCGCCGCCCTGCTCGACGGCTGGCGGCTCTTGCAGGCCTCCCAGCTCATCCCCCCGTACCCGGGGGCGGAGCACGAGACCTCGTTCCTGAAGCACGAGTTCTTCTTCGAGAAGCTCGTCGCCGTATGAGGGCGATGGGGCCACCATGACGTCCGCGTCAGGGTGGCCCCGGGGGCCCCGACCGTCAGCGGTGCTCGGCGAGGTCCGACTCGGCCGGGAGCACCGACGACCCGGTCCGCGCGGACGACGACGCCGTCGCGGCCGGCTTCTTGCCGCAGAACGCCGCCTCGAGCGTGCCGCCGAGCGCGGTGTTGGCGGACCCCTTGTTCGAGGTGTTGGCCATCGCCGAGAGGCTGCGGCGGCCGTCGCGGGTGGCGAAGGCGTAGGTGTAGTAGCCCTGCACGGTGCCGGTGTGGCCGTAGACCTGGGTACCGCAGGACAGGTCGTAGCGGCGCAGGCCGAGGCCGTAGAAGCGGGTGTTGGTGGTGTCGGTCGGCGTGACGGTGGTCATCGCCTCCAGCATCTTCGGCGAGAGCAGCTTGCCCCGCATCAGCGCGATCACGAAGAGGTTCAGGTCGGTCGGGTTGGAGATGACCGCCCCCGCCGACCGCGCCCAGGACACCGTCTGCTCGGTGGAGTCGACCAGCGGGCCGCCCTCCTCGTCGGGATGCAGGTAACCGCGGACGTGCAGCCCCTTGATGTGGACGTCGGGGTGGACGTACGAGGTGTGGCGCAGGCCCAGCGGCTCGATGATGCGGCGCTGGTACTCGGTGGCGACCGGCTTCCCGGTGAGCTTCTCGATGAGCATGCCCACGACCACGAAGTTCGTGTTGGAGTACTGGTACGACACACCGGGCTCGGTGGTGCGGGGCTCCTTCAGCGAGAGATCCACCAGCTCCTGGTAGCTGAAGACCCGGTTGCGCACCGCCTCGAAGCCGGGGACGGTCTGCTCGAACATCGCGTTCGTGTAGTCCCACAGCCCGCTGCGGTGGGTGAGCAGATGACGGACCGTGATCCGGTCGTCGGGCAGCAGCCCGGGCAGGTACCGGTTCACCGGGGCGTCGAGCTCCAGCTTGCCTTCCTGCACCAGCTGGAGCAGGACCACGCTGGAGAAGGTCTTGCTCACGCTTCCGATCCGGAAGCGGGCGCGGATGTCCATGGCGGCGCCCGACTCCCGGTCGCGCACGCCCAGGGTCCGGGTCTCGATGCCGCCGGGGCCGATGAACCGGGCCATCGCTCCCGGGGCGCCCTGGGCCATGGCGGCCTTCAGCGCGGCGGACACGCCGTCCATGTCGGGGGCGGGCGTGGTGTCCCGCACGGCACCGGGAGCGGCGGGCGCGGCGTGCGCGCCGGCGGCGGGGAGCACTCCGGCGGCGAGCGCGGCGATCAGGGTGGCGCCGACGGCCAGGCGCCGGCGGTTGTTCAACGTCACGTCAGTTCCTCAAGTTCGCTGAGCGGTGCGCCGGGCGGCGGGAGCGGGCAGCCGCGTCAGCTGGCGCGGCACTGTTCGACCTGCTGCTTCCACACGTCCGGGCTGCCGCTGTTCAGGTACCAGTCGTTGACGAAACCACTGCGGCTGTTGGGGAGTTCAACCCTCATCCAGTAGCGGTAGTTGGGGTTGTCGACGGCGCCGTCGCCCGTCGTCCAGCAGTCCAGACCGACCTCGTTGCCGTTGTACAGGCGGCTGTACGCCTGCTCGATGGGGCCGTACCCGTAGCCCGGGCCGGTCCGCACCTGGAGCCAGGACCCCGGGTCGATGCCGGTGACCGTGGTGCAGGGGATGATGGAACCGGACTTCTCGCACGGGTAGGTCGCGGCGTTCGCCGGGGCGGCCGTGACCATCACGGTCGCGGCGGTCGCGAAGACGGTGGCGAAGCCGAGGATCTTGCTGCGTACGGAGTTCATGGGGGTCCCCCTCTGTGTCGTGGTCAGGTCTTTCAGCACTGCCGGATCCGCTGCTTCCAGACGTCCGGGTTGCCGGTGTCCAGGTACCAGTCGTTGACGAAGCCCGAGCGGACACCGACGTCGACCCGCATCCAGTAGCGGTAGTTCGGGTTGTCGGTGGCCCCGTCACCCGTGGTCCAGCAGGCCAGGCCCACTTCCTGCCCGTTGCCCAGGCGGCCGTTGGGCACGTCGGCGTAGCTGTATCCGGGGCCGGTGCGCATCTGCAGCCAGGAGCCGGGGTCGATGCCGGTGACGTACGCGCAGATCGCGCGGTCGCCCGACACCCGGCAGTCGTGGATGGCGGCCTCGGCCGGAGTCACCAGGCCCAGCGTGGCAGCCAGGGCCGCCGCCGCGGCGAACAGCCCGGTGCCGGCACGGCGTCGAAGATTCATTCAGTGCCCCGTCTCTGTGACGTGTGGTGCGCGGGGCACGGCGATGTGCGCGGTCGGTCGGCCGCCGCCCCCGTGGTCGGAGACAGTCTGTGCGGGGTCGGGAGCGCTGCCCAGCATTTCGAAGGGCTTCAAAACGTGTCCCGGTCGGCGTCTTTGCCGAGGCCGGTCGAAACTTTTGCCCGTGCCCGTGCGTCAGAGGGGGTGGCAGTACATCGATGGGGAGTGTTCATGTCCCGGTTCTCCGAATTGCGCCTGGGGCCGCTGGAGACGGTCCCGGTGTCCGTCGTGGCGCAGCCCGGCGTCACCCTGATGTCGCTCGTCGCGGATGCGCTGGGCGGCCGTTCCCAAGGCGTGCACCCCAACTGGCGGCGCGCGCTGCGCTCCGCGGTGCCCGAGGGGGCCGAGGCGGTGCTGCGTCCGCTGTTCGCCCGCGAGTACTCGATGGTCCCCGACTGCCTCACCCCCACGGCACCGCTGTGGGAGACCGACCTGTCGGTCCAGCTCGAACGGCTGGCGGAGGTCCCCTCCGACGTGCTGCTGCGGGAGCTGGAGACGGACTTCGCGGGGACGGTCCCTCGGCAGTGGCAGGGGGTCGTCGACCGGCCGAAGGCCTTCATCCATGCCTACGCGGCCATTCTCGGTGCCGTGTGGGAGGCTTTCGGGCCGATCTGGGCGCGGGCCGGCTCGCTGCTGGCCCGGGAGACCGAGCGGGTGGGGGTGGCGGCCGTCAGCAACGCCCTGCCGCTGGTCCTGTCCGGACTCGGACCCAAGATCCGTTTCTCCGGGCAGACGCTGTCCGTGCCGGATCCGCACCCCGAGACGTTCGAGCGGGGGACCCGCCGCGTGGTGCTGGTGCCGATCGTCTCGGGCAACGGGGCCTCGGTCTTCAGTTTCGACCGCCGCGACGCCGTGTGGTTCGGCTATCCCGTGCCCGGCCTGGACACGCTGTGGAAGGCCGAGCAGGCCGCCCCCGCGAAGGACCCGCTCAAGCTCATGGTGGGCTCCCTGCGGGCGCGGATCCTGCGGGAGCTGGTGCGCCCGTGCACCATGGGCTCGCTGGCCTCCGCGCTCAACTGCACGCCGGCGACGGTCACCTACCACTGCGGCCAGTTGGAGGCTGCCGGTCTGCTCACCCGGGAGCGCCGAGGACAGCATGTGGTGGCCCGGCGTACGACATCGGGTGCGGCGCTGGTCGGCCTGCTGTCGGGCTGAGGCGGTGGAGCGGGGAGCGGGGAGCGGGGAGCGGGAGCGGGGAGCGCCACCCTGACATCCGTCAGGACCGCGGGCACCGTTCCCTTTTCTAAGGTTCGAGTCGTCTTCCACGCCCCGGCGGTATCGCGGGGCACCCTCCACAGACAGGAAGCGACGGCTCGTATGCTCCCGTTCCCCTCCACGCTGCCCACGTTCACCGACAGGCCGGGCGACGTCGGCCTCGACAGCGTCCGGATCACCCGCGTCCGCCGCGGACTCTCGTTCCGGCCCGGCAACGCGCTCGGCTCTCGGGGGTACGACCTGTGAGGCGCCGCCTGCTCGCGACCACGGTCGCCCTGCTCCTGGTCGGTGGCGCGGTGGGGTCCGCTGCCGCCGACGCCCCGGCCGGGCGCCCCGCACCGGCCGACGCCGCGTCCGTCCAGGTGCCCGCCGGCGTCACCGCCGGGGTCGCCGTCTTCGACCGGCAGACCGGCACCTTCACCGAGCAGCTCAACGCCGCGGCCACCTTCCGGTCCGCCTCCGTCGTCAAACTGCTGCTGGCACTGGACTACCTGTGGAACCGCGGCCCCGACTACACCGTGCCCGCCGCCGACCGGGCATGGCTGGAGCCGATGCTGCGCAGCAGCAGCGACAGCGCCGCCAACACCTATTGGTCCAACAACGGCGGTTCGGCGATCATCACCCGCATGGTGAGCCGCCTCGGCCTGCGCGACACCGCACCGCCGCCCAGCGGTTACCCGGGCTACTGGGGCTACACGGCACTCTCCGCCCGCGACACCGTGACGATCTACCGCTACCTCCTGGACTCGGCGCCCGGCGCTGTACGCGACGTCGTCATGGGCAACCTGCGCCAGTCCACCCGCTGTGCCTCCGACGGCTTCGACCAGCACTTCGGCATCGCCGGGGCGTTCGAGAAGCCGTGGGCGGTGAAGCAGGGGTGGGCGGGCTCCTCCTACGAGAAGGGCACCTGCGGCTCGGCGCGGACCGCGAGCGCGACAGGGACGGCGAGCCCCGCCGCCGCCGCGGACGTGGATCTGACCCGGCCCGCGCTGCACAGCACGGGCACGGTGGGGGCCGGTGACCGGTCCATCGTGGCCGTGTTCACGCTCCATCCGGCCGGCACGTCGTACGGGAAGGCCTACACGGACATCGGGCGGCTGACCCGCTCCCTGAACGTTCCCGGGGCGACCCGGCCGGCGGGGTGGTGGTACGGCACCTGGAGCGACCATGTGAACGTCCGCCCCAACCCGTCGACCGCCGATGCCGCGCTCACTCAACTCCCCGCCGGTGTCGAGGTGTTGGTGGGCTGCCAGACGCGGGGGCAGCAGGTCCAGGTGCCGCCGTACAGCAACGACTGGTGGGCGTACCTCCCCCAGTACGGCGGCTGGATCTCCAACGTCTACATCACCTCGCCCGACAACAAGATGCCGGACGTGAAGGACTGCTGAGCGGTCCCGGACGCCTGCTCCGCCTCCTCAGCGCTGGTATGCGGCGAGGAAGCGGAGCACCTTGTCGACGTGCGGGCGCACCCGCTCGGGGACCCCGCCCTCCGAGATGACGGTGCGATCGCTGGTGCGATAGCCGGCCGCGATCAGCGCGGGCAGCTCCTCGGCCGGCATGTGCGCCTGCTTGAACTGCTGGTCGAGCCAGCACACGTACACCGCCATCGTGGAGATCGCGTCCGGGGGCGAACGGTAGTCCTTGTCCCCGTCACCGTCACCGTCCACCGCCCAGGCCCGGAACACCGACGGCGTCCACATGGCGATGCCGTACTCCTCGCTCTTGGGACGGGCGGCGTTCACGTCGAACCCACTCTCCGCCTTGAGCATGGCGGCGAGCAGCGCGGGGGTGATCTCGGCGTCGGTGCAGCGGTGGGCGGCCTTCACGATGACCGGCCGCAGGGCCTCGGGCACGTCGGAATCCGCCGGGATCTCACCGGTGGCCGCCGGGCTGCGGGCGCCGGTGACGACGGCGGGGGCAGTGCGGCCCCGCTCCTCGTCACCGCCACCGTCGCCTCCGCCGCCCCCGAGCAGCACGGTGCCCGCGACGGCCGCGGCGGACAGGGCGGCGAGCGCCACCGCGGCGACGGGCAGCGGTCGGTATCGGCGGCGCGGGACGGCGAGTTGCTCGATCCGGACGGACAGGCTCGCGGCGGTGTGGCGCAGGCGTCCCGCGTGGTCGGGGGCCAGGCAGTCCTCGATGAGACGGCGCCAGTCGTCCTCGAGCCCGGCGTCCAGACGCAGCGGCGCGGTGCCGCGGGCGTAGGTCTGGGCGGCGAGCGAACGGGCGCGCGCGGTGGCGCCGGGGAACGGGTGGAGGCCCCCGGTGAGCACCTGGTGGGCGAGGACGCCGAAGGCCCAGATGTCGGCGGTCGGGCGCACCACCGTCCCGTCCGCGCCGGTGCGTTGTGACCACCACTCGGGCGGCACATGGTCGAGCGTGCCGAGCGGCGGCACATACGCGTGCGTGCCCTCCAGTTCGGTGGCCAGGCCGAAGTCGGCGAGCCAGACCCCTTGGTCCGCGCCCAGCAGCACGTTGGCCGGTTTGAGGTCGCCGTGCACCCAGCCGGCGTCGTGCATATGGGAGAGCCCGGCGGCGACGCCGCGCAGGATCCGCACGGCGTCCGGGATCGGGCGGCCGGTCACGGCGGCGTCCAGCACCTGACGCAGACTGGCCTCGGCGCGGTCCATGACGAGGGCTATCGCGCCGTCCAGTGCGGGCAGGTCGGGCGCGTCCACGGTGCACACGGCGTGCGTCCGCACGAGGTGGGGATGGTCCGCCTCGGCACTGAACCGCACCTCGCGCGCGACCAGTTCACCGAGCGCGGCCCGCTGACCGGGTGCCAGGGCGCCGGTCGGCAGCACCTTCACCGCCACGGTCGTGCCGTCGGCGACCGCCCGGACCGTCGGGCCGTCGGCCACCGCCCGGGCCTCGTACACCGTTCCCCAGCCGCCCGACCCGATGACCGCGCCCAACTCCCAGCCGTCGACGCGGAATCCGGCCGGCAGCCGCGGTGCCTCCAGAGCGCCTTCCCCGGCGCCGGAGGAGGTCACGTCCCGCTCTCCTGCTGCACGGTCCGCCGACGAGGCGGCAGGAGGGCGAGGTGTTCCTCGCGCACCAGGCCGAAGCGCAGGGCGAGGGAGGCGAGGCGGGCGCGCTTGGCGCCGGTGCGGCCGCCGCCGTCCGCTCCGGGCTCCTCGCCGATGTCGAGGCGCAGCTTGGTGAAGGCCAGGTAGTCGATGTGGTAGTTCACCGCGGAACGGGTCAGCCCCCGACAGCTCTCCAGCGCGCGCAGCCGCTCCGCGATGTCCCCGGCGCCCGGCAGGGCGCTGTCCGAGGGATCACGCAACCGCGGCTCGCACAGCGCCACCAGCACCAGGAAGTACTTCGCCGTCGTGTCGAGCGCGTAGGGATGTACGGTCAGCTCCCCGCCACCGGGCGCGGACCGCTCGTCCAGGTAGGCGTGCTGCGGGGCGAACACCTTGAAGTCGACGGTCCCGTTCAGCGCGGGCAGGACCACCCGGGAGAATTCGAACGGCACCGGTGCGCCGAGCCGGCCGGGCGCGACGGTGATGTACTCGCCGGCCCCCTCCAGGTTCTCGACCACGTACGCCGTGTCCCGGCTGAAGTTCGACAGCCGCCAGTAGTCCTCGGCCGCCTCCAGCCGCCCCGCCCGCCGTGAGATCCCGGGGTCGGGCAGGACGATGGAGACGCCCCGGCCGCCGGGCAGCCCGCGCCCGAAGTCGGCCACGTCACCCGGCCCCATGTGCAGAAGTTCGGGCCCGCCAGCGTCGACGGCATCCGGCCGCGACGGACCGGGTGGTTGTACGATGATCGTTTCCATATCGACTCCCCCGATGTGGTCGCCAAAAGTGTAAGGGCGGTTCCGCTTGCCGTCGGCCCCGAGTCGACGCACCGGGCAGGGCGCGCGTTCCCGTCACATTCACCCTTCAGCACCGCGTCGGCCGGTCCCTGCCGAATGGCTCGCGCGTGTGGTCAGAACGCGCACGATGGCGCCGGATCGCGCCGTGGTACCTGCCCGGCGCCGCGTACGGGTCGATGGGCGGGTGAGAGCGCGGGGCACGAACACTAGGACGACGGGGCGATCACGTCGGTTGCGGCGAGGGGTCGCGCTTCCCGGAGCTCCAACTCGTAGGCGGCGCAGCGGGGTTCGTGCGCCTGCGGGGCCGAGGGGTGGCGGAAGCCGGGGGCGTGCACATGCACCTGGGCACCGGTCGGGAAGGCCGCCGCAGCGGTTCGTGTCCAGGTGCGTGACGGCGGCATGGCGTATGTCGGGCGGCGTGCGTCCCAGCTGGGCGATCCGGGGGCGGCTGTCTCCTCCTCGTCGAGCGCGAGCTACGCCCTCTCGACCCGCTTCGGCGTCGAGCGTGCCCGCCCCTGGCCGAACCTCGGCGAGGCCAGGCCGAGCCGTGGCGCGCCGTGCGGTGGCATGCCGTGCCGAGCCGTGGCGGCCCTGGACCCGAGAAGGGCGGGCGACCTTACACAGCTGTGCCCGCCCTCCCCGGTCGACCGGAGACCGAGGCGACCGAGGAGGGCGGGCTGGGGGGGGTTCCGTGGGGCCTCCGCTCGTCTGTGCCGTCTGCTCGCTGAGCGGTAGGACCCGAGTGACCGAGGTGGCGGGCTCGCGGGTCGTGCGGCTGGGTGGAGTCTCCGCCGGGCCCGGCCGAGACGCCTCTTGCCCGTGCGCGGAGACGCGCCCGCCGAACCCGGTTGCTGCGGGCCCGGCGCCGTCCGGTCGGGCCCGCGCGGGGTCAGCTCTGCTTCTGACCGTTCCGCAGCGCCTGGTCGGTCATGTCGGCGACCTGGTCGGACGGCGGAGCCTCGGCGTCGACCTCGGTGCCGAAGTCGGAGAACTCCATCACGGTGCTGACCTTGACCTGCTGGTTCGAGGAACTCGCCTTCGGCTGGGCGGAAGCCGGCGCCTTCACGGTCAGGTCGATCTGCTGGCGGCGGATCCGGCCCTCGTCGTCGAGCCAGACCTGCATGGGCAGGGTCGGGCCGATCTGCTGGCGCAGCTTCGTACCGCCGGGCAGCCGGGCGACATCCACCGAGACCTTGTACCGGTGGGTGTCGACGCCGCCGATCTTCGCGGTACCGGCCTCCGTGACGTCGTCGTCGCTGATCGCCTTGGCGTAGGCGGCGGACTGGGCCGGGTCACCGATCTGCGCCGGGTCCGAGCCCTGCTGTTCCGCGACCTTCTTCAGGTCGATCTGCATCCAGGACTTGCCGTTGGGCTTCTCCTGGCCGGGGGCCTTCTGATACAGCACCTGGTCGACCACGCGCTGCTCGATGGTCTTGCCCTGGGCCGTGACGGTCATGGTGCTGTCGCCGTCCGCGAGGTCGATGGCCCCCTTGCCGTCGGACGTGATCGACTGACCGTCCGCAGCGGCCTTCACCCTCACGGTCATCTTCGCGGTCTCGGCGTCGGCGGTCTTGTCGTAGGCGTTGCGCACGGCGGTCGTGCTCTGCTCCTGACCGCCGCTCGCGCTCGCCGCGGCCGCGGGCTTGTCGTCCTTCGCATCACTGTCGCTTCCGCAGCCCGAAAGAACAACACTGCCCATGATGAGGGCCGTTCCGATCGCAGTCGCCTTCACTCCCCTGCCCCGCATGAATTCCCTCTCTCCTCACACTGACTCAACTGCCTGTGGCATAAAGCCGGTTCGCACAGTGAGTGCCCCGGAAGCCTCTCCATAGGCGCAGTTGAGGGGGTGATTGGCCGGTTCGCGGGGTTTCCGGACCGGCCTTCGGACAGTTTGGGGAGTGCGGGGAGTTCGAGGATGGGCACCTGTTATTCCGGCGCTTTCTCGAAGAGAGAACCGGAACTCAAAGATCCGGAAATTCCGGCGGCTGATTCCCACCCTCTGCCTGACCGTGGAAGTGTCATCTTCTTTCTCCGGCAGACCAGTTACCGAAGGCCGACGATCCCGGCGGGTCGCCGAACTGTCATCGGGGGGCAGTCGCGAAGACCTCCCGCGGGAGCACTCGTGGCGGCCGTACGGTCCGGCCATCGGGCGGGCCAAGCAGCACCGGCCCGCCACAACCCATGCACAAGGGGAGGCGCCGTGGCAGGAGTGGAAGTATCACTGAAGGAGATGATGGCCGGCATCGAAGGGTCGGTGGCGGCCGCGGTCGTGGACTACACCAGCGGGATGGCGTTGGGCACGCTGGGCGGGGACAAGGACCTGGATGTCACGGTCGCGGCGGCCGGCAACACGGACGTCATCCGGGCCAAGGTGCGCACCATGGAGCAGCTGGGGCTCATGACCCGTATCGAGGACATCCTGATCACGATGGACAGGCAATACCACCTCATCCGTCTGGTGGCGGGCCGCGACGGAAACGGGCTGTTCCTGTATCTCGTCCTGGACAAGGCCCGCGCGAACCTGGCGATGGCCCGCCATCAACTGAAGCGCGTAGAGGAGCAGTTGGAGATCTAGCCGAGCGTCTGAGCCGGGCCTGCGCGCGCCCATGACGTGAAGACTTCTTCAAGTCACCACATCAACATGATCCCAATCCGTGGTCGCCCGGAGCCCCCGGCCAGAAGGATCGGTACTCACCGGACCGTCCCGCCGCGGCGGCGCCCTGTCAGGTGCCGCCGCGCGCGGCCTCGTCCCACCCGTCAGACCCTCCGACCCACCCCGGCAAGGAGCGAGCACCCATGCAGGTCCCCCTCTACCAGGCCAAGGCGGACTTCTTCCGCATGCTCGGGCACCCGGTGCGCATCCGCGTCCTGGAGCTGCTCCAGCACGGGCCCGTCCCGGTGCGCGACCTGCTCGCCGACATCGCCATCGAGCCCTCCAGCCTCTCCCAGCAACTGGCCGTCCTGCGCCGCTCGGGCATCGTGGTGTCCATCCGAGAGGGCTCCACCGTGAGCTACGCGCTCGCCGGCGGCGACGTCGCCGACCTCCTGCGCGCCGCCCGCCGCATCCTCACCGAACTTCTCGCCGGACAGAACCAGTTGCTGACGCAACTCCGGGAGGCCGACACCGGAGAGCTGCCGCCGACTCTCCTTGCGGAACCCGGCCGTCACCTGCCTCCCGGCATCCTCCCCCTGCCGTGACCACGCGCCACGCGCCCCCGGGCCTCATCCCGCCGTCACCCCGCCGTCCACCCCGAAAGGGACCGTCCCGCCCGCCCGCAGGTACTCCCGCAGCCACTGCTCGGTGTTGCTCACATGCAGCAGTGCGGCGGCCTGGCTGAGGGCGGCGTCACGGATGGACAGGGCATGGAAGATGGCCTCGTGCTCGGCGAGAGTGCGCCCGGCGGCCTTGTCGTCGACCAGGCCCCGCCAGATGCGGGCGCGCAGGGTGCGGCCGGAGATGCCTTCCAGGAGCGCCAGGAGGGTTTCGTTGCCCGTGGCCGTGACGACGGCGCGATGGAAGGCCACGTCGTGGGCATTGAGCAGCTCCACGTCATCGCGGGCCTCGCGCATCGCGTCCAGGTGGCTTTCCACCTCGGCCAGCTGGGCCTCGGAGATCCGGGTGGCGGCAAGGGCCGTGGCGACCGGCTCCAGCAGGCGCCGCACCTCCATCAGATCCCGTAGGGCGACCGAGTCCCCCTGGAGCAGCTCCACCGCCCCGCCGAGCCCCTCCAGGAGCACGCTCGGCTGCAGGCTGGTCACATAGGTGCCGTCGCCCCGCCGGACCTCCAGGACCCGCGCGACCGCCAGCGCCTTGACCGCCTCACGAGCGAGGTTCCGGGAGAGCCCCAGCTGCGCGGCCAGCTCCGGCTCGGCGGGAAGTTTCGAGCCCGGGGGCAGGGCCCCGGTCCGAATCAGCTCCCGTATCCGCTCGATGGCCTTGTCCGTCAGGGACAACGTGACTCCCTCCCCGCGGACGCGCGGCACGGGCACGTCCGACCTGATCAGCTCCAGGTGGCGCTGATGATACGGGAGGGGATCCGCCGGCAGACATGCCGTGCGCGAGCGATCACCTACTGATCTGCCCCGGCCCCTGGCAGAACGTCGCGGGACCGCCCGTGAACTCCTTTACCGGTACGGCACCCGTGCGGAGGCCGTTCAGACGCGGGTCCACTTCTGGCCCGGCTGGCCGTTGCAGCTCCACAGGACCAGTGGGGTTCCGTTGGCGGTGCCGGACTGGTTGGCGTCGAGGCACAGTCCCGCGTGGACGTTGCGGATCGTCCCGTCGGCGCCGACGGTCCACTTCTGGTTGTTCTGGCCGTTGCAGGGCCAGATGATGACCCGGGTGCCGTTGGTGGTGCCCTGGTTGGAGGCGTCCAGGCACTTGTCGCCGTAGACGCGGATCTCGCCGCCGGCCCAGGTGGTCCAGAGCTGGTTGGCGGCGGTGTGGCAGTCCCAGAGCAGCGCTGCGGCCCCGGCCGTGGTGGAGGCGTTGTCGACGTCCAGGCAGCGGCCGGAGGCGTTGCCGCGCAGGCGTGCGGTGGTGGCGGCCAGCGGGTTGCCGCCGGTCACCTTGAACACGGCGACACCGTGTGCGGGGACGCTGGCCGAGATCTGTCCCGACGTGCTGGACGTGCCGCCGGTCCAGAGGTCGGTGAGGGTGAACGACCCTCCGGTGAGGCCGACTTGGGCGGCCGAGGTGCTGATCGTGGCGGTGTTGCCGCTCCGGTTGAACAGCCCCACGGCGACCGAGCCGTCCTTGAGGGGCTTGGCGAACACCTCGGTGTTGCCGTCGTCGCGCACTCGGCGTCCGCCCGCGCCCAGCGTGTCCTGGTTGACGGCCAGCAGTCGGGGGTTGCGCAGGATGGCGCTCACGTCGGCGGACATGGTGCGGATGTCATTGCCGGCCATGAGCGGGGCACCCATGAGCGCCCACAGGGCGAAGTGGGAGCGGGACTCCGTCAGCGTCAGGCCCGGGCGGCCCACGACGAGCATGTCGGGGTCGTTCCAGTGGCCGGGTCCGGACTGCGCGGCCAGCGGCGCGGTGACGTCCAGGACGTTGCCGACGCCCATCGGGTAACTGTTGGTGTTGCCGTTCTGCCAGATGTCGAGAAGGTCCTCGGTGGTCCGCCAGAGGTCGGCGACCTGCCCCCAGTCGTACTTGTCGCCGGTGATGGCGTGGAAGCTGTTGGGGTTGATGCTGTAGACGATCGGACGACCGGTGGCGCGCAGGGCGTCCCGCATGAGTGTGAACCGCGCGATCTGCTCGTTGAGGGTGCCGCTGGAGGAGCACCAGTCGTACTTGAGGTAGTCGACACCCCAGGAGGCGAAGGTGGCGGCGTCCTGGGCCTCGTGCCCCCTGCTGCCCGTGGAGCCGGGGTGGGCGCCGGTGGTCTGCGCGCAGGTGCGTTCGCCGGGCACCTGGTAGATGCCGAACTTCAGGCCCTTGCCGTGGATGTAGTCACCGAGCGCCTTCATCCCGCTCGGGAACTTGGTCGGATGGGCGCGCAGGTTCCCGGCCGCGTCGCGCTGCGGATCGAACCAGCAGTCGTCGACCACGACGTACTGGTAGCCGGCGTCCCGCATCCCCGAGGACACCATGACGTCGGCGGCCTGGCGGACCTGGGCCTCGGTGATCCCGCACCCGAAGCTGTTCCAGCTGTTCCAGCCCAGGGGTGGGGTGAGGGCGGGGCTACCGGGCGCGGCCGTAGCGGTGGAGTGGGTGGAGGCCGTGAAGGACGCGGCGACCACCAGGGCGGCCGCCGCGAAGAGACGGGTCAGTCGCCTGCCTGATGCTCGGGGCACCGTGGGCTCCTTTCAGGAGGAGGGCGATGTAGCGGGCCTCCGAAGCGAAGCCGACCGCTACGGAAAGACAGCGGATGACCACTGCCGTCTTCATGCCCATGACATCAAGATGTCACCAGCCGGGGCGTTCGAAACTTCGATCAACTTTCGGATCGTCAGCCCCACGGACACTAGAGAGATTTCCCGACCTGTCAACACCAAGAGGCCGGTCAACGCCTTGTCTGCATCGACCTGGCTGACAAGCGAGGGTGCGAGCCCAAGAGTCCTCCGATGATTTCCGCTCTGGCGCACCGAAAGGTTTCGCCCTGACAGGCGAATCCTGCGAAGGGTATTGACGGGATGTGTCCGCCTCCTATCATCCTGATTGCCCGGCACGCCAGTCAGCGTTCGCCATACCGAACAAGCACGGGCCACCCATCCGCCGCACTCCCCCGCAGAGAACGGCCTTCGATATGTCATGCCCTCGCCAATTCATGGATCGCCGCCGGGCGTTGACCGCTGCCGGCGGTCTCGTCGCCGGGGCCTTCGCGCCACTCGGCTCGGCCTCCCCGAGTTCCGCCGCCGGTACCGGCGCGCAACCGGTTCTCGCGGCCGCCTCGACGTACACCAACCCGGTGGTCTGGCAGGACTTCGCGGACCTCGACGTCATCCGCGTCGGCGCCACCTACTACGCCTCGGCCTCGACCATGCACTACTCACCGGGCGCGCCCGTCCTGCGCTCGTACGACCTCGTGAACTGGGAGATCGTCGGGCACTCGGTGCCCGTTCTCGACTTCGGCGCCAAGTACGACCTGAACGGCGCCCGCGGCTACGTCAGAGGGATCTGGGCGTCGTCGCTGGCCTACCGTCCGAGCAACAAAACCTTCTACTGGCTCGGCCAGATCGACTTCGCGCGCACGTACGTCTACACCGCCACCGCCGCCGAGGGGCCCTGGAGCAGGCTGACCACGATCAACACCCCGTACTACGACGCGGGACTGCTCGTCGACAGCGACGACACGATGTACGTGGCATACGGGAACACCACTATCAGCGTGGCCCAGCTCTCCCCCGACGGCCGCCAACAGGTGCGCACACAGCGCGTGTTCAGCACACCGTCGAGTGTCGGCACCCTTGAGGGCTCCCGCTTCTACAAGATCAACGGGCAGTACTACATCTTCCTGACCCGGCCCGCGAACGGGCAGTACATCCTGAAGTCGTCCAGCGGCCCCTTCGGCCCCTACACGATGCGCCAGGTCCTGCTCGACCTGCGCGGTCCGATCCCCGGCGGGGGCGTACCGCACCAGGGCGGGCTCGTGCAGACACAGAGCGGCTCCTGGTACTACCTGGCGTTCGTGGACGCCTATCCCGGCGGCCGGGTGCCCGTCCTCGCACCGGTCAGCTGGACCTCCGACGGCTGGCCCGTCGTACAGCTCGTGAACGGCGCATGGGGCACCTCCTATCCCAGCCCGGCCGTGCCCCCTCCACCCCGCCCGGTCACCCCCATGACCGGCGTCGACACCTTCGCCGGCACGACCCTCGCACCGAGGTGGGAGTGGAACCACAACCCGGACCCCACCAAATGGTCGGCCGGCAACGGCCTGACCCTGCGGACCGCGACCGTCACCAACGACCTGTACTGGGCCCGCAACACCCTCACTCACCGCATCCAGGGCCCCACCTCCACCGCCACCATCGAACTCGACTACTCGGCGATGCGGGACGGCGACCGGGCCGGGCTCGCGCTGCTGCGCGACTCCTCCGCCTGGATCGGTGTCAGACGCGACGGCGGTACGACACGGGTGGCGATGGTCAACGGCCTGACCATGGACGGCAACTGGAACACCACCGGCACCGGCACCGAGGCCGCCGCGGCAACCGTGTCGGGCGGCCGGATCTGGTTGCGGGCGACCGCCGACATCCGCCCCGGAGCACCGCGCCCCGGCACCTTCTCCTACAGCACGGACGGCACCCACTACACCCGGCTCGGGCCCACCTTCTCGCTGGGCAACGACTGGCGCTTCTTCATGGGCTACCGATTCGCCCTCTTCAACCACGCCACGCAGTCGCTCGGCGGCGCGGTCCGCATCCCGCGATTCGAACTGTCGACGCCCTGATTTCCTCCTCACGAGCGCACACCCCAACCCCCCACCCACCCGTGCGAGGAGAACCATGAATCCGCTGAAACGGCTCGGCCGCCGCCGCGCCTCGGTGTTGTCGCTCCTGGCCGTGGCCGCCCTGGTGACGCCCGTCGCCGCGACCGCCGCCCCCGACGACGTCCGCGCCTCCACCCTGGGCGCCCAAGCGGCCCAGTCCGGGCGGTACTTCGGAACCGCTGTGGCCGCCGGACGGCTCGGCGACGGCACGTACACCGGAATCCTGGACCGGGAGTTCAACTCGGTCACGCCGGAGAACGAGATGAAGTGGGACGCGACCGAGCGGTCCCGCGGCTCGTTCACCTTCGGCCCCGCCGACCAGATCGTGAACCGGGCCACCGCGCGCGCACAGCGCGTACGCGGACACACCCTGGTCTGGCATTCGCAGCTGCCCGGCTGGGTCAGCTCCATCAGGGACGCCAACACGCTGCGCAGCGTGATGAACAACCACATCACCACGGTGATGAACCGCTACAAGGGCAAGGTCTTCGCCTGGGACGTGGTCAACGAGGCCTTCGCCGACGGTGGCAGCGGCCAGATGCGCGGCTCGGTCTTCCGGGACGTGCTGGGCACCGGCTTCATCGAGCAGGCCTTCCGCACCGCGCGGTCGGCCGACCCCTCCGCCAAGCTCTGCTACAACGACTACAACATCGAGAACTGGAGCGACGCCAAGACCCAGGGCGTCTACCGCCTGGTACGCGACTTCAAGGCGCGCGGCGTGCCCATCGACTGTGTCGGCTTCCAGGCCCACTTCGGCACCGGCGGCCCACCGGCGAGCTTCCAGACGACGCTGTCGAACTTCGCGGCGCTCGGTGTCGACGTCCAGATCACCGAGCTCGACATCGCGCAGGCACCGACGGCGGCCTACGCGAACACGGTGCGGGCCTGCATGAACGTGTCACGCTGCACCGGCATCACCGTCTGGGGCATCCGCGACAGCGACTCCTGGCGCAGCGGCGAGAACCCTCTCCTCTTCGACCGCGGCGGCAACAAGAAGCCCGCCTACCGGTCAACGCTCACCACCATGGGCGGCACGCCCTCGGCAGCACAGCGGACCGGGTCGCGGTCGGCCCCGTCGGCCCCGTCGGCCGCGGCGCTCCCCTCCTCCTTCCGCTGGAACTCCAGCGGACCCCTCATCTCCCCCAAGCCCGACGCCACCCACAACATCGCCGGGATCAAGGACCCGACGGTCGTCCACCACAATGGCAAGTACCACGTGTTCGCGAGCACCGCCAACGCCTCCGGCTACAACCTCGTGTACCTGAACTTCAGTGACTGGTCCCAGGCCGGCTCGGCCACCCACCACTACCTCGATCGCAGCGCCATCGGCACCGGGTACCGCGCGGCCCCGCAGGTCTTCTACTACGCGCCGCAGCGCTTGTGGTACCTCGTCTACCAGACCGGCAACGCGTCGTACTCCACCAACCCCGACATCAGCAACCCCAACGGGTGGAGCGCCCCGCGCAACTTCTACTCGTCGATGCCCGACATCATCCGACAGAACATCGGCAACGGTTACTGGGTCGACATGTGGGTGATCTGCGACAGCGCCAACTGCTACCTGTTCTCCTCCGACGACAACGGCCACCTCTACCGCTCGCGGACCACGGTCGGCCAGTTCCCGAACGGCTTCACCAACACCGCCATCGCGGCCCAGGACTCCAAGTACGCCCTGTTCGAAGCGAGCAACGTGTACAAGGTCCAGGGCAGCAACCAGTACCTGCTCCTGGTCGAGGCCATCGCCTCGGACGGGCGACGGTACTTCCGCTCCTGGACGTCGAGCAGCCTCGCCGGCTCCTGGTCGCCCCTGGCCGCGTCCGAGAGCAACCCGTTCGCCAAGTCCAACAACGTGGCGTTCCCGGCCGGTACCTGGACCCGGGACATCAGTCACGGCGAGATGATCCGCGCCGGGAACGACCAGACCCTCACGATCCCGGCCTGCAAGCTCCAGTACCTGTACCAGGGCAAGGACCCGAACGCGGGCGGTGACTACAACAGCCTGCCGTGGCGGCTCGGCCTGCTGACGCAGACCAACTCAACCTGCTGACGGCTGGGCCCCGTCGCTCACGGGCGGCGGGGCTCCCACCCTCCGGGCCGATGACGAGGCGGGCACCGGCTCTGACGCCGGTGCCCGCCCGTCGACAGGTCGGTTCAGCCGTCGACGCGCTCCCCGAGATCCTTGGCGGTCGGCATCGTCGTGAGGCGGCGGACCGGAGTGGGGACGGTCATCGGGCTGCGGCGGGCGGTCGACGGGCCACCGTCGCGCACGAAGACGCGCTCACTGGCGACCGGCTGACGATCATGTCCGGCGGCCCCCTTCGACGCCGCGGCCGTGGACTTCCCGGCGGGCGCGGCCGCGGTGCCGGCGAGGTAGGAGCGGGCGGTTTCGAGAGCCGCCTCGATCTTTCGCGTCCCCGTCGAAACGCACAGGGTGTACTCGAGATCACTCAGTCGCGAACCCGGGTTCGCCGTCGCCGCCAGCTTCTCGTATTCCGCCACGAGCCGACGAAGGGTGGCGGGAAGGGGCATCAACATCAGCAGGGCTCCTGGAATGCGAGGCTTGAGGGGATGCGGGCACTCATCACGATGGGGGACCGGCGCTGGGGCACCTCGGAAGGTCCCCAGTCCGTACGGGAACGGGAGCGCGGGCACGGCGCGCGAGTCGGTTCGAGGAAGCCGCGTGCGGCGCGGCGGCGCGGCGTCATCAAGTCCATGAGCACGGTGGTCACTCCTGAACGCGGGTCTCGGGCTGGCCCTTGCGAACATGTTCCGGATGCTGTCTTCCGGTGCCCGTGGAGAGATCTGCCTGGACCGCCTGGGGACACAGGGGCCCCAGCAGCCAGGAGAGATCCCTGCCGGGCGGCGCCATCGGTCCGAAGCGCATCTCCCGAATGCCCCGGCCCCGCCGCGGTAAACGCTGCCCCCTACACACAGTGCGGAAGTCGTCCCCTCGACGGTGTGCCGAGCCGCGCGACAGGGGTACCCAGTGCGCACGGGTGCTGTCCCGGCGCCCCTCGCGGAAAGCCGACAGGCCATGACGACACGCACGCGCAACGCGAGTTCCGCTCGAACCCCGGTCCAGAAGGCAGCGCTACTGGTCGGAGCGGTGTTCCTGCTGGTGGCGGTCCTGGGCTTCATCCCGGGGATCACGACGGACTACGACACCATGAAGTTCGCCTCGCACGACTCCGGCGCCGAACTGCTCGGGATCTTCCAGGTCTCCGTCCTGCACAACCTCGTACACCTGGCGTTCGGAGTGGCCGGCGTCGTGATGGCCCGCACCGCCTCCGGCGCCCGCACCTTCCTGCTCGCCGGCGGCGCCATCTATCTGGTGCTGTGGCTGTACGGCCTGCTCATCGACCACGGCAGCGACGCCAACTTCGTACCGCTCAACAACGCGGACGACTGGCTGCACTTCGTCCTCGGCATCGGCATGATCGCCCTGGGCGCCCTGCTGAGCCGCCCCCGCACCACCGCCGGAAGGTGACCACGCTACAGCGCGGCTACGGTTTCACGCGACCGCATCTTCCGCGGTCCCTCACCGAAGACTGACAGCCGAGCCCGCCCCCGCGCCCGGGGACGGGCCGGCTCAGGAGTCGGACGGCTTGATCTCCCCCGCGAAGACGATGATCTGGTCGATGAGGCTCCGGCGCAGATGGACGACGTCCGTGCCCGCGAGGCGGGGGCCGCCGTCCGGCGTGGTGAAGACCCACTGGTAGCGGGCCCACTCGTCAGGCATGTCCACCGCCGAGCAGCGCACCATCGTTCCGGCCCCCGCCGGATGGTGCCGGATGTCCAGCACGAACCGCTCGACCGCCTCGATCCCCTCGCTGCGACCCAGAGGTCCCCAGAAGACGACGTCCGAGGTCAGGGCCTGGGAGAGCAGCGCCGTGACATAGCTGTCCTCCGAGGCGTTGAAAGCGGAGATGAACGTGTCGATCGCGGACCGCGCGGCCTCTTCCTGCATGCATCAGTAATACCAGCCGCCTCGCGGAGTGCGCTTCCGCCCGCGACAAGGCCTGCCCGGCCCGCCGGTTCAGCGGCGGACCAGGAGCGCGTGGGTGACGTTCGGCGAGCCGACCAGCTCGGAGACCCGGTAGCCGTCGATTCCCTCGCCCAGGTCGTCCAGCAGCCGCTCCCCGCGTCCGACGAGGATCGGCGCGATCACCAGGTGGAGTTCGTCGATCAGCCCGGCCCGCAGATACTGCCGGATGGTCGCCGCGCCGCCGCCGATCCGCACGTCCTTGCCACCCGCGGCGTCGAACGCGCGCTGGAGCACCGTCTGCGGTGACTCGTCGGTGAAGTGGAAGGTGGTGCCGCCGGCCATCTCCAGCGACGGGCGCAGATGGTGGGTGTGCACGAAGACGTCGTGGTGGTAGGGCGGATTGTCGCCCCACCAGCCCTGCCAGGACTCGTCCTGCCACGGACCGCGCTGCGGCCCGAACATGTTCCGCCCCATGATCGTGGCGCCGATGTTCTGATCGCCGCGGACGAAGTGGTCGACGTCGGTCCCGGTCTTGCCGGCCGCCGCGTCCTGGGACGCGGACATGAACCAGCTGTGCAGTTCGTCGCCCCAGCCGACACCGTCGCCGAACGGGGCGTCCAGTCGCTGGTTCGGACCGGCCATGAAGCCGTCGAGGGAGATCGTGACGTTGTGTACGCGCACCTTGGGCATGGCCTTCACCTCTCGTATGGGTCGTGCTCTCACCTGTGCGTCGTACGGAGCCTGCCTGGATCGACACGCTCGCGCATATTTTTTCGGCGGGCCCGCGCGGCGCCCGCTTCATGGCCACTGGACACGGCCTCGCCTCGCCTCGCCAGCGGGGCGTTGTCAGTGGGGCGTCGTAGTGTGCGGCAGATGACCCGCCGATCGATCGAGCAACGTGCCCTGCGAGCCGCCTTCGACGAAGCGCGGGCCGCGCGGGCCGTGTACGACGACGCCCTGGCCTGGTTCGCTCGCCCCGAGGCGGTCCTGGACGGGCCGCTCGCCACCGAGGTGTGGGTGTTCGACCCGGGCCTGACGCACGTGCTGCTGGTGAGTCACCGTTGGCGCGGATGGGTGCCGCCGGGTGGCAAGGTCGACCCCGGCGAGACGCAACGCGAGGCTGCCAGCCGCGAGTTGTTCGAGGAGACCGGTGTGCGGACGGACCTCCTCGCGCGCCCGGCGGCGGTCACTGCGCGCTCGTATCGCCGTGGCTGGTCGGCGACCCTGGGGCTGTCGTTCCTGGCGATCGTCGATCGGCATACGCCGCTGACGCCGGAAGAGGGACAGGCTGCTGCCTGGCTGACCTTGGACGAACCGTGGGAGAGCTGGTTCCCGGAGGATCGCCACCGGATGAGGGAGTGCGCCACGTGGCTCGCCGAGGAGACGGATGCGGGGCCGTCCGGCGTCAGGAGCGGTGGGTGAGGGGCCGGTTGGAGACCCCGCCGACCGGTCCGAGCGACCGACCCGAGCAGCAGGCCCGCGCTGCTCAGAGCCGGCGTTCCGCGACCTCGCGTGCTGCCTGCGACAAGCGCACCCAGCGACGTAAGCCGCTCGGGGATATGCCCACCGACATCAGGCGCAGAGCCTGGATCTGAGGCGAGTTCCGCCCGTTGGAGCTTGTGCAGACCCGCCGCCCCCACCGCGACCCCCTCGATGTCCCGGGCTTCGTTCTCGCGCGCGGCGCGGTCAGGACGGCTGGACCTCGTCGAAGAGCGCGAGGGCCTCGGCGGGGTCCGGGCTCACGAGGCGTTCCAGACCGGCCGCCGTGATCCTCGCCCATCTACCGGCCCGTGCCCACATCTGTTCCTCGAAGGCGCGGACGGCCTTGTCCGGATCTCCGGGGTCGGCGGCCAGGTACTCGGCGAGTTCGGCGCCTTCCAGCATCGCGAGGTTCGCGCCCGCTCCCAACGGGGGCATCAGATGGGCGGCGTCCCCCAGCAGCGTCACCCCGGGGACGTGGGGCCAGGTGTGGGACACGGGCAGGACGTGGATGGGGCGGTGGACGAAGGCGGTGCCGTGCCGGAGGAGGTCGAGGACGGAAGGGGCCCAGCCGTCGAACAGAGCCAGCAGGTTCGATCGCAGGGCCTCGGCGTCGACCGGATCCGGGTCCGTGTGCCGGTCCAGCGGCGCGCGGAACTTGGCGTACACCTTGACGTGTCCGCCACTGTTGCGTTGGGCGACCAGGGAGCGGTTCGCTCCGTACACGGCCACGGAACCGTCGCCGATCAGCCGGGCGAGGTCGGGGTGGCGGGTGTCGACCTCGTCGAGGGAGGTCTCCACCGAGGTGACGCCGGTGTACTGCGGCGTCGCCGACGAGACGGCCGCGCGGACCCGGGACCAGGCGCCGTCCGCGCCGACCACGAGGTCGAAGGCCTCCTGCCGCCCGTCCGCGAAGTGGACCAGGGTGCCGTCCACGGTCCCGGGCACCACCCGCGCCACACCCCTCCCCCATTGCACGTCGAGCGGGCCGAGCAGCAGGTCACGGAGTTGCCCGCGGTCGATCTCGGGATTGGCTCGCTCGTCCGGGCCGGGGTGCCAGTCGCGCAGGACGGTCCCGTCGGTGTCCAGGATGCGCATGGCCTGCCCCTCGGGGCGGGACAGCCCCTGGAACTCCGTCAGCAGCCCGGCCTTGTCCAGGGCGAGCTGGCCCAGCCCTTCGTGCAGGTCCAGCGTGCCGCCCGGCGGACGGGCATCGGGGCTGGGATCACGTTCGAGGAGGGTGACCGGGTGGCCGTGGCGATGCAGGACACGGGCGAAGGTGAGGCCGGCGGGACCGCTCCCGACCACCGCGATGCGTTGTCTCATGTCGATACACTGTATTGCCGCGATACAGCGCATCGCAACAGTACGATGTGTCCATGACTGTGTGGGACCGGCCGGAGCCGCCGACTCGACCCGTGCCGCTCGACCGGGAGCGGATCGTCGCCGCCGCCGTGGCGCTGGCCGACGAGGGCGGGCTGGAAGCGGTGTCGTTGCGGAAGGTCGCCGCCCGGCTCGACGCCGGCCCGATGCGGTTGTACGGGTACATCTCCACCAAGGACGAGCTGTTCGACCTCATGGTGGACGCGGTCCAGGCCGAGATCGTCCCCGAGCAGCAGCCCGCCGACTGGCGCGAGGCACTGCGCGAACTGGCCAACCGCACCAGACAGGCCGCTCTCCGGCACCCCTGGCTGGCCGACCTGCTGGGCGGTCGCCCGGCCCTGGGCCCGAACGGGCTCGCCGTCGCCGAGGCCACGCTGTCCGCCCTCGACGGCCTCGCCGACATCGACACCGTCATGCGTGCCGTGGAGACGGTCAGCGCCTACTTCACCGGTGCGATCAGACGTGAGATCGCGAACCTGCGCGCCGAGCGGGCCACGGGCCTGTCCAAGCACGACTGGCAGCGCGCCAACGGCCCGCATGTGACGAGGATGCTGGCCACGGGCCGCTTCCCCGCGCTCAGCAAGGCCGTCCACGACGGCACGGACGTGGATGCCGAGACAACCTTCGCCACCGGCCTGGACTGGGTCCTGGACGCCGTGGCCGCCAGACTCGCCCAGCCGCCGGCGTGACGGGGCTGGACACATTCCACATCGCCTACGACTCGGCGAGCGCCGATGCGTTCCTGCCCACGTCCACCCGGCTCACCGACGGGCGAGCCCCTGAGGCTCCACCGCAGTGCGACGGTGCGCGGTCCCTCAGTCGAGGCAGAACTCGTTGCCCTCGACGTCCTGCATCAGCAGGCAGGACTCGTTGTACTCGTCGGCCGTCAGGAGCCGTACGCGCACCCCGCCGAGGGCGACCAGGCGCGCGCACTCGGCTTCGAGGGCGGCGACACGCTCCTCGCCCACCAGCCCGGTGCCGACCCGCACATCGATGTGAACCCGGTTCTTGACGACCTTGCCTTCCGGAACGCGCTGGAAGAACAGCCGCGGCCCCACACCCTCCGGGTCCATGCAGGCGAACGCCGCCCCGCGACGCTCGGACGGCAGTGAGCGATCGAAGTCGCCCCAGGAAGCGAAGCCCTTCGGCGGCGGCGGTAGGACGTACCCCAGCACCTCGCACCAGAAACGAGCGACACGCTCCGGCTCAGCGCAGTCGAAGGTGACCTGGATTTTCTTGATCGATGCCATCGGATCACCATAGTGGCGCGCGCGGTTCACCGATCCTCCGGGACCCACAGCGACCTCCAGACCGCCCCGCCCCGGGCGCCCCTCACCGCACTCCCCAGGCCGGACGGCGTTTCCCCGGCCCCCGCGGCTCGGCGGGCCGCGGGTAGTATCCCGAGCGCTTCCGGCCCGTTCGGGCTGGTGAACCAGGTGGGTGGGGGATTTCCTCGATGGCGTTTCGGCTGCGCGCGGTCCGCGCGTTCGTGTTGCTGCTGGGCTTCTTCCTCATGGGCCTGGCACTGCTGTCGGCCATGGCCGTGCTCGACTGGCTGGTGCTGACCCACCCGGTCACCGACAGGGCGGCGTGGATCGGGGGCACGGTGCTGACGGTCACGGTCCTGCTGGCCGCGGCGATTCTGCGTGGCTTGTTCACGTTCCTGCGGGCCGGCCGACTGGGGCCGGTCCCGGAGGGGGTGGCGGTCACCCCCGAGGACCAGCCCGTGCTGTGGGAGCAGGTACGGGCGGCAGCCGAGGTGACGGGACAGCGGCCGCCGGACGAGCTCTACCTCGTCGCCGAGGTCAACGCGGCCGTCGCCGAACAGAGCCGCATGCTCGGACTGCTGCACGGACGACGCCGGATGTATCTGGGGCTCCCGCTGCTCGCCGGACTCACCGTCCCACAGCTGCGCGCCGTCCTCGCCCACGAGTTCGGGCACTACGGCAACCTCGACACCCGGCTCGGAGGCGTCACCATGCGCGGCCGCGCGGCGCTCCTGCACACGGTGGAGGCGTTCCAGGAGGGCAGCACCGAGTTCCATCAGGCGATCGGCGCCCTGTACGTCGGCTACGCCCGGCTGTATCTGCGGACCACCCAGTCCGTGGCTCGCCACCAGGAACTCGCCGCGGACCGGATGGCGGCCCGGCACGCCGGTCGTGACACCACGGTCGCCGCCCTACGCGCCATTCCGGTGCTCACCGGCGCCCACACCCACTACCTGGAGACGTACGCCGCGATGGGCATCTCGCTGGGTGCGCTCCCGCCGGTGGGCGAAGTGCACGGCGGTTTCCGCCGGTTGCTCGCCGCACGCACCGGGGAACGACTCGCCGCCCTCTCCGCCGGACAGCGCCCGCCGCGACCGCACCCGTACGACTCGCACCCTCCGACAGCCGAACGCATCGCCCGGCTCGAACAGCTCCCGGCGGACGACCGGCCCGACGAGCCCACCGACGAGACCACCGGCCTCGCCCTGCTGCGCGACACCGACCGGCTGTTCACTGAACTGGAGGCGCGCACGCTGTCCGGGGAGTCGGCGTTGTCGCTGCGCGTGAGCTGGGACGAACTCACCATGGCCCGCGCGATCGCCGACGCCGAGGGCTGGTCCGACCCACTGCGGGTGGCCGTGGCGAGGGCACTTCGATCCTCGGCGCGGGGAGCGGGCGGCGCGGTGACGGATGCCGTACGCCGGGATGGCACGACCGGCGAGGTGACCGACGACCTCCTGCCCGGCTTGGAGGAGATACTCGACGCCTTCGACCGCGGCCTGCTCTGGCCGGAGGTCGCCGACCGCATGCCCAAGCCGCACCAGGCGACACGACTGACCGGGCAGTCCGCACGCAACTTCATCCGGCCAAGGATCTTCGACGCCCTCGCGGGTCTGGTGCACCTGCGCCTTGCCGAGTCCGGGCAGGCCAGGCCGGACATCGGCTGGTCGGAGCAGCCCGGACTGTCGCTCCCCGAGTCGTGGGAGAAGGCCATGGACGACGCCATCGACGCGGCCGTCGCCGACACACCCGACACCGCGTCCCTGCGCGCCCTGCTCACCGCGTCCCACCACGCGCCGGCATGAACGGGCTTGCGGGCAGCGCCGGTTGCTGGGTGCCGCGGCATCGGCGGGCGCCCTGGTTGCTTGCCTGATTGTCAGTGGCGGGTGGCAGCATCGAGGCCATGACGGACACCGCGGCATTCGACTGGCGTTCCTTTCTGCTCCGATGGAGCGGGGAGTGGGCGGATTCCCTCTCCGACGACGAGACACGCGGGCAGGACGACGAAGCCGCGCGGGAGGCGCGGTGGCTGGGGTTCCCGCCCGCCTCCGAGGAGCGCATCGCGGCCATGGAGGAGCGCCTGGGGCGACGGATGCCCCCGTCGTACCGGGAGTTCCTCAAGGTCAGCGACGGGTGGCGGCACGCGGGCGGGTTCGTGTGGCTGCTGGCGGGGACCGCGAGCGTGCACTGGCACGAGAACGAGTCGGGGCTCGCCGACATGTTCGAGGAGTATCTGGACGAGGACGCGGACCCCGAGGAGCGGCAGGAGGCGGAACTGTGGCGGCGCGGGCTCCAACTGGACGTCGAGTCCGACGCCACCTATGTACTCCTGGACCCCGACGACGTGGACGAGAACGGCGAGTGGGCCGTGTACACATGGGCGAGCTGGCGGGCCTCCGCACCCGAACGGCAGGCGAACTTCCTGGAGTTCATGCAGGACATGTACCGCGAGTTCCACAGCCTGCGGTCCCATCGCGGCAAGGAGCAGCCGGAGTTCGTCAACGACACCACGCGCGAGCTGGACGACCTGGTGGACGCGGCCCGGCTGGAGGCACTGCGCGGCAACTGGGAGCAGGCCGTGCGGCAGTTCGACGAGGCCAAGGCGTACGGCCGGCCGCGGGCCGTCGGGTTGGGCGACCAGATCCGACGCCTGCTCGGACAGACCTCCGAGGTGTCCTTCGACGACCTGGTGACCGACCCGCGGTACGCGGCCGAGCTGTTGCCGCCGCTGGTCGCCGAGCACGCGGCGCACTCGTACCGGGACGACTCCACGTTGATGTTCTCTCTCCGCGGCGCCGACGAGGCCTTGGTGGCACAGGCGTACGCGACCCTGGAGCAGGTGCGCGCCGGCACGTACCGGTACACGGCGACAGGACCGTTCGGTGAGGCGGTCGAGCAGGCACGGGAGCTGGCGCGCTGGGGCGACACCGACGGGGCCTGGTGGAAACTGACGGCGGCACTGCCCCTGTGGGAGCCACTGGGACCCGACCACCTGGCACCGCTGGGCTGGGTGGCCGACCCCGTGCTCGGACCCTTGCTGACCCCGGAGCGGGGGCGCCAGCTGCTGTCCACACCGAGAGCGGGCCAGGCCGGTGACCCGCCGAGTCCCGCGGACGGCCTCGACGCGAGCGGCATGGCCTGGCTCGCGGTGCCGGACCCGGGCAACAACCGCACCTCCTACCGGTTCGTCCTGGTGGAGGGGGTGGATCCGCGGGAGCTGGCGGAACGCCTGGCGGACGGGCACGACCACGACCGTGGCCGTGGCCGTGGCCGTGAAGACGACCACGAACATGAGCACAAGCACGAGCACGAGCGCGGGACCGTGCTGGACTCCCCCATGACCCTGTGGGAAGCGCGCCTCAGGTCCGTCCGCGATCAGAGGGAGTTCTCCTCCTTCGACGACAAGGCCCTCATGGCGGTCGGCCGCGCCGGCGCCGACTGGAGCTTCGCCTTCGACGGTCAACCCTCGCAGTTCAGCCGGCAGAGGTTCGTCTCCCCTGCCGAGTGCGCCAGTTCGGGCACCCGCGCCGTGGTGGTGTGGAGCGGCCTCAGGGAACCGCACCGGGAGCTGTTCTTCCACCTGTCCGTCGCTCGGGACGGTGCTGAGGAGTACGCGTTCACCTACGCGGACGGCGAGCTACGGCGGAGCGGGGAGATACCTCGTCGCCTGGATCCGACCCGGTTCTTCGAAGCCGCGGAGGTGGAGGGCGCCGAGGCGGAGCGGTCTCTGCTGGAGGCTGTTGCCGAGGAGTTCGGGGCCTCTCTGCCCCGTCACGCCATCGTGAACGGACGGCTGCACACGTTCACCACCCGTTCCTGGACACGTCCGCCCGAGAACGGCGAGACGTACGCGGTGATCCGGTTGAGCTGGGGAGACACGCCCCCTGTGGACGACGCGGGGGCACGAGAGGACGGGCCGGGCACCAGGTGAGAGCCGGCCATGCAGCGGGCGCGGTAGCCGCCCGCCGCGGTGCCCGGTGTGTCAGAGCCTGGGAGCGAGCCGATAGCTGTGCGGATGGGCTTGGAGTGGGGGTGAGGTCAGTGCCAGAGCCCGGTTGTCCTGGCCGGCCGCCATCTGGTCAGCAGTCCGCAGTACGGGGCCGCGCCACTTCCGCCCATACCGGCGAGGAAGTCCCGGTAGGGAGTGGGCAGTTGGACATCTTGTTCGGCCTCGAAGGCGTCAACCCGCGTGAGGGGAACGCAGGGGCCGAGACGGAACTCGTGCCGCTCCTCGCCGAAGGAGTGACTTCGGTGGGGCAGGTAGGGGATGCGTGCCAGCTTGCGTCGCAGCCGCGGGATACGGGAGTCCATGCGGGCTCTTCTCTCGTGTCGGCCGCAACCTATCGCGACGGCCCGGGGGTTCGACCCCCGGGGCCCACGCTCAGCCCCGCACGTGCAGCCCGAACCCGGTGCGGCCGGACGGCTCCAGTCCTTCCTTCAACTGCAGGGAGGGGATCTCGTAGTCGCCGAAGTTCTGCCGGCGGAACGGGATCGGCTCGGTCGAATCCAGGGTGAGCAGGCGCTGTTCCCACGCCTTGGCGACGTCCGGGTACTCCTCGTCCGTGATCCGGTCGGCGCCGTAGAGGACGAACGGGGGCAGGGCCTCGATGCCCGGGTAGTAGAGGATGCCGTGGTGGATCGGGAACAGCAGATCGTCGATCGGGCCGTTGATCCCGCGGGCGGCGTAGTGCGACTCCGGGCCGCCGACCGTCACCGACAGCAGGGCCCTGCGGCCCGCGAGGGTTCCCTCGCCGAAGCGTTCGCCGTACTTGGTGTCGCTGTGCTCGCCGACCCCGTACGCGAAGTGGAAGGTGAAGACCCGGTCCACCCAGCCCTTGAGGATCGCGGGCATGGCGTACCACCACAGCGGGAACTGGAAAATGATCATGTCGGCCCACAGCAGCTTCTCCTGCTCGGCACGCACGTCCGGGGTGAGCGCGCCGGCGTCGAAGGCCCGGCCCGAGTCCCGTGCGACCTGGAGCGGCTTCGAGGCGTGCGGGCCGTAGTCCGCGGCGTCCACGACCGCCTTCCAGTTCATCGCGTACAGATCACTCACCCGTACCTCGTGCCCGGCGTTCTCCAGAGTGGACACGGCGAGGTCCTTCAGTGAGCTGTTGAGCGACTTCGGCTCCGGGTGGGCGTGGACGATCAGCGTCTTCACGGGAACTCCTTCGGATCGGATGCCTTCGATCCTGGGCGCTTCGGCATCGGCTGTTCAGGGGCTCCTCTTCCGTCGGACCGGCCTTCCTGGTACTGGCGGTACCACCTTCGCGGGCGCGGTCGCGGCCATACTGGGAGGCATGGACGATCTCGCGGGCTTCCTGCGCACCCGGCGTTCCCGGGTCGACCCGGTGGCCGTCGGCATCCCCACGGACAGCCGCCGCAGGGTGGCGGGGCTGCGCCGTGAAGAGGTCGCGCACCTGTCCGGTGTCAGCGTCGACTACTACGTCCGGCTGGAGCAGGGCCGTGCGACCCAGCCCTCCGAGCAGGTCCTCGACGCGCTCGCCGGGGTCCTCGGCCTGGACGAGACGGAACGCGAGCACCTCTCCCGGCTCGCCCGGCAGCCCCGGCGCCGCGCGAAGGCACCGGCCGGGCGGGTCCGCCCGGAACTGCTCCGCGTCCTCGACCTGGTCGTCGACGCACCCGCGCTGATCATGGACCATCGTCTCGACGTCCTCGCCGGCAACCGCCTCGCCGGGCTCCTCTTCGGCCGGCCCCTACCAGGTCTCAACACCGCCCGGCACATTTTCCTCGAGGAGGCCGAGCGCGGTCTCTACGCGGAGTGGGAACAGTGCACCCTCGACGTGGTCGGGCATCTGCGCCTGGCCGCCGGCAAGTATCCCGAGGATCCCCGTCTGGCCTCCCTCATCGGCGAGTTGGCGATGGGCAGCGAGCGTTTCCGTCGCCTCTGGGCCCGCGCCGACGTGCGCGCCCGCACGCACGGCCGCAAGGTGTACCGGCACCCGCTGGTCGGGGTGCTCGAACTGCACCAGGAGAACTTCGCGCTGCCCGACGCGTCGGGCATGGAGTTGCTGGTGCTGTCCGCGGCCCCCGGCTCCCCCGCCGAGGACGGACTGCGCCTGCTCGCGGGCCTGGGCTCGGACAACGGCGACGCGCGGCGCCCCGAGAACACGCGGATCCGCGAGTAGGCCGCCGACGCCCCCGAGAGCCACAACTCGGGTGTCCCGTACGGTCGTTCTCCCGGGCGCAACGGTGTGTCGTGGTGGCGCGACGGATGTCACTGAGGTGTCACAGCACACCGGGTCCCCACAACTCAACCCCCGCCACCCGTGTCGAACCCTGCGTCGGAACCAAGTACAGCCCGCCCCGACCAGTGGGCTGACGCAACCTCAACTTTCCACGGGGGAAACAGACATGAGCCTTTCCAGGCACTCCACCCGCCGTACCGCGGGGTCCGCCGCCGTCGCCGCGGCCTCCTTCCTGCTGCTGGCGGGGGCGGGCATCGTGGCCGCGCCGAGCGCGTTCGCGGGCGTTCCCGGCGGTACCTCCGCCGCCGACCGCAACGGCCTCGGGTGACATCGACGGTGACGGCTACGACGACCTGGTCGTCGGACAGCGCAGCGGCGTGGACGAGACCGCGGGCGACGCCGACGCACCCGGCGGTCTGGTCGGCGTCTACTACGGCGGCGAGAAGGGCCCGGCAGGCACCCAGGGCCCCGGCACCGCCCCGCAGTGGTGGTCCCAGAACTCCCCGGGCGTGCCCGGTACCGCCGAGAACGGTGATGCATGGGGCAACGACCTGTCGGTGGCCGATGTCGACGGCGACGGCCGGGCCGACGTGTCCGTGGGTGCGCCCGGCGAGGACGTCGGCTCCGTCGCCGACGCGGGCGCGGTCTGGCTGCTGCGCGGCTCGACACGGGCCTGACCAGCACCCGCGCCCAGTCCTTCGACCAGAACTCCCCCGGCGTTCCGGGCACCGCCGAGGCCGGTGACGCCTGGGGCGCCCAGGTCCGGCTCGTGGACACCGACGGCGACGGCCGGGCCGAGCTGGTGGCCGCCGCGCCCGACGAGAACGCCGGGGACGGCGCGGTCTGGCTGCTGCCCGCGAGCGGCGACGGGCTGCTCGCGGAGGGCTCACGCTCGTACGGCGCGTCGGCCCTCGGCGGCAGCGCCCGCGGCGCCCACTTCGGTTCGGCCATCGACGAGTAGACCGCCGGGCGACACACGCGGGGCGCGCACAGCGACGGCGGCCTCCCCCCTGCCGACTCCCACCTCTTCGGCATGCGGGGAGGCCGCCGCTTCTTGGGCGACGTGTGCCCCGTCAGATTCAGCGTCGGTCAGCGCGGTTCACGGATGCCGTCGATGATGCGGGTCCAGTTGTCGCCGCCGTGTCCGTCCTCGATGGCACGCCGGTAGTGCGCCTGTACGGCCGAGGGAAGCGCGAGGTCGAGCCCGAGTCCCGTGCTGGTCTCGACGATGTGGTCGGCGGTCGCGCCCATCATGGTGATCGTGCTGAGGTCGCCTGGGTGCTCTCCGGCGTCCAGCGCGCTCCCGGGGTTCTCCTCACCCGCCCGCAGCATGGCGCCGATCGAATCGGCGGTGGAGATCAGCTCCGGCAGCACGTCCTTGGCCTTCAGGCCCGCCGTGCCCAGCATCGCGGTGGCCTGCATCAGGGACGACAACGTGGACAGGAACACGGTGAGTTGGGCCTGGTACATCATCTGGGCCAGGCCCGGGTCGGTGCCCAGGTACCTCGGTGTTCCGATCGACGCCAGCGCGGGCCGGTGGTGCTCCATGACCTGGTCGGGGCCGCTGTAGTAGACGAGGGACTGCTCCGTTCCGACCATCGGTGCCGGCACCATGACACCTCCGGTGAGGAAGGCGGCACCGTGGCCCGTCGCCCAGGCCGCGGCCTCGCGGGTGCGCTCGGGGGTGTCGGAGCTCAGGTTGACCAGGGTGCGGCCGGCGAGGGAGGCGGTGGCGCCGTCGAGGATGTCGTACATCGCCTGGTAGTCGGTGAGGCTGAGGATCACGAGATCACTCGCCTCGACCGCCTCCCCGGGGGTCGCCGCGAGCCTCGCTCCGGCGGCGACGACGTCGGCGGCACGGGCGGCGGTGCGGTTCCAAACGGTCACGGGGTGACCGGAGTTGAGGAGGGTGCGGGTCATCGCCTGACCCATCGGGCCGAGCCCGATCACGGTGACGGGGCTGTTCTGCCTGGTGGTGCGGTTCGGTTGCTCGTTCACCCCTCCATGCTCGAAGAGCGCCGCTAATCTCGGAAGTACCCACTATTTTCTGCGGTACTTACCTTTCAGTAAGGGGACCAGTGATGGCCAGGGCGCCGAGATGCGGGCCTTACATCTGCGGCATCGATGCCGCGCTCGACGTGGTGAGCGGCAAATGGAAGGGACTGATCCTGTGGGAGCTCGACACCCACGGGGTACGCCGCTTCGCCGAACTCCGCCGCGGCCTGCCGGGGGTGAGCGAGAAGATGCTGACCCAGCACCTGCGCGAGATGGAGGAGGACGGCCTCGTCCACCGCAAGGTGTACGCCGAGGTGCCGCCACGGGTGGAGTACTCCCTGACCGAGCACGGGCACACCCTCAACCAGGCACTCGAACCGCTCGGCGCCTGGGGGGTGGAGCGGATTCGCCGCGACGGCTCCGATGTGGTCGCGGTCGCTGAGAGCTGAGACGTTCGGAGCAGGCGGGCGAGTGACGGGAGCCCCTCGGCGTGGCGGGCACCCACCGGTGTCGGGACACGCTGACCGGCCCGCCAAGGAGCACCTCCCGCGCGCCCGCCCCCGCCCCCGCCCCCCGTGATCGAACGGCTGTCCACCGGATTCGCCCCCGTGTGGACGCCGCCGACGCCGGGTACTCGGGGTTGACCGACACGGTCCTGGCGGGCGGCCCGCCGGCTGGGACCCGACACCTGGCTCGGAAAGGAAGGGGCAACGATGACGCAGTACGCCGACGACGCACCCGGTCGGCAGGTCGATGCGGCCCAGTTGCCTCTGCCCTCGGAGGACACGGAGCTCATCCTCCGCAGCGATCCACTCGCGGAGGAACTCCCCGTCGATCTCAACCAGGCGATCCTGGAGGCGGCGAAACGGACCGGCGCGCTGCTGAAACAGACCGGGTTCCCCTTCGCCCTCGCCGGCAGCGTCGCGGTGTACGCACATGGCGGCGCCCAGAACCTCCAGCACGACGTGGATTTCTGCATCCGGCCCGAGGACGCCGAAGCCGTCGCGGCGGCACTGCGCGAAGACGGTCTGGCCGTCTACCGCCCACCCGAGGACTGGCTGCTCAAAGCCAGCTGTCTCGGACAGCAGGTCGACCTCATCTTCGAGCTGGCGCACCAGCCGGTCACGACGGAGCTGCTGGGACGGGCCCAGGAGCTCTCGGTGGACTCGGTCCACATGCCGGTGCTGTCGCCGACCGACCTCATGAGCAGCCTGATGGCCGCCTTCTCGGAGCATCACTGCAACTTCGGCGCGGTCCTGCCGATCGCCCGCGCCCTGCGGGAGAAGATCGACTGGGACGAGGTACGCGGTGCCTGCGCGGGCGCGGCGATGCCCGAGGCCTTCCTCTATTTCCTGGAGCGGCTGGACGTCATCCAACCGCAGGAGGACCAGCGATGAACGACCCCTCCGAAGCCCCCGGCACTCCGGAGAACGCCGAGTACCGGGTAGCCCACCTGAGCGACCGCCTGGCCTCCGGGGAACTCGGTGAGCTGGGTGTACGCCTGGAGCTACGGGGACAGACCGTCGTGATCACCGGCACGGTCCCCTCGACCGAGTGCCGCGACACCCTGCTGCGCACCGCCCGGCAGGAACTGTCCGGACTGGCCGTGCACAGCGATGTGGTGGTCGCCGAGAACACCACGCCCGACCATGCCGAGGAGCTGCCGTGATCCGCGTAGCGGCCGTGGGTGACATCCACATGGGTCCCGACAGCCAGGGGATGCTTCGACCCGCCTTCGACACCCTCCCCCAGTGCGCCGACCTGCTCCTGCTCGCCGGCGACCTGACCCGGCACGGCACGCCCGACGAGGCTCGTGTCGTCGCCCGTGAGGTCCAGGGACTCGGCGTACCGGTCGTCGCGGTGCTCGGCAACCACGACCATCACGACGACCAGCCCGAGAAGGTCGCCGACATCCTCCGGGACGCCGACGTGACCGTCCTCGAAGGCGAGGCGGCCGTCCTGGACTGTGGCGGCAAGCGCATCGGCGTCGCCGGTACGAAGGGGTTCGGCGGTGGGTTCGTGGGGCGCAGTGCCGGTGAGTTCGGGGAGCCGCTGATGAAGGAGTTCGTCCGCTACACCCGGCGTTGCTCCGACAGCCTGCGCGGCGCTCTGCAAACCCTGCGCGAGGACACCTGCGACGCCCGGATCGCGCTGACGCACTTCTCCCCCGTCGCCGACACCCTCGCCGGTGAGCCCCGGGAGATCTACCCCTTCCTCGGCAGCTACCTGCTCGCGGAGGCGATCGACACGGCGGGCGCGGATCTCGCCGTGCACGGCCATGCCCACATGGGCACCGAGCACGGCATGACCGCCGGTGGCGTACGCGTGCGCAACGTGGCCCAGCCTGTCATCCGCCGCGCGTTCAACGTCTACCAGCTGCACACCGCCGACGAACGAACCGACTGACCCGAGGCGCCGCCCTCAGGGCATCAGCCGCCGTGGCTCACCGGCGCGAGCGCGGCGAATCGACTCGAACTGCGTAACGCCTGAGGGGCCGTTCGACCCCAGACCGGCATCCGCGCGACTCCCGGCACCGGCGGATCATCGCGCGCCCCAACCGCGCCCCGAAGCCTCGGACTTCGGGGCGCGTCGGCTCTGATGACTCAGCGACGCCGTTCCTCCGGCCACGGCTGGCCCTTGCGCCGCCCCCACTCCCGCGCCTGACCCATGAGTCGGCTGCGCAGCCAGATCATCCACATCACCAGCGGCGTCCCGACCAGAGCGGCCAACAGAGCCGGCCCCCAACCCACTCCGCCGTCCGCGAACCGGATCATCAAGGCCAGCACCACGTAGAGGGCCAGCGCACCACCTACTTGCTTCAACCGTTTCGACATCCTCATCGCATACCCCGGAACAGCGACTCTGGTCCGCGACCCAACATCGCCTGAACCGCCCGCTGTTGTGGCGACCGCGGCGATCAAGTAACGTCGCCCGCGTGAACACCGGACCGGCGCTACGCCACGCACGGATTGGCCACCCGGTGGTGGACTGATCGCTCAGCGGGTGCGCACCAGGCACCCCCTCGGTTCGGCACGCGGACCTCCCGGCACTCGCGCACCGCGAGTCCATCCGCCGTGTCGAACAGCCAAGAGGTCAGCTGAATGACAGTCACGTTCAACCACACCATCATCGCTTCCAAGGACCGCGACGAGTCGGCTCGGTTCTTCCGCGAACTGCTGGAACTCCCCGAAGCGCCGTCGTGGGGCCCGTTCGTCAACATCCAGCTCGACGACGGCGTACTGCTGCAGTTCGCCGAGCCGCCGGTGGAGATCCAGATGCAGCACTATGCGTTCCTCGTCGACGACGAGCTGTTCGCCCGCGCGTACCAGCGCCTGTGCGATCGCGACATCGAGCACTGGGCCGATCCGCAGATGCGGCGCCCCGGCGAGACCAACACCGAACACGGCGGTCGCGGGGTGTACTTCAAGGATCCTTCCGGCCACGCGATCGAACTGATCACCCGCCCCTATCTCTGATCGGGGGCTGTGCCTGGTCGGTCGCCGCGCGAAGCGCGGGTCCGACCAGGCCCTTCAGGCTGTCCGGGAGACAGAGGGGGCGGCGTCGGCTCCCTCGGTCACCGGCCGACCGATGAGATCAGGCGTCGCAGTGAGGCTTGAGCCGGCGGCCCCCAGCTGGACTTGCCGCCGGGGCGGCCGTGGTCACCGGCGTCCGCGATGTGGAGGCACGCGAGCGCTCTGAGCACCGCCCAACCACGGGCGCGGCGCAGCGTCGCGGCGTCCGGGCTCGGCTCGTAGCTCTCGTGGAAGCGGTCGACGGCACCGTCGGGCAGCAGGATCCAGGCGGCGGCGAGGTCGAAGGCGGGGTCGCCCGCGAAAAGGTCGCCGAAGTCGATCACACCGGAGAAGGTGCCGTCCGCGGTAAGGACGTTGGCCGGATGCAGGTCGCCGTGGAGCCACAGGGCCGGACCTGACCACTCGGGCGCGGCAGCGGCGTCCTCCCAGACCGCTCGTACGGCGTCCGGTTCGCGAATCAGCCCCCGCTCGACGGCCGAGCCGAGGCCACGGTCGAGGTGTCCGGCCGTACCGGACAGCGGGCCCCCGCGACCCCGTCCTGCGGGCGCCCCGTCGGGCGCTGGGCGATGAAGTGCCGTGAGGAAGGTGGCCAGGGTCACGGCCGCTTCCGCGCCACGTGTCGCGTGGGCGCGGTCGGCGGGCTCGCCCGGTACCCACGTGGTCACGAGCCAGGGCCGCGGAAACCGCTCCGAGGGCTCACCGAGGCGTTGCGGGACGGGAATGGGCAGGGGCAGGCGTGGCGCCAGCACGGGCGCCCACGTGTGCTCTTTGCGCAGCAGTTCGTCCGCGGACCCCGTCGCCCACGGGAGCCGGACGGCGAGGTCGTCGCCGAGCCGCCACACCTGGTTGTCCCAGCCGAGGGCGCCCAGCTTCAGGGGGAGATCCGCGAGGTCAGGGTGCTGCTCGCGCAGCAGATCCCGGATCAGGTCCTCGGTGATGTCCGTCTCGGTGGTGGTCATGGAGGGCAACGGTAGTCCGGTGGCGCTTCGTCCGGGCTGCGAGGCCAAGCTCAACGGCCCACCGGGGAGCCGAAGTTGCGTGGACGGCCGGTCACAGGAGCCTCAGGACTCCTACGACCTTCCCGAGGATCTGCGCCTGGTCGCCGCGGATCGGGCGGTAGGCGGGGTTGCGGGGCATCAGCCACACCTCGCCGTCCTGCCGGCGCAGCATCTTCACGGTGGCCTCGTCGTCCAGGAGCGCGGCGACCATGTCGCCGTGGTCGGCGCTGTCCTGGCGCCGCACGGTGACGATGTCGCCGTCGCAGATCGCCGCGTCGATCATGCTGTCGCCGGTCACGGTCAGCGCGAACAGGTCGCCGTCGCCGACGACCTGGCGCGGCAGGGAGTAGACGTCCTCGACGATCTCCTCGGCGAGCAGGGGCGCACCGGCGGCGATCCGGCCGACGAGGGGTACGTCGACCAGCACCTCGTTCCGGTCCCCCAGGTCGGGCGCCCAGGACGGCCGTACGCGGTAGGCGCGAGGGGTGTGCGGGTCGCGATAGAGGACGCCCTTGCGTTCGAGGGTCATCAGATGGTGAGCCACCGAGGACGTGCTGGCGAGGCTCACCGCCTGGCCGATCTCCCGCATCGAGGGCGGATAGCCCTGTCGGTCGACCGCCTCCATGATGCAACGCACGATGGCCGCCTGACGTTTCGTCAGCTGCCCCTCGGCGCCCCGGGAGCCGGGAGGGCGGCCCCGGCGTGCGGGCGTGTTGTTCTCCATGTCCGGAGCACCTCCGTTCAAGATCCGCAGAACACGACCCTAACCCGTCACCCCCGACAAATGGAACAGTTCTTCGAAATGCGGAAGCGGTCAGGGCCGGGCCCCTGCGAGAGACCTTGCCCTTCGGCCGGACCTCACGACCCGCCAGGGCTCCCCCACTCCTGACATCCGACCGGGACGTCCGGCACGGCGGACCGACCGGCGACGGGGCATTGTCAGTGGTGGCAGGCAGGATGTGGGACATGACGACACCAGCCGCACAGATCGTGGACGCCGCCGCCTACGCGCAGGCCGTCGAGCATGCGGTGAAGGCCGCGGCCGCCTACTACGCTGACGGGTCCTCACCGCTGGACGACGACAGCTACGACCGGCTGGTGCGCGCCATCACGGAGTGGGAGGACGAACACCCCGAGGAGGTGCTGCCCGACTCGCCGACCGGGAAGGTCGCCGGTGGCGCCGTGGAGGGCGACGTCCCGCACACGGTGGCGATGCTGAGCCTGGACAACGTGTTCTCGCCGGAGGAGTTCACCGCGTGGACGGCCTCGCTGGCCCGCAGGATCGGCCACGACGTGGAGCGGTTCAGCGTCGAGCCCAAGCTGGACGGTCTCGCGATCGCCGCCCGCTACTCTCGCGGCCGACTGAGACAGCTGATCACACGGGGCGACGGGACGGCCGGGGAGGACGTCTCGCACGCGATCGGCACCATCGAGGGGCTGCCGGACCAGCTGTCCGAGCCGGTCACCGTCGAGGTGCGCGGTGAAGTCCTCATGACCACGGCCCAGTTCGAGCACGGCAACGACGTGCGCACCTCGCACGGCGGACAGCCGTTCGCGAACCCCCGGGGTGCCGCCGCCGGCACCCTGCGCGCCAGGGAGCGGGCGTACACGGTGCCGATGACCTTCTTCGGCTACGGCCTGCTCCCCCTCCGCGGCACCGACGCCGACCTCGCCGCCCGGCTCGGTGAGCTCGCGCACAGCGACCTGATGGTCCAGGCCGCCGTGTACGGCATCAACACCACCGTCACCACCGCCGTGCCCGGCATCACCGCTGACACCGTCGAGCGGGTCCTGGAGCGGGTGCGGGAGATCGCCGCGCTGCGGGCCGAGCTGCCGTTCGGGATCGACGGCATCGTCATCAAGGCCGACCTGGCCGTCGACCAGCGCACCGCGGGATCCGGGACGCGCGCGCCGCGCTGGGCCATCGCCTACAAGCTGCCGGCCGTGGAGAAGATCACCCAGCTGCTGGAGGTGGAGTGGAACGTGGGGCGCACCGGCATCATCGCTCCCCGCGGCGTGCTGGAGCCGGTGGAGATCGACGGCGCCACCATCACCTACGCCACGCTGCACAACCCGGCCGACATCACCCGCCGTGACCTGCGCCTGGGCGACCACGTGATGGTGCACCGGGCCGGCGACGTCATTCCCCGCATCGAGGCCCCCGTCGCGCACCTGCGTACCGGGGAGGAGAAGGCCATCGTCTTCCCCGAGGCCTGTCCGCGCTGCGGTTCCGCCATCGACACCAGCGAGCAGCGCTGGCGGTGTGAGAACGGCCGCAACTGCCACCTGGTCGCGGCCCTGTCCTACGCGGCCGGCCGTGACCAGCTCGACATCGAGGGCCTCGGGCACACCCGCGTGGTCCAGCTCGTCGACGCAGGACTGGTCGCCGACCTCGCCGATCTGTTCGCCCTCACCCGTGAACAGCTGCTGGCTCTGGAGCGGATGGGCGAGACGTCCACCGACAACCTCCTCGCCGCCCTGGCCGCGGCCAAGCGGCAGCCACTGTCCCGGGTGCTGTGCGCACTGGGGGTACGCGGCACCGGCCGGTCCATGTCCCGCCGGATCGCCCGCCACTTCGCCACCATGGACCACGTCCGGGCCGCCGACGCCGAGGCGATGCAGCAGGTCGAGGGCATCGGCACCGAGAAGGCCCCCTCCATCGTGGCCGAACTCGCCGAACTCGCCCCCCTGATCGACAAGCTCGCCGCGGCCGGGGTGAACATGACCGAGCCCGGCGCCACTCCGCCCTCCCCCGCGGCCGAGGACACCGGCGCCGACGCGGAGAGCCCGCAGGCGGCGGCCGGGCCACTGGCGGGGATGACGGTGGTCGTGACCGGCGCGATGACCGGCGCGCTGGAGAAGCTCAGCCGTAACCAGATGAACGAGCTCATCGAACGGGCGGGTGGGCGCTCCTCCTCCAGCGTCTCCAAGAAGACCACCCTCGTCGTCGCCGGAGAGGGCGCCGGGTCCAAGCGGGCCAAGGCCGAATCCCTCGGGGTCCGGCTCGCCGGTCCCGACGAGTTCGCCGCTCTCGTCGCCGACTTCCTCACCTGACCGACGCCCAAGCGGAGTGCCGCACATCACTGCGGCACGCGGGCGGGGTCCGGAACAACCCGGACAGGTTGACCGTTCAACTCTGTGTGGCCGCGGAGGGGACAGTGTCCCCGGGCCTCACCCCTGGCCCATGGGGACGATCGTTCGGCTGAAGCCCCATGGAGCCCTTCGCCGCGAGGCGACCGCCCTCCGCGTGTCACCGCGTCACGGCCCCGGCTGGTTCCCCCCGTCCAGCCGGGGCCGTGCGTTGCCGCTGGACAACGAGCGGGGCCCGCCTCGCACCAGGTGCGGGACGGGCCCCGTGAGTCGAGCGCCGGGCAGGCCTTGCACCTGCATCTCCCCACAGGAAGTGGGGCGTCTTTCCTTGGACCACCAACGCATCACCAGTCGACCGGAGTTGCGGCGACCAGCTCAAGATCCAGCATAGCCCACAGATGAGAGCCTTCCGAAACACTTCCTTCACGCAGGAAGTATTTAGGGGTAACTCCTCCTGCCTAACGTCCCTCGCCATGGACATGAGGCCGTATACGACCCGCTGCGCGAGGCACCTCCCCACCCCGCAGCAAGGAGGCGTGGCATGAGCGCTGAGCCACAACTGGCAGACGTCACCGAGCCGCAGTCGCCGGGCCCGACGCGGAAGGCGGCGCCGGGCACCGACCAGGCAGTGAAGGAGACGCTGGAGGACTACACCCTCCGCTTCGCCCCGCGCAGTTACCGCCGCTGGACCCCCATGGTCGTGGCCACCACCGCCCTCGGTGGCATCGCCTACATGGCCGACTTCTCCATCGGCGCCGGCATCGGCCTCGCCCACGGCACCGGCAACGCGCTCGTGGCGATCGCCGTCGCCGCCGTGGTCATCTTCGTCACCGGCTTCCCGCTCGCCTACTACGGCGCCCGCTACAACATCGACCTGGACCTGATCACCCGCGGCTCCGGCTTCGGCTACTACGGCTCGGTCCTCACCAGCGTCATCTTCGCCAGCTTCACCTTCATCTTCTTCGCCCTCGAAGGCTCGATCATGGCCCAGGGCCTCAAACTGGGCCTCGGACTGCCGCTCTGGCTCGGCTACCTGGTGTCGACCGTGATGGTGATCCCGCTGGTGATCTACGGCATGTCGGCGCTCAGCAAGCTCCAGGTGTGGACCACCCCGATCTGGCTGATCCTCATGGTCGCCCCGCTGGTCTACCTCATCACCACCGACCCCGGCACCGTCGACCGCTTCCTCTCCTACGCCGGAACCGACGGCGAGGGCGGCGTGAACACCGCCTCCGTGCTGCTCGGCGCGGGCGTGTGTCTGTCCCTGATCGCGCAGATCGGTGAGCAGATCGACTACCTGCGCTTCATGCCGCCCAAGACCGAGGCGAACAAGCGCAGTTGGTGGACCGCGGTGATCATGGCCGGCCCCGGCTGGGTCGTCCTGGGCGCCCTCAAGCAGGCCATCGGCGTCTTCCTCGCCGTCTACATCCTCGCCAAGGTCGGTCCCGACGTGGCCCCCGAGCCGATCCAGCAGTTCAAGGGCGCCTTCGACGCGATGATGCCGTCCTGGATGGTGCTCCCGCTCGCCGTGGCGCTGGTCGTCATCAGCCAGATCAAGATCAACGTGACGAACGCCTACTCCGGCTCGCTCGCCTGGACCAACTCCTTCACCCGCGTCACCAAGCACTATCCGGGCCGTATGGTCTTCGTCCTGGTCAACCTGGGCTTCGCACTCGCGTTGATGGAGGCCGACATGTTCAGCTTCCTCAACAGCATCCTGGGCTTCTACTCCAACTGCGCGATCGCCTGGGTCGTCACCGTCGCCACCGACATCGGCGTCAACAAGTACCTCCTCAAACTCTCCCCGCACGCCCCGGAGTTCCGCCGCGGCATGCTCTACGCCGTCAACCCGGTCGGTGTGGTCTCCTTCCTCGCCGCCTCCGGGCTGTCCATCGCCATGTACTTCCACGCCCTGGGCGACACCCTCCAGCCGTACTCGCCGGTCGCCGCCGCCGTGATCGCCTTCGTCCTCACCCCGGTCATGGCGATCGCCACCAAGGGCAGGTACTACCTGCGCCGCACCGACGACGGCATCGCCGAACCGATGCTCGACGGCGAGGGCAACCCGAGCGGTGTGACCCTCGACTGCCACGTCTGCCACCAGCCGTACGAGCGCCCCGACCTGGCCGCCTGCCAGACCCACGACGCGGTCGTGTGCTCCCTGTGCCTGAGCACGGACAAGGTCGGCGACCACGTACTCCCCGCACTCTCGTAACGCCGAAGCCGAAGGGCTCCTCCAAGTCCCGTTCCTGGAGGAGCCCTTCACTCCCACGTGGGCCCGGCCGAAATTCCCGGCGAACGGCTGGCCGGGTCCATAGACTTCCGCCTCGATGAAGAAGCGTGTGCAGTTCACCGAGCAGGTTGCGCGGTTCCGCGACTACATGCCGGCTGACGACCGGCAGAAGTTCCTGCGACTCGTCGACAGGATCGCGGCCGATCCCGAAGGCCCCGACAGCCACCTCGCCTACCTCGACGACAGCGTGACCCGCTCCGCCTGGGAGGACGACGTCATGGTCCAGTACGTCGTGACCTCGTTCTTCGTGGTCTTCATCGAGACCGACATCTACGACGCGTCGCGCGGCTTCAACATCGTGTAGCCCGGCCACGCTTCGGCCGGTCCAACCGGGGTGGACTCCGCTGTGGCGGCCCGTCTGGGGGGCGGCCGCCGCCCTTTCGGGTAGCGGCCGCGTGCCGCGTGCTGCTTTGTCCCAACTCCGCGCTGATCGACACGAGTTGGACGGCGTGATCGGAACACGCCGGGGACGCCCCGTTCTGGGCACGGGCGGGGACGAGCAGGTGTGCGGCTCGTCGAGGAGCCTGCCCGTGAGCCGAGCCGTACTCCGCTGATTCAAACAGGTGGCTGCCAGGAAGGCATGTGACCGTGCTTTACGGACAGGTGCATCACGTCACCCTGGAATCAGCGGGCAGGTGGGAAGCGATCTCCTTCATGGTCAACGCACCGGACTCGACGGCCGTGGAAGCAACGGGGACAGAGGCGGCGGTCGGCGTCCGGAGACCCAAGGCCCCGGCGGCAGACGCACGCCGGGGCTTTCCTTCGGCCACGCTGCACAGCGGCCGGGTCGGCGGGCTGGACGGTCTGCGGACCCTCGCGGTCGCGCTGGTCCTCGTCTACCACGTCGACCACACGCTGGTCCCCGGCGGCTCGGTGGCCGTGGACGTCTTCTTCACCATCAGCGGCTTCGTGATCACCCGCCTGCTCCTCGCCGAGTACACACGCAACGGCACCATCGCCCTGCTGCCCTTCTACCAGCGCCGGTGGCTGCGACTCGTGCCCGCGCTGCTGGCGCTGTGCGCGGTGTGCCTGGTGCTGGCGGCGACGACCTCGTTGTGGGCCTTCGACGGCTCGTGGCAGGCGGTGGGCCTCGCGGCGACGTTCGTGACCAACGTCGTACGGGCCGTGGAGTCCGGGCCGTACTCCGGCGGACCCCTCGCGCACACCTGGTCCCTGGGTGTGGAGGAGCAGTTCTATCTGCTGTGGCCGCTGCTCCTGCTGCTCTTCCTGCGCCGGCTGCGGGCCCGCACGGTCCTGCTGTGCACGGCGGCCCTGTGCGTCCTGCCCTTCCTGTGGCGCTGCGCGCTGTGGGCCCCGGACGCGACCCACCGCATCTACAACGGCACCGACACCCGCGCCGACCAGCTGCTGGCCGGCGCCCTGGTCGCCGTGGCGCTGGCGCGGCTGCGCGCGGACGATCCACGGCTGGCCCCGCTGCGCACCTGGTCCGGCCGACTCGCCGGACCCGCCCTCGCGCTGCTGGCGCTCGTGGCCTGGCGGGTCCCGGTGACCGGGGACCTCGGCGCCTGGACCGCGCTGTGGTACACGGTCGGGTTCCTCGGCGTGGCGATGGTGTCCGCCACGCTCGTCGCGGGGCTGGAGCTACGGCCGGAGGGCCGGCTGTCCCGCCTGCTCGCGTTCGCGCCGCTCGCCTGGACGGGACGCCACCTCAGCTACGGCATCTACCTGTGGCACTACCCGGTCATACGGCTGCTGGCCTCCCTCGGCGTGAAGGACGAGCTGCTGTCGGCCACCGTGGTGCTGACCGCGGTGATGGCCCTCCTGTCGTACTACGTCATCGAGGCGCCGTTCCTGCGCCGGGCCCGCGGACACCGGCCCGCGCTCGGCCGAGGAGAGGTCAGCGCGCCCGTGCCTCACCGAACGTCCGCAGGGTCCGGGCCGCCGCCGCCTTGAGCGCGGGGCGTTCGCGGACGAACCCCCGCACGGCCCGCACCGGTTCGCGGCGGAGCCAGTGCAGGACGGCGCCCGGTCCCGCCGCGCGCACGGCACCTTCGTGGACCAGGAGGTCCCCGGTCTTGAAGGAGTCCTTGTACGCGGCCTGTCCCCTGCCGAAGTCGAAGACGCGGATCCCGGAGGCGGCAGCAGCCTCGATCATGCGGAGGTAGAGCACGCGCCCGGGCGAGAAGGTGGCGAAGGCCCGGTCGTAGGAGGGGAACCAGCAGGAGAAGACCGTACGGGAGCGAAGACCGAAGTGGGCGGCCACCGGGCTGCCGGACGCGTAGAGCACCGACAGGATGCCGGAGCAGTGCGGAGACCTGGAGGCGGCCAGGTCCTGTACGAGCCGGGCGATCCAGGGCTGGGCGAAGGGATCGCGGCGGCCCGTGCGCCGGTAGTGGGCGGACTTCCAGGCGATGAGGGTGCGCAGGGCGGCGGGGTCCCGCTCGTCGTGGACGTAGCGCAGGGGGCCGAGGTCGCGGTGCATGCGCCGTTCCTGTGCGAGCGCCGCCTTGAGGAACTTGCGCGAGTGCGCCCGCAGATGCTCCTCGTACCGTTCGAAGCCGCCGGCGAGGTCGACGACGGGTGAGGCGAACCGGCCCGTCGCGTGGGGCAGGAACAACTCCTGGGCGCCGTCCTCCAGGTGGTTGAACTCCCAGGCGGTGAGGGAGCAGGCGCGCATCAGGTGCTGGAGGTCCAGGTCGAGGTCCGGGCTCAGCACGGCGCCCTGGCTGTCGGAGACTCCGAGGCCGACCGCGTACCCGTGGCCCCATCTGCCCTTCTGGTGGGGGAAGTAGCCGACCGTCTCTCCCTGGCGGCGCAGGACGGCGACCCGGGTGTCGGACCGCACTCGTCCGACTGCGCGGGTGAACTCCGCGCTCATGAAGGGGTTGGGGGCATCCGTGCTCCGGGTCCGCAGCTCGTTCCACAGGTCCACGTCGTCGGCCCCGAGTGCGTCCGGGTGTACGACGTCGATACGCGGTGGGTTCATACGTGCTCCGGGTCCGGCGTCATGACCCACCTATCGTGCGGCAAGGCGAACCCCCGAAACGGGCGAACAGGAAGATCCACGCATTAGAACGTTCACCCGAGTGGCTCCCGCGTGACGACAGTGGTCACATCCGGTCGGCGTCCTTGATGGTTCCCCGGCGGGAGAATGAGACCTAGGTCACAGCCATGCCGTACGAGATGCGCTGTAATGCTGGTCAAGTAGGACCAAACGGACCTCGGTGATCGGAAGGCGCAGGGGTGGCCACGGTGGTGACCGGGCCGGCCATGTCAGGAGCGGGGGACCCACCGGATGAACGCCCTCGACCCCCGCCCGACCGCGCACCCCGATCCGTTCCTGACGTCGGCGACGCTGAGGGCCCTGTCGGAGGCGGTCCGCGACGCGGCGGGCCGCACTCCCCAGGCGGACCGTCTGGTGGACGAGCTGCGGCTCGGGCGACGGTTACTGGACGAGACGCCCGCGGGCATCGGGATCCTGGACCAGCGGCTGCGCTACCTGTACGTCAACGACGCGCTGGCGAAGGCCAACGGCCTGCCCGTCGAGGAGCACCTCGGTCGGCCCATGCCGGAGGTGATCCCCGGCTCCGGCCCCTCCGCGGAGGTGGCCCGCGAGGTGCTCGCCACCGGTCGGCCGCAGGTGCTCGTGTTCGACGGCCGCCCGCCGGCCGACCCCGCCGACGTACCGCGGTACTGGCTCGGCGCCTTCCAGCGGCTGGACGCCGACGACGGCGAGGTCCTCGGCGTCGCCGCCATCGTGATGGAGGTGACCGACGGCATCCGGCAGAACGAGACGCTGCGCCGCGCCCAGGACCGCCTCGAACTGCTGGCGGAGACCGCGGCCCGGGTCGGCGGCACCCTCGACGCGGCACAGGCCTGCCGGGCCCTGAGCGACCTGCTGGTGCCCCGCTTCGCCGACTACGCCGCCGTCGACGTGGTCGACCCCGAGGGCACTCCCAAGGCGCCCGCCACCCCCGCCCCCGTGTGGCTGCGGCGCATGGCCGTGACCGCCGCTCCCAGCACTCACAGCCCCCTGCTGACCCCCGTGACGAGGGGCGGGGAGGTGATCTTCCATCAGGCCAGTTCGTCGATGGCCCGGGTCCTCACCGAGCACGAGCCCGTCGTACTCAACCGGCCCGACGACGACGCCGTCCGCCTCATGGCCCCCACCCGGCAGCGCCTGGAGCGCTACCGGGCGATGGGCCTGCACTCCGTCGCCTATCTCCCGCTGATGCACGCGGGCGAGCCGATCGGGGCCGTGATCGTCGGCCGTCGAGGCGACTCACCCGAGTTCGCCCCCTCGGACGTCGAGGTCCTCGCACAGGTCACAGCACGGGCCGCGACGGGCATCGGTCACGCGCTGCGCTACACCCACGAGCACGAGACCACCCTGGAGATGCAGCGCGCCTTCCTCGCCACCCCGCACCGGACCGGACCCGGCGTGGAGATCGCCAGCCGCTATCTGCCGGCCGGACGCGGGGCCGAGGTCGGCGGCGACTGGTTCGACACCGTCGCCCTGCCCGGCGGGCGCACCCTGCTCGTCGTCGGCGACGTCATGGGGCACGGAGTGCGTGCGGCGGCCGCCATGAGTGAGTACCGGTCCCTGATCCGCACCCTGGCCCTTCAGGGGCTCGCCCCCGACCGGCTCCTCGCCGAGGCGGACCGTACGGCCCACGCGCTCGACCTGGACCGGGTCGCCACCTGCGTCCTGGCCCTCCTGGACCCCGGGGCCGGTCACGCCGTCCTGGCCACGGCCGGACACGTCCCGCCCCTGCTGGCCCGCCCGGACAGCGTCCCCGAGCTGGCCGACCTCCCCGTCGGCCCTCCCCTGGGAACGGGGACCGGCGGGTACGGCAGCCGGTGCCTTCCGATGCCGCAGGGCTCCCTGCTTCTCCTCTACACCGACGGGCTGGTCGAACGGCGCGGTCGGGACATCGACGCCGGGCTGACCGCACTGGCCGCCACGCCCGTCACCCCCGGGCACCCCCTGCCGCACGTCCTGGACCTCGTCCTGGGCCGACTGGCCCCGGTCGGCTCCGAGGACGACGTCACCCTCCTGGCGGCCCGTCTGGGGCCCGGCCCGGCGGCGCACGCCGCCGTCGCGGACCTCGGCAACCAGGCTCCGCCGTGACCAGCGGCCGGTGCGGGCGCCGGCTCAGGGACGCGGCGGCTGCGACACCGCCTCGGGGTGTGCGGTGAGGTAGTCCCGTACGACCGCTTCGAAGCTCAGGTCGGGCAGCAGGCCCAGCTCCGCGGCGCGGCGGTTGTCGACATGCGCGGGCCAGGAGCCGACCAGGGCCGTCACCGCCGGGTCGGGTGCGACGGTCACCAGGTCGGCGACCGCGGGGCCGGCCACCTGCCGCAGGGTGGCGAGCATGTCGGCGACGGAGACGGTCAGGCCGGGCACGTTGACCGGCAGCGCCGCGTCCGCGCCTCCCGCCGTGCTGTCGCGGTCGGTCTCCGCGATACGCAGCACGGACCGGATCGTGGTGCGCGGTGAGGCCAGCGCCACCCGCAGATCGAGGGCGACGGGGCAGACGGCGGGCCGGCCGGCGAGCGGCTCACGGATGATCCCGGAGACGAAACCGGAGGCGGCCGCGTTCGGTCTGCCCGGCCGTACCGCGACGGTCATCAACCGCGCCACACGCCCCTCGACGAACCCGCGGCGGGTCATGTCCGCGATGAGGTGCTCGCACATCAACTTCTGTGTGCCGTAGCTCGACCGGGGCGCCGGCAGGGTCGCCTCGCTGACCGGCGACTGAGGTTCGGACCCCGCCGGCGGGCCGTACACGGCGAGGCTGCTGGTGAACAGCACCCGCGCCACCGGGCCGCCCCCCGCCGCCTGTGCCCGCGCCGCCTCCAGCAGGGCGCGCGTGGCATCCACGTTGGCGCGCATCCCGAGGCCGAAGTCGGCCTCGCACTCGGCGGACACCGCCGCCGCGAGATGGAACACCACGTCCACCGGCTCCGCGAACACCTCCGCGAGGTGGTCGACGAGGTCGCCGGTGACCGTGCGCACGGCCGGGTCCGCACCGCCCGGGCGGTCGGGCCGGTCCACACGGTCGACCAGCACCAGCCCGGTGACCGGGGTCCCGGCGAAACGCCGCGTCCGGAGCAATTCTCCCACCAGCAGACGGCCCAGGAACCCGGACGCGCCCGTCACGACCACCCTCATCCGCCCATCCCCTCATCGGACAGCCCATGTCGCACACCATGTCGCACCAGACCGCTTCCCGACACCACGCCTCGCGGCCCGGGGCGTGAAGGGGCGCCACGGTAGTACGTGAGGGCGGAGCGTCGGGCGACGAAGGGTGGGACAGGCCGCCGTGCGAACGCCCGGGCCGTGGTGGTCGGAGGTGGAGATCGCGGTCTTGTCGATCTCATGCGATGCCGGCGGTCGGCGCCCGTCGGTAGGCTGGCGTGCCGTGCCTCAGACGCGCCTTGACACCGGTCGGATTCGGGCCGCTCGCCGGGTGATCGACCCCGTTTTCCTCAACACGCCTCTGTACCGGTGCGAGGCGCTGGAGCCCCTGCTCGGGTGCGCGGTGAGCGTGAAGCTCGAGACGGCGAACCCGGTGCGCAGTTTCAAGGGGCGAGGCACCGAGCTCGTCGCGAGTGCGCTGGCCGACCGAGGTGCGCGGGACGTGGTGTGCGCGAGCGCGGGCAACCTCGGTCAGGCCCTCGCCTGGTCGGGGCGAGGGCGGGGGCTCGCGGTGACCGTCGTGGCGTCCCGCTTCGCGACGGCTGCCAAGCTCGATCGGATCCGCGCGCTGGGCGCCCGGTTGGAACTGGTGGACGGTGACCACGAGTTGGCCCGCGACCGGGCGGCGGCCATCGCGCGGTCCGACGGCATCCGGCTGGTCGAGGACAGCCTGGACATCGAGACCTGCGAGGGTGCGGCGACGGTCGGACTGGAACTGGTCGAACCGGGGTACGGCGCGGCCCCGTTCGACGCCGTGCTCGTCGCTCTCGGCGGCGGGGCTCTGGCCACGGGCGTGGGTCACGTCGTCAAGGCCCTCGCGCCCGGGGTCGAGGTGATCTGCGTCCAGCCGCTGGGCGCACCGGCGTTGACCCTGTCCTGGCGTCAACGGCGCCTCGTCACCACCGAGTCGGCCGAGACGATCGCCGATGGCGTCGCCGGTCGGCGTCCCATCCCGGCTGTTCTGGACGACCTCCTCCTCGTCGCCGACGACGCCGTCCTGGTCCGGGAGGAGTCGATCGTCACCGGCATGCGGATGCTCCTCGACCACGCGGGGCTCGTCGTCGAACCGTCGGCCGCGCTCGGCGTCGCGGCGCTCCTCGAGGACCGCGCTCGCTTCGCCGGGCGGCACGTGGTGACCGTGGTGTGCGGGAGCAACGTGGACGTGGACGCCTACCGCGGCTGGATCGGGGCGAGCGCCGCGTCCCCGTAGGGTCAACCGCTTGTCGTGCTCCGCCAGAAGTCCCGCATCAGCGGTGTGGGCGTCGGGTTCTCCATCGCGACCTGGGTCAGGAGGATCGCGACCGTTCCCGTGGACGGCACGAGGTGCGCTGTCGTGCCTGTGCCGCCCACCCAGCCGTAACGGCCGGGGATGTTCCAGGGTTCCGCCGAGGTGATGTCGACCTGGCCGCCGTATCCCCATCCCTGGCCTTCCAGGAAGAGGGTGGCGCTCGCGCGCTGGGCGGGTGTGAGGTGGTCGGTGGTCATACGGCGGACCGAGGCGGGGCTGAGCAGCCGGTGGCCGGCCGCCTCGCCACCGTTCAGCAGCATGCGGGCGAAGGCCAGCCAGTCGTCGGCGGTGGAGACCAGGCCCCCGCCACCGGAGTGGAAGCGCGGCAGGCTGCTCCACTGTCCTTCGGGGGCGTCCACGAGGTGCGGGGTGCCGTCCGGGGACGGGGCGTAGGCCGAGGTGAAGCGGTGCCGCTTCGCCTCGGGGACCTCGAAGGCCGTGTCCTTCATCCCGAGCGGCTCGAAGATCCGTTCCGCGAGGAATTCGGGGAGCGTACGGCCCGACGCCCGGGCGATGAGGATGCCCTGGAGGTCGGAGCAGGTTCCGTACAGCCAGGCCTCCCCCGGCTGGCACACCATCGGTACCCGTGCCAGCAGGCCCAGCCAGGTATCGGGGTCCGGCCAGTCCCGCAGGGCTCGGCCGTCCTTCTGCACGGCGAACAGGGACCGCACCGCGGGGAGGGAGAAGCCGTCCGGGAAGCCCCAGCCCGCGCGTGAACTGAGCAGGTCCTCGACGGTGATCGGGCGGGCGGCCGGGACGAGGTCGTCGACCGGGGCGTCAGGGGTTCGGACCACGCTGGGTTTCGCGATCTCCGGCAGCCATGTCTCCACGGGCGCGTCCAGGGTCAGCCGCCCCTCCTCCACCAGCGTCAGGACCGCCGCCGCCGTGATCGGCTTGGTGAGGGAGGCGATACGGAAGAGCGAGTCCCTCTCCATCGGGGCGGTGCCGTCGGTGTCCATCGAACCGGCCGTCACCACCTCCACGTCTGCGCCGCCAGCCACCAGGGCGACGGCGCCCGGAACCCTTCCGTCGTCGACGTACCGGTGAAGGGTGTCGCGCAGGGTGTTCATCGGTGGCCTGGCCTTCCGGTCGAGTGAAGTCGTGGGCTACGACTCACGGGGCGGCGGAAAGTCATCGGATGCGGGCCGTGTGCGGGTGCGGGCCGTCACCGCCGACCGATCTCCTTCGATGGGGCGGTGCGCAGCAGCCTGGTCGCCGGGTCGGTGTCGCGCCCGTTCCGTGGTACCCGCGAGGCACGGCCACCGGGGCCGTGAGCCGCGGTCGGCTGATCGCTGCTCCGTTCGAGTGGTGCGTGCGGGCCACCGGTCGTAGCGTCGGAACCGGGACATACGCCCACGAGCGGCAGCGGGGCCAGCCATGCAGACACGGGCATTCACCACAACCATCACGCTCTTCGCGGTCGCCACCCTCGCCACGGCGGCAGGCACCGCGCCAGCGGCCCGGTCGGAACCGGTAGCCGCCGCCCAGAGCGCGGCCAGCGCGCAGCAGCGAGCCCCGCTGCCGGTCCTCGTCGACTGTCTGGGGCACCCGCAGGTGCGGCCGTCCGACTTCCTGCTCGCCTGTGGCGACGGCAACAGCCGTCTGGCCTCGCTGCACTGGTCCCGCTGGGGTACGGGCACGGCGCGGGCCGAGGGTGTGAACTGGGTCAACGACTGCAAGCCGTACTGCGCGGTCGGGCGCTTCCACGCGTATCGCGTGAGCGTGAAGCTCGACCGTCCGCAGCCCTGGGAGAAGCGGCCGCAGGTCGCGCACTACTCCCGGATCACGCTCGTGTACGCGGACGACCGACCGGAGCGGTTGTCGCGGACCGTGGCCTATCCGCTCTGGGACTGAGGGCGGGGACTGAGGGCCGGCCGGGACTGAGGGTGCCCGTTCCGCACGGTCGCGCAGGAAGGCCGAGACGTGTCGGCGGCACGGCCGGCGGGCGTTCCTAGCGGGCGGCGGTGACCTGCTCGGTCTGCTTGCCCGAGGACGTGATCACCTCGGAGCGCCGGCCGCCTCGGTCCATGGCACCGCCCATGAACGCCAGCCCCAGTCCGGCCGCGCCCAGCGCCGCACCGACCAGGGCGGGCGAGGCCCAGCCCCAGCCCGCCGAGATGGCGAGACCACCGAGCCAGGCACCGCCGGCGTTGGCCAGGTTGAAGGCGGAGTGGTTGGAGGCGGCCGCCATGGTCGGGGCGTCCTTCGCCTTGGCCATGAGCAGGATCTGGACAGGCGTGGTGATCAGGGCGCCCATCGCGCCGATGAAGGTGATCGTCACGAGGGCCGGCACGGTGCTGTGCACGGTGAAGTAGAACACCACCAGTGCCACGGACAGCAGCGCGAGCCCCGCGTACAGCGTGGGGCGCAGCGCGCGGTCGGTGAGCGGGCCCTCGAGCAGCGTGCCGAGCGTCATGCCGACGCCGTAGAGCGCGAGGACCAACGTCGTCGAGGAGTCGGACAGGCCCGTCAGATTGGTCAGCATGGGCACGAGGTAGCTGTAGACGGCGAAGAACCCGCCGAAGCCCACGACCGCGGTGGCCAGGCCGATCATGACCTGCTTGTTGCCCATCGCCCGCAGCTCGTGCCGGACGCCGGACTGCTCACCACGAGGCTGGTGGGGGACGAAGACGGCCAGCGCGGCGAGCGCGATGACGCCGATGACGGCCACCGCGACATAGGCGGACCGCCAGCCCAGCTGCTGCCCGAGGGCCGTCCCGGCCGGGACGCCGACGATGTTGGCGATGGTCAGGCCGAGGAACATTTTCGACACCGCGCGTGCGGCCCGGTCCTGGGCCACCAGGCGGGAGGCGACGACCGCGCCCACGCCGAACAGGGCTCCGTGGGGCAGGCCTGCCAGGAAACGTGCCGCGAAGAGCAGACCGAAGGTGGGGGCGAGCGCGGACGCGACGTTGCCGATGACGAACAGCCCCGACAGGAGCAGCAACAAGCGCTTGTGGGGGATGCGTGCGCCGATGCCGGTCAGCACGGGGGCACCGACGACGACGCCGAGGGCGTAGGCGGAGACGATGTTGCCGGCCTGCGGCACGGACACGCCGATGCCGTCAGCGATCTGGGGCAGCAGGCCCATCGTGGCGAACTCGGTGGTGCCGATGCCGAAAGCGACAACAGCCAGGGCCAGGAGAGCCAGTGGCATGGCGCAGGAGAACCTTTCAGAGGCAGCGTGCGAGAAGGAGTGAGGGGGCGCGGGGTGGCGGCCGGCCGCGGTGGCGCGGCTCCTCTGGCCCGTCACGCCTGGCATCGTTGCCCGGCGCCCCCCTGGGCATGGTGAGCCCGTAACAAGTCCAGCAGCGGAACGGAACCGAACATTCCAAGAGTCCGGCCCGCTCTTCATGATCCACGTCACATCCATCAGCGGCCGGGCGCACTGAGCGGTCGCCCTCGGCTCTTCGCGCCGTCTCGTGACTCCGTGCGCCCGGCGCTCCTGGCCGGTTCCGGCTCACCGATCGAGCATCCGTTCGCTTTGTTGGGTATCCCTCCCTGCATCGGCGGCAGCAGACGCAGGGGGCTGACACTGTGGCACGCCCGTTATGGACGTCCGATCCGGCTGAGGAACAGCGTCACGCGAAACGGGACACGGTACGTCGACTGCGTGCCCAAGGGCTCTACGGGCCCCGGTTCCGGGACGTCCTGCCCGCGTTCGTGGGTCTGGCGGTGGTGGTGTGCGCGGTGGTGGCCGCCCTTGTCGTGGGTGCGCGAGCGGCCGGGGCGCTCGTCCCGGTCGCCGGTCTCCTCCTGCTGACGCTCGTCCTGGTGCTCGGGATCAGACGCCGTCGCCCGGACGCGCGTCGCCGCCGCGGCCGCTACACCCCGCAGGAACTGTCCGAGCTGGACATCCAGGGTCTGGCCTTGGCGGTGGCGCGGATGCTGCGCCGCGACCAGTGGAAGGTACGGCTGCTGCCCGCACCCGACCGGCCGCGTCTGTGTGCCCGGCACCCGGACGGCCGCCGGCTCGACGTGGCCTTCCGGCCGGTCGCCGAGCCGTTGCCCGACGAGAACCTGCCCCACCCGGACACCCACGGGGAGGACCCGGAGTCGCTTCTCCACCTGGTCGTGCACCGGGGCATGTTCCGACCCAGGGACGTTCGGTGGGCCCAACGCGACGGCAGGACCTATCTGTTGGACAACGAGCGGTTACGGCGGTGGGCGGAGGGTGTGCCTCTGGACGAGCTGCTCGCGTGGGAAGTGTGACGGGGGTGGGGGCTCGGCGGGGGCGGGGCGAGAGGTGGGGCGCGGGAGGCGGGGTGCGGAAGGCGGGGCGCGGAAGGCGGGTGAAAGGCGGCGTGCGGATCGGCGGTTGGGCCCGGTGATCGTCGTGCTGTTTCCAGGCAGGTCGGAAGGGTTCCGGGGCATCCGACGGTGCCCGTGCCACCTATCAAGGTGCTGTGAATTTCCGAGCTGGTTGAACAGTCGTGGTGCGGCATCCGTATGGGGCCGGGGGATTTCCATGCCGGGACGGACGACACGCGCAGGAGTACTTCCGTGGGACGCAACAAGCGCAGACGCCCAACAGGTGCGCGGCGGGCCACCTTTGCCGCCGTAGCTCTCATGCTGGGAGGTGGTGGCCTGGTCGCCGCGAATGTGTACGCCTCCGCGACCGAGAGCGGATCCGGGTCCAGCCAGTCCGCCGACGGCTGGGGCGCGGGCACGATCGGCTGCCCGGACGTGGGTGGCGCGCTGACCAGCGTGCCCGATGGCGCGAGGGCGGAGGTCGACAAGGAACTCGCCGGTCTGGACCAGCAGACGGCCCAGGCCTACCAGCAGTTGCAAGGGCCGGTGCAGGACCGTGAGGCCGCCGAGAGCCAGATCATGAAACCGCTGGCGGAGAACCGGGCGGCTACGATCGAGCGCATCGCCGCCGCTCTCGAGCGCGCGGGCGGCCAGGGTCCCGAGGGCGTCGACGAGTTGGCGACCTGCACCCTGCGCCAGTCCGACGACTCGGCCGACGGGGAGGACGGCGCCCAGAACGGCCAGGAGGGCGGGGACGGACAGGGTGGCCAAGAGGGTCAGGACAGCCAGGACGGTCAGGGCGAGCAACAGCAGGGCAACGGCGGGCAGTCGGGCAACGGCCCCGTCGCCGCCGACTACGCCGACATCGCCTCCGCCCCGCCCGCCGCGCAACCGCCGAACGCGGCAGCCGACGCCTCCCGCGGCACCTTCGTCACGAGCTGCGGAGTCAACGCCAACGGCCTGTTCAACTCGGACAACGTGATCGTGGCCCCGGGTGTGTCCAACGGCGCCCACCACTTCCACGACTACATCGGCAACCAGGCCAACAACGCCTTCGCCGACGACAACGAACTGGCCGCCGGTGCCACCAGCTGCGTGGACCAGGGCGACAGGTCCTCCTACTACTGGCCCGTCCTGCGTCTGCAGAACGGCACCCAGGAACAGGACGCGGGCGCCCCCGGCGGCGGCACCGAGGGCAACGCCGGTGAGATCGTCACGCCCAAGGAGGTCACCCTGACCTTCGTCGGCAACCCGACCAGCAAGGTCACGGCCATGCCGCGGCTGCTGCGCATCATCACCGGCGACGCCAAGGCGTTCGTCAACGGCACCGCCAACGCCAACGCGTCCTGGAGCTGCACCGGGTTCGAGGACCGTCAGTTGAAGGACAAGTACCCGGTATGTCCGCAGGGCAGTGACGTAATCCGTACGTTCAGGTTCCAGAGCTGCTGGGACGGGCGCAACATCGACAGCGCCAACCATCGCACGCACGTGGCGTTCGCTCAGGCCGACGGCTCCTGCCCGGCCGGCTTCCAGGCCATCCCGCAACTGGTCCAGCGCATCGTCTACGACGTCGACGCGCCGAGCCTCCAGGACGGCGGCCGCACCACTCCGCTCTTCGCCGTGGACGCCTTCCCGGAGCAGCTGCACAAGCCCGTGACCGACCACGGCGACTTCATCAACGTCTTCGGCGAGGACCTGATGAACGAGATGGTCGGCTGCATCAACGACGGCCGCAAGTGCGGCGCGGGCGCCGACGAGGAGCCCGGCTCCGGCGACGACGGCAACGGCAACGGCAACGGCAACGGCAACGGCAACAACGACGACGGCTCGGACGACGGGGCCGACAACGGCTCGGACAACGGTTCCGGTCAGGAGCCTGGTTCCGACAACGGTTCCGGTCAGGAACCCGGTTCCGACAACGGCTCCACTCCCCCGCCCGGCAATGGCGCGGAGGGCGACGGCGGGTCCGACGACGAACCGCAGGCGACACCGACCGCCGACGAATCCACCGCACCGGAACCCGCCCCCGCGCCCGACAAGGACGAGCCCAAGACGTACAGCTCGCCCTCGGCCACCCAGCGGCCCGCGACGCAGTCCCCCGACGCCACGTCGTACCCCCAGGACGACAACGCGGCGAACGCGTCGCAGAGCCCTTCGACGGGTGTCGTGGCGCAGCCTCCCGCCGGTGCCGAGACCGAACCGCAGGGCGGCAGCGACTCTCTCGCCGAGACCGGCACGCAGCTGTGGCCGGCCGCGGCCGGAGCGGTCCTGCTGATCTGCGGGTTCGTCCTCCTGCGTCGCACCAGGCGCCGCTACAGCTGACGCCACGCCGGGTCACACAGCTCAAAGCACATCACCGTCCGTGCGGAACCTGGCCGGAGACCTGTCCACACGGGACGACGCCCCCCGGCGGTACGACGCCCCCCGGCGGTACGGCGACCGGCGGCGGGTGCGGCGGCGCTGCGGCGGCGTCGAGGTCGGCCACGACGAATGAGCACGTTGTCCGTCCGCTGGAGCGTCACGCGGGGTCTCCTTGCGGTGCTTGGGCTGGGTCCGGGGTGCCCGCGGCGCGGGCGAAGCGGGCGGCGAGGTCCGCGAACGCCGCCGCCAGTTCGGGTGGGCCGACGACCTCGATCTCGGTGTCGAAGCGGGCGAGGGCGGCGGCGAGTCCGGTCCATGACCAGGAGCCGAGGGTGAGCCGGCAGCGGTGGGGGCCGAGTTCCTCGACGACGCCGTCCCGGGCGAAGGGCGCGACGTCGGCGGCGGGCAGGTGCAGGACGGCCTCGCCCCGGCAGGGCCAGTCGCCGGCGGCCCCGTCGTCGCCGCGGAACCGGCTGATGAGGAAGGCGGGGACCGCGCCGCCGGGAAGGGCGCGCGGGGTGAAGCGGGGGCCGGTGGGGGTGCGGGGCCGGATGCGGTCGACGCGGAAGACGCGCCAGTCCTCGCGGTCGAGGTCCCAGGCGACGAGGTACCAGCGGTCCAGCCAGGTGACCAGGTGGTGGGGTTGCACGCGGCGTGGGCTGCCGGCTTCGGTTCCGGCGTGCGGGGTGTGGTCGAAGCGCAGTTCCTCGCGGGCGTGGATGGCGCGACTCAGCTCCACCAGGACGTGCGCGTCCACCTCCGAGGTATCCGGGGCGGCGGGTGGCCGGACGGCGGTGACGCGCAGCAGGTCGACGCGACGGCGCAGGCGGGACGGCATGACCTGGCGCAGGGTGGCCAGCGCGCGCCCGGCATCCTCGGCGAGTGTGGTGCCGGAGACCACGGTCTGCAGCGCGACGGCCAGGGCGACCGCCTGGTCGTCGTCGAACAGCATCGGCGGCAGGTGGGCACCGGCGTCCAGTCGGTAGCCGCCGGCCGGCCCTTTGACGGTCGTGACCCGGTAGCCGAGTTGGCGCAGGCGGTCGATGTCACGCCGCACGGTGCGTGAGGTGACGTCGAGACGCTCGGCGAGGTCGTCGCCGGACCAGTCACGGTGTGTCTGCAGCAGGGAGAGCAGCGCGAGCAGCCGGGCGGAGGTCTTGTGCATGCGTTTCATCCTCCCCGCAGTACCGGACACACCCTGTCCGCTACCTCCGCCATCGTGGCAATCAGGCCGCCCGGGAGCACCTCTCCCGGTCACGGTGGCGCCGCCCGGCCGTACGGCCGCGGCCGCACATGTCTTCAGCGAGGCAGGGAGCAGAACATGTCCGTCACCACCACCACGCACCTGAATTTCCGGGGCACCGCACGTCAGGCGCTCGACTTCTACGGTTCCGTCTTCGGCGGACGCGCCGTCGCGGTCACCTACAAGGACGCCGGAGCCGTCCAGGACGAGAGCGAGGCGGACTGGCTCATGTGGGGCGAGGTGGTCGGCGAGAACGGGTTCCACGTCATGGCCTACGACGTGCCCACGCAGCTGCCGTGGAGCCAGGGCGACCGGCCGTTCTTCGTCTCCGTGCGCGGCGACGACACGGAGGAGATCGGCGCTCTGTGGGACCGGCTCGCCGAGGGCTCGACCGTCGTACGTCCGCTGGAGCCCGCGCCGTGGGCGCCCCTGTACGGCATGCTCACCGACCGCTTCGGCGTCACCTGGGTCCTGGACGTCACCGCGCCGTACCACGGCTGACCCGAGCCGGAGGCTCTCCGGAAGCGGGGCGGACTTCACCTGGTGAAGCGGTACTTGAGGTGGGTGGCCAGCGGGGTGTCGACCACCCGCACCACTTCCAGGGTCCGCCGCCCCGCGTCCAGCCCGCCGAGGAGTCGTACGCCGTCCTCCAACAGCGCCGGTACGACGTGCAGTTGGAGTTCGTCGACGAGGTCCGCCGCGAGGTACTGCCGTACCGTGCTCGCGCCGCCCGCGATGTCGACGTTGCGCTCACCGGCGGCGGCCTTCGCCTGGTCGAGGGCGCTGTGGATGCCGTCGGTGACGAAGGTGAAGGTGGTGCCGCCCTGCTTGACCAGGGTCGGGCGGGGTCGGTGGGTGAGGACGAAGACCGGAGCGCGGAAGGGCGGGTTGTCGCCCCAGAACTCCTCTCCGGTGTCGTACATCATCCGCCCCATGACCACCGCCCCGGTGGCGTCGAACCACTCACGCATCAGCTCCGAGTCACGGTTCTCCTCCCCGCCGCTCAACCCCTGGCGCTCGCGCCAGCTCGCCAGGTTGTGGATCCACTCGAAGAGCGGCTCGGCTCCGTCGCCGCCCGGATTGTCGAGGCTGACGCCGGTGCCGGCGACGAAGCCGTCGAGGGACATGGCCAGATCCGCGGTGACGGTCACGATGGCTACTCCTCGGTGCTCGGGACACGTTGTCTTCACTGTCCCGTCGATCGGGAAGCGGCGCGTTCGACACGGCCGAGGCTCGGTGTGCCGGCGAATTTTCCTGCACTCCGCGCCCGACCAAGACCCACGGGGTACGGCCCGCGCGGTCGCATATTCGTTTGCCGTCGTGCGCCACGGCCGGTAGGAATCCAGCATGCTTCAAGGCAGCAAGGTCGGGCTCAGGGCCCGGCACGAGGAAGACGTCCCGATCCTGCGGGCCGAGCTCTACGACGACGTGGTCAACTCCTCCCGCGCGGAGAGCGGTCCGTGGCGGCCCATCTCCCCGGGGTCGAAGGATCCGCGGCTCGTCGTGGACGACAAGGAGCAGGGCCATGTCCCGTTCTCCGTGGTGGAGTTGGAGGGCGGCACCCTGGTCGGGACGGCGACGCTGTGGGGCATCGACACCCATAACCGCCTCGCGCACATCGGGCTGGGCCTGCTGCCGTCCGCCCGTGGCAAGGGATACGGCACGGACGTGGTGGCGGTGCTGTGCCACTACGGATTCGTCGTACGCGGTCTGCAACGGCTCCAGATCGAGACCCTGTCGGACAACGCCGCGATGCTGCGTTCCGCCGAGCGCAACGGTTTCGTTCGCGAGGGTGTGCTGCGCTCCTCGGCCTGGGTCATGGGCGAGTTCATGGACGAGGTGCTGCTCGGGCTCCTCGCCCGGGACTGGAAGCAGGACACGACGAAGATCTGAGCAGCCCGGTCCCGCCTCGCCCCACCGGGGACCCCGCGCTCGGCCCTGTCCGGGGTGCCCGGCTCACCCGGTGTGCCGGACCCGCAAGCGGCCGAGCTCCGCCGCATCTCGTTCCACGACCTGGATCGGCGCCTCGGCCCACTGCCACACGCCGATGCCCGGTACGCGGGAGAACCGGATCGTCCCCCGCGTACCCTCGGCCACCACACGCGGCCAGGACTCGGCGATGCGCCCCCGGTCCGTACCGTGAGAGCGCAGCACCTCGGCGAGGACGACGACCGTGTCGTACCCCTCGAAGGCGACGAACGAGGGTGTCCCGCCCAGTAGTTCACGCAATCCCTTCTCGGCTCGTACGCCGAGTGCGGTGAGGCGCTCGGGAAGGTAGCGCAGGAAGGGGACCCCGGCGCCGTCCTCGCCGAGCAGCGTCGCCCATTCGGCGAACTCCGGTTGGCCGGCCGGGGCGCCGATGAGGACGTCGGTCAGGCGCTGGTCCCGGCGGACGGCCCGGACGACCGGTACGGCCGGGTCCGGGTGGCCCACCAGCAGCAGTAGGGCGGTCACGCCCCTGTCGGCCAATGCCTCGCACAGGGCCGCCGGGGTGAGGGCTGTCATGTCGAACTCGCTGACGGTGCCGCCGCGCGGTGCGAGGTGGTCGCGCAGAATGCGAGTGCCGGCCGCCCAGTAGACGCTCGGCTGGACCGCCAAGGCGATGCGCCGGTGGCCCGCGCCGAGCAGGAAGTCCGCGTACACCTGCCAACCGCGGGACTGCGGCGGGGAGAGGCGCGCGACCCAGGGCGTCGGCCGGTCGGTGAGCGCGTCGAGCACCGCCGAGGAGCACAGATACGGCAGACCGAGGGCGTGGGCCCGGGCGGCGACGGCACGCGCCACGACGCTGTGGTACTCCCCCGCCACGGCGACGACACCCAGGTCCGCCAGTTCGTCCACGGCCGCCGCGGCCTTCAGCGGATCCGCCGCGGTGTCCCGGACCACCAGTTCCAGCGGGCTTCCGAGGATGCCTCCGGCGTCGTTCACCTCTCCGGCGGCCAGTTCAAGGCCGCCGAGCAGATGCCGGCCGGCCTCGGCCCAACCGGGCCGCGTCAGCGGGGCGAGCACGCCGACCTGGACGGATGACCCGGCGGTCCGCTGCGCTTCAGGGGGCGATGAGGGCGTCTTCATACGGTGGCGTCTCCCGAGTGGCGGTTGAGTCGCAGGCCGCCCGGCTCGCCGCCCGACGCGGGCCGGCCGTACGTGTACGTCCCGCCCCGCCGCACGCACGCGTACGTCGCGTCCATCCGCTCGTACGCATACGTCCCGCCTCGCCGCGACAGGCGCACCTGGCTGATCATGCCGGTCATTGCACCCATCGCGCTCACCGGCGGGCAAGCGATTATCCGCGCACGGCCCGTTGTCACTTGCCAGACCCGCCGACGTCCCGTTGTCAGACCCCCGTGCCACCGTGGGGGCGGAGCAGCGGTCGTACATCGATACATCGGTATATCGCTACGCCGTAGGAGGGCCGGTCATGGCCAACGTGGACGCACAGTTCCTGCGCAGCCTGTTCGACGAGGAAGGGAGCCTGCACACCGCCGGGCGAACCGCTCTGTACCGGCTCTACGGGCCCGAGGGCCTGCTGTACGTCGGGATCACGATCTGTCCTCTCACCCGCATCCGCACCCATCTGCGCGAGCAGCCCTGGGGACCGCGCGTCATCGCCGTCCGGATCGACTACCCCGACGATCCGGAGGCGGCCGAACGTCGAGCCGTCCACGCCGAGCAGCCTCGCCACAACGTGGTCTTCAACGGCCCCGTCGCGCCTCCGCCGCCCGATCCCGGCTCCCGCCCCAGGACCCGCCTCACTGTCGAGCGGCGGCGCCTCGCGGAGCTGGAGGCCGCCGTGCCCGAGTCCGCCACCCACGTCCGCCTGCTCGCCCGTGCCATCGCCGCGAAGCGGCGCAGGATCGCGGACCTCACCCGGGACCTCGCGGACGCCGAGGGCGCGGGGTTCCGTGTCGCGCCGCGGCCCCGGAAGAAGCAGCCGTGACCGGATCGGTCCGCCACCGGACCCGATGCGGCCTGTCGTCGGTGGGCCCGGACGGGCCAGGCTGGGGACATGACCCGAGCACTGATCGTCATCGATGTCCAGGAGTCCTTCCGCGCCCGGCCGCTGTGGGAGGCCATCTCCGATCCGAAGATCGCCGACAAGGTGAACCGTCTGGTCCGGCTCGCGCGCCGCGCCGGGGACCTGGTGGTGTGGGTGCTGCACTCCGAGCCGGGCAGCGGCGGCGCCTTCGACCCGGCTCTTGGCCAGGTGCGGCTGCTGGAGGAGCTGGAGCGCGCCGACGGCGAGCCGTTGATCCACAAGACCTCGCACAACGCGTTCACCACCACCAACCTGCACCAGCTCCTGACCGAGCGGGGTGTCCGTGAGCTCACGGTCTGCGGCATCCGCACCGAGCAGTGCGTGGAGACCACCGCGCGCGTGGGGAGTGACCTCGGGTTCCAGGTCACCTTCGTCGTGGATGCGACCGCGACGAACCCGATCCCGCACCGCGACGCCCCCGAGGACCAGAGCGTCGCCGAACTCCTCGCCGACCCCCGCACCCTGCCCGCCCAGGAGGTCGTCCGGCGGACCGAGTACGTCCTGGCCGGGCGCTTCGCCACCATCGCCACGGTCGACGAGCTGGAAGCCGCGGCCGACCATCCGGCATGATGACCGGATCGTGAGCCACGTCGTCTTCTTCCTGGTACCCGGAGTCCATCTGCTGGACCTGGCCGGCCCCGCCCAGGTCTTCTCCACGGCCGCCGACTTCGGGCACCCCTACACGCTCTCCTACGTCGCCGAGCAGCCGCAGGTCCCCACCGCTCAGGGGGTGCCGTTGGTGGCGGGGCTGGAGTGGCCCCAGCTCGGGGCCGAGGACCTGGTCGTGGTGCCCGGTTGGCGTGCGGTCACGCTGGCCGACTCGCCCGCCATCGGCGCCACGGCCCTCGGGATGCTGCGGGACCACCACGCCCGGGGCGGGACGGTGGCCAGCGTGTGCGCCGGGGCCGAGGCGCTCGGGCAGGCCGGACTGCTCCAGGGGCGGCGCTGCACCACCCACCACGACGTGCAGGACGAACTGGCCCGGCGCCATCGTGGCGCGCTCGTCGTCCGCGACGTGCTGTTCACCTCCGACGACCGGGTGATCACCTCCGCCGGCATCGCCAGCGGTATCGACCTGGCCCTGCACCTGGTCGCCGACCGGCACGGTCCCGCCGTCGCCGCCCAGATCGCCCGGGACATGGTCGTCTACGCCCGCCGCAACGGTCACGAGCCGCAGTCCAGCGCGATGTTCCGGCACCGTTCCCACCTCGACGACACCGTGCACCGCGCCCAGGACCTCATCGACACCCGCTTCGACCAGCCGCTGCCCCTGCCGGCCCTGGCGACGGCCGTCGGCGTCAGCGAGCGCACTCTCACCCGCCTCTTCACCCGCGCCACCGGACTCACCCCGCTGCGCTACCAGCAGACCCTGCGCCTCGAACGCGCCCAGCACCTCATCAGCCACGGCGCCACACTCGACGCGGCGGCCCGCTCGGTGGGCTTCACGGATCCCCGCATGCTGCGCCGCCTGCGCGCGCGTACGGGGTGACGGCGTACAACCGGTGACCGCGGCCGGCTGACCGCGCGGAGCGACACCGGGCAGGGCGGCAGGCCGCGGCTAGGTCTGCGGGACGTCCCTGACGAACACGATTCCGTCCTGGTCGGCCAGGTGCGCCGGGTCGAGTGGGGCATAGCCGAAGTACGGGGAGACCCGGGCGGTGGGCGGAGTCGTGGCGAGGGTGGTGGCCAGGCGGGGCGCGTCGATGACGCAGGGGTGCTCGGGGAGGGCGTACAGCAGGCCCTCGAGGGTGTCCGGGGGCGGGGTGTCGACGCCCTGGTGCCGGATGGTGCCGAGGGCCGTGGCCAGGAAGGCGTACTCCTGGTCCAGGCGCGAGCTCACGATCGCGCCGGCGCTCCACCACTCCACCAGGGGCTGGTCCCACATGCGCATCGTGCTCAGGTGACGCTGGAGGTGGGCGTTGTGGGCGTGGACGAGGACCGGGCCGCGCTCGGCGAGAGCGAGGAGGTTCTCGGCCATCATCTGGCCCCGCTGGCTCAGCAGGCGCGCCATGCGCCGCGGTGTGGGGTCGGCCATCCAGTGGTGGTAGCGCAGCAGGCCGACGGCGGTACGTCCGTACAGGCGCGCCCGGTGCCACTCCTCCGGTGTGCCCGTGGCCATCAGGTGCGGGGTCCGGGCGTCGAGCAGCGCCACCAAGTCGTCGGCCAGCAGCCGCAGTTGGGCGGCCTCGGGCGACCGTCCGACAGAGCGGGTCGGGTCGGTCATCGCGGCGGGCTCGGTCCAGCGGTCGTCCGTGCCGAGGAGCCGGTCGAGGGTGTCCGCGGTGCACGGGAGCAGGTCCGCGTCCAGCCGGTCCGAGAGGTGGTCGTGCAGTGCGGTGAGTGCCTGGCGGGGGCTCGCGGCGCCGGTGATCTCCAGCGGGCCGTCGAGACCGGCGAAGCGGACGTGCTCGGACGCGGGGCGGTCCTCGTTGTGGGCGCGCATCCAGCGCACGAGGTCGCGGTTGGCGGCGGAGGCGCCGAAGCCGTGGCTGAACCCTCGCTCCATGACGTCGTCGAGGCTGCCGGTGCCCGAGGTGACGTAGTCGTCGACGGTCAGGCCCATCAGGCAGTCGCTCTCGATGGCGACGGTCCGGTAGCCCTCCTGCTCGACGAGTTGCCGGAAGAGGTCGTTGCGCACGTCGAGCAGCAGGTCCTCGCCATGGGTGGGCTCCCCCAGCGCGAGCACCCGCGGACGGGTCGGGAACAGCCCCATGACGGCGGCCGCTTCGACGGAATGGACGGCGGATGTGAGGTCGGTTGCCATGCCTTCAACGCTATCGTTGAAGTCTCGATTGAAACTTTTCCACGAAATCAGCGGGGCCATGGGACGAAAGCTTCAAACCACGCGGGGGCTGAGGCCGGTCGACCTGGCCCGCGGGCACGGCCTGTCCACGCAGGCGGTCAGGAACTACGAAGAGGCGGGCATCCTCCCGCCCGCCGACCGCACCCCGCACGGCTACCGCACCTACACCCCGCTGCACGCGCGGGCCCTGCGCACGTTTCTCGCCCTGGTGCCCGCCCACGGCCACCGGACGGCGGGCTCGATCATGCGGGCGGTGAACGACGGTGACGAAGAGGGGGCGTTGCGCCTCGTCGACGAGAGTCATGCCCAACTCCTCGACGACCGGCGGACCCTCGACGCCGTGGAGCGCGCCCTCCACGACCTGGAGCCCGTCTCCGGCCCCGACCCCGCTCCCGCCGACCTGTTCATCGGGCCGCTGGCGCGGCGGCTCGGCCTGCGCCCCGCGACCCTGCGTGCCTGGGAGCGCGCCGGGCTGGTGCGCCCGCGGCGCGACCCGCGCACCGGCTACCGCGTCTACGACGAGGCCGACGTGCGCGATGCCCGCATGGCCCACCAACTCCGGCGCGGCGGCTACCTGTTGGAGCAGATCGCCCCGCTGATCACCCAGGTGCGGGCGGCCGGCGGGACGGAACCGCTGGAGGTCGTCCTGCGCGACTGGCACGACCGGCTCGCCACCCGCGGCCGCGCGATGCTGACCGGGGCCGCGGAGCTGGACGCCTATCTCCGCGACCTCTGATCAGCTGCGTCGCGGGCCGCCCGCAGCCGGCGCGCGGACCCGCCCGTCCCCAGGGACCGAGGGCCACGTCCGCCACCTGATCGCCCGATCGTCCAGTCGCCCTGGGACGACGCCACCGAGGCGCGCCGGTCAGATGAGCCCGCGGATCGCCGTCTCGAACCCCCGCACATGGCTCGCGGCCAGCGCCGCCGCCTTCTCCGCGTCGCCGTCGACGACGGCGCTCACCAGCGGCTGGTGCTCGTGCACATGGCCGGCCATGTCGGGCAGCCGGTCGACGAACAGGCACCAGATGCGGGTGGCCAGGTTGTCGTAGCGGACGAGGGTGTCCTGGAGGTACGGGTTGTGCGTCGCGGCGTACAGGGCGCGGTGGATACGTAGGTCCAGGCGCATGAGCTCGGTCGCGTCCCGCCCGCCGGGGTCCGCGCTCTCCAGTTCGCGCCGCAGCTCGGTCAGGGTGGCGCGGTCGGTGGCCGTGGCGCGGCGTGCGGCCCGGGCGGCGGCGAGGGGTTCCAGTTCCTGGCGCACCTCGGAGATGTGGGCCAGGTCGGTGATGTTGACCTCGGTGGCGAAGGTGCCGCGTCGCGGGTAGGTCGTGATGAGCCGCTCGTACTGGAGCCGCTTGAGCGCCTCGCGCACGGGGGTCCGCCCGACGCCGAGGGACTGCCCGAGGTGTTCCTCGTTGATCGGCGCGCCCGGCCGGATCTCCAGCATGACGAGCTGGTCGCGGATGGCCCGGTAGGCCAGCTCGGCGAGGGACACCTCGCCACCTTCGGGCACGGTCGCCGAATGCTGCATGAGATGTCCCCTTGACCCGTCCTGGTGAGCTCTCATACCTTACCGCACAGACTGATATATCAGTTGCTGCTTAGTTGACACCCAGGACGGTGCACAGATGGCAACCGACCCTTCGCCCACCCCGGCCCCCGCCTCTCCCCTCCCTCTGGACGGAGTCCAGGCATGAGCGCCGAACCCCTGCCGGAGCACCCGGACTTCCTGTGGCGCAACCCCGAGCCGAAGCGGTCCTACGACGTCGTCATCGTCGGCGGCGGCGGGCACGGCCTGGCCACCGCCTACTACCTGGCCAAGAACCACGGCATCACCAATGTGGCCGTTCTGGAGAAGGGCTGGCTGGCGGGCGGCAACATGGCCCGCAACACCACGATCATCCGCTCCAACTACCTCTGGGACGAGAGCGCGGCGATCTACGAACACGCGCTCAAGCTGTGGGAGCGGCTCCCCGAGGAGCTGGACTACGACTTCCTGTTCAGCCAGCGCGGCGTCCTCAACCTCGCGCACACTCTTCAGGACGTCCGCGAGGGCGTGCGCCGCGTCAACGCCAACCGGCTCAACGGGGTCGACGCCGAGTGGCTGGAGCCGGACGAGGTCGCCAAGGTCTGCCCCATCCTCAACGTCTCGCCCCGCACCCGGTATCCGGTCCTGGGCGGCACCTTCCAGCCGCGCGCCGGCATCGCCAAGCACGACCACGTCGCCTGGGCGCTGGCCCGCCGCGCCGATGAGCTGGGCGTGGACCTGATCCAGGGCTGCGAGGTCACCGGGTTCCTCAAGGACGGCGACCGGGTCGTGGGCGTCGAGACCGACCGTGGCCGCGTCCTCGCCGGTCGGGTCGGCCTCGCCGCCGCCGGACACAGCAGCGTGCTGGCCGAGCGGGCGGGTGTACGGCTGCCGGTGCAGTCCCATCCCCTCCAGGCGCTCGTCTCCGAGCTGCACGAACCGGTGCACCCGACGGTGGTCATGTCCAACCACGTCCATGTGTACGTCTCCCAGGCCCACAAGGGGGAGCTGGTGATGGGGGCGGGCGTGGACTCCTACAACGGCTACGGGCAGCGGGGCTCCTTTCATGTGATCGAGCGTCAGATGGCCGCCGCGGTGGAGCTGTTCCCCGTCTTCGCCCGCGCGCACGTGCTGCGCACCTGGGGCGGCATCGTCGACGTCACCCCGGACGCCTCACCGATCATCGGCAGCACGCCCGTCGGGAACCTCTTCGTCAACTGCGGCTGGGGGACGGGTGGTTTCAAGGCCACTCCGTCGGCCGGCTGGACCTTCGCGCACACCCTCGCCACCGGTGAGCCGCATCCGCTGAACGCCCCCTTCGCGCTGGACCGGTTCACCACCGGCGCGCTGATCGACGAGCACGGCGCCGCGGCCGTGGCCCACTGAGGAGGACACCGTGCTGCTGATCGACTGCCCCTGGTGCGGGCCCCGGAACGAGACCGAGTACCACTACGGCGGACAGGCCCATGTCCCCTACCCCGGGTCCGCCGCCGATCTCACCGACGAGCAGTGGGCCGCGTACGTCTTCTACCGCGACAACCCCAAGGGCCCTTTCGCCGAACGGTGGATGCACAGCGTGGGCTGCCGACGCTGGTTCAACGTCCTGCGCGACACCGCCACCCACGAGGTGCTGACCTCCTACCGGCCCGACGAGCCGCGCCCCGAACTCCCCCAGTCCGGAGGGACCCGATGACCGACCAGCGCTTCCGGCTCCGCCAGGGCGGCCGCGTCGACCGGACCAGACTGCTGCGTTTCACCCTCGACGGACGGGAGTTGACCGGCCACCCCGGCGACACCCTCGCCTCGGCGATGCTGGCGAACGGCGTCGTCGAGGTCGCCCCCTCGCTCTACCGCGGCCGCCCGCGCGGCGTCGTCGCCGCGGGTGTCGAGGAGCCCAACGCCCTGGTCCGGATCGAGGGTTCGTGCGCGGAGAGCATGCTCCCCGCCACGACCGTGGAGCTCTACGACGGCCTGTCCGCCACCACGCTCTCCGGCATGGGCCCCCTGGACCCGACCCCCGACTCCGCCCTCTACGACAAGAAGTACGCCCATGCCGACGTCCTGGTCGTCGGCGCCGGACCGGCCGGGCTGGCGGCCGCCGCGGTCGCGGCCGGCTCGGGCGCCCGCGTGATCCTCGTCGACGAGCGGCCCGAGCCCGCAGGCGCGGACCGGACCGCCGAGCACGCGGCCCTCGACGCCGCCCCCGAGGCCGTCGTCCTGCACCGCACCACGGCCTTCGGGTCCTACGACGACAACTATGTGCTGGCCCTCCAGCGCCGCACCGACCACCTCGGCGCCGACGCCCCCGAGGGCGTCTCCCGGCAGCGGTTGTGGCACATCCGGGCCCGCCAGGTGATCCTCGCGACCGGCGCGCACGAGCGCCCCCTGGTCTTCGCCGGCAACGACCGGCCCGGCGTGATGCTCGCCGGGGCCGTAAGCACCTACCTCGACCGGTATGCCGTGGTGCCGGGTTCGCGGGCCGTGGTGAGCACGACCAACGACAGCGCCTACGACACGGTCGCCGCACTGCACCGGGCGGGCGTGACGGTGGCCGCCGTCGTGGACGCGCGCGCCGAACTGTCCCCCCGGGCCGCCGAGATCGCCGCCATGACCGGCGTGCGGGTCCGGACGGGCAGTGCGGTGGTGGACACCGCGGGCGACCGTCGGATCACCGGAGTCACCGTGCGCGGCCTCGACGCCGAGGGCCGACTCGTTGGCGACCCCAGCCGGTTCGACTGCGACCTCCTCGCTGTCTCGGGCGGCTGGAGCCCGGTCGTGCACCTGCACAGCCAGCGCCAGGGCAGGCTGCGGTGGGACACCGAGCTGGTCGCCTTCGTGCCCGACGGGGCCGTACGGGACCAGCAGGTCGTGGGGGCGGCGCGGGGGACGTACGAGCTGGACTCCTGTCGGGCGGAGGGGGCGCGGGCGGGCGCGGTGGCCGCGACGAGGGCCGGGTTCCCGGTCGCCGTACCGGCCGAGGTCCCACGGCCCGCGCCAGGTCCCACGCGGGCCCTGTGGCTGGTGCCCGGCCCCGACGACGGCTGGGACACCCACTTCGTCGACCTTCAGCGCGACGTCACCGTCGCCGACGTCCGGCGCTCCACCGGCACCGGCATGCGCGAGGTCGAGCACGTCAAGCGCTACACCTCGCTCGGCACGGCGAACGACCAGGGCAAGACGTCCGGCGTCAACGCGATCGGGGTGATCGCGGAGATCCTCGGCGGCGCGCCGGGTGAGATCGGCACCACGGCCTACCGGGCGCCGTACACGCCGATCGCCTTCGCCGCCCTGGCCGGCCGGGAGCGCGGCGAGCTGTTCGACCCGGAGCGCACGACGTCGATCCACCGCTGGCACGTGGCGCGGGGGGCGGTGTTCGAGAACGTCGGGCAGTGGAAGCGCCCCCGGTACTACCCCCGGCCCGGCGAGGGCATGGACGCGGCCGTGGCCCGCGAGTGTCGCGCGGCCCGCGAGGGCGTGGCGTTCATGGACGCCTCCACCCTCGGCAAGATCGAGATACGGGGCGCGGACGCGGGCGAGTTCCTCAACCGCGTCTACACCAACGCCTTCAAGAAGCTGAAGCCCGGCACGGCCCGCTACGGCGTCATGTGCAAGCCCGACGGCATGATCTTCGACGACGGTGTCACCCTCCGGCTCGACGACGACCGCTACTTCATGACCACCACGACCGGTAACGCCGCCGCGGTGCTCGACTGGCTGGAGGAGTGGTCGCAGACCGAGTGGCCCGAACTCGACGTGTACTGCACCTCGGTGACCGAGCAGTGGGCGACCGTCGCCGTCGTCGGACCGCGGTCGCGGGAGGTGGTCGGTCAGCTCGCCCCCGAACTCGACCTGTCCAACGAGGCCTTCCCGTTCATGGCGTTCCGCGAGACCACCCTCGCCTCCGGCATCCCGGCGCGCATCTGCCGGATCTCCTTCTCCGGCGAACTCGCCTACGAGGTCAACGTCTGCGCCTGGTACGGCCTCGCGGTCTGGGAGGAGGTCGACGCGATCGGCCGGCCGTACGGCATCACCCCGTACGGCACCGAGACCATGCACGTCCTGCGGGCCGAGAAGGGTTACATCATCGTGGGCCAGGACACCGACGGGACGGTCACCCCGCAGGACGCGGGCATGGGCTGGGTGGTGTCGCAGCAGAAGGACTTCATCGGCAAGCGGTCCCACGCCCGCGCCGACACCTCCCGCAGCGACCGCAAGCAACTCGTCGGACTGCTCCCGGCCGACCGCGCGACCCGGCTGCCCGAAGGCACCCAACTCCTCGCGTCGGACGCCGACTTGGCGGCGGTGCCGGTGCCGATGCTCGGCCATGTCACCTCCAGCTACCACAGCCCGGCCCTCGGCCGCCCCTTCGCGCTCGCCCTGGTCGCCGACGGGCGGGCGCGGCTCGGCCAGACCCTGCTCGCCCCGGTGGGCGAGGACCTGGTGCCCGTTGAGGTGGCCGACTGCGTCCTCTACGACCCCGAAGGGACCAAGCGCGATGGCTGAGACCCAGCTGACGGTCGACGCACGGGTGAGCCCGCTGGCGCACCTGGAGGAGCGGATGCGGGCCGCTGCGGTGACCGGAGCCCGTGGTGTCGCGCTCACCGAGCGGCCGTTCCTCACCCTGGTGAACGTGCGGGTCGCCCCCGCCTCCGAAGCGGCCGACCGTATCGGCCTGGTTCTCGGGGCACCGCTCCCCGGCCGGTGCGGGCAGACTGAGGCGTCCGGCCCTCACACGGTCTGCTGGCTGGGCCCGGACGAGTGGCTCGTGGTGTCCCACGACGAAGGCGTCCTCGCCGGGTTGCGGGAGGCCCTCGCGGGTGCCCCCGGCTCCGTCGTGGACGTCTCCGCCCACCGGACGACCCTGGAGCTGAGCGGCCCGTCCGCCCGGCAGGTCCTGGAGAAGGGCTGCCCGCTGGATCTGCACCCCCGGGTCTTCGGTCCCGGCCAGGCGGTGCAGACCACGGTGGGCCCCGTCGCCGTACTGCTGTGGCAGGTCGACGAGGGACCGACGTACCGTCTGCTGCCCCGTTCGTCCTTCGCCGACCACCTCGCCCGCTGGCTGATCGATGCGATGAGCGAGTACGGCGGCCCGGAGGTGCCCTGAGGGCGCCTCCGGCGCAAACGGCCCGGCGTCTCCGACCAGGACGGTGCCGAGCCGGTCGGGCGGGCGCCGGTCGTGATCAACGTGGCCACGCGCTGGGCGAGTTCACACCGGATGAGAGCGCCGGTCGCGTCAGCTGCGGAGTCGGGACATCGTGGGGTCGAACAACGGCTCCTCGGCGACGACGGCCTCGATGCGCCGGTCGAAGTAGCCGATGGTCAACACCGTTCCGGGGGTGGCGAGTTCGGTCGGCAGCCAGGCGTACGCGATGCCCTTGCCGATGGTGTGACCGTAGGCGGCGCTGGTGACGTGGCCGACCGCGCGGTCGCCGTCGTAGACGGGTTCCTTGCCCAGGACCACCGACCGCGGGTCGTCGATCGTGAGGCAGGTCAGCTTGCGGCGGACGTCGGCCTTGCGGCGCTCCAACGCGGCCCTGCCGATGAAGTCGCCCTCGTCGAGCCTGACGGCGAAGCCGAGGCCGGCCTCGTAGGGGTCGTGCTCGTAGGTCATGTCGGTGCCGAAGGAGCGGTAACCCTTCTCCAGGCGGAGGCTGTTGAAGGCGCCGCGGCCCGCGATGACCCCGCCGAGCGGCTGGGCGGCCCGCCAGAGGGTGTCCCAGAGTTTCAGGCCCTGGTCGGCGGTGGTGTAGAGCTCCCAGCCGAGTTCGCCGACGTAGGACAGGCGCATCGCGGTGACGGGGACGCTGCCGATGTAGGCGTGCTTGGCGCGGAAGTACTTCAGACCGTCGGCGGAGAAGTCCTCGTCCGTCAGCGGCTGGAGGACCTGGCGGGCGAGGGGGCCCCACAGGCCGATGCAGCAGGTGCCGGGGGTGATGTCGCGGACCTGGACGGTGCCGTCGGCGGGGAGGTGGCGGGTGAACCAGTCGAGGTCGAGGTTGCCGTTGGCGCCGATCTGGAAGCGGTCGCGGGCGAGGCGGGCGACGGTGATGTCGCTGCGGATGCCGCCGTCGTGGTGGAGCAGCAGGGTGTAGGTGACCGAGCCGACGGACTTGGCGACCCTGCCGGTGACCAGCCCCTCCAGGAAGTCGGCGGCGCCGGGTCCGGTGACCTCCAGGCGTTTGAGGGCCGTCATGTCGTACAGCGCGACGGTCTCGCGAGTGGCCTGGGCCTCGGCGCCGACGATGGGCGACCAGTACCGGGCCGCCCAGTCGTTCGGGGTGGGGATGGTGCGGCCCTCGACGAGGGGCGCGTTGGCCTCGTACCAGTGGGGGCGTTCCCAGCCGTTGGCCTCCAGGAAGAACGCGCCGTGTTCCTGCTGGCGGGTGTGGAAGGGGCTGGTGCGGATCGGGCGCGGGTCGTCGGAGGGCTGGAGCGGGTGGAGGATGTCGTAGACCTCGACGAAGTTCTGGCAGTCGCGGGCCAGTACGTACTCCGAGGCCAGCTGGTGGGGCTCGAAGCGGTTGACGTCGCACTCGTGCAGGTCGAAGGAGGAGCAGTGGCCGTCGACCAGCCATTCGGCCATGGCCCGGCCGACGCCCGCGGAGTGGGTGACCCAGACGGCCTCGGCCACCCAGAAGCCCTTGAGGTCCGGGGACTGGCCGAGCAGCGGGAAGTTGTCGGTGGTGAAGGAGAACAGGCCGTTGATGCCCTCCTCGATCTTGGCGTCCTGGGTCGCGGGGAGCAGGGACCGGGTCTCGGTCCAGGCGGGCGCGAAGTCGTCCTCGGTGAACTTCAGGACCGACGGCATCTCGTCGTTCTCGTCGAAGGCGCGGATGTCGTCGGCCGTGACGGGCATCGGGCGGTGGCCGTAGTAGCCGATGCCGAGGGTGTCGAAGCGGTCGCGGTAGTAGAGGTCGGCGTCCTGGTGGCGCAGGATCGGGCGGATCGCCTCCTCCCGCTGACCGGCGAGCGCGGGGACCGGGCCGGTCCAGGCGAGTTGGTGGGCGAGCGGGGTGAGCGGGAGGTTCATGCCGGCCATGCGGGCGATCTTCGGGCCCCAGATGCCGGCGCAGCACACCACGATGTCGGCGGGGATCTCGCCCTGGTCGGTCAGGACGCCGGTCACCGTGCCGTCGGCCTTCAGGACGTCGAGGACCTCGTGGCGGGGCAGGAAGCGCACACCGCGTTCGGTGGCCCGGCGGATCTGTGCCTCCACGGCGAGGACGGCCTTGGCGAGGCCGTCGGTCGGTACCAGCAGGCCGCCGAGGATCCGGTCGCGGTTGACGAGCGGGTGCCGTTCGGCGCAGGCATCGGCGCTGAGCAGGGTGGCCTCGATGCCCCAGGCGGTGATCCAGCCGTGGCGGCGGTGAAGTTCGGCGAGCCGCTCGGGGGTGGTGGCCACTTCCAGGCCGCCGACCTGGAGGAAGCAGGGCTTGCCGTCGACGTCGAGGGAGCAGAACTTCTCGACGGTGTAGCGGGCGAGCTCGGTCATCGTCTTGGAGGAGTTGGTCTGGAAGACCAGGCCCGGGGCGTGGGACGAGGAGCCCCCGGTGGCGGGCAGCGGGCCCTGGTCGACCACGGTCACCTCGGTCCAGCCGCGTGCGGAGATCTCGTCCGCGAGCGCCGCTCCCACGACACCCGCTCCGATGATCACCACTCGGGGTCCCGCCATCGCCGCACCTCCGCGATCAAAGCCATGTGAGTTGCTTTTTACGCAACATGCTTCAGGCTGCGCAACTCAATGTGCCTGCCTCCGGGAGGGGGTGTCAAGGGGGCCGTGACCGCCGGGAACGGCCCGGGAAACGGCGCTGCCCGGTGGGTGGTGCGCACGGTCGCGCACCACCCGCCGGGCAGGGGAAAAGCCGTTTCGCTAGGCCTGCTTGAGCCAGGCGTCGACCTTGGCGCGGTTGGCCTCGACCCACTTCTTGGCCGCCGCCTCGGGCGTCATCTTGTCCACCGCGATGTACTTCGCCACGGTGTTCTGGTCGTCGTTGCTCCAGGTGAAGTTCTTGACCAGGCCGTAGGCCGGGCTGCCCGACTTGGCGAACTTCGCGCTGACGACCTTGTCCAGCTTGTAGACCGGGTAGTCGCAGGCGATCTTCTCGGCGTCCGCGTCACAACCCGCCTTGTAGTCGGGCAGCTTGACCTTCTTCAGCGGCACCTCGGACATGAACCACTGCGGCTCGTAGAAGTAGCCGATCACCCACTCCTTGTCCTTCTGCGCCTTGCGGAAGGCCTGGATGAGCGCGGTCTCGCTGCCCGCGTACACCACCTTGTAGTCCAGCTGGAGGTTCTTCACCAGCGCCTCGTCATTGGTGACGAACGACGGGTCGCCGTCGAGGAGTTGGCCCTTGCCGCCGGACTCCGAGGTCTTGAACTCGGCCGCGTACCTGTCGAGGTTCTTCCAGTCGAGGATGTCGGGGTGCGCCTCGGCCAGCCACGGCGGCACGTACCAGCCGATGAGCCCCTCGTTGCCGGTGGGGCCGGCGTCGACGGCGGTCTTCTGGCCGGTGATGTACTTCTTCTTCAGGTCCTCATGACCCCAGTTCTCCACGACGGCGTCGACCTCGCCCGTCCCGAAGCCCTGCCAGGCGATCTCTTCCTTCAGGTCCTTCTTCGTGACCTCGCAGGCGAGGTCGTGTTCCGCGACGTAGGCGATGACCGCCGCGTTGGCCTCGTAGCCCACCCACGGGTTGACGGCCAGGTTGAAGGTGCCGCACGCGCCCGAGCTGCCCGCGTCCGACGAGCTGTCACCGACCTTCGCGCCGCCGCAGGCGGTCAGGGCGAGGGCGAGGACCGCTGTGCCGGCCGCGCCGACTCTCCACCGTCGTATGTGTGTTGCCATGGTCAGTGCTCCTTTAGGCGCTCACGCGTCGCGCCGCTGCCTGAGTGATCCGGTCGAACATGACGCCGAGAAGGACGATGGCGAGGCCCGCCGCCAGGCCCTTCCCGTACAGCTGGCCCTGCGAGAAGCCGGCCACGACGTCGTAGCCGAGGGCGCCCGCGCCGACCAGGCCGCCCACCACCACCATCGACAGCACGTAGATCAGGCCCTGGTTGGTGGCGAGCGTCAGGGCGCTGCGGGCCATCGGCAGCTGGACCTTGGTGATGATCTGCCAGGTGGTGCAGCCCGCGGACGTGGCCGCCTCGACGGTGGCCGCCGGTACCGACCGCACCCCGTCCGCGATGATCTTGATGGCGACCGGGGCCGCGTAGACGACCGCGGCGACGATGGCCGTGAACCGGGTCGCGCCGAACAGCGCCAGGAACGGCACCAGGTAGACGAACGGCGGCATGACCTGCGCGGCGTCCAGGGTGGGCCGCACCAGCCGGTCGGCGAGCACGCTGCGCCCCATCCACACCCCGACGACCACGCCGAGCACCATGACCAGCACGGTCGCCACCAACGTCGAGGCCATCGTCGTCATGGCGTCCGACCAGAGGCCGGTGCCGACGAGCAGGCCCGCACAGACCGCCGTGGTGACGCCGGCGCGCCAACCGCCGAGGACCGTGCCGAGCCCGATCAGCACCGCCGCGACGAGCCACCACGGCGAGTCGGTGAGCAGGGACTGGAACGGGTTGAGCAGGCCGTTGGTGAGGGCGTCGCGGAAGGCGTTGGTCAGGCCCGACAGGTGGTCCTGCGTCCAGGTGGTCGCGGTGTCGGCCCCGCTCGCGAGGGAGCTGCCGAGGTCGCCCTCCCCGGGGAACTCGGCCGCCCACAAATAGGTGTGCGACAGGTAGAGGAGGACCGCCGCGACGACACCGCCCGCGCCCAGCAGCGGACGCCGCCACCGCAGCGGCCGGCCACCCGCGTGCCGGGCCGTGTCCTGGCGGGCGCCGGCCGCCGTCGTGACCCGGTCCAGGACGATCGCCATGACGACGATGGCGAGGCCCGCGTTGAAGGCGGTGCCCACGTCGAGCGACTGCAGGGCCTGGATGACGGTCTTGCCGAGACCGGGCGCGTCGATGAGGGCCGCGATGGTCACCATGGCGAGGGCCGCCATGATCGACTGGTTGACGCCCATCACCACGGTCCGTTTGGACATCGGCAGCAGGACCTTCGTCAGCGTCTGCCGCCGAGTCGCGCCCAGGGAGTCGGCGGCCTCGACGGTGGCCTCGGGCACGGTCCGGATGGCGTGCGCGGTGATGCGGATCGCGGGCGGGGCGGCGTAGATGACGGTGGCGATGGTCGCGGAGGCGCCGCCGATGAGGAAGAACAGGGTCAGCGGGGCGAGGTAGACGAAGGTCGGCATCGTCTGCATGAAGTCCAGGAAGGGCGTCATGATCCGGTCCACCCGGTCGGACAGCCCCGCCCACACACCCAGCGGGATCGCGAACAGCAGCGCCACCAGGACCGCGGAGAGGGTGAGCGCGAGGGTGTCCATGCTCTCCTGCCACAGGCCTTGCAGGCCGAGGAAGGTGAAGCCCGCGACGGCCAGCAGGGCGACCCGCCAGTTGCCCACGGCCCAGGAGACGTAGCCGACGATCCCGACGACGCCGAGCCAGCCGATCTGCGGCACGGGGCGACCTGCGGCGGGCTGGGAGATCAGATCCTGGACGAAGGTGACCAGGGTGTCGATGGCCAGCCGGATCTCGTTGAAGAAGTACAGGAAGAGCGGGTTGGAGTCGCGGTTCGCGCCGATGGAGTCGTTGACGTCGTTGAACCACCGGTGCAGGTCGGTGAGGTCGGCCGCGGCCAGGGTCAGCGTCTGCCTGCCGCGCAGGAGGGCGAAGAGCACCAGCCAGGCGACCAGGATCGCCGCCACCACCGCGCGCCGGCTGATCCGCCGTACGCCCGCCGGCGACGCCGCCTTCTCCAGCGCGACGGCCATCACGCGCCGCCCTCCCCGGCGACCACCGCGAGGATCTCCTCGTCTCCGACGATGCCCAGCAGCTTGCCGTCCTCGACGACCTTGACCGGCCTGTCGGCCGCGAGGACGGCGCGGGTGGCCTCCTTCACCACGACGTCGGGGCCCAGCTCGGGGCCGTCCAGCGCGTCGCCGTCCGCCGGCGGGCGCATGATCCAGCGCAGGGTGAGCACGTCGCCGCGGGGGACGTCCTTGACGAACTCGCGGACGTAGTCGTCGGCGGGGGCCCCGACCAGCTCGTCGCCGGTGCCGCACTGGACCGTCCTGCCGTCGCGCATGATGAGGATGCGGTCGCCCAGCTTGAGGGCCTCGGAGAGGTCGTGGGTGATGAACACCATGGTCTTGCCGACCTCGTGGTGCAGGCGGATGACCTCGTTCTGCATGTCGCGGCGGATCAACGGGTCGAGCGCGGAGAACGGCTCGTCGAAGAAGAGCACGTCCGGGTCGCCGGCCAGCGCACGGGCCAGGCCAACGCGTTGCTGCATACCGCCGGAGAGCTGGTCGGGGTAGGAGTTCTCGTAGCCGGCCAGGCCCACCAACTCCACGACCTCCAGGGCCCGTTTGCCGCGCTCGGCGCGGCTCATGCCGCGGATCTCCAGCCCGAAGGCGACGTTGTCGACGACCCGGCGGTGCGGCAGCAGCCCGAAGTGCTGGAAGACCATGGAGAACTTGCTGCGGCGCAGCTCGCGCAGGCGTCTGGCGTCCGCCTCGCGGATGTTCTCGCCCTCGAACACGATCTCGCCGGCGGTGGGTTCGATCAGCCGGGTCAGACATCGCACCAGCGTGGACTTGCCGGAGCCGGACAGCCCCATGACGACGAACACCTCGCCCTGGCGGACGTCGAAGTCCACGTCGCGCACGGCGGCGGTGCAACCGGTGCGGTCCATCAGTTCACGGCGGGTCAGCCCGCACAGTTCCTCCGACTCCGGCACCCTCTCGGCCTTGGGCCCGAACACCTTCCACAGCCCGCGCACGGAGATGACCGGCGTGCCGTCCGCGTCCTGGGGCGTGCCGCGCCGCTGCGGCATCTCGGTCTGTGGTGGGGTCACGAGCGACCTCTCTTCGGCGTTCAGCCGCGGAACCAGTGCTGCGGCCGGGGTTGGATGTTCTGCCAGATGTGCTTGGGTTCGCGGTACTCCCCGAGGCCGGTCGGTCCCAGCTCCCGGCCCACGCCCGAATGCCCGAAGCCACCCCATTCCGCCTGCGGCACATAGGGGTGGTAGTCGTTGATCCACACCGTGCCGTGCCGGAGCCGCCGGGCGACCCGCTGGGCCCTGCCCGCGTCCTGGGTCCACACGGCCCCGGCGAGTCCGTACTCGGTGTCGTTGGCGATGCGTACGGCGTCGTCCTCGTCGGTGAAGCGCTCCACGGTGAGCACGGGGCCGAAGGACTCCTCGTGCACCACGCGCATGTCCTGCCGGCACTCGTCGAGCACGGTCGGCGGGTAGTAGTGGCCGTCCGCGAGGGCGGGTTCGGTGGGGCGTTCGCCGCCGCAGCGCAGGACGGCGCCCTCCGCGGTCCCCGCCGCGACATAGGCCTCCACCTTCGCCAGGTGCCCGGCGGATATCAGGGCGCCGGTGTCGGCCTCGGGGTCGAAGGGGCCGCCGAGGCGGATCAGTTGGGCGCGGCGGACGACCTCGTCGACGAAGGCGTCGTGGAGCGAGTCCTGGACGATCAGCCGGGCGCCGGCCGAGCAGACCTGCCCGGAGTGCAGGAAGACGGCCGTGAGGGCGAAGTCCACGGCCGTCTCGAAGTCGGCGTCGGCGAACACGACGTTGGGGTTCTTGCCGCCGAGTTCCAGCGCGACCTTCTTCACGGTCACGGCGGCGCTCGCCATGATGCGTCTGCCGGTCTCCAGGCCGCCGGTGAAGGAGACCATGTCGACGTCGGGGTGCTCGGCGAGCGGGGCGCCCACCTCGGGGCCGGTGCCCAGGACGAGGTTGGCGGCGCCCGCGGGCAGTCCGGCCTCCTCCAACGCCCGCATCAGCAGGATCGAGGTGGAGGGGGTGAGTTCGCTGGGTTTCAGCACGACCGTGTTGCCGGCGAGGAGGGCCGGGGCGACCTTCCAACTGGCTTGCAGCAGAGGGTAGTTCCAGGGGGTGATCAGCGCGCACACACCGACGGGTTCGTACACGACGCGGCTGACGGCGTCGTCCCGGCCGGTGTCGATGACGCGTCCCGCGTCGGTGCCGCCGAGTCCGCCGTAGTGGCGCAGGCAGGCGACGACGTCGGCGATGTCGTACTCGCTCTCCACCAGCCGCTTGCCGGTGTCCAGCGACTCGGCGCGGGCGAAGTCCTTGGCGTCGCGCTCGATCAGGTCGGCGGTGCGCAACAGCAGTGCGCCGCGCGTCCGTTCGGGGGTGCTCGGCCAGGGGCCCTCGTCGAAGGCGCGGCGGGCGGCGGCGATCGCCGCCTCGGTGTCGGCGCGGGTTCCTTCCGATACGGTCGCGCTCAGCGTGCCGTCCGCGGGGCAGCGGATCTCCCGGCGCCCTCCGGCGACCGGATCCCGCCACGCGCCACCCACGTACAGATCTGCCACGCGCCGAGCCCTTCAGCCGGAATGCGTTGCGCATCATGCATTGTTTTGCTTGTGGTGGAACACCATGGCGAACGCCACGGACCTGCGTCAAGAGGCGGGCCGCTTCTTCATGAGGGTCCACTTCGACGTCTCCGATCCGAACGCGGGTGTGAAAACCCTGCGTTACCGATTCGGGCCCGCACCCGGCTCGGCGTCCTCCGGGCTACCCGGCCTGTCGGGCGTCGCGGTGGCGGTAGTACGCGGCCGTCGACGGCGCGAGCGGCTCCTTGCCGAGGATCAGGTCGGCGGCCTTCTCGGCGATCATCATCACCGGTGCGTAGATGTTGCCGTTGGTGACGTAGGGCATGACCGAGGCGTCCACCACGCGCAGGCCCTGGAGCCCGTGCACCCGCAGGTCGGCCGGGTCGACGACGGCCATGTCGTCGGTGCCCATCTTGCAGGTGCAGGACGGGTGCAGGGCGGTCTCGCCCTCCTTCGCGACCCAGGCCAGGATCTCCTCGTCGCTCTCCACCCGCGGGCCGGGCGAGAGTTCCCCGCCGTTGTACGGGGCGAGCGCGGGCTGGTTGAGGATTCTGCGGGCGACCCGGATCGCCTCGACCCACTCGCGGCGGTCCTGTTCGGTGGAGAGGTAGTTGAAGCGCAGCGCGGGGTGTTGGCGCGGGTCCCTGCTCCTGATCTTCACCGAGCCGATGGCGTCGGAGTACATGGGGCCCACGTGCACCTGGTAGCCGTGGCCGCCGGCCGGCGAGGAGCCGTCGTAGCGGACCGCCACCGGCAGGAAGTGGAACATCAGGTTGGGGTAGTCCACCTCGTCGTTGCTGCGGGCGAAGCCGCCTGCCTCGAAGTGGTTGGTGGCGGCGGGCCCCTTGCGGAAGAGCCATTGCAGCCCGATGAAGGGCGCGCGCCACTTGGCCATGTACGGCTGCATGGAGACGGGCTTCTTGCAGGCGTGCTGGACGTAGACCTCGAGGTGGTCCTGCATGTTCTCGCCGACGCCCGGCAGGTCGTGCACGACGTCGATGCCGAGCGCGCCGAGCTCCTTGGCGTTGCCGATGCCGGAAAGCTGAAGCAACTGGGGGGAGTTGATGGCGCCGCCACAGAGGATGACCTCCGTGGCGCGCACTCGCCGCGGGGCGCCGCGACCGCGCCGGTACTCGACGCCGACGGCGCGCTTGCCCTCGAACAGGACGCGGGTGACCAGGGCGCGGGTGGTGACGGTGAGGTTCGGCCGCTTCATCGCGGGTTTGAGGTAGGCCTTGGACGCGGACAGGCGCCGACCCCGGTGGACGTTGCGGTCGAACTTGGCGAAGCCCTCCTGCCGGTAGCCGTTGACGTCGTCGGTGGGGGCGTGGCCGGCCTCCTCGGTGGCCTTCTGGAAGGCGGTGAAGAGCGGGTTGGTGGCGGGGCCGCGCTCCAGGACGAGGGGGCCGTCGTGGCCGCGGAACTCGTCGTCGGGGTCGGCCGCGAGACAGTTCTCCATCCGCCGGAAGTAGGGCAGGCAGTGCGCGTAGTCCCAGCGCTCCATGCCGGGGTCGGCCGCCCAGCGCTCGTAGTCCATGGGGTTGCCGCGCTGGAAGATCATGCCGTTGATGCTGCTGGAGCCGCCGAGCACCTTGCCGCGGGCGTGGTAGACGCGCCGGCCGCCCATGTGGGGCTCGGGCTCTGACTCGTACTTCCAGTCGTAGAAGCGGTTGCCGATCGGGTAGGTCAGCGCCGCGGGCATGTGAATGAAGACGTCCCACGGATAGTCGGAGCGGCCGGCCTCCAGGACCAGGACCCGGTTGGCCCGGTCCGCGGAGAGTCGGTTCGCCAGTGCGCTGCCGGCCGACCCACCGCCGACGATGACGAAGTCGTAGTGCAGAGGAGCCATGGTCCCTCGTCTCACTCGCGCCGGAGATATGCGAGGCATGCTAATACCGGTCCCGCTATACGCACCAGGTTGCGAAACGCGCAACTTGACAGGTCTTCGTTTCGGCGGTGTCGCTGGCCGTCGCGTTGTTTACTACGCGTATAGTTTTGCTGTGAGCAACCACAGCCAAGACACCGAAACGTCGACTTCGCCGTCCGGCGGAGTGCAGTCGGTCGACCGCGCCATCAGCGTCCTGGAGATCCTCGCCCAGCGTGGCGAGGCGGGCGTCAGCGAGGTGGCCGCCGAGATCGACGTTCACAAGTCCACCGCGTTCCGGCTGCTCGGCGCCTTGGAGGCACGCGGTCTGGTGGAGCAGGCGGGCGAGCGCGGCAAGTACCGGCTCGGCTTCGGCATCGTCCGGCTCGCGGGCGCGGTCACCGGACGCATCGACATCACCCAGCAGGGCCGCCCGGTCTGCGAGCGCCTCGCCGGGGAGATCGGCGAGACGGTGAACATCGCCGTCATGCAGGAGCACTACGCGATCAACCTGCACCAGGTGCGCGGCCCGGGCGCCGTCACCGCGCACAACTGGGTCGGCCAGCTGACCCCGCTGCACGCCACGTCCAGCGGCAAGATCCTGCTGGCGCACCTGCCCGCCAAGCAGCGCGCCGCGCTGCTGACGGAGACCGGGACGAAGAAGGTCACCCCGCACACCATCACCGCGAAGACCAAGCTGGAGAAGAACCTCGCCGAGGCCCGCGAGCGCGGTTACGCCTACACCATCGAGGAGTTGGAGATCGGCCTGCACGCCATGGCCGCCCCGATCCGCGACCGGGACGGCAAGGTCGTCGCCGCGCTGAGCGCCTCCGGGCCCTCCTACCGCTTCACCGAGGAGCGGCTGCACGAACTCGCCCCGGTGCTGCTCAAGGGCGCCGAGGAGATCAGCCACCGCATGGGCTACCTGGGCTGAACCGGCCCTGGGCGCCGCCCAGTCGCTCGTTCACCCAGTCGTGGAAGGCGCCGATGTGGTGCTCGCTGGGCACCAGCACGCCCCCCTTGGCATACAGCCGGGAGCTCATGCCGGGCTGGGTACGCTCGCACGCCTCGAAGTCCTGGCGGTTGACGCGGTCGAACAGTTCCACGGACCGGCTGACGTCCTTGCCGCTGTCCACGACGTGCGGGAGATACAGCCAGTCGCACTCGACGATCGTGCGGTCGACGGCCACCGGGTACATGCGGTGGAAGATGACGTGGTCGGGCACGAGGTTGATGAACACCTGCGGTTTGACGGTGATCGCGTAGTAGCGGCGGTCCTGGTCCTCAGCCACCCCAGGGATGCGGTCCAGGCCCGCCGAGCCGTCGACGGTGAAGCCCTGGACGCCCTCGCCGAACTCGGCGCCGTGGCCGACGTAGTACTGGGCGGCGTAGCCGTCGGCGAACTCGGGGAGCACCTCGGTGAGTTCGGGGTGGATCGTGGCGCAGTGGTAGCACTCCATGAAGTTCTCGACGATGAGCTTCCAGTTGGCCTTCACGTCGTACGTGATCCGCCTGCCGACCGAGAGGTTGTCGATGTCGTAGCGCTCGATCGACTCGACGTCCCCGAGGCGGCCCGCCACCTCTCCCAGCACGTCCTCCTCGAAGGAGGGCGGGTTCTCCGCGAGGCACACCCACACATAGCCGAGCCATTCGCGTACGGCGACGCCGGCCAGGCCGTACTCGGTGCGGTCGACGTCGGGCATCTTGGTGAGGTTGGGCGCCGCGACGAGCTTGCCGTCCAGGCCGTAGGTCCAGGCGTGATAGGGGCACTGGAAGGCCCGTTTGACCTCGCCGGCCCGCTCGGTGCACAGCTGGGCGCCGCGGTGCCGGCAGACGTTGAGGTACGCCCGAATCGAGTGGTCGCGGGCGCGGGTGACCAGGATGCTCTCGCGGCCCACGTCGACGGTCCGGAAGGCGCCGGGCCTCGCCAGCTCGGAGGCGCGGGCGACGCAGAACCACATGGTCTCGAAGATGCGCTCCTGCTCCTGGGCGAAGACCCCGGGATCGGTGTAGGAGGAGCCGGGGAGAGTGGCGATCAGGCTGTCCGGAAGGCTGGGCGAGGTCACGGGGCACTCCTCGGGAAACGTCGTTGAGGGGTCGTTCACGTACCGGGAAGAGCGACTTCGGACGGCGTGCCGCGGGTGGCGGCACCGCGGCGGGCCGCGGCGTCGGGTGCGGGTCAGGACGGCGCGGCGGCGAGCTGCTTGCGCCAACGGGTGAACAGCCGGGGCTGGTTCATCCCGAGCACGGCGACCGGCTGTCCGGCACGGCGGTAGACGGCCAGGACGTCACGGCCGTCCACGGCGCCCTCCTCCACGGTCACGCGGTCGGCGTCGGCGACGTGACCGGCGAGCTGGATCTTCACGCCGTACTGGTCGGACCAGAAGTACGGCGGCCGGGGCACCCCCGGCTCCCCCGCGCCGCCCGCCAGCAGCGCGGCGACGGCGGCGGCGGGACGTTCCAGGGCACCGGTCCAGTGCTCGACGCGACGGTGGGCACCGGCACGGGGGTCGTACCAGTTGGCGCAGTCGCCGACCGCGACCACTCCGGCGAGGCTGGTGCGGCCGTCGGCACCGCACTTGACGCCGTTGTCGAGCTCGACGCCGGAGCCCGCGAGCCACTCCACGCACGGGTTCGCGCCCACGCCGACGACGACGATGTCGGCCGGGACGCTGCGCCCGTCCTCCAGGAGCACGGCGTGCACCCGCCGCTCACCGCTCAGCCCTTTGACACCCACACCGCACAACAGCCGTACGCCGTGGTCCGCGTGAAGCGCGGCGACGACGGCGCCCATGGTCTCGCCGAGCGGTCCGGCGAGCGGTGTCCGGGCGACCTCGACGACCGTCACGTCGAGTCCGAGGGCGCACGCCGTGGAGGCGACCTCGGCGCCGATGAAGCCGCCGCCGATCACCACCAGCCGTCCACCGCGGGCCAGTTCGTCGCGCAGGGCGCGGGCGTCGTCCAGGGTGCGCAGGGTGTGCACTCCGGCGAGCCCCTCGCCGCCCGGCAGCGTGCGCGCGGCGGCGCCGGTCGCGATGACCACACCGTCGGCACGGACCTCTCGGCCGTCGGCGAGGCGGACAGTGCGCTCGGCGCCGTCCAGTGCGGTGGCCCGGGTGCCGAGCAGCCATTCCGCCCGCAGATCCTCGCCGTCCGTCTCCAGCGCGAGGTCCGCCTCGCCGAGGGTGCCGGCGAGGAACTCCTTGGACAGCGGCGGCCGGTCGTAGGGCCGGTGGGTCTCGTCGCCGATGACGACGAGCCGACCGTCGTAGCCCTGCTTGCGCAGGCAGCGCGCCGCCGACAGACCGGCCAGCGAGGCGCCTACGACGGCCACGGTCCTCACGCGGGACCGCCCGCGAGCCGGGCGGCCACGCACGGCGGCAGATTGGGGGCGTCCGTGGACACCCGGACGTAGATCATGCCGTCCTCGACGACGACCTCGTGCGTCCGGACGGGGAGCTTCGCCGGCGGGGCGTCGACGGCGCCGGTCCTCAGGTCGAACTTCGAGGCGTGCAGCGGGCATTCCACCTCGCAACCCTCCAGCCAGCCGTCGGCGAGCGAGGCGTCCTGGTGGGTGCAGGTGTCGTCGATCGCCAAGACCTCGCCGTCATCGGTGTGGAACACCGATACGGGCGGGTCGATGTCGAGCCTGAGAGCCTCGCCTCGCGGAAGGTCCGCGAGACGGCACGCGGGAATCATCATGACACCTCGGTGCGTATAGCGAAACGGATTGCGGTGGCCGCAACGTCAGTCTGGGGGCGGCTCCGAAGCGTTGTCAAGGCGTCCCCAGGCCTCGTTCGCACCGCCCGGCCGGGCCACCGCCAGGCAGCTGCAAGCACCCGAACCACCTGCGGAAACAGGCGGATCAGGCGCCTCGTGACGGTGGCCGGGAGGGCCGGTCAGTGACCCCGGTCGATCCCGTCCGGAAGGTGCGGGGCCTCGGCGGCGATCGTGGCCGTGTCCTCGGGCCCGGTGTGGGCGACCGTGCCGGCGTGCAGCGCCAGCACGTTGTTGTCGACGTCCCAGGTGCCGCCGTCCAGGCTGAACTGCCCGGAGGTGACGAGGCGTTCGATACACGCGGTCATCAGAACACCGCCACCGAGCGCAGGACGTCGCCGGCGTGCATCCGCTCGAAGGCCTTCTCCACCTCGTCGAGCTGGACCGTCACCTGGTCACAGGCCGGCGTCCGCGAGGATGCGCTCCATTCGGTCGAGGCTGAGGGCCGGATTGGCGGCGGTGTCGTCGGCGACCTGGGGGGCCGGGTCCGCCAGCAGCCGCTCCAGCAGATCCTCGGTGATGTTGGGGTGGCGGCCGACACCGCTGCGCAGGAACGGGTCCGCATCCTCGGCCAGCCGCCGGAGGGCCGGTACGGGCAGGTCGGGGTCCTGCAGGGCGACGTAACGCACGTGCGCGTCCGGCTCGTCGACGAAGGTGCGCAGCGCCTGGCGAGGGAAGTTGGGGTGCTCGACGAGCAGCGGCCGGATGTGGAAGACCTCGCCATGGGCGCGGACCAACCGCTCCAGGACCGCCGGGGGCGCGTCCGGGCGGCGGGCGGCGGTACGGCGGACACCCAGATCGGGGTCCTGGTCCAGGCGCCGCCACGCCTCCTCGGGCAGGTCGCGGCAGCCCGCGAGCACACGCCGGAACTTCGCGTACGGGCAGTCCAGATAGGTCAGCCGTTCGTCCAAAGGTGCCTCGCGCAGCCAGTCCGGTTCCGTGAAGTCCCAGGTCAGCGCCACGTTGGCCGCGACACTGCCCTCGGCACGCCGGGCTTCGAGAAACGCGTAGAGCCGGTCACGGGTGGCTGCGTCGACGTGGCGGCTCTGCGCCACCGCGGCCACGACCATCGGGTCCTCGACGTTCAGGAGTCGGGCCACCATGGCGGCGGAGAGGTACGGGTTCGCGGCGACGGCCTGATGGAGGTCCTCGTCTACGACGTCCATGAGCCGGGTGAACTGGTCCCAGGTGAGCGGGACGCGGCGGGCCACGTTGGCGCGCATCGCGGGGTCGGCGAGACAGCGCTCCCGCCAGTCCGCCGGGATGTCCGGGTCCCTGTGCCGGGTGGCGGCCTCCCGCACCAGCGGATCCGGGTCCGCGAGCAGTTCCCGCTGTACGGCCATCGGCCGGTCGTACCAGGCGTCCGCGACCGCGGCGCGCACCTTCGGATCCGGATCGCCGGCCAGTGCGGCACGAGGTCGGCCGTACGCCTCCTCCACGTCACCCAGGACGACGGTCACTTGACGGTCCACGAGATGGCGCACGAAGTCCGCGCGGGCGTCCCGGACCGCCGGGTCGGGATGCTCGGCGATCCTGCGGCGCATGGCCGGGGAGATCCGGTCGGCGCGCAGTCCGACCACGCCGTCGTCGCCGTGGGCCAGCAGCGCCTCGACCACGACGTCCGCCAAGCGCCCGCCGCGCAGCGCCATTCCGTGCCGGCCGGCCTTGTGGGCGGCCAGCCGTTGGAGGACGTGGTCGGGGGCCGCGGGGTTGCGTCCCAGGCCGGAGAGGAGCGGGTGATGCGGGCTCGTCATGGGCTCAACATAGGCGGCCCGCGGTGGTGGCGGCGAAGCGCGGTGCCACGCTGCCGCGCTGCCCCTTTGCCGCGGGGCCCCTTTGCCGCGGGGCCCCTGAGCCGCAGGGCCGCTGAACTGTAGGGCCACTGAGCCGCTGAACCTCGGTTCGCCGCCCTGCCGGGCAGCTCAACCCGCTCCGTTTCTGTCATGACCTGAACACGGAGTGCTCGTTCTCCGTAACGCTTCAGAAGGGCCTTGATCGGCCCGACATGGCCGTACCGCCGTCGAGAGGTCGGTAGTCACGTGAGGAAAGCAAGGCGAGCGGCGCCCGAGGCGGCGGCTTCGGGGCGCTGGTCCTTCACCCGCAACTGGCGGGTGGCCCGTCGACTGCGGGCCATCCTCCTCATCCCCGTCCTCGTCACGCTCGTGCTCGGCGGCTTCCGGGTGTCGCGCGCCGTGGACACCTGGCAGAGCGCCGACGACGCGGTCCGGGTCGCGGAGCTGGTGCAGACGGCGAACAAGTACGCCAGCGACGCGATCAACGAGCGCGATCTCTCGGTCGTCCCGTTGCTCAAGGGCGACACCGACTCCGACGTCGTGGCCGAGGCCCGCAAGGTCACCGACGAGGACCGGGCGGCCTTCGACAAAGCGGTCGGGCGGATGCCGCAGACCGCGCGTCTGCTCAGGAGGGTGGCCGTCGTGCAGAGCGGGGGCAAGCAGCTCGCCGGCATCCGCAAGGCCGCGTTCACGTCCGCTCTGCCGGGTGTGCGGACCGAGGAGCGGTATCACCTCATCCAGCACCCGCTGATGGAGCTCTCCAACGAACTCGGCTTCGGCAGCAGCAACCAGGCGAGCTTCGGCCGGGCCCTGTACGCCATCTCCCTGACCCAGGCCGCCGAGTCACTGACCCGGGCCATCGGCACCCACATCCTGGCCGAGGACCGCGACTCGCTCAAGAAGGGTGAACTCGCCTCCCAGCTGGCCTCGTTCCGCTCGTACGCCTATCTCCAGCGGGTCGCGCTGGTGGAGTTCGACGGCGCCGCGACCGGTCAGGACACGGCGCGGCTGAAGAAGGCGTTGGCCGAGGCCAGGACCAAGGGCGAACGGCGGGTCGCCGCGGCGGCCGTGCGGGCCGAGGAGGCCGGTGAGGAGTACGTCGTCCCGCCGAGCATGACGACGATGATCAGCGAGATCGCGTCGGGGAAGTCCGCCGCGGACCTTGCCGAGCAGGGCATCACCACCGACTCCTTCTTCGGCGCCTCCACTCTGTCCTTCGACGCCTACCGGCAGGTCGAGGTCTATCTGAGCGACACCGCGCTCGCCAACGCCGAGGACATCGCCGACAGCGCGCGCCGGGACGCCATCGTCCTGTCGGCCGTCGTCCTCGGCGCGGCGCTGGCCGCGTTCCTGATCGCCGCCAGTGTGGCGCGTTCGATGAGCAGCCGGATGAGCGTGCTGCGGGGCTCGGCGTTCCAGATCGCCGAGCAGCGGCTGCCGGCCCTGCTCGCCCAGCTCAACCGGGCCACTCCCGGACGCGTCGACACGCAGGTGGCGCCGATCCCCATCACCTCGACCGACGAGATCGGCGAGGTCGCCCGCGCCTTCGACCAGGTCCACCGGGAGGCCGTCCGGCTCGCCGCCGAGCAGGCGGCGCTGCGGGGCAACATCAACGTCATCTTCACCAACCTCTCGCGCCGCAGCCAGTCCCTCGTCGAGGGCCAACTGGCCCTGATCACCGACCTGGAGAACAACGAGGCCGATCCGGACCAGCTGCAGAACCTCTTCCGCCTGGACCATCTGGCGACCCGGATGCGCCGCAACGGCGAGAACCTCCTGGTCCTGGCCGGTGAGGAGTCCAACCACCACGGCATGCAGCAGCTCGCCCTGGTCGACGTGCTGCGCGCCGCCGCCTCGGAGGTGGAGCAGTACGAGCGCATCGAGCTGACCGGGATCCCGGACGCCGAGATCCACGGCGGGGCCGTGAGCGACCTCGTGCATCTGGTGGCCGAACTCCTGGAGAACGCCACCGCGTTCTCCTCACCGCAGACCAGGGTGTACGTCACCGCGGGCCGGCTGCCTGATGGACGGGTCATGGTGGAGATCCACGACAGCGGTATCGGTCTGACGGCGGAGGACTTCGCGGCCATCAACCACAAGCTGGCCCATCCCCCGACCGTCGACGCCGACATCTCCCGCCAGATGGGCCTGTTCGTGGTCGGCCGCCTCTCCGACCGGCACGGCATCCGGGTGCAACTGCGGCCTTCGGGCGCGCAGTCGGGCACGACGTCGTTGATCATGCTGCCGCACACGATCACGTACGCGGCGTCGACCGACGTGCCCGTCGAGGCGAGCACCATCTCTCCCTATCCCCTGGAGGACACCCAGCCCTTCCCGGCCCTCACCGGGGGCGCCCCGGACACGGGGGAGCAGTCGGCCGCGGACCCGATGAGCCGGTTCCTCCACCGCGAGGAGCGCCGGCGGCAGCTGGGGCAGGAGGAGCACCGGTAGGGGTGCGGCCGGTCCACGGCGCGACGGCCCGGCAACGGGGCGCCGCGCCCCGGCCGTTGACCAGGAGACAAAGCCGTTCGACCTGTCGGACATGGTTCGAAAACTCTTGACGCTGCCCCACACCCCGTTTGACACTCTCGCAACACGACGTCACACAGCCGAAACGCGAGGTGTCCACGGCCGCGGACACCCCCGTCGTCGCCGGCCTGCTCCCCCATGCCGTCCCTCCCCCCGTCAGCCATGCCTCAGCAGGGAATCCCCACATGACGTACTTCGCACGTCCGCGCACCCGCGCGAGACGCCGGGCGGGCCGACTCGCCGGCCTGACCGTCGCGTCGCTGTTCCTGGGCCTCCTCGCGCCCGTCCTCCCCGCGCAGGCGGCGGGCACCGCCGACGTCACCGACGGACTGGCCCTCTGGTACAAACTCGACGGCTCCTCCGGCAGCACGGTCACCGACGCCTCCGGCCACGGGCGCGACGGCACGGTGGTCGGCACCGCCGACTGGTCCGACGCCGGTCAGGGGCTCGTCTTCAACGGCTCCGACACCTACGTCAAGGCGCCGAACGACGTCATGAAGGGCATGGCCTCGATCACCGTCTCCTCGGACGTCCTGATCGACGCGACGCAGAGCACGCCGTACTTCATCTACGGCTTCGGCAACTCCAGCGGCGGCAACGGCAACGGCTACCTCTTCACCACCGGCAACTCGCTGCGTACCTCCATCGCGACCGGCAACTGGTCCACGGAGCAGACCACCAAGCCCGCCGACTCCCACAACCTCACCCGCGCGGTCTGGAAGCACCTCACCTACACCCAGACCGGGAACACCGGCGTGCTGTACGAGGACGGCGTGGAGGTCGGCCGCAACACCGCGGTCACCACCACCCCGGGCGCCATCGGCTCCGGCACCACGACCGCCAACTACCTGGGCAGGTCGGTCTACTCCGGTGACAAGCTCTTCAAGGGCCGCATGCGCGACTTCCGCGTCTACGACCGCGCCCTGAACGCCGACGAGGTGGAGCTGCTCTCCCGCCCCGTGGCCACCCAGGGTGTCGTCGACGACAAGGCCGCGCTGAGCCTCGGCGACACCAGCGCCGTGACCGCCGACCTGGACCTGCCGAGCACCGGCACCGCGGGCGGCTCCGCCCTGACCTGGGCCAGCGACGACACCGACGTGGTGACCGACGCCGGAGAGGTGACCCGGCCCGCCGCCGGTGAACCGGACGCCCACGTCACGCTCACGGCGACCCTGAAGAAGGGCACCGTGACCGACACCAAGTCCTTCGACGTCACGGTCAAGGCCGCCTTCGACGACCGGACCGCCACCGAGCGGGCCGCCGACGCCCTCACCGTCCACAACCTCGACGACGTCCGCGGCAACCTCACCCTCCCCGCGAGCGGCGACTACGGCACGGACGTCTCCTGGGCCTCCGCGGACCCGGACGTCATCACCGCCGCCGGCGTCGTCCACCGCCCCGCGCACGGCGACGGCGCCGCCACCGTCGAGCTGACCGCCACCGTCACCAAGGGCACCGCGACGACGAGCCGGTCCTTCACCGCGAAGGTTCCCGAACTCCCGCGGCAGGAAGCCCTCAAGGGCTACATGTTCAGCTACTTCACCGGCGAGGGCACCTCGGACGGCGAACAGCTCTACGCCGCCCTCAGCAAGGGCAACGACCCGCTGAAGTGGCGGGAGTTGAACGACGGCAAGCCCGTCCTGACCTCCACGCTCGGCGAGAAGGGCCTGCGCGACCCGTTCATCATCCGCTCCCCCGAGGGCGACAAGTTCTACCAGATCGCCACCGACCTCAGGATCTACGGCAACGGCGACTGGGACGCCTCCCAGCGCACCGGGAGCAAGTCCATCATGGTCTGGGAGTCCACCGACCTGGTGCACTGGACGAACCAGCGGCTGGTGAAGGTCTCCCCCGACAGCGCGGGCAACACCTGGGCACCGGAGGCCTTCTACGACGCGAAGCTCGGCGCGTACGTGGTCTTCTGGGCGTCGAAGCTGTACGACAACGAGGCGCACTCGGGCGACACGTACAACCGCATGATGTACGCCACCACCCGTGACTTCTACACCTTCAGCGAGCCCAAGGTCTGGATCGACCGCGGCTACTCGGTCATCGACTCCACGATGATCCAGCACGACGGCACCTACTACCGTCTGTCGAAGGACGAGCGCAACAACACCTCCTCCACGCCCAACAGCAAGTTCATCTTCGAGGAGAAGAGCGACTCGATCCTCGCCCCGTCGTGGACGGCGGTCGCGGAGGGCATCGGCAAGGGCGCGATGAACGCGGCCGAGGGGCCGCTGGTCTTCAAGTCCAACACCGAGGACAAGTGGTACGCGTTCCTGGACGAGTTCGGCGGGCGCGGCTACATCCCCTTCGAGACGACCGACCTCGACTCCGGCACCTGGACGCCGTCCACCGGCTACGACCTGCCGTCCAAGCCGCGCCACGGCACGGTCCTGCCGGTCACGCAGGCCGAGTACGACCGACTGCTGCGCGCCTACCAGCCCGACCAGTTCGTGAGCGGCGTCGAGGACATCTCGGTGGAGACCAGGATCGGCCAGGCGCCGGTCCTGCCGGCCACGGTGATCGCCGAGTACGCCGACGGCGTCAAGCGCCCCGTCTCCGTCGACTGGGCGGACGTACCGGCATCCGCGTACGCCCGGGCCGGAGTCTTCACGGTCACCGGCACCCTGCCCGAAGGCGCCGCGATCCCCGTCCAGGCCGAGGTCACCGTCTCCGAGGAGGGCCCGGACGTTCCGGCCGACCTGCTGCTGGAGTACGACTTCGACGAGACCGGCGGCAACATCGCCCGGGACACCAGCGGACACGGCTACCACGGCACCTACGTCCGTACGCCCGCCTTCGGCACCGGTGTGCACGGCGGCTCGCTCGCCATGTCCGGCGCCTCGGACTCGCCGTACGTGAAGATCCCGAACGGCGTGCTGAAGGACGTCGACAGCGTCACCGTCTCGACGTACGCCAAGTGGAAGGGTGGCAGCAGCTTCCAGTGGCTGTTCGGGCTCGGCCCCGACAGCGACAAGTACCTGTTCGCCACCCCCTCCAACGGTGGCTCCACGCTCTACTCCGCCATCACCAAGGCGAGTTGGTCCGCGGAGTCCAAGCTGACGGGCGGCGCACAGCTCACGCCGGGCCAGTGGGAGCACGTCACCGTCACCCTCGACGGGTCGACCGGCACGATGGTCCTCTACGTCGACGGCCTCGAGGCGGCCCGCACCACGACCACCATCAGGCCGTCCGACCTGTACGACGCGAACAAGGACCACAGCGGCTACATCGGCCGCTCCCTGTACTCCTCCGACCCCTACTTCGGCGGCGAGGTCGACGACTTCCGCGTCTACGACCGCGCCTTGTCGGCCTCGGAGGTGATGGAGCTCAGCGGCAACACCACGGGCATCGCCAAGGCCACGCACCCGGACCTGAAGGTCGACGCGATCGTCGACGCCGCCGCGGGCAAGGTCACCCTGCCGCTCGCCGAGGGCACCGATCTCACCTCCCTGGCACCGGAGTTCACCCTCGCCCACGGCGCGGCGATCAGCCCCGCCTCCGGCAGCGTGCACGACTTCAGCGAGCCGGTGACGTACGAGGTGACCGGGTCGGACGGCAAGAAGCGCACCTGGACGGTGTCGGCGCTCGTCATGAGGAGCCCGGTGCTGCCGGGTCTCAACGCCGACCCGAACATCGTGCGGTTCGGCGACACCTTCTACCTCTACCCGACCACCGACGGCTTCGAGGGCTGGAGCGGCACGCAGTTCAAGGCGTACTCCTCCACCGACCTGGTCCACTGGAAGGACCACGGCGTCATCCTCGACCTCGGCCCCGACGTCTCCTGGGCCGACAGCAGGGCCTGGGCGCCCACGATCGCCGAGAAGGACGGCAGGTACTACTTCTACTTCTGTGCCGACGCCAACATCGGTGTCGCGGTCTCCGACTCGCCGACGGGCCCGTTCAAGGACGCGCTGGGTCAACCGCTGCTCAAGGCGGGCCAGTTCAGCGGCCAGATGATCGACCCGGCGGTGTTCAACGACGACGACGGCCAGTCGTACCTCTACTGGGGCAACGGCCACGCCTACGTGGCCCCGCTGAACGGCGACATGACCTCGCTGGACCTCACCAGGATGAAGGACATCACCCCCAGCGGCTACAACGAGGGCACCTTCGTCATCAAGCGCCAGGGCACCTACTACCTCACATGGTCGGAGAACGACACCCGCGACCCCAACTACCGTGTCGCCTACGCCACCGGCCCCTCGCCCACCGGCCCGTGGACCAAGCGGGGCGTGATCCTGGAGAAGGACCTCTCCCTCGGGATCAAGGGTCCCGGCCACCACTCGATCGTCCGGGTGCCGGGCACCGACGACTGGTACGTCGCCTACCACCGCTTCGCGATCCCCGGCGGTGACGGCACCCACCGCGAAACCACCATCGACAAGCTGGAGTTCGCCGCGGACGGTCTGATCAAGAAGGTCGTGCCGACGCTGACCGGCGTCGGCCCGGTGTCCATCGTGCACGCCGGCCCCGACACCAAGGGCACCGAGGGCGACGCGATCCGGCTGAACGGCACGCTCTCCGGCGCGGGCAAGGCCACGTGGACGGCCGAGGAGGGGGCACCCTGCACCTTCGCCGACGCCGGGTCCGCGAGCACCACGGTCACCTGCGCCGACGACGGCACCTTCGAGATGACCCTGACCGGCGGCCGCAGCAGCGACACGACCACCGTCGAGGTCACCGACGCGGCGCCGGCCATCACCTCCGCCGCCGGTCCCAAGTCGCCGGTGTCCGTCGGCAAGGCGGCGGTCGTCACCGCCGGGTTCACCGACCCGGGCACCCGGGACACCCACACCTGCGCGGTCGACTGGAAGGACGGCACCGAGCCCAGCGCCGGGACCGTCACCGCCAACGGCTGCCGCGCCGAACACACCTTCCGCAAGGCGGGCATTCGGCACCCGGTGATCACCCTCACCGACGACGAGGGCGCCTCCGACAGCCGCACGCTGCCCGAGCTGATCGTCTACGACCGCGCCGCCGGACCCGCGTTCGGCACCGGTCTGCTCACCTCGCCGGCCGGCGCCTTCCCCGCCAAGCCGGCCCTGACCGGCACGGCCGGCTTCTTCTTCACCGCCTTCTACTCGACATGGGGCACCGTTCCCCTCGGTCAGCTGACCTTCGACTTCGCCCCGGCGAAACTGAAGTTCCGCTCCACCGGCTCCGACTGGCTCGTGGTGACCGGCTCCCAGGCGGTCTACCAGGGCTCCGGCACCGTCAACGGCACCGGCGGTTACGCCTTCCGCGTGACCGCCACCGATTCCCCGGACGGCTTCCGCCTCAGGATCTGGAAGAAGTCCGGCGGTGACGTCGTCTACGACAACGCCACCAGCTCGAAGATCACCGGCATAGTCACCGTCGGCGGTCGTCGGGAGTGAACCCCGGCCGGGCGCACTGGTCGTGCCGTCCCGCCACACTCGACGGCCCCACCCCACCCAGGACCAGCGCACTACGGGCCTCGGGGTCCACGTCCACGTCCGCATCCGCATCCGCAGGAGCCGGCTGTCCCCGGTGTTGATCAACATGGCAGGATCCGGGGACATGAGCAGCACTGGATCCACGGATCGCCCCGTCGCCCTGGTCACCGGTTCCACCTCGGGCATCGGGGAGGCCGTAGCGCGGCGGCTGGCGGCGGACGGCATGCGGGTCGTCGTGCATTCGCGGCGCAGCGCGGACGCGGGCCGGGCGCTGGCGGCGGAGCTCGACGGGGTGTACGTGCGGGCCGACCTGGAGGTCGAGGACGAGGCCCGCGCCCTGGTCGAGCAGGCCCTGGACCACTGCGGCCGGCTGGACGTGCTGGTCAACAACGCCGGGATCAGCCGGCCCATCCCGCACGACGACCTGGCCGCCGCGACCCCCGCGGAGTGGCGGCAGGTGCTGGAGGTCAACCTGATCGCCCCCTGGGTGCTCTGCACGGCCGCGCTCCCCGCACTGCGCCGGTCCCCCGGCGGTGGCAGCGTCGTCAACATCACCAGCCACGCCGGGGTGCGTCCCAAGGGTTCCTCGGTGCCCTACGCGGCGAGCAAGGCCGCGCTCAACCACGTCACCCGTCTCCTCGCGGCCGCCCTCGCCCCCGACGTACGCGTCAACGCCATCGCCCCGGGTCTGGTCGACACCCCCATGACCGAGGACTGGACGCACGCCCACGCCCTGTGGCGCGACCGGGCCCCCATGGGCCGGCCCGCCCAGCCCTCGGACGTCGCAGGGCTCGTGGCCTCGGTCATCGCCAGCACCTACCTCACCGGCGAGGTCATCATCCTGGACGGCGGACTCAACCTGACCTGACACGTCCTGCGCCCGCGCGTGCCGCCGACGGCAGGCTGCCTGCCCAGGACCTGTAAGCGCCGACCGGCTGAGTCTGCCGCGGCGCCTCCGGGAAGCCCTCTCTGCGCTCACCAACCCGTTATACGAGAACGAAGCACCCTCGCCGTTCCAGCTCGGCGAGCAGTGGGGCCGGGGGCTCCAACGGGTTCCAGCGCAGGTCCAGCCTTTCCAGGGCAGGCATGTGCAGTACGTGTTCCGGCAGTCGGGTGAGTCCGTTGCTCCGCAGGTCGAGCCGGCCGAGGCGGGGCAAGGTGGTCAGGAACTCCGGCAGTTCACGGAGGGCGTTCTCGCGCAGGTCGAGGTGGCGCAGCTCGTGCAGGCCGGCCATCGTCGCCGGGAGGCTCCGCAGCGCGTTGCCCCGCAGCCAGAGCTCGCGCAGGGCGGGGAGGTCGCCGACGCTGTGCGGCAGTTCGGTCAACCGGTTGTGCTGGGCCCGCAGTTCGATCAGTCCGGTCATGCGTCCCAGGCTGTCCGGCAGGGCGGTCAGCCTGTTCTCGCCGATGTTGAGGTAGCGCAGCCGGGTCAGGTCGCCCAGGGTCTCCGGGATCTCGGTCAACTCGTTGTCGTGCAGGTAGAGACAGCCGTCGAGGCCGGTCAGCTGCCCGAGTGCCGCCGGCACGGCCGAGAGGTGGTTGTGTCCCAGATCCAGCGTGGTCAGCCGGCTCAGCCGTCCGATCTCCGGCGGCAGTTCCGTGAGCCCGTTGTCGGCCAGGATCAGCACCTCGACGTCGGTCCGGTCCCACACCGACTCCGGTACGGCGCCCAGCTGTTGACGCCAGAGGGTCAGCACATGCGGCACGACGTGTTCTCCCTTTCGGCGCACCGGCGGTTCAGGCGCACGGGTCGTGACGAGGGTCCAGGGCGCGAACCTAGCCGACCCCACGCCCGCTCGGTCGCACCGGCGCCCCGGCCAGCTACTCTTCCGGCGTGCACGTGTACGAGGAACTCACCGCGCCGGAACGACAGTTGTGGGACGCCTATCCCAAGGGCCGCACGGTGGACTTCCGCACGGGCGGCCCGGAGGACGACCCCGCGCACGGGGACGGGTGGGGCGAGGACCGGACCGTCAGGGCGGGCGTCGTGGCCGCACTCCTCCTCGGGGTGATCCCGGCCGAACCGGGGCACGTGCCGGCGCTGCGGGTCGCGGGCGCGCGGATCAGCGGGGCGCTGGAGCTCGGCGGGGCCGAGATCGGGCATGCGATGCGGTTCGAGGGGTGCTGGTTCGAGCAGGGCGTCGGGCTGGCCGGCGCCGCCACCCGGACGATCTCCATCAAGGGCAGCCGGCTGCCGGGGCTCGACCTCAGCACGGCCCGCGTGGAAGGCAGGCTGTCCCTGCGCCGGACCGTGATCGATGGCAGCGTGGCGCTGCTCAACGCCCGTCTGTCCGGCGAGTTGATCCTCACCGACGCGGTCCTCTCCCACCCCGGCGGCTGGGCTCTCTTCGCCGGCGGGCTCGTCACCGAAGGCGGGATGTTCTGCCGCCGGACCACGGTGCACGGCGGCGTACGGCTCCTCGGGGCCCACCTGCCCGGCGGCCTGCACATGGAATGGGCGCGACTGCACCACCCGGAGGGGTTCGCCCTCCTCGCCGATCATGCCGTGATCCGCAGTCTCACCCTGGCCGAGGAATTCACCGCCGAGGGGACGGTCAGCCTGCGGGACACCCAGATCTCCGACCACGTGACCCTCGACGGCGCCGTCCTGCGCGCCGCCGGTACGGCGCTGGACTGCGCCCGTATGCAGGCGGGAGGGTTCGTCTTCACTCCGGCCGAACCGCCGTCCGGCGTGGTCAACCTCGAGGACGCCCGGGCCGCGACCCTCCACGACCGTGCGGACGCCTGGCCGCAGACGCTACGGCTCCAGGGCTTCACCTACGGCTCCCTGCACGAGAACGGCGAACACCAGGCATCCGCCGTGGAGCGGCGCCTGGCGTGGATACGACGGCACCCGGGCTACGCGGCCCAGCCGTACGAGCAACTGGCGGCCTGGTACCGGCAGATCGGCCATGACGACGATGCCCGCCGGGTCCTGCTGGCCAAGCAGCGCCACCGCAGGAGGACGCTGAGCCCGCCCGCCCGGCTGTGGGGCCACCTCCTGGAGGCCACGGTCGGTTACGGCTACCGGCCCTGGCGTGCGGGTGTGTGGCTCGCGGCGCTCGTCCTGCTCGGCAGCACGGTCTTCGCCACGCACACGCCGAAGGCGACCGACCCCGGCCAGGTGCCGCCGTTCAACCCCTTCGTCTACACCCTCGACCTGCTGATCCCCATCGGCGGTCTCGGCCAGCGCACGTCCTGGTACTGGGACGGCGGTACGGCTGCCTGGCTGTCGTACGCCCTCATCGCGGCGGGCTGGATCCTCACGACCGCGGTGCTCGCGGGCGTCACTCGCACCCTGAACCGGAACTGACGGCCGCCGACACCGACTTTCCGCAACCGATGGTTGCACATCACCCGACCCCGGCGTAGGCTGATACGCAACCGATGGTTGCGAATGGGAGTACGGTAATGGAGTACGGGAGCATCGAGCGCGACATCCACGTCGACGCCTCGCCCGAGGTCGTCTACGAGGTCGTCAGCCGGCCGGAGCACATGCGGGAGTGGTGGCCGGACGACGCCCGGTTCGAGCCCGCGGAAGGGGCGCCCGGGGAGCTCTTCTGGCGGGACGAGTCGACGGGCGAGACCATGACCGTCGCGCTCACCGTGGTCGAGGTCGACCCGCCCAAGCGGTTCTCCTTTCGGTGGTGCCACACCGGCGCCGAGCGCGACGGGGACTCGCTGCTGGTCACCTTCGATCTCGTGCCGACCCCGACGGGGACCCTGGTGCGGATGACCGAGACCGGGTTCCGGGAGATGGGATGGGAGGCCGCGGTGCTGGAGGAGCGGTACCGCGAGCACGCGAGTGCGTGGGACCACTACATCCCCCGGCTGGGCACCTATGTCGCACGGTTGGCGTCGGCCCGGTGAGCACGCCGCTCGACGACGATCTGTGGTCGGCGATCGGCGACCCGACCCGGCGCACGATGATCGACCTCCTCCTCGCCTCCGGGCCCGGGACCGCCACCTCGCTCAGCGCGAGCCTGCCCGTGACCCGACAGGCCGTGGCGAAGCATCTCGCCGTCCTCGACCGTGTCGGGCTGGTCCACGCCGAGCCCGCCGGACGGGAGCGGCGCTACCGGGTCGACGAGGACCAACTCGCCCGCGCGGCCCGGCAACTGGCCGCGGTCGGAGCGACCTGGGACGCCCGGCTCCGTCGCGTCAAGCACCTCGCGGAAGCCATCGAACGAAGCCGCACCACCACAGAAGGAGCATGAAGATGGTCGACATCCTGCACCGCGTCGGCGCCGTCGCGCCGCTGGACGAGGTCTACCAAGCGCTGGCGACCCCCGAGGGCATCGCCGGCTGGTGGACCACCGACACCACCGGCAAGAGCGAGGTCGGCGGCCGCCTGGCGTTCCGCTTCGGCGACGTCGGCGGCTTCGACATGGAGATCCTCGCACTCGACCCCGCCGGTCATGTGCGGTGGCGCGTCACGGACGGCCCCGCGGAGTGGATCGGCACCGAGATCGACTGGAAGCTCAGCCGACACGACGACTACACCATCGTCCTGTTCAGGCACGAAGGCTGGCGCGAACCGGTGGAGTTCATGCACCACTGCAGCACGAAGTGGGCGATCTTCCTGATGAGCCTGAAGGAGTACGCCGAGACCGGCCGCGGCAGGCCGGCTCCCGACGACGTCCGGATCAGCGACTGGCATTAGGGTCCGCCGGCCGGGCCCCCGTCGTCCGGCGGCGCGTGCCCCCCGGTCACACCGGACGCGGGTCCGGTCGGCGGGCGGCGTTCTCCGTCGGCGCGCGGGTCCCAACCGCGTTGAGCCGTGACCGGGTCCGGCTTACGGTGGCCCGGTGAGTGATGTCACGCATGACACGTACTGCACCGAAATCGTCATCCGTACCGAGGAGTTGCGCGCCGCCGTCAGGGCCGCCGAGGCGGGGCCGGCCGCGACCGTCGTGCCGAGCTGCCCCGGCTGGAGCCTGACCCAGCTCGCCCGGCACGTCGGCGGGACCCACCGGTGGGCGGCGCGGATCGTCGCCACCCGGGCCACCGGACCCGTCGCCCACGACATGGTCGACGACGTCTTCTCGCCCGGCCCCGAAGCCGCCGCCGACCTGGACGGCTGGCTCGCCGAGGGGTCCGCGGAGCTGGTCGGCGCCCTGCGCGAGGCCGGTCCCGAGGCACCGGTGTGGACCGTCGCGCCGAGCGGTGTCGCGGGGTTCTGGGCCCGGCGCATGACCCACGAGACGACCCTGCACGCCGCCGACGCCGCCCTGGTCACGGGCGCCCCCTTCGCCGTACGCGAGGAACTGGCCCGGGACGCCCTGGACGAGTGGATGGGGTTCGGCGCGCTGCCCCGGGTCCTGGAGGCCGCCGGACCCGACGCCCCGCCCCTGACCGGACCCGGCCGCACGCTCCATCTGCACGCCACCGACGCGCCCCGCGCCGAGTGGCTGGTGGACCTCACCGGCGTACCCGTCATCTGGAGCCACACCCACGCGAAGGCCGCGGTGGCGGTACGGGCCCCGCTCAGCGACCTCGTCCTGCTGCTCTACGGCCGCCGCACCCCGGCCGACCCCTCGCTGGAGGTGTTCGGGGACGCCGGCCTGCTGTCGCTGTGGCTGGAGCGGTCGGGCTTCTGGCTGCGTAAATAGCTCAGGGCGCCGGGATCCCGAACTCCACCCACAGCGGGTAGTGGTCCGAGATGTGCCAGGACAGCTCGTTGAGCGTCCGATCGCCCCGCAGCCCGGGCACGAAGTCGAGGTGGCCCCCGGTCCTGGCCTCCAGTGTCAGGACCGGCCGGCGTCGCTGCCCCTTGGTGAACCAGGCGATCTGGTCGTAGAAGTGCTCGGCACCCGGGTCGTCGAAGATCGTGCGCGGCAGACCGTCCAGGAACGGCGCCGGGACCAGACCGGTGGAGGTGAAAGCCTGGAACAGCGGGTCCCCGGCGCGGTCGATGTTGAAGTCGCCCAGCGCGACGAGGTTGTGGTCCCAGCCGAACTCCCGTTCCGCCCAGCTCGCCAACCACTGTGCGATCGCCCGCAGTTCCGGGACCCGGTCCGCGGCCCGGTCGCCGAACAGGACGTGCAGGGTGACCAGGATGAACGTCTGCCCCTGGGAGAAGAAGCTGACCGCGTAGGGCGTACGCGCGAACTGGCGCCGCAACGCGCCCTCGGGCACGCCCGCCTCCTCCTCGATGGGCACCACCAACTCGCAGGCCAGTCCCGACGGCTTCACCCGGCGCGTGTCGAACAGGAATGCCAGCCGCTCGCTGTTGCCCGCCTCGCCGCGCGTCACGTCCGTGAGGATGAACGCCCAGTCCTCACCGAGGACTTTCAGCATGTGGCGCAGGGAGCGCAGATTGCCGCGCACCTCCTGCACCGCGACCACGTCGAACCTGCGGATCACCGAGGCGATGAGGTGGAGGTCGGTGAAGTTCCGCTTCGGCGAAGCGCCTTGCGGGGTGGTCCAGGCCTTGGTGAGGTCGGAGAAGGCGCGCAGGTTCCAGGTGGCGACGAGGAGGTTGGCGCCGTCTTCCTTCGCCGGTACCTCTGCGTCGACGAACGCGTCCCAACGGGCGGCCTGTTCGACCACTCGGCGCGGCGGCGCCAGGATGTCGGCTTCAGCGGGCACGGGTCCTCCTCGACGCAGGAACGCAGGGAACGCAGGGAACGCAGGGAACGGAACGCAGGAAGCGCAGCGTGTCGAGCGTGCGAGATCCCGTGCCTGGGGGCAAGACCCCGTTGCGGTGACAAGCTCGGCCGACCGACCCTGCCCGAGCTGTGATCGCGAGGGCCTCATAGGGTCGGGGCATGGTGAGCCATTTCAGCGACGCGTTCCTCCTCGAGACCGAACGGCATGCCGCCTGGGGAGCGGCACAGCTGGAGGCGCTGGGCGCGTTCCTGCCCGAGGGGCCCTGGAGCGCCGACCTGCCCTCCTGCACCTACCGGCAGGGGGATCTGGAGCTGCGGGTGGCGGTGCTGGGCACATACGACATGGAGCAGCAGTCCTGGATGTGGGGCTGGGCCAACCCGGGTCTGCGGGGTACCGAGGTGGTGGCGCTGGGCGGCGCCGTCCGGCGGTACGGGCGGGTGCACGGGATCACCGAACTCGCCGAGGAGATCGTGCCGTTGTCCGGGTTCGACGACCCACGGCGGGCGGCCGAGATGCTCGCCTTCACAGGCATGGGAGTCGCCGAGGCTTCCGGGTACATCGGCGTCCCGGCCGGCCCGGCCACCCAGGTCTACTTCCTGCCCGACGACAGCCGCGTCCCGCGCCCCGGCCCGGACCCGGTCACCCTGCCGCGCACCCTGCTCACCGGTGCGGGACTGGTCGGGTACTCGGCCCGGCATGTCGTCGGCGGCTACTTCGACCACCACGGTGTGACCCAGCAGGTCGAGGAGGACCGGATCGTGGCGGACCTCGGCGGCGGCAACGCGGTCGAGGTGGGCTTCGACGAGCGGGGGCGGATCGCGGAGGTGCAGGTGAAGGTGCTGCCCTGAGCGGTGGGCACCGTCTGGGGCCGCGTCCGGCGCGGGCCTCGGTCAACTCCGCTCCCGCGCGGGCCTGTTGAGCCGCCCCGTGCCCCCGTGCAGGTGGCCTTGTCCTCGGACGGCCCGTGCCGTGGTGCGTCGACGACGTCGCCAGTGGTGTGCGAGCGGACCGGGCGGGCGTCGGCGGTGGCGTGCGAGCGGACCGGGCGGGCGTCGGCGGGGAGCGTGGCGCCGCCGGGCCGTGCTGTCGCTACTGGCGCAGTTCGACCGAGAGATGGTCGGACAGGGCGAGCAGGAAGTCGGCCGCGTCGAAGATCTCGCCCGCGGAGGCGACCCCGACCGTCCTGGTCCGGCCGGTGAGGATGCGGTGGACCGCCTCGACCGCGAGGGGTGCGGTGACGGCGTAGATGTCCCGGCCGCGGGCCACGGCCCGCCGTTCGGTGCCGCCGGAGCGTACGACGGCGTCGACGAGGAACGTCTGGTCGGAGCGCCCCTGGTCGTCGGCGGCGGCCGGTGCCGGGGTGTCCGGCGCGGCGAGTTCCCGGGCCGCCTCCACCGCCATGTGGGTGCTCACCTCGGGGACGGCCAGGTGGCTGGGGATGGTGACGACGTCCGCCATGGTGAACTCCGCCATGACGTCCCTGATGCCCAGCGGCTCCGGGAAGGGCCACTTCACGACCGCCGGCGGGTCGTCGTGGTACTCCAGCCGCCCCCCGGTGTGACGGACGCGCTGTCCGCCCCGTCGGCCGTGGGAGACCTCGCCCGCGGCGCGGGTCCCGGCGGTGGGGTGCCAACCGCTCAGCCCGTAGGCGATGTGCGCCTCGTCGGCCACCGTCCAGTCCCCCATCGCGGCCGTGGCCAGCAGGTCACCGAGGCCGCCGTAGAAGGCCATCGCGGGGACGATCACCGCGCCCGCCGCCCGGGCGCGCTCCGCGAAACCGGTGAAGGTGTCGACGTTGGCCTCGATCTCGGCCGCCACGTCCACGTAAGGGATCCCGGCGCGCAGCGCCGCCTCGATCACCGGGGCGGCGGTGGTCGCGAAGGGCCCGGCGGCGTTGATCACGGCGTCCGAGCCGGCCAGGGCGTCGTCCAGCGCGCCCGCGTCGTCGACCGCGGCCGGCCGGACCTCGAGACCGGGGAAGTCGGCGGCCAGCTCCCGCAGCTTCCCGGCGTCGCGGCCGGACGCCACCGGGACGAACCCGCGCTCCCGAAGGTGCGCCACGACAAAGCGCCCGGTGTGCCCGTACGCGCCGTACACCGTCACCGTCTGTCCGGTACCCATCGGATCTCCCCCTGTCCTCACTGATCAGCTCGCTGACCTGCCGCTGATCGACTGGGACCATCTTGTCGAAGACGGGGGCTCACCTGTGAGTGTCCGAAACGACGAGTCCCGTACACTTTCGGACATGCCCACGGTCGCGCTCGCCCTCACCGACGGAATGCTGCACTTCGAACTCTCCATGGCCTACGAGGTGTTCGAAGCCGCCCCGGTCGGCGTCACCGTCCCCTGGTACGACGTCACCCTGTGCGGTTCCGGCGCCGTGCGCGTGGGCCGGTTCCGGCTGGAGCCCGACGAGGGGCTGGACGCCCTGCGGCGCGCGGACACGGTGATCGTCCCGGGCTGGGCGGACGTCGACGTGGAACCGCCCGCCGCACTGGTCGAGGCGGTGCGTGCGGCCCATGAGGCGGGAGCCCGGGTGGCGTCCCTGTGCACGGGCGCGTTCGTGCTGGCCGCGGCAGGGCTGCTGGACGGTCGGCGGGCCACCACGCACTGGGCGCACACCGAGGTGCTGGCGGCCCGCCACCCACGGGTCGAGGTCGATCCGGACGTGCTCTACGTCGACAACGGCACCGTGCTCACCTCCGCCGGCAAGGCCGCCGCGATGGATCTGTGTCTCCATCTGGTCCGCCTGGACCACGGATCGGCCGTCGCCAACGCCGTGGCCCGGCGTCTGGTGGTGCCGCCCCACCGGGCGGGCGGCCAGGCCCAGTTCGTCGCCGCCCCGGTGCCGGCCCGCGACGACCACCCCCTCGGCGCGCTGCTGCCGTGGGCGCTGGACCGCCTCGACCAGCCGCTGACCGTGGAGGACCTGGCCCGCCGGGCGGGGATCAGCTCACGTCACCTCGCCCGGCACTTCAAGGCGGCGACCGGCACCACCCCGTTGCGCTGGCTGCTCACCCAACGCATCCGCCGTGCCCAGGAGTTGCTGGAGACCACCGACGCGGGGGTCGACGCCGTCGCGACGGCCACCGGCATGGGCACCGCCACGACTCTGCGCCGGCACTTCCACCGCACGGTCGGCGTGCCCCCGGACACCTATCGCCGTACCTTCCGCGCGCAGTCACCGCCCGGGGGCGTAGGACTGTGACGGGCCACTCGGACCGGGGCTGCACCCGGCCGAGGGTTGCGCCCCCGCCGCCTCACGCGTGATCGGCGGTCATGTGCGGGTCGGCGCTCAGTGCGACTCGCGGCTGACGTCCGAACCGCTGGAGCCGAGCAGGAAGTCGAGGTCGGCTCCGGTGTCGGCCTGCAGCACGTGGTCGACGTAGAGCCGCTCCCAGCCGCGGCGCGGGGCGGCGAGGCCGTCGAGCATGGCCTGGGCGGGCTCGCGGCGCGCGAGTTCGTCGTCCGGTACGTCGACGTCGATCCGGCGGGCCTCGACGTCCAGGATGACGAGGTCGCCCGTGCGCACCCGCCCCAGCGGACCGCCGGCCGCCGCTTCGGGGGCCACGTGCAGGACGACCGTCCCGTACGCCGTTCCGCTCATCCGGCCGTCGCAGATCCGGACCATGTCGCGCACCCCCTGTTCGAGGAGCTTCTTCGGCAGCGGCATGTTGGAGACCTCGGGCATGCCCGGGTAGCCCTTGGGGCCGCAGCCGCGCAGGACGAGGACGGAGTCGGCGTCCACGTCGAGGTCGGGGTCGTCGACGCGGGCACGGAAGTCCTCGACGGAGTCGAAGACGACGGCGCGACCGCGGTGGCGCAGCAGGTGCGGGGAGGCCGCGGCGGGTTTGACGAGGGCGCCGTCGGGGGCGAGGTTGCCGCGCAGGACGGCGATCCCGCCCTCGGCGACGAGCGGCTCGGCCCGGCCGCGGATGACTTCGGTGTCCCAGACGACGGCGCCGTCGAGGTGGTCGACCAGGGGTGTGCCGGTCACGGTCAGCGCGTCGGGGTCGAGCAGGTCGCGGACCTCGCGCAGGACGGCGAGGAGACCGCCGGCGCGGTGGAAGTCCTCCATGAGGAAGCGGCCCGCGGGCTGGAGGTCGACCAGGACGGGCACGCGGGAGCCGATGCGGTCGAAGTCGTCCAGGGACAACTCGATGCCCAACCGGCCCGCGATCGCCAGGAGATGGACGACCGCGTTGGTCGAGCCGCCGACGGCGGCCAGCGCGACGATCGCGTTGTGGAAGGAGGCCTTGGTCAGGAAGGTGCCCGGCCGCCGGTCGGCGGCGACCAGGTCCACCGCGAGCCGTCCGGTGCGGTGCGCGGCCTCCAGGAGCCGGCTGTCCGGGGCCGGGGTGCCCGCGACACCCGGGATCACCGTGCCCAGCGCCTCGGCGACCAGGGCCATCGTCGACGCCGTGCCCATGGTGTTGCAGTGGCCGCGGCTGCGGATCATCGAGGACTCGGAGCGGGTGAACTCCTCCTGGGAGAGGGTGCCCGCCCGGACCTCCTCCGACAGCTGCCACACCGCGGTGCCGCAGCCCAGCAGGCCGCCCCGGAACGTGCCGTTGAGCATGGGGCCGCCGGGCACGACGACCGCGGGCAGATCCACCGAGGCCGCGGCCATCAGCAGCGACGGGATCGTCTTGTCGCACCCGCCCAACAGGACCACGCCGTCAAGGGGGTTGGCGCGCAGCATCTCCTCGGTGGCCATCGCGGCCATGTTGCGCCAGAGCATCGCGGTGGGCCGTACGTTGGTCTCGCCGAGCGACACCACGGGCAGGTCCAGCGGGATGCCGCCCGCCTCGTAGACGCCGTTGCGGACGGAGGCGGCGACCTCGTCGAGGTGGGCGTTGCAGGGGGTCAGATCGGAGGCGGTGTTGGCGATGGCGATCTGCGGCCGCCCGGTGAAGGCGTCGCCGGGCACGCCCCGGCGCATCCAGGCGCGGTGGATGTAGGCGTTGCGGTCCTGACCCTCGTACCACTGCGCGCTGCGGAGCCTCACCAAGGGTCCCTTCCAACAGTCGGTACGGCGGTCTACTGTTCGGAACGCGATGAAGCCTACGCAGACGCACGACAGGCCGACAGGCCGACAGGCCGACAGGCCGACAGGCCGACAGGCCGACAGGCCGACAGTCACCTGTGCGCGGCGCCCGAGTCGCACCGTGAACTCGCCGCGACGCGGGAGCGGGGGTACGGCGTCGATGACCAGCAGAACGAGAACGGCGTCAACTGCCTTGCCCTGCTGGCGTTTCTCACCTCCCCCGCCACCCTCCGCGGCGCGATGAGCGTCAGCGCGCCGCCTACCGGACACCGCTCGCCGCCCTGATCGTTCCCCTCGACGAGATCCGCGCCCTGCGGCACGAGCCGAGCAGCCGACACCTCGCCCCCTGGAGACAGCCCGTGCACCTCATGCGCGCCGGTGCCCCCGGCACCGAGAAGCCCGCCGCCCGAGTCGACCACGGCGTCGAGAGGCCCGGCGCGTGGCGCCGAGGCGTGCTCGGGGACCGGTGAGCCGCCCGTCATGCGCGCGTTCGTCCTGACCGGCCCCGGTACGTACGAGGTCCAGGACCTCCCGGCGCCGGTGGCCGGGCCCGGCGAGGTCGTCGTCGACGTCGAGCGGGTCGGGGTGTGCGGCACCGATGTGGAGTTCTTCACCGGTGAGATGGCCTACCTCCACCAGGGACACTCCGCCTACCCGATGCGGCTGGGCCACGAGTGGGCCGGGCGGGTCGCCGCCGTCGGAGCCGGTGTGGACCCCGGTCTGCTCGGACGGCGGGTCATGGGCGACACCATGCTCGGCTGCGGCAGCTGCCGCCGCTGTCTGCGAGGGCGCGGACATGTCTGCGAGAAGCGGCAGGAGGTCGGCATCCGCGGGGGCCGGGCCGGGGCGCTTGCGGAGCAACTCGCCGTACCCGCCTCCTCGTTGCACACCCTTCCGGACTCCGTCGACGCCGTGCTCGGGGCGCTGGTGGAGCCGGGCGGCAACGCCCTGCGCGCGGCGCGGGCCGCCGCGCCGGAGCCCGGCGACCGCGCCCTGGTGCTGGGCCCGGGGACGATCGGGCTGCTGGTCGCGATGTTTTTGCGGGCCGCCGGTGCCGAGGTGCACCTGATGGGCGTCACCGAGACCTCCCTCGCCTTCGCCGGCGGCCTGGGGTTCGCGCACACCTGGACCGAGGACACGCTGCCGGACCTGCCGTTCGACTCGGTCGTGGACGCCTCGACCGCGCCCCATCTGCCCAACAGGGCACTGGAGTTGGTCGAACCGGCCGGACGCGTCGTGTACATCGGCCTGGCCGGCGAACCCGCCCGGCTCGACCACCGCACACTCCTGCTCAAGGACGTCACGGCGGTCGGCGTCCTGTCCGCGTCCCCCGGCCTGGACGCGACGATCCGGGCCTACGCTGAGGGGACGGTGGACCCCGCACCGCTCGTCGCCGCGACCGTGGGTCTCGACGACGTCGGCCCGGTACTCGCCGGGCAGCGCCCGTCCGGGGCGGGCCCGGGACCCAAGATCCACGTCGACCCTCGGCTCGGCGGAAGCGACCACGCCTGACGCAGACCTGGGGACTTGGAGCAGGGCCTCACCGACGCCGCCGAACGAGGCCAGGACGGGCCCAGGGGCGCACGAGCGGTGCGCGACGGACCTCGGCTTCCTCAACGAGCGCGGCCAGCCCGTCGGGGCCCTGACCACCCAACTGGTGTCGTTCGACCCACGGCGTGCGCCGATGTCGAGCCCGCGCTCGCCGAACACCGGCGCACCGGAAACCGCATGCGGCACTTCCCCGCCGACGCCGGCCACGAACTGTGCACCCCGACACCCCGCACGCCTCGATCGCCGTCATGGCGAAGGGCCGCACCCATCCGGGGTGCGGCCCTCACCGTGCGCCGTCAGCGGCGCAGTTTCACCTTGCTGATCGCCACCACGCCGATGGCCGCGAGAGCGATCTGGATGAGCCACTCGACCCAGTCGACGCCGTCGGTGTCGGCGACGTCGAGGCCAGCGGCGATGCCGGTTCCTATGAACGCGGCGACGATGCCGATCACGATCGTCCACAGGACACCGATGCGCTGGCGGCCGGGTATGACGAGCCGGCCGAGCACACCGATCACGATGCCGATCACGATCGCACTGATGACGCCTGAAATCTCCATGAGCGGTAGGCCACCCCCCACTTGTCGGTGACATACGAGTGCCCGTTCGGATCGATAGCACTCCGCTCCGTCGCGTGGAGGCGAATTCCGGTGCGGCCCGGGCCGGTCAGGGCCTATCGTCCGGCTGTGCGTTGATCTTCCGAGCGGCGGCTCGTGCCGCCGCGGACGACACGGGCGCCCCCCTGCACGGGCCGCCCGTCGCTGCCATGCCGTCAGCCCCCGGAAGAGGGACCGCACATGACCGCACGCCCACCGCTCACCTACGACGCCTTCGTCGCCCGCGCCACCGCCGACCCCGCCGTCGTCGGCCTGGTCCTCAAGGGCTCCCGAGCCCACCACGACATGGTCACCCGGCACTCCGACCACGACCTGTACGTCATCCTCGCCGACGCCGTGCCCACGGACCTGGCCCGCGTCCACGGCCACCGCAGCCCCGGGCTCGATCTCGTCGTCCTCCCCCTCGCGGAGTTCCGCGCCACCGCTCTGCACGGGTTCGAGCGCTACGCCCTCGCCCGTGCCCGGATCGTGCTGGACCGGTCGGCAGGAGGCATCGCCCGGATCCTGGCCGCCGCGGCCCACCTGGACGCGAAGGTGGCGGCCCGGGAAGCCGCGGGCCACCTCGACGCCTACGCCAACTCCCTCTACCGGTCGATCAAGAACGCCCGCGACGGACACGCTCTCGCCGCCCGTCTGGACGCCGCCGACAGCCTGCGGTTCCTGCTGGAACTCCTCTTCGCCCTGGACCGCCGCCCCCGTCCCTACAACAGGTACCTGGAGTGGGAACTGGCCCGGCACCCCCTGCCCGGCTGGGACACCGGCCCGCTTCTGGAGGCCGTGGACCACATCTGCCGCACCGGCGACGTGCCCGCACAGCGGAGTCTGTTCGCACGGGTCGAGGCGGCGGCCCGTGAGGCCGGGCACGGGGCGGTGCTGGACGACTGGGGCGCGGACCTGGACCTGATGCGACCGCGGCCGCACCGGAGTCGGTGACGCCCCCGGAGCCATCCAGGGAGCGCCGAAGTGCCCCTGCCGAGCAGGGTCTTCAGTGTGGGTCGCCCGCTCCGGCAACCGCGGCGTCACCGCCGTTCAATCGGCCCTCGCCGCCGCGTCGAGAAGGGGGCCGAGTTCTCGTGCCACGGTCGTCAGGGCGCGAACGTCCCGTTCGGCTCGGGCCATCAGGAGGGCGCCCTCCAAGGTGCTGATCATCAGCGTGGCGAGCGCGACGGTCCGCCCCTCGGGCACGCCCATGTCGGCCAGGGCCACCGCCACCGGCTCCCGCCAGGCGGCGAACGCGGCCGAGGCGGCTTCCCGCGTGGAGGAGGTGGACTCCGCGCAGTCGACGATCGCGGCGGCCACCGGGCATCCGCCGTCGAAGCCGGTGGTCTCGTACTCGTCGGTCCACTGGCGCACCATCGCGGCGAACAGCCCGCTGGGCGTCGGTTCCTCCAGAGCGCCGAGGAAGCGGGCCACGCGCTTGCCCGCGTACCGCCCCGCCCAGCCGACCGCCTCGTTGACCAGCTGCTCCTTGCCGCCGGGGAAGTAGTGCTGGAGCGACCCGCGCGGCGCTCCGGCGTGTGCGGCGACGTCCCGCATACCGGTGGCCGAGACCCCGTCGCGCCGGATGAGCTGGGCCGCGCTGAAGACCATCCGCTCGCGCGGCCCTCGTTCGGACATTCCTCGGTCTCCCGTTCGTCGAGCGGTGCGACACCACCCTATGACCGCCGTCATAACGACGGCTACTATGACCACTGTCATAACCGGTACGGGCGGCTCGGCTGCGGGGTGAGCCGGAGAGGCGGCACATCGTGTACGTCGGATTCATCGGCCTTGGGCTCATGGGCCGGCCCATGGCGCTCAACCTCGTCCGCGCCGGGACACCGCTCATCGTGTGGAACCGCACGCCCGGCCGCTGTGAACCACTGCGCGCCGCGGGAGCGGAGGTCGCGGCGAGCGCGGCCGGGGTCTTCGAACGGGCCGGGACCGTGATCCTGATGCTGGCCGACGAGGCGGCCATGGACGCGGTCCTCGGACGCGGCGCCCCCGACTTCGCCGCGCGGGTCGCCGGGCATGTCGTGGTCCACATGGGGACGACCTCCGCCGAGTACTCCAGCGCTCTGGAGGACGACATCCGGGCCGCGGGCGGCCGCTATGTGGAGGCGCCCGTCTCCGGCTCCCGCGCCCCGGCCGAGCGCGGCGAGCTGGTGGGAATGCTGGCGGGTGACGAGGACGCCGTGGCGACGGTACGGCCGGTGCTGGCACCCCTGTGCCGGCAGACGTTCGCGTGCGGTGCGGTGCCCGGCGCGCTGCTGATGAAGTTCTCGGTGAACCTGTTCCTGATCACCCAGGTCACCGGCCTCACGGAGGCGTTCCACTTCGCGGACCGGCACGGGCTCGACCAGGGTCTGCTCCGGGACGTCCTGGACGCGGGCCCGATGGCCAGTGCCGTGTCCCGGATGAAGGCGCCCAAGCTGCTGGCCCGTGACTTCGGCGCCCAGGCGGCCGCCGCGGACGTACTCAAGAACAACGCGCTCATCGCCGAGGCCGCCCGCAAGGCCGACATCGCCTCCCCGCTCCTGGACGTCTGCCACACCCTCTTCGGCGAGACGGTGGACCAGGGCCACGGCCGGGAGGACATGGTGGCGGTACTGCACGCGCTGGAGACGCGCACCGCCCTCGGCGCGCCGGGGAACCGGGAGCCCGTACGGAGGCGTTGTGATGAGGGAGTGGAAGGAGGGCCCTGACCCTCCGGGGAGCTGACCCTCCGGGGAGCTGGCCCTCCGGGGAGCTGACCCTCCGGGGAGCTGACGGTCAGCTGACCCTCCGTGAGCCCACCCTCCGGTGGAGAGAATGAGGACTGCCCCATGAGCGACAAGGCTCGGATCCTGTTCGAAGCCCTGGATCTCGACCGGAACGGGACACTGACCCGGGTGGAGGTCATCAGCGCCCTACGGACGAAGGGTCCCACGCTCGCCGCGTCGGGGGCGCTGCCGTTCTGGGGTCTGGGGGACGCCGACGCCTCCTCCGCGCTGTTCGACGCCGCCGACCAGAACGGGGACGCGGTGCTGACGCTGGAGGAGTTCTCCGCCGTGGTCGACCGCCGGTTCGGCTGGCACTGACACCGGGCGCACACGCCGGGCACACACGCCGGGCGTACACACGGGACCACGCACGCGGGGCCACACATGCCTGCCCGCCCGGGCGCCGAAGTCGCCGCCCTAGCTCATGGGACGCGGCTTCACCAGACCGCTCTGGTAGGCGACGACGACGAGTTGGGCGCGGTCACGGGCGTTCAGTTTCGTCATGGCCCGCTGGATGTGGCTGCGGACCGTCAGCGGGCTCAGCACCAGCTGCTCGGCGATCTCGGCGTTGGACCTGCCGTAGGCCGCCAGCGCGGTGACCTCGCGCTCGCGGTCGGTCAGGGCCTTGACCGCTTCGGGGAGGGCGACGAAGCCGTCGGTGTCGGGGGCGGCGAGAAAGCGGGTGATCAGGGCCCGGGTCGCGGCGGGCGACAGAAGGGAGTCACCGGCCGCCACCGTGCGGATGCTCGCCAGCAGCTCCTCGGGCCGGACGCCCTTGCCGAGAAAGCCGCCGGCGCCGGCGCGCAGCGCCTTGGCGACGTTCTCGTCGTTCTCGAACGTGGTCAGGATGAGGATGTGGGTGCCCGCCAGCTCCGGCCGTGCGGAGATGGCCGCGGTGGCGGCCACCCCGTCGAGGTTCGGCATCCGGATGTCCATGAGGACCACGTCGGGCCGGTGCTCGGCGGCGAGGTCGACGGCTTCCCGGCCGTCGGCGGCCTCCGCCACGACGGTCAGGTCCTCGACGGAGTCGATGAGGATACGGAAGGTGGCCCGGAGCAGGGCCTGGTCGTCGGCGAGCAGAACACGGATGGTCATGGGGCGGGGCTCTCGTGGGGGTGGGGCGGCAGGGGGGCGTCGCTGTGCAGCGGCAGGGTGCAGGCGACCTCGAAGCCGCCGTGCGGACGGTGGCCGGCGTGGAAGGTGCCGCCCACGGCCGCGGCACGCTCGCGCATGCCGAGCAGCCCGAAGCCGCCTCCGGGCGCCGAGGAGACCGACGGGCCGTGCGGGGCCGCGGCGTTGGCGACGGTCAGGGTCAGGTAGTGGGGTGTGTAGGCGAGCCGGACCTGGGCGGTGCGGGTCGCGGCGTGCTTGGTGACGTTGGTGAGTGCCTCCTGGACGATCCGGTAGGCCGTCAGATCGAGCACGGGCGGCAGCGCGCGCCGCTCCCCCTCGACGGCGACCGTCACCTCCAGGCCGGTCAGCGAGCAGGCGTCGACCAGGTCGGGCAGGTGGTCCAGTCCCGGCGCGGGAGTGAGGTCGGAGGTGTCGTTGTCCTGACGCAACAGCCCTACGGTGGCCTTGAGTTCGCGCAGTGCGGCGGCGGTGGCGTCCGGCAGCGCGGCGATGATCTCCAGGGCCTGGTCCGGGTGGGTGCGGGCGAGGTGGGCCGCGGTGCCGGCCTGGGCGTCGGCCAGGGTCAGGTGATGGGCGACCACGTCGTGCAACTCCCGTGCGATGCGCATCCGTTCCTGGATCACCCGGTGCCGGGCCTCCTCCTCGCGCTCGTGCACGGCGTGCTCGGCGCGGGCGACGGCGTACTGGCGACGGACCCGGACATAGGCGCCGAGGGCCGCCGACAGCAGCACGATGGCCACCGGGTTGACGATCCCGAGGATGGGCGAGTCGTGCAGGGAGGGGACGAGGAGTCCGACGGCGACCAGGCCGGCGGCTGCCACCAGCGCGCTGTTCCAGCCGGTGCGGCGTGGGAGCCGCGCGCTGGTGGAGTACTGCGCGAGCAGCAGCGGGCCGAGCAGTCCGGCGGTCAGGAGATAGCCGAGGGCGCCCTGGGCCATGGTGCACAGCGTGGTCGTGGCGAGGACGGGCAGCGGGTGGCCGCGGCGCCAGGGCAGGGCGGCAGAGGCGACGGCGGCGAGCGCGAGGCCCGGCCCCAGAGGCGGCACCTCGGACATCGCCGACCGGGTCAGGAGGACACCGGCGACGGTGACGGCGACCAGCAGTGCCAGCTTGGTGGCCTCGACGGCTTGGGGACGGGTCGCCGCCCGCCGCTGCCAGATGTTGCTCATCACGCTCCGGGAAGGGGTCCGAGGACAGTCATGCTCACACATCGCCGGTCGCGGCGCCGTGGTGTGTCCCGGCGCCGCGACCCGTCGTACGGGAGATCAGGTGCGGACGGGTTCCTTGGCCGGCGCCTCCCCGGCCTCCGGCGCCGGGGGTGCCGCGAGTCCCGTGCCCTCGACGTCGACGCGGGGCAGCAGCCGGTCGAGGCGGGCGGGCAGCCACCAGGCCTTGTCCCCGAGCAGGGCCAGCACCGCCGGGACCAGCGCCATGCGTACGACGAAGGCGTCGAACAGCACCGCCACGGCGAGACCGAAGCCGATGGTCTTGATCATCGCCTCCTGGGCGCTGATGAACCCGGAGAACACCGCCATCATGATCACCGCCGCGGCGACGACCACCCGGGCACTGTGCCGGAAGCCGCTGACGACCGCCTCGGCGGGCCGCTCCCCGTGCACGTAGGCCTCCCGCATCCGTGAGACCAGGAACACCTCGTAGTCCATGGCCAGGCCGAACACGATGCCCACCAGGAAGATCGGCATCAGGCTCATGATCGGGCCGGACTGCTCCACGCCGAGCAGGTGCGCGCCCCAGCCCCACTGGAAGACCGCCACCACCGCGCCGAGCGAGGCCAGGACCGACAGCAGGAACCCGAGCGCCGCCTTGACCGGCACGAGCACGGACCGGAAGACCACGAGCAGCAGGATCAGGGCCAGCACGACGATGACGGTCAGGTAGGGCACGAGCGCGTCCTTCAGCGCCTGCGCGACGTCGATGTTCATCGCGGTGCTGCCGGTGACCTCGAAGGTGGCGCCGGTGGTCCGCTCCAGGCCGGGGCGTTCCCCGCGGATCGCCTGGACGAGGTCCTTGGTCCGCTCGTCGCTGGGGCCCGTGGCCGGCACCGCCGACAGCAGTGCGGTGTCACCGGCCGGGTTGAACCGGGCCCGTGAGACGGTCACCACGCCGCGGGTGGCACCGATCGCCTCGGCGACCCCGCGCACGGCCGCCTCGCGCTCCGCGACGCCCCGGACGTCCACCACGATCGTCAGCGGCCCGTTGAAGCCCGCGCCGAAACCGTCCGCGAGCGCGTCGTAGGCACGCCGTTCCGTCGACGAGACGGGCTTGGACTCGGCGCCGGGCATCCCCATCTCCAACTGCGCGGCGGGCAGTGCCAGCACACCGAGGCCCAGGACGCCCGTCACCAGCACGGCCACCGGGCGCCGCAGCACGAACCGCGCCCACCGCGAACCAGCGTTGTCGGCCGACTCGCTCGTGGGGCCCTTCTTGCGCGTACGGCGGGACAGCACGGCCTCGGGCCACATCCCCAGCAGCGCCGGGACCAGGGTGAGCGCGACCAGTACGGCGACGACGACGGCGCCCGCGGCACACAGCCCCATCTTGGCCAGCATCGGCACGCCGACCACGGTCAGCCCGGCCAGCGCGATGACGACCGTGAGTCCGGCGAACACCACGGCGGAGCCGGCCGTGCCGACGGCGAGGCCTGCCGCCTCGGCAGGGTCGTGCCCGCGCTCCCGCTCCTCGCGGTAGCGGGAGACCACGAAGAGGGCGTAGTCGATCCCGACCGCGAGGCCGAGCATCGTGGCGAGCGTGCCGGTGGTCAGGGAGAGGCCGAAGGTGCTGCCGAGGGCCAGGATCGCGGCCATGCTGACGCCGATACCGACGACGGCGGTCAGCAGCGGCAGGCCGGCCGCCGCCAGGGACCCGAAGGTGATGAGCAGGACCACGGCCGCGAGGGCGATCCCGATGCCCTCGGCGGCGCCGCCCGCCGCGGGCTGGGTGGCCAGCGCTGTGCCGCCGACCTCGACGGTGAGTCCTGAGCCGCGGGCGGCGCTGATGGCCTTCTCCAGCGCGGCCTTGTCGGCGTCGGTGAGATCGGCGGCCTGCACCTTGTAGTCCACGGTGGCATAGGCGGTGGAGCCGTCCTTGCTCACCGCGCCCGCCGTGAACGGACTCGCCGCGCGCGAGACCTCCGGCGCGTGGGCCGCCCGCGCCACGAACGTGTCGATGGCGGCGCGGTGGCGGGCCGCGGTCACCTTGTCCCCGTCGGGGGCGACGAACACGACCCGGGCGTTCGCGCCGTCGGCGTCCGAGCCGGGAAAACGCTCCCCGATCAGGTCGAACGCCCGCTGCGCCTCGATGCCCGGCATGAACGACGTGCCGTCGTCGGAGGCGGCGGGTGCCTTGGCGGCGCCGACACCGACGGCGCCGAGGAGCAGGGCCCACAGCAGCGCCACGAGCCAGCGCCTTCGAAAGGCGGTACGGCCCGTCCGGTACAGGAAGGTAGCCACGAGAAACGGATCTCCAGGTCTGGTTCGGGGTGGATCACCAGCCTGGCCGTTCGAGGTGTGCCGGGGCATCGTGCGGGTGGTGCCACTTCGCGTTGGTGACGCTGCACGAGCCACGGCGCCGCTGTCCTCCTCAAGGAGGAGGACTCCGTGCTGCCTGCGGAGGAGACGGAACGGGGTGCCCGGCGTACGCGGCCGGCAGTCGTCCGCGCGCCGCGCTTCGACCCAGGCCGCCGGAGCGCGTCAGCCGACGGGTGCGGTGCGGATCGCCGCGATATCGAGCTGGAGGCGGACCTTCTCGCTCACCATGGCACCGCCCTCGGCCAGTCTGGAGTTGTAGGCCAGACCCCATTCGCAGCGGTTGATCGTGGTGGTGCCGTCGAAGCCCGCCCGCTGGTAGCCGAAGGGATCGGTGACATGGCCGATGTACGTCAGGTCCAGGACCACGGGTCGGGTGACGGCCTTGATGGTGAGGTCGCCGGTCATCCGGTAGACATCGTTGCCGACCATCTCCACGGCGGTGCTCGTGAAGCGCATCCGTGGGTAGTTCCGGGCGTCGAGGAAGTCCCGGCCCACGAGGTGGGCGTCGCGTTGTTCCACGCCGGTGTCGACGCTGCCCGTCGACAGCACGATCTCCGCCTGCGAACGGGAGGGATCGCGGCCGTCGAAGTACAGACGGCTCTGGTACTCCGCGAAGGACCCGCGGACCGTGGTCACCATCGCGTGCCGGACCGAGAAGCCGATCCTGCTGTGGGCCGGGTCGATGACCCATTCGCCGGTCAGGGGCGCCAGCGCCGGATCCGGCAGGAGCGCGGTACCGGCGGCCGGTGACGTCGTGGGGCGTTGGGGCGTGTCGGTGCGCTCCACGCGACGGACCGAGGTGTCACGGCTGAACAATTTCATGATTCACCTGATTACTTTACGGAAGTTGCCACCGCAACCCCCGATCAAGGCCGGACGAAAACTCCACAAGTCCGCCATGACATCGCCTGATTCACCGCGCCGAGGGTGCGCACCTCGACGTCGCAGAAGCCGGCCGGACGGGACATCACGTCTTTTCAGATGTCACGACGAGGTCGGGACACAGCCGGGTGACGGGCGCGAGGTTGATCAAGGAACGGACTGGAGAAGACCAAGAACCGTCCATCAACTCGCAACGTTTACACCTCACTTCACCATGGTTCGGCAACGAGAGTGCCCCTCGTCGGACTCGGTCATACGTTCGTCCCCGTGAACTCTCAAGACACCTCCGACAGAGCCGGGCGCCGCGCACTGCTGCGTGCCGGGCTCACCGGTGCCGCGGTCATCGGCGCCGGCCTCTCCCTCGGCTCCGGCCCCGCCTCCGCCGCCCCCACCGCGGGCCGTCCTCGCCCCAGCACCCCCGACGAGGCCCTGCGCGAACTGGCGGCGGGCAACCTGCGCTGGCGCACCTACCGGGAGCGGCACCCGGACGAGTCACCGGCCGTGCGCCAGAGCCTGACGACGGCTCAGCACCCCTTCGCCCTCGTCCTCGGCTGTATCGACTCCCGGGTCCCCCCGGAGCTCGTCTTCGACCAGGGCCTCGGCGACCTGATGACCGTGCGCAGCGGGGGCGAGGTACTGGACGAGGCGGTGCTCGGCAGCGTCGCCTACGGGGTGCTCGAACTCGCCATCCCCCTGGTGGTGGTCCTCGGACACCAGTCCTGCGGCGCCGTGAAGGCGGCCGTCGAGACCGACGCCTCCGGCGCCCAGCTCCCGGCCCACATCCAGTACCTGGCCGATCAGATACGCCCCAACATCGACCGCACCAAGGAGGGCGGGGCCCGCGTCGACGCCACCATCGACGCCAACGTCCGGGCCATACGCTCCCGGATAGCGACGGAGCCGGACCTCGCCGCGAAGGTCGCCACCGGTGAACTGGCCGTCGTCGGCGCCCGTTACGACCTGACCACCCAGCGCGTGCGCCGCCTTTCCTGACCCCGCACCCGGGGGCGCCACCGGGTGAATTCACCGGCGGCGCCCCGCACCGCACCGACGCGGTCCCCCGCACCTGGCCCCACTTTGCCGACCGACCTGCGCACCCCGCGCCCCATGGCCCAAGATGAGCAGGTCATGCACCGGCCCCCCACTGACCGCCCAGCGCCCCTGCCCGTCCTGCGGGCCGCGGTGTTCGCCGTAGTCGGTGCGGTGTTGGGGGTGAGCGCCCATCATCTGGCCGCCGAGGGCGCCGTGCCCTGGAGACAGGGGTCGGCGGTGGCCGCGGGGCTCTTCGCCCTGGGGCTGGTGGGCGCACGGCGCCCCCGCCACGTCGGCACGGTCGTGGTCTGCAGCGTCGCGGGCCAGTCCGGACTGCACCTGTGGCTGACGCTGGGCGCCCACGTGCGACCGCCCGCCCATCACCACGGCCGACTTCTGCGGGGCGGCGCCTCCACGCACTCCTACGACGCGCTCGCCATGACCGCGACCCACGCGCTGGCTGCCGCGCTCGTCGCCGTACTGCTGCACCGCGCCGACGCCGCCTGCTGGACGCTCGTCCGCGACCTTGCCGCCGGCGTGCTCGACACGGCGCGCGCCCATGTCGCCGCCGCGCGCGAGCTGTTCACGCGACCGTGGATGCCTGTACGGCTCGCAGCACCGGTTCGCGTGCCGGTGGACGCCGGTCGCGCGAAGGTCGTCGGCCTGGTACTCGCCCATGCGGTGACACGGCGCGGCCCTCCCCTCTCCAGGCCTTTTCTCGTCAACTGACCACGCCTGGAAGTCCGTTACGCCCTCCCCTGGCGCCTGCCGGGAGGCTCGTGACGGCCGCCCCGGCATCCGCCGGGAGGCTCGTGACAGCTGCCCCGGCACCCCCTGCCTGGAGACACCCATGTCCCGCACCATCAGCCGTCTCGCCGTCGCCACGGCGGCCGCGGCGACCGCCGTTCTGCTCACCGCCGTTCCGGCCGCAGCGCATGTCGAGGTCGAGGCCGACACCGCACAAGCCCTCGCCGAGAACGTCCAACTCACCTTCACCGCCGAGTCGGAGTCCGCCACCGCCGGCATCACCCAGCTCCGGGTGATCCTGCCCAAGGGCATCGGCCCGTCCGATGTGACGTACGAAGACGGCCCGGACGGCTGGAAGTTCGCCGCCACGGACGACGGCTACACCGTCAAGGGCCCGGCCCTGAAGACCGGCGCGGACGCCGAGCACTCCGTCGTCGTACGACAGCTGCCCGACGCGAAGGAGCTGGCGTTCAAGACGCTCCAGACGTACAGCGACGGCAAGGTCGACCGCTGGATCGAGCTGGGCGAGTCGGACGACGGGCACGGACACGGCCACGGGAACGAGGCCCCGGTCCTCGAACTCGAGCCGGCCGCACCGGGCGCGACGACCGTCAGCCCCACCCCCAGCCCCTCACAGAGCCCGACCCCGGCGCCGACGCCGACCGCCACGCAGAGCGGCGACTCCGCCACCCCGCAGGCCGCGGACAGCGAGCAGGACGACGACAGCGGCCTGTCCACGGGCGCATGGATCGGCATCGCGGCGGCGGTGCTGCTGGCCGCCGGAGCGATCGCCTTCGCCGTACGCCGACGCGGCAGCGCTCAGCGCTAGTCGGCTCCGCCCCAACGGCCCCCGCGTCCACGGCACTTCGTGACGCGGGGGCCCGCCCCAGACGTTCCTGACGAGCCAGGTCGCCGCCGACAGTGCGACCGCCACCGCGGCCGGAGCCCCACCCACCTGGACGGCCCGGCCGGAAACCCTGCGCATCGCGTCCACCCTCCCCTCGACTCCCGGCCCAGTCCTCCCCCGAACACTGGCCCACGGCACGGTTCCCCGCGACGATCCGAGGGCATCCCGACCATCCGGCGGTCAAGGAGGGCCCCTGTGAAGGCCATCGTCCAGCACGCCTACGGCACCACCGACACCCTGCGCCTGCGGGAGATCGACCCTCCGGTCCCGCGCGACGACGAGGTCCTCGTCGAGGTGCGGGCCGCCGGGGTCGACCCGAGCGTCTGGCATCTGATGACCGGACGGCCTTATATCGCGCGGCTCAGTCCGCAGCTCGGGGTACGTCGGCCCGCCCACACCGTGCGCGGCTGGGACGCCGCCGGACGGGTCGCGGCGGTGGGGGCCGAGGTGACCGGCTTCAAGCCCGGTGACGAGGTCTTCGGCCAGTGCGACGGCTCCTTCGCCGAGTACGCGTGCGGCAAGGCCGAACAACTGGCCCCGAAGCCCGCGAGCCTCACCTTCGAGCAGGCCGCCGCCCTGCCCGTCTCCGGCGCCACCGCCCTCCAGTGCCTCGACGTGGCGCGCCCGCGCCCCGGGCAGAGGGTGCTGGTCATCGGTGCGTCGGGAGGGGTGGGGACGTACGCCGTCCAGCTCGCGGCGCACTACGGCGCCGAGGTCACCGGCGTGTGCGGCCCCACCGGGGTCGAGTTGGTCTGCTCGCTCGGCGCGGCCCACGCGATCGACTACACGCGGGAGGACATCACCGCCCGTCCGGTGCGCTACGACGTCGTCCTCGACGCCGCCGGGAACCGCTCCCTGTCCCGACTGCGCCGCGTTCTCGCGCCCCGCGGGACCGCCGTCCTCGTGGGCGGCGAGGACGCGGGACCCGTGCTCGGCGGACTGGACCGGTGGGTCCGCGCTCTGGTGCTCTCCGCCTTCGTGGGCCAGCGCATCCGACCGCTGTTCGCGACCACCCGGCACCAGGACCTGCTCACCCTGAAGGCACTCGTCGAGTCCGGGGCGATCGCCCCCGTCGTCGACCGCGCGTATCCCCTGGCCGAGGCGGCGGACGCCGTACGGCATCTGGAGCGGGGCCATCCACGAGGCAAGCTGGTCATCACGATCTGACGGGCACGCGTCCCTCACACCTACCACCACGCCGCCACACCGCACACGGCGGCCGGGCGCCCATCATCCGCGTGCACAACGCCGCGGGCCGACACGCCTAGCGCAGTTCGACGGTGACGCCGCAGCGTTGCAGGAGGTGGACGATCTCCTCGAAGTAGGTGAGCCCCTCGTCCGAGACGTCGTCCTCGAACGCGCGGCGGGCGATGTGGGAGTCGTGCCAGACCAGGGTGAAAGGGGTGGCGATGCCGAAGCCGCCGCCGAGGCAGTCCCTGAAGGCCTGCCACTCCCGTCCGAAGTAGTTGCCGGGCCCCACCAGCGCCTCGGCCATCGCGCAGTGCAGGCCTGGCCGGTCGGTGACGAAGGTGCCGTCGAGGTGGTGGACACCGCCCGCACGGTCGGCGGGTCGGTCGCGCAGACCGGTGACGGTGAGGTCGAGCCACTCGCGCCGGGCCTCGGTGTCGAGCGGGGCCCATTGGTTGGGGGCCGTCGGGGCTCCGCGGTACCAGGTCTCCCAGACCGGACGGGCGAGGAGGGGACGCTGGTCGCCGCCGTCGGTGAGGGTGATGTCGAGCAGGTCGGCGCCGAGGACGGAGGGGCGGGCCTTCTCCATGCGCAGGAGCACGTTGTGCCGGTACATCACCCGGCCGCTGCGGTCCAGCGCCCACAACTGCACCCAGTCTCGGTCGTCCTTCCGCCGTCGGCCCAGCACGGTGCGCAGCGGCTCGGCGGGCTCGCAGCCGACGAGGTGCAGGGGGACCGGCCTCCGGCCGCCGCGGAGGACGAACAGCCCCTCCACGTCCAGGCATTGACCGGCGGGAGCCGCGGACACCGTGGTTCCGGCGAACACCCTGAACGCGGGCCGGTCCGGCAGGGTGTGGTTCCACGCGGTCTCCGCTTCCACGCCCGCGCCCACGACGACGTCCACGAGGGCCGGATCCTGCCGGTTCGGCCGCTGTGCCAGGACGACGGTGTCGACGAGGGTCCACCACTGGAGCGGCTGTTCCTCGTCCCAGACCTCGACGCACATGTCACCGAGCAGTGCCGTGGCCGCGCCGTCCGGCGCCAGGGCCTCCCGCAGCGCGCCTTCGGGGGCGCAGCCCCGCAGCGTCAGGACCTCACGCGCCGGCGGCGGCTGGTCGACGAACAGCCCCTCGACACCGGCACACCGCCCCCAGTACGACTCCTCGCCGTCCAGGTCCTCCTGGACCAGCAGATACCTGACCGGGAAGTCCCGCTCCCAGACCGCATGCTCCGCGACCCGCACCCGTCCCCCACACTCCGACCACCACGTCCGGCCCACGCCTCGGACCGGACCGACGGCAGCGTGTCACCCATCGGCCGTGCGCGCCCCCGAATTACGTACCGGCACCGGCGGCGGCCGGGGAAGAATCGCCCCATGGGGATAGACCTCGAGTTGCACAGCGGGCCCCCGCGCCGGTCCGGTCGGCGCCGCGAGCCGACGCTCGTCCGCGAGTCCCACGAGCATGGCGAGGTGCTGGCCGGGCTGCTCTCCGGGCTGCCCGGCAGCACCTCGGGCAAGCTCTGGATGGTCGCCCCCTACAACGACACCGTCTTCAACGAGCAGGTGGCCGAGGCGGCGCTGCGCGAGATCCCCGGCCTGCTGAGCCGCTGCACGGGCGCGGCCCAGACCGCGGCGGTGCGGGAACTGGCCGCGTTCCTGGAGGCCTGTGCCACGACTCCCGGCAGCCATCTGGTGTTCGTGGGCGACTGACCGGGGCGGCTACCGGGCGGTCCGGCCACGGCCGAAGACGATCGCGGCCAGTGTCAGTCCGGCCATCGCTCCGAGGAGCTGGGCGCCGACGAACCCCGGCACCGAGCCCGGCGCGATGCCCGCGAACGTGTCGGTGAAGGCGCGGCCGACGGTCACCGCGGGGTTGGCGAAGGACGTCGAAGAGGTGAACCAGTAGGCCGCGCCTATGTACGAGGCCACCGCGACCGGTGCGAGGCGGAGACGGTCGGTGCGGGCGAGGCCGAAGATCAGCAGGATCAGGCCGGCGGTGGCCACCACCTCGCCCAGCAGCAGGTGGCCGGCCGAGCGTTCGTGGGTGGACCAGCGCACCAACGGCTCGCCGAACATCGCGTCCGCCAGCACCGCGCCCGCGATCGCGCCGGTCACCTGCGCGGCGACGTACACCACGACCTCGCGCGCCGGGAGGCCGCCGCCGTCCCGTCGTGCCGTCCACCACTCGGCCAGCGTGACCACCGGGTTGAAGTGGGCCCCGGACACCGGGCCGAACAGCAGGATCAGGACGCCCAGGCCGAAGACGGTGGCCAGGGAGTTGGCGAGGAGTTGGACGCCGACGTCCCGGGTCAGCTCGGTCGCCTGGACGCCGGAGCCGACCACCACGGCGACCAGTGCCGCGGTGCCGACCAGTTCGGCCGTCGCACGGGCGGTCAGGGGTGCGGGGCGAGGGGCGGCGGGCAGGTCCGGTCGCGGGACGGGCCACGCATCGGTGACGGTCAACGGGACTCCTCCGAGAGTTCTCGCGGATCAGGGACAGGAGCGCTTGACGTTGTCCGCGGCGGTGGCTTGCGCGGTCCTGGCCAGTTCGGCGAACTGCTCCGCGAGCAGGGCGATGACCTCCGGTCTGAGCCGGTAGTACGTGAAGCGGCCGCACGGTTCCGTCTCGACCACGCCCGCCTCCCTCAGCACCTTCAGGTGGTTGGAGAGGTTGGTCTGTCTCGCCCCGGTCTCCTCGATCAGGTGCGTGGTGCAGAGGGTCTCCCGCGCGAGCAGGGTGACGATCCGCAGGCGCAGCGGGTCGGCCAGCACCCGCATCAGATCAGTGTCGACTGACGTCAGCATGGACTGATACTTTCACATCACTCCGCGCTGATACCCCGCCTCGCTCCCAAGGGACCCCCTCATGCCCTCAAGCCCGCTCGCCTCCGTGCTGTTCGTCTGCGTCCACAACGCCGGCCGCTCCCAGATGGCCGCGGGTTTCCTCCACCATCTCGCCGGCGACCGGATCGAGGTCCGCTCCGCCGGCTCCGCCCCGGGCGACCGGGTCAACCCGGCCGCGGTCGAGGCCATGCGCGAGGTCGGCGTCGACATCTCCGCAGCCGAGCCGAAGATCCTCACCACCGAGGCCGTCCAGGCGTCCGACTACGTCATCACCATGGGCTGCGGCGACGCCTGCCCCGTCTTCCCCGGCAGGACGTACCTGGACTGGGCCCTGGAGGACCCCGCGGGCAAGGGCGTCGAGGCCGTCCGCCCGATCCGGGACGCGATCAGGACCCGGGTCGAGGCCCTGATCGCCGAGATCGACGCCCGGCCGGGATCCACCCTCTGACGGCGCCGGTCGTCTCACCACGCCCAGTGCGGCGTCCAGCTCCCCGTGCCGACGGGGCCGCGCCGCGCGGCGTCGAGATGCCCGCGCAGTGCCCTGAGGGCGGGGTGGGGATTGTCGGACCGCCACAGCAGTGAGTGCGGGTAGACGGGCGTCGGGTCACGCAGCGCGATGCGGCGCAGGTCCTGGCCGGCGGGCCACACCATGCGGGTCTGTTCGCCGACCAGCGTGGCCAGGTGCGGGGAGTCGGCGATCGTGTCCAGGAGCGGGTCGATGCCGAAGTCTGGGCCGGTCGCCTCGATGGTGAGGCCGAAGGCGGTGGCTAGTTCGTCGTAGTACGCCGCCCATTCGGTACCGGCGACGAGGCCCGGCATCCAGATCCGGTGCCCGGCGAGCCGCGCGGGGGTGACCTCGCGGGCCGTGGCCAGGGCGTGGCGCGGTCCGGTCAGCAGCTGGACGGGTTCGTCGTGCACCCGGGCCGCCGTGATGCCGTCGGGCAACTGCCGGGCGGGGACGGTGACGGCGCGGAAGGACGCGTCGATCGTCCCGTGGCGCACGGCGGCCAGCGCCTCCTCGGCGTCGAACAGGGTGACCACGTCGAGTTCGACCTCGGGATGGGCCTGGTGGAAGTCGCGCAGCAGGGCGGCGGGACCGAGGCGGCGGCCGATCACGTCCACGCGCAGGGCGCGGGAGCCGGGGCGCACGGAGGCCAGCGCGCGTTCCGCGGCGTCGAGGAGTGCCCGGGCATGGGGCAGGAACGCCTGCCCGTCGATGGTGAGCCGCACTCCGCGCGCGGTGCGCGTGAACAGCCGTACCGCGAGTTCCCGCTCCAGCGCGGCGACCCGCTTGGAGACCGCCTGCTGGGTGACCGACAGGGCGGTGGCGGCATCCTGGAGCCGCCCCGTCTCCGCGGCCGTCACGAACGTCCGCACGGCGTCTAGGTCCATGGCCGCCATCCTAAGGACACAACCACCAGTTGTGGCAGATCCACTCGGGGTTGTTTGATCTGCGGATCCGTCGACCGCTTGGATGTCCGGGGGTCACGAGAGAGGCGGCGGCATGGGACGGTCCTTCGGGTGGTTGTGGGCGGCGTACTCGGTGAGCGCGCTCGGCACCGCGCTGGCCCTCAACGCCTTTCCTCTCGTCGCGATCCTGGTCCTGCACGCCGGTCCGGCCCAGGTGTCGGCCCTGGCGGCCGCCGGGCTCGCGGTCGGGGCGGTGGTGGCGGTCCCGCTCGGCCCCTGGGTGGAGTTCCGCCGCAAACGGCCGGTGATGATGGCCATGGACCTGGCCCGGTTCGCCCTGCTGCTCAGCGTCCCGGTCGCGTACGCGTTCGGCCGACTGAGCTTCGCACAACTCCTGGTTGTGTCGGTGCTCGTCGCGGCGGCCGACATCACCTTCACCTCCGCGTCCGGCGCCTGCCTCAAGGGCTTGCTGCCCCAGCGGGATCTACTGGTCGCCAACGCGCGGTTCGAGGCCACGATGTGGACCACCACGATGGTCGGACCGCCCCTCGGCGGCGCCGCCATCGGCCTGTTCGGCCCCGTGGTGACCATCGCCGCCGACGCCGTCAGCTACCTGCTGTCGGCGGTGGGGATCCGCGCCATGGGCGGCCACCAGGAGAGTCGCCCGGCACGCCCCGCCCCCGGCACCCGGCTCAAGGCCCGCGACCTGCTCGACGGCTGGCGCTTCATCCTCACCCACCCGGTACTGCGACCGCTGTTCCTCAACGCCCTCCTCGTCAACGGCCTCATCATGGTGGGCGCCCCCCTGCTCTCCGTCCTGATGCTGGGCCCGCTGCACTTCGCGCCCTGGGAGTTCAGCGTCGCCTTCGCCGTGCCGTGCGTCGGCGGGCTGATCGGCTCCCGCCTCTCGCGGCGGCTCGTCGCCCGGTACGGACGGCACAAGGTCCTGGTCACCGCCGGGACCCTGCGCGCCTGCTGGCCGCTCGGCCTGGCCTTCATCGGCCCCGGCGTCCCCGGGCTGCTGCTCGTGATGGTGATCGAACTCGGGCTCATCACCTGCATCGGTGTCTTCAACCCGGTGCTGGCCACCCTCCGCCTCGAACACACCCCGACCGACCGTCTCGCCCGCACCCTGTCCGCCTGGTCCATCAGCAGCAAACTGACCATCGCCGCCCTGACCGCCCTGTGGGGCCTGCTCGCCACCCTCACCACGCCCCGCGCCGCCCTCGCCGCGGCCGGTCTCCTGCTCCTCGCCACGCCCGTCCTGCTCGGCAGGCGCGTACTGCCGCGGGGCTGACCCGACGGCGCCTCAGAACGGGCACCGCCCGCGGACCCACAAGCCCGCAGGCCCCCAACCCCGTGAGCCCTCAAGCCCGCGGCACCGCCCCACCGCCCCACCGAGCCCCTCACAGCCGTACGACGATCAGGGCCGTGTCGTCCGTCGCCCCCGCCGGGGGCAGCAGCTCCCCCAGCACCACGTCGGCCAAGGTCTCCGGATCGTGGTCGCGGTGCCGGGCGAGGGAGTCCGCGAGGCGTTCGAGGCCCGACTCGATGTCCTCACCGCGGCGTTCCACCAGGCCGTCGGTGTAGAGCACGAGGGTGGCGCCGTCGGTGAAGCCGGCCGTCGCCTGCGGCCGGGGGACGGGGTCGGGGCTGGCGTCCAGCGGCGGGTCCGTCGCGCCGTCGAGGAACTCGACCGTGCCGTCCGGGTGGACCAGGGCGGGCGGGAGGTGACCGGCGCTGCTGTAGGTGATGGTGCGGGCGGCGAAGTCGATGAAGGTGACGACCACCGTGGCGGACTCCGCGCCCGCGACCACGCGCGCGTACCGGCCCACGACGTCCAGGGCCTGCGCCGGACCGTCGGCCACCCGCGACGCGGCGCTCAGCGCGCTGCGCAGCTGGCCCATCGCGCAGGCCGCCGCCAGCCCGTGGCCGACGACGTCGCCTACCGCGACGACGATGCAGTCGCCGTCGTCCAGGTCGACGAGGTCGTACCAGTCGCCACACACGTTCAGCGCGCCGATCGCGGGCCGGTAGCGGACGGCGGCGCGGTGGGGTCCCTTGAGGCGCGGGGTGGGAAGCATCGCCTCCTGGAGGGCCAGCGCCACCTCCCGCTCGCGGGCGTGGGCCCGCCTCAGGCGCTCGTTGACCTCCTGCAACTCCCGCGCGCGCAGGTACAGTTCGGCCTCCAGCGCCCGGGCCCGGGTGCCGATGGGGCCGCCCCGGTCGCGGATGAACTCGGTGACCTCCTCCACCCGGTGCACCACGAGGGCGACCTCGCCGTCGGGACCGAGCACCGGAGCGTTGACCGGGCTCCAGTAGTGCTCCTCCCAGCGGCCCGGCCGCTCCAGGGACTGCACGTCGTAGCGCTGCACGGCCATGGTGTCGCGCTCGCCCGTGGCGAGGACCCGGTGGAGGGAGGCGGCCAGGTTGCGCATGCCGGAGGCGGCGGGGTCGTCGGGGTTGTCGGGGAAGACGTCGAACAGGTAGTTGCCGACCAGTTGCTCACGGCTGCGGCCGGACATGCGGACGAACTGCTCGTTGACGTCCGCGTACACCAGCTCCGGTGTCAGCAGCGCCACCATGCCCGGCAGTGCCTGGAACACCGCCGCGTAGTCGATCTCCGGGTCCGCCATGGCTCTGCCGCCTCACTGCCGGTATCGCATCACTTCCCACGATATGAGCCCTGGGGCTTCGCTGGGCCTCGCGGTTCCCGACCCGCCGCGAGCGGCTTCGGCAACGCCCACTCGGTCGCCCTCGTCCAGTCGGTGATGGCCTGCGCCGGAACGGTGGGCGGGGTGCGCCCGCTGTCCCCCGGCGGGTGCGCGCGGGCCTGGGAGGAGCAGTACAGCGGCGAGGACCGCGTCATGGGCATGACGGTGAGCTGGGGCCTCGGCTACGGCCGCTTCGGGACCACCTACGGGTGGGGCGGACGGGGCGGGTCACTCGTGATGATCGACCCGGCGGCCCGCATGACGGTGGCCTACGTGACGAACCAGACGCGTGAGCCGGGCGCCGACCATCGCGGACCGGAGGTGGTGATGGCCGCGTACGAGGGGATGCAGGGGTGGCGCGGCTGAGGTGGGGGCGGGCACGTGGGCTGGGGTCGCGCGGGGGCGGGGCGCACGACCACCCCCGTCCACCCGGATGCGCCGCACACCCCTCGTGGCGCATTCTTGCTGTGTCGCCTGTGGGGCGGCGTGAGGACGAGGCAGGCCGATGACTGGGAGCGGCGAGGACACGCACCGGGCGCCGGGACGACTGGCCGCGCTGCTGATCAACGCCTCGACGGAGGCGATCAGCGCCGCCGGGGGTCATGCCGGTGGCATCTACCTGCGTTCGAGCACCTCCGGCATGCTCCGCCTCGCCGTCCTGGCCGGACTCCCGGGGCCGCTGTTCCGGCCCTGGTGGCGCCTGCATGCCGACCGTCCCTTCCCGGTCGCCGACGCCTATCGCCTCGGACGGCAGGTGGTGCTGCCGAACGCGACCGAGACGATGCGCTGCTACCCCCAGTTCGCGGCCGGACTGCCGTTCCAGTTCGGGTCGCTCTACGTGCCGGTCGTAGGAACGTCCACGACCTTCGGGGTGCTGATCGTGCTGCGGCCGGCCGCTGCGGACGCCGACGAGGTGCTGGCCGAGCGGGAGCGGGTCGCGGGGGTGGCCGCCGCACTGGCCCGGCGCCTGGAGGATCTGCGGGGCGCCGGCCCGGTCGTCTGGGACACCGAGCCCCTGTGCGTGCGGCCGCCCGCCACGCACCCGTCGACGGGACGGCTCGGCCGTTTCGCCTGGGACCCGGCGACCGGCGTGGTCACGGCGGACGCGCATCTGCACGCCCTGCTGGGCGTGGCGCCCGCGCAGTTCGACGGCACCGTGGAGGCGCTGGCGCGGGCCGTGGCCCCCGGCGACGCGCAGCGCGTGCTGACCGCGCTGCGGGAGGCCGCCGCGAGCACGCCGTCGCTGCCGCTGTACGTGCGGGTCGCGGACGGCGGGCTGCGGCTCATGGAGTTCTGGACCCCGGAGACCTCCCCGGCCGGGTCGGGCGCGCGGCCCGTGCGGGGTTTCGTGCTCGACCCCGGTCCCGGCTCGGCGGGCGACGCCGCCGCCGACCTGCTGCCGGAGGGCGTGTTCTGCCTGGACCGGCTCGGGCTGGTCGCCTACGTCAATCCGCGGGCGGCCCAGCTGCTGCACCGCCCGCGGGACGTCCTCCTGGGCCGCCCGCTGTGGGAGGTCGTGCCGTGGCTGAACCAGCCCGACGTCGAGGACCACCTGCGCGGCGCCCTGCTCTCCCCCGACCCGGTGCATCTGCATGTGCGGCGGCCGCCCGACCAGGACCCCGCCTACGAGGGCGACTGGCTCGCGCTGTCGGTCTATCCCGGCCCGGACGTGCTGACCTGCACGGTGCAGCCGACCAGCCGGGTGCCGGAGCCGGCGGCGGACCCGGCCGCCGACGGGGCCGGTACGTCGTCGCTGGCGCCGCTGTACCGGCCGATCGTCCTGGCGATCGCGCTGACGGAGGCGGTCACCGCGCGGCAGGTGTCCGCGGTGGTGATGAAGGAGCTGCTGCCCGTGTTCGGCGGGCGCCGGCTGGCGATCTACCTGCTTCAGGACCGCCATCTGTACCTGGCGTGGGAGTCCGGGTTCCCGCCGGGCTTCCTCGCCCCGTTCGACGGTGTGGGGCTGGACGAGCATCTGCCGGGCGTCGAGACCCTCACCACCGGCCGCCCCCTGTTCTTCGACTCGATGCAGCAGCTGACCGACGCCTACCCGGGGCTTCCGCTGGACGCGGCGGAGGGTGCCCGCGCCTTCCTGCCGCTGATCGCCTCCGGGCGGCCGGTCGGCTCCTGCATCCTCGGCTTCGACCGCCCCCGCCCTTTCAGCGGCGAGGAGCGGTCGGTGCTCACCGCGCTCGCCGGACTGATCGCCCACGCGATGGCGAAGGCGCAGCGCTACGAGAGCGAGGCCGCGCTCGCCCGCGGTCTGCAACAGGCGCTGCTGCCCCGGCGGCTGACACAGCATCCGCTGGTGGAGACCGCGGGCCGCTATCTGCCCGGCACCCAGGGAATGGAGGTGGGCGGTGACTGGTACGACGTCGTCGAGGCGGGCGACGGTCTGGCGCTGGTCATCGGGGACGTGCAGGGGCACGGTGTGCAGGCCGCCGCGACGATGGGCCAGCTCCGCAGCGCCGTCAGGGCGTTCGCGCTGGGTGACCACCCTCCCGACGAGGTGATGAGCGGCACCAACCATCTCCTCATCGACCTCGATCCCGGCCAGTTCGCCAGCTGCTGCTACATCCGTCTGGACCCGGTCACCGGGCTCGCCCGGGTGGCCCGCGCCGGGCACCCACCGCCGCTGCTGCGCAACGCCGACGGCAGCACCCGTGTGCTCGACGTGCCCGGTGGCGTGGTGCTCGGCGTGGACCCGGGCGCCCGCTACCCGGTCACGACGGTACGGATCGAGCCCGGCGCGGTCCTCGCGCTGTACACCGACGGGCTGGTCGAGCGGCCCGGGGTGGACATCGACGACGGCATCAGCGCGCTGCGTGTCGCCCTCGCCCGGGCCGGCGCCCCCAGGGCCCGGCTGGCGGGTGTGGCCGACTGGCTCACGGCGGCGGCCCGGCACGCCGCCGACCGGCCGGACGACATCGCCCTGTTGCTCGCCACGCGCCGCAGACAGCGCTGAGGTGACGTATCCGACGTATCACAGTGTGTGACGCCCCTCGCCTCACGCGGCCGTGCAGTGTAGACATGGCACATGGCCCGACTCTCGCAGCGTGACGCAGGCCGGTCGCGGCGCGGGCGAGTCGCCGAGGTGCGGTCGACCTTGGGCTGGCGCAGTGTCGCCGGGCAGGTGTTCCTCTCGCAGGTCGTGATCGTGCTGCTGCTGGTCGTCGCCGCGGTGGTGACGCTGGTGCTCCAGGTGCGGCACGACAGCACGACCGAGGCCCGCAACCGCTCGGTCGCCGTCGCCGAGGCGTTCGCCAACGCGCCGGGCACCCGTGAGGCCCTGAGCACCCCCGATCCCACAGCCGTCCTCCAGCCCCGGGCCGAGGCGGCGCGCAAGGCGACCGGCGTGGACTTCATCGTGGTCCTCGGCACCGACGGGATCCGCTACACGCATCCCAAGCCGGACCGGATCGGCAAGAAGTTCGTCGGCACGCTGGCACCCGCGCTGGCGGGGCAGGTGGTGACGGAGGAGATCGACGGGACCATCGGCCGGCTGGTGCAGGCCGTCGTGCCGGTCAAGGGGGCCGACGGGAAGGTCGTGGGGCTGGTGTCGGCCGGCATCACCACGGAGCACGTCGGCGGCACCGCCGACGAGCAGATGCCGCTCCTGCTGGCCGCGGCCGCCGGCGGCCTCGCCCTGGCCACGGCGGGCACGGCACTGGTCAGCAGACGGCTGCGACGGCAGACGCACGGCCTGGGTCCGCACGAGATGACCCGGATGTACGAACACCACGACGCCGTGCTGCACGCCGTCCGCGAGGGCGTGATCATCGTCAGCGGCGAGGGCCGGCTGCTGCTCGCCAACGACGAGGCGCAGCGGCTGCTGCATCTGCCCGCCGACGCCGAGGGCCGGAACGTCCTGGAGCTCGGCCTGCCGGCGGACGCCGCGGACCTGCTGGCCTCCGGCCGGGTCGCCACGGACGAGGTGCATCTGGTGGGCGACCGGCTGCTGGCCGTCAACCAGCGCCTGACGGACCTGGAGGGCGGCCCGGCCGGCAGTGTGGCGACGCTGCGCGACTCGACCGAGCTGCGCGCCCTGTCCGGCCGCGCGGAGACGGCGCGGGAGCGCCTGAACATGCTGTACGACGCCGGTGTGGGCATCGGCACCAGCCTGGACGTGACCCGCACGGCCGAGGAGTTGGCGGAGCTGGCCGTGCCGCGGTTCGCGGACTTCGTCACCGTCGACCTGTTCGACGCGGTGCTCAGCGGCGGCCAGCCGGAGGCGGGCACCGATCTGCGGCGTACGGCGTTCAGCGGCATCCGCAAGGACGCGCCGCTGCACGCGGTGGGCGAGCGGATGCGGCTCGTCGCGTCCTCCCCGCAGGTCCGTTCGCTGCACTCCGGTCAGGCGGTCCTCGAGGCGCGGCTGGCCGAGGCTCCGGGCTGGCGCGCCCAGGACCTCGAACGCACCGCGCAGATCCTGGAGTTCGGCATCCACTCGCTGATCGCGGTGCCGCTGCGGGCCGGAGCACTGGTGCTGGGCGTGGTCAACTTCTGGCGTTCCGAGAAGCCGCAGCCCTTCGACGCCGACGAACTCGCCCTGGCGGAGGAGCTGGTGGCCCGGGCCGCGGTGTCCATCGACAACGCCCGCCGCTACACCCGCGAGCACACCATGGCGGTGACGCTCCAGCGCAGCCTGCTGCCGCGCAACCTGCCGGAGCAGAACGCCCTGGACATCGCCTACCGCTATCTGCCCGCGCAGGCCGGCGTGGGCGGCGACTGGTTCGACGTGCTGCCGCTGTCAGGCGCCCGGGTGGCGCTCGTCGTCGGCGACGTCGTCGGGCACGGCCTGTACGCGGCGGCGACGATGGGCCGGCTGCGCACGGCGGTCCACAACTTCGCCGCGCTCGACCTCCCGCCCGACGAACTTCTCGCGCTGCTGGATGAGTTGGTCGGCCGGATCGACCAGGACGAGACGCCGGACGGCGACAGCGCCCCGGTCACCGGCGCGACCTGTCTGTACGCGGTGTACGACCCCGTCACCCGGCGCTGCACGGTCGCCCGTGCGGGCCATCCGCCGCCGGCCGTGATCCGTCCCGACGGCACGGTGGACTTCCCCGACGTGCCCGCCGGTCCCCCGCTGGGACTCGGTGGTCTGCCGTTCGAGACGGCCGATCTCGACCTGGCCGAGGGCAGCCGTCTCGTGCTGTACACGGACGGGCTGGTCGAGGACCGGGAGCGGGACATCGACGTGGGGCTTGAGCTGTTGCGGACCGCGCTGGCACGGGCCGGCGACTCGCCGGAGGACACCTGCCGGGCGGTGCTCGACGCACGGCTCACCTCGCGGGCGAGCGACGACATCGCGCTGATCGTGGCGCGCACCCGGGCGCTCGGCGCCGACCAGGTCGCCGAGTGGGACGTGCCCTCGGACCCGGCGGCCGTCGGGCGGGTCCGTGCCGACGTCTCCCGGCAGCTGGCCCTGTGGGGGCTCGAGGAACTGGAGTTCACCACCGAGCTGGTGCTGAGCGAGCTGGTGACCAACGCGATCCGGTACGGCGGTGAGCCCATCCGGGTGCGGGTGCTGCGCGATCGCAGTCTGATCTGCGAGGTGTTCGACGGCAGCAGCACCTCGCCCCATCTGCGGTACGCGGCGATGACGGACGAGGGGGGCCGCGGTCTGTTCCTGGTGGCGCAGCTCGCCGAGCGCTGGGGGACGCGGTACACGCCGGAGGGCAAGGTCATCTGGGCGGAGCAGCCGCTGCCGTAGCGGCGGCTGCTTGTTCATAGGTACGAACCTTTGACGCAACGGGTTCTCATTGTGTCGCGGCTCTGATAGTAAACCTTCCTATCAGTTCACGTACGGCCAACTCCCCACCCCCCACCTCCTTTTGGAGCCGCCGTGAAACACATGTCCCGCCGCGCTCTCCTCCGTCTGCTGGGCGCGTCCGCCGTCACCGTCCCCCTGCTCGCCCCCGCGTCCGCCACCGCCCGCACCAGCGCGGTCGGACTCGACGACCCGGCGAAGAAGGAGATCGCCATGCAACTGGTGTCGAGCGCGGAGAACTCCTCGCTCGACTGGAAGGCGCAGTACAGGTACATCGAGGACATCGGCGACGGTCGCGGCTACACCGCCGGCATCATCGGCTTCTGCTCGGGCACCGGCGACATGCTCGACCTCGTCGAGCTCTACACCGCCCGCCGCCCCGGCAACGTCCTCGCCCCGTACCTCCCCGCACTGCGCCGGGTCGACGGCACCGACTCCCACTCCGGCCTCGACCCGAACTTCCCCCGGGACTGGCGCCGGGCCGCCCAGGACCCGGCCTTCCAGCAGGCCCAGAACGACGAGCGCGACCGCGTCTACTTCGGCCCGGCCGTACGGCAGGGCAAGGCGGACGGGGTGCGGGTCCTCGGCCAGTTCGCCTACTACGACGCCATCGTCATGCACGGCGACGGCAGCGACCCGACCAGCTTCCGCAACATCCGCGGGCGCGCCCTGAACCGGGCCCGGCCCCCGGCCCAGGGCGGCGACGAGGTCGCGTGGCTGAACGCGTTCCTGGACGCGCGGGTGTGGGCCATGAAGCAGGAGGAGGCCCACAGCGACACCAGCCGGGTCGACACCGCACAGCGGGTCTTCCTGCGCGCGGGCAACCTCGACCTGAACCCGCCGCTGGACTGGAAGGTGTACGGGGACAGCTACCACATCGGCTGACCGCCCCCAGGCACCGCGGTCCCGGTCACGGGCGCTGACCGACGCGGTCCACGACGCCCAGCTGCTCCCGGGCACGCAGTTCGTGGTACCGGTCGCGATGCTTGAACTTCCCGTCGACCCAGTCCGCGGTGCTCCCCTTCAACCGCAGCCCCAGGTAGGTGTAGTCCGTCGCGTCGAAGAGGAACGCGGAGTCGAACGCCGGGTAGGAGACGGCCACTGCCTTGCGGCCGAGGCCGTCCACCGCCTCGCGGTCGATCCGGATGCCGGGGATCCGGGCGACCGCCTCGAAGGTGGCCGCCTCCAGCCCGGGCGGCATGATCCGCGGGACCACGAAGAACTGGACGGCGTTGACGAACGCCAGCCTGTCGATGTCCTCCTGGGTCATCGGCGCCGCGTGGACCTTGTCCGATCCCACCGACGTCTTCGCCGACCTGTGGTCGGTGCCCTGGCCCATCCGCAGCGTGTCCAGGAGCTTGTCCGGGTCCGTCGGCCACTCCGCCAGCTTGGCGTACTCGGTCGGCGGCCACCTCACCTCGTGCCTGCCGAGCGGCGGATCGCGGTGGACCTTGCCGTACTCCTGGCGCCTGGAGGGCTTGGAGCCGTCCACGGACATCCAGCTCTCGTCCGTCCAGGTCCTGCGCTTGCCGCCCTTCACATAGGTCCGGGTGACGAACATCTTGGTGTACACGTACTGGTCGTCACGCGGAACCGGCGTCCCGGCGCTGTCGGCACGGGATCGCGCCGCGGCCTTGTGCAGCAGCTCGGCCGCACTCAGTGTCGCGATCCGCGGGGCGTCCGTACCCCCGCCGTCGTCGTGCCGGCCCGCGACGACGACGCCACCGGCGGCCGCCGCCGTGGCGGTCCCGACCACCGCGACCCTGATCATCAGGCGCCGCGACAGCGCGCTCGGGCGGCCGTCCTGGACGATCGCGCGCCGCAGCCGGGCGCGGGCGGCGCTCCGGGCGTCGTCGGTGAGCGGGGCCACGTCGGCCTCGAACTCGCGCACCACGGTGAGGTCATCCACGATCGGTCTCCTCGTTCTGCTCGTGAAGGGCGGTGGGGTCCACCCCGCCCAGTGCGGCGCGCAGCCTGGTCCGCGCCCGGTTGAGCCGTGAGCGCACCGTGCCCACGGGGATGCCGAGGGCCTCCGCGGCCTCGGCGTAGTCCAGATCGCCCCAGGCGATCACCAGCAGTACGTCCCGGTACCGCGCGGGCAACTTCGCCAGGGCACCGGCCAGTTGGGCGCGGGTGTGCTCGGCACCGACCCGCGCCACGACCCGGTCGGCGAGCGCCTCGCCGTCATCACCGCCCGTGGAGGCGACGCGCGAGAACGCCCTCAACCGCCGCGCCTCGGACCGCCGGTGCTGGCCGACGAGGTTGGTGGCGATCCCGTAGAGCCACGGGCGCGCCCGCGGCCGCGACAGGTCGTAGCGGCGGCGCTGCTGGAACGCGATGACGAACGTCTCGGCCATCAGATCGTCGGCGACCTCGGCGCCGAGCCGTCGTGCCACATAGCGGTGGATGTCGTCGGCGTACCGGTGGAAGAGGATCTCGAAGGCATCGGGCTCCTCCCACGACCGCTCGACGACGAAGGCGTCGGAGGGGACGTCGTCGCTGGGGACGACGTCGGGACGGTCTTCGACGCACGGATCGCCTGTCGATTGCATGCGGTTCCCTAAGTCATGGGCATGGTCGACAGCTGTTGGCCGATGACCCCGAACGAGTTCCCGTCCGCCATGAGAGAGTGCTCGCACAGCCCGCCCGGGTCATAAAGTAGCCTTATGAGCTCATAGATCGGACCCGCGTACCAGCTTAGGCTTGCCTTAGTTTAGGCTTCCCGACGAGATCGCCTGTCGCCTCTCGAAGGGAACCTGATCATGCCCCGCCCCCTGCGGGTAGCCATCGTCGGCGCCGGCCCGGCCGGCATCTACGCCGCCGACGCTCTGCTCAAGTCCGACGTGGCCACCGAGCCCGGTGTGTCCATCGACATCTTCGAGCGGATGCCCGCCCCGTTCGGGCTGATCCGGTACGGCGTCGCTCCCGACCACCCCCGCATCAAGGGCATCATCAAGGCCCTCCACCAGGTCCTCGACAAGCCCCAGGTCCGCCTCTTCGGCAACGTCGACTACGGCACCGACATCAATCTGGACGACCTGCGCGCCTTCTACGACGGCGTGATCTTCTCGACGGGCGCCATGGCCGACCGCGAGCTGAAGATCCCCGGTGTCGAACTCGACGGCTCCTACGGCGCCGCCGACTTCGCCTCCTGGTACGACGGCCACCCGGACGTCCCGCGCACCTGGCCGCTGGAGGCGGAGAAGGTCGCCGTCCTCGGCGTGGGCAACGTGGCGCTCGACATCTCCCGCATCCTCGCCAAGACCGCGGACGAACTGCTGCCGACGGAGATCCCGCCGAACGTCTACGAGGGCCTGAAGAAGAACAAGGCCGTCGAGATCCACGTCTTCGGCCGACGCGGCCCGGCGCAGGCGAAGTTCAGCCCGATGGAACTGCGCGAGCTGGACCACTCCCCCACCATCGAGGTCATCGTCAATCCCGAGGACATCGACTACGACGAGGGCTCGATCGCCGAGCGCCGGGGCAACAAGCAGGTCGACATGGTCGCCAAGACCCTGGAGAACTGGGCGATCCGCGACATCGGCGACCGCCCGCACAAGCTGTTCCTGCACTTCTTCGAGTCGCCGGTCGAGATCCTCGGCGAGGACGGCAAGGTCGTCGGCCTGCGCACCGAGCGCACCGAACTGGACGGCACCGGCAACGTCAAGGGCACCGGCCAGTTCACCGACTGGGACGTCGACGCGGTCTACCGCGCGGTCGGCTACCTCTCCGACAAGCTCCCCAAGCTGCCCTGGGACATCGACTCGGGCACCGTGCCGGACGCGGGCGGCCGGGTCCTCCAAGAGAGCGGCGAGCACCTTCAGTCGGTGTACGTCACCGGCTGGATCCGGCGCGGCCCGGTCGGTCTCATCGGTCACACCAAGGGCGACGCCAACGAGACCGTGGCGAACCTGCTGGACGACTTCGCCCACAGCCGTCTCCAGACGCCGGCCTCGCCCGAGCCGGAGGCCGTGGAGGCGTTCCTCGCCGAGCGCGAGCTGCGTTTCACCACCTGGGAGGGCTGGTACAAGCTGGACGCCGCCGAGAAGGCCCTGGGTGAGCCGCAGGGCCGCGAGCGCGTGAAGCTCGTCGAGCGCGAGGACATGCTCAAGGCGAGCGGCGCGTAGGCGACCGGCCGCGGAGGACGTGTGCCGTGACGACGTGACGGGGCCGAGGGTGTCTTCCCTCGACCTCGTTCCGCGTCTCAGTGTCCAACGGTGACGACGATCTTCCCGACCTGCGCGCCCGACTCCAGGTACCGGTGGGCCTCGACGATCTCCTCGAACGGGAAGACACGGTCCACCACGGGCGCGAAGACCCCCGTGCCGAGACCGGCGGCGACGAACGCCTCGGCGCGGCGCAGCCGTTCGGGGTCCCTGGTCGTCTCGTGGAGGGTGTAGGTCCGCATGTTCAGCGCGGGCATGCCGAGTTCGAACCCCGGATAGGGCGTCGGCTGCCCGCTCAGCGCGCCGTACAGGAACAGCGTGCCCCCGGGCGCGACCACCCGGGCGAGGTCCACCACGCCCGGTCCGGCGACGGCGTCGAAGACGAACTCCGCGCCGCGGCCCGCCGTCAGCTCGCTCACCCGGGTGACGACGTCCTCCTCGCCGGTGACGATCACCGCGGCGGCGCCGGCCTTCAGCAACGCCTCCCGCTTGGCAGGGGTCCGGGTCGTGGCGAGGGGGACCGCGCCGACGCTGCGGGCGACCTGGATGGCGGCCAGACCGACGCTGCTGGAGGCGGCCGTGAGGACGACGGTGTCCCCGGCGCGCATCCCGCCGACCTCGACGAGCGCGCCGTAGGCCGTCACGTACGGCATCCACACCGCGGCGCCGGCGACCGCGTCCAGCCCCTCGGGGCGGTGCACGACGGCCGCGGCGGGCACGATCGCGCGCTCGGCGTAGACGCCGTGGTCGTTCATGGAGAACGCGGGGACCACGCTGACCTGTTGGCCGGCCTCGAAGCCGGTCACGTCCGGGCCGACGGCCTCGACGACACCCGCGGCCTCGGCGCCGAGCCGGGCGGGGAACTCCTTGACGGGTTCGATGTACTGCCCGCTGCGGAACAGCACTTCGGCCCGGTTGAGGCCGATCGCGTCGACCCGGAGCAGCAGGTGGCCGGGGCCGGGCTCGCCCACCGCCACGTCCTCCAGACGCAGCACCTCCGGTCCGCCGACCTCGTGGAACCGCACGGTCCTGACCATCACGCATCCCCCTCGCGCAGAAAAGTACGACGGGCTTCAAACTACGATGGTCGTCGAACTTCAGCAAGGTGCTCTTCGGGTTTCAGCGCGAGGGAGTGCGCTTCGGCGGGCGCTACAGCTCGTCGAGCGCTCCTGTCGTCCGCCCGAGGCACGCGACCGGGCCCGGGTCGGGTACGGCGATCTCCTCGAAGCCGAGGCGGTCGTAGAAGGCCCGGGCGGGGGTGTTGGCCACCGCCATCACGAGGTGCACGGCCGGGACCCCGCGCTCGGCGAGGGCGCCCAGGAAGGTCCGCATCAGCTCGCGGCCATGGCCGCGCCCCTGCCACTCGGGAAGCAGGTCGATGTGCAAGTGGGCCGGGTAGGCGGCGAGTTCGGGGACGAGCATGCGCTCGGGGTGGTGCAGCAGCGGGATCATCGCCTCGTCGGGGGTGGCGGGCGGGCCACTGGGCTCCGGGTAGCGGTCGGCGACCGACGGGAGCCACTTGGCACGGAAGGCGTCGACGAAGCGAGGCGTGTCGGCGGTGCCGAGGATGTAGCCGACCGCCTGTCCGCGCCCGTCGTCCAGCACGAACGCGAGCTCCGGCTCCAACTCGACGTAGGGCGTCGCGAAGATCACAGGAAGGATGGCGGGGTCCGCGTAGACAGGGCGGCTGTCCTGGCCGTTGTGCGCGGTGCGGATACAGATGTCCTCGAGGGCGGCTCGGTCCTCGGGACGGTACGGGCGGATCACGGCTGGCGAAGTCACCGCAGCATCCTGCCCTGCATGGGAGCGCTCCCACAAGCCCGTGGAAGAAAAGATCGCCGGACGGACAGGCGCCCTGTTAGCGTCCTGCGGTGTTCTCCCTCCATGAGCCTGCCCTCTTCACCCGCCTGCGCGGCGCGCGACGGGTGCTCGTCGCCGGCGCGGGCGGCGGTTTCGACATCTACGCGGGCCTTCCCCTGGCCCTCGCGCTGCGGTCGGCCGGGAAGGAGGTGCACCTGGCCAACCTGTCGTTCGCGGACCTGTACGGCCTCGCCACGGACGTGTGGCTCGACCGGGACGTCGCGGCCGTCCGCCCCGACACCGTGGCCCGCGGGGACTACTTCCCCGAACTGGCCCTCTCCCGATGGCTGGACCGCCAGGGGCTGCCCTCGACGGTGTACGCCTTCCCGCGCTCCGGCGTCCAGCCGCTGCGGGAGGCCTACCGCACCCTGCTCGACCACCTCGGGCCGGTGGACGCGATCGTGCTGGTGGACGGCGGCACCGACATCCTCCTGCGCGGCGACGAACACGGGCTGGGCACACCGGAGGAGGACATGGCGAGCCTGGCGGTGGTGGCGGGGCTCGACGCGATACCCGAACGACTCGTGGCCTGCCTCGGCTTCGGGGTGGACGCCTATCACGGCGTCAACCACGCCCTGGTGCTGGAGAACCTGGCCGCGCTGGACCGCGACGGCGGCTATCTCGGCGCGTTCTCCCTGCCGCGCGAGAGCCGGGAGGGCGCGCTGTACCTCGACGCGGTGGCACACGCGCAGGAGTCCACGCCCGAGCACCCGAGCATCGTCAACGGTTCCGTCGCCGCCGCCGTACGCGGTGACTTCGGCGACGTCCGGTTCACCGAGCGCACCCGGAACAGCGAGCTGTTCGTCAACCCGCTCATGGCTCTCTACTTCTGCGTGGACGCCCCCACCCTCGCCCGCCACAACCTCTACCTCGACCGCCTCGAGAACACCGCGCTGATGCGCCAGATCAGTTCCGTGATCGCGGAGTTCCGCGACGAACTGCCCCGCCAGCGGCCCCCGCGGGCGTATCCGCACTGACCTGGTCACGCACATCCCACAGCCGAGCGCGCGGCGCGGCACTGTCAGCGGGGGGCGAGGTCGCGCCTGGCCACCACGGCCAGCACCACGACCAGGAGCGTGAGCGCGGCGACCTGGGCGAGTGCCCCGGCGAGGAACACGGCGGGCAGGGGGAAGCCGAGCCACGGGAAGAGTGCCGCCACCCGCACCGCGAGGATCAACAGGCCCAGTACGGCCAGGGCCAGGGCACTGCTCCCTGCGCCCGGAACCGCGCGGCGGGTACGCAGCAGCAGCCAGCCCAGGACCGCGAGGACGAAGCAGGTCGCGGGCGCCCAGGCGATGTCGGCCATGGCGGGCACGACGGCGACGGAGGCGCCCGTGACGACGCAGCAGGCCAGGAAGGCGAGGCCGGGGGCGTCGCCGGGCAGCGTGGCCCGCGGGGCGTCGCGGTGGTACGCGGCACACACGGCGAGGGCGGGCAGCCAGGCGAACAGCGCGTTGGCCGTGGCGAACCACGGGTCCGACGCCGACCAGTCGCTCGCCAGCGGGCCGACGAGCGGCCACAGCGAGGGAAGGCCGGCCAGCAGGACGGCGGTCCGGGCGAGGCGCCGACGGTCATGGACCAGGGCGAAGAACGCGACCGTCCACAGCAGCGGCAGGACCCAGCCGGCGATCGCGACGACGGCCGACAGCGGGTCGGGACCGGTGAAGCCCGTGAGGAACAGGTCCCATTCCCGCGCGCCGCGGGTGGCCGACCAGGTCACCCGCAGGATCTCGTCGGAGACGATGGCGGCCGCCTGGAGCAGTACGGCGTACAGCGCGAAGTGCCGGACCGCCGAGCCGAACAGGACATAGCGCCGGGGTGCGCCGGTGGTCGCCAGCCTGGTGCGCACGGCGAGGACGGCGATGCTGGCCACCTCGCCGAGGGTGGGCCTGCTCTGGTCCTGGGTGTCGCGGTCGACGTCCCACAGATAGACCTCGACCATCTCCTCCTCCCGGTCCCTGCGGTAGTAGGCGGGGAGCAGGCGCAGCACCGTCCGGTAGCGCGCTTCGAGCAGGGTCGTCATGCGAGGCCTCCCGCGAGTCCCGGTCCGGTGACGGGCGGGGCGCCGGTGGCCTTGCGCCCCTCGGCGATCCGCTGCTTGGCGGCGCTGGCGCCCGCGGCCATCCGCTCCGCCTCGGCGTCGAGGGCCCGCATGCCGTCGTCGGTGAGGCGGTAGTAGCGCCGCAGCCGGCCCTGCTGGACCTCTTCGCGGTCCAGCACGAGCAGGCCGTCCGCGGTGAGCCGGTCGAGCACGCCGTAGAGCGTGCCGACTCGCAGCCGCACCGCGCCGTCGGAGAGTTCTTCGACCTCCCGCAGGATGCCGTACCCATGTCGGGGCTCGTCGGCCAAGGCGGTCAGGACGAAGAACGCCGCCTGTGTCATGTTCCTCGATGCCATGCGACCAATATATATCGGCTGCCGATATATTACGCGAGCCTGACACACCTGGAGCCCGGCGCGTCGGGGCGCGGGGGGCGTGTCCGGCGCGTGCCGGGAAGGTGGGGGTGGAGGTGGGGGTGGAGGTGGGGGTGGGGGCCCTGGCCGTGGGGCCGGTGAACGGGGCCCGCCCCAATGCGGATGGTGAGCGGGCCCCGTTCGTCCGAGTCATTGTGGTGGACGGGGCACGCGCCGGACACGGGTGAACGGTGGCCTCCCGAAGTGGATCGCGCACACCCCGGGTGCGCGGATCACTCGGGCGCGCTCCGGCGCGAGGTTCAGGCGCGGCGCCCGCCGCGGGACCGGTGCCCACCCCCGCCCGAGCTCGTCGGAAGTGCCGTGACGATACTGGGAGGCGCACGCTCCCCCGCCCACAGATGGACTCATGCAGACCTCCTCCCCCGCCACCCTGCCCGTCACCGTGTGGCCGGCCCGCGGCCGCCATGCCGGACCCGCCGCCGCGGACGTCCTGCGCGTGAACCTCCAGCAGCTCAAGGACGGCGCGGTCGTCGACGACTTCCTGGAACTGAAGGAGGAGCAGGCCTTCGAGGCCCGCTGGCGGGTCGACGGCGAGGTGACCGTGCGGGCCCGGCTGACGCTCCGGCCCGAGGAGGCCCCCCGCTCCGGCGAGACCCCGCGACCCGGCGCGCGGTGGGTCCTGGTAGCCGAGGCGGAGCAGCCCTGGAAAGCGGCCTGGGCCAGCCCCGTAGGCATGTTCTGGCCGCTCGACCCGGACGCGGGCTGGGACCACGACACCGTCGCCGACCTGCGCTTGCGGGAGGTCAACCGGCTGCCCGAGGACGACAAGGACCTGCGGCGGCTGCTCCGGGACTGCGTGCGCGACTCCTGGGCCGTCCATCTCGTCGTCCACGAGGCCATGACCCCCGACGAGCGCGGCCGCCGCTCACTGACCGAGCACCTCCCGCCGGGCCTGCGGCACCGCGTGGTGGAGCACCGCGCCGCGCCGCACCAGTTCCGGGCCGTCAACTGGGCGCTGAAGGAGTTCGACGTAGAGGTCCCGCGCGGCGGCGCCGTCGTGCTGCCCCCGCTGCCGCCCGGCCACACCGGCGACGAGTTCTCCGTCCGCAGCGTCTTCCTGGACGGCACCCGGCCCACGGAGCTGGTCGACGCGGTGACCCGGTTCGCGGAGCTGCCGAGGCCGCTGCCGGAGGGCGCCGCGGACGCGATCGCCACCCTGCGCGAGCAGTGGCGGCTGTTGACCGCCGAGGAGGAACTCGTCCGCCAGCGCGAGCTGGTCGCCATGTACGCCGAGGCGCTGGAGGCGATGACGAAGTCCCGGGACCTGTACCGGGAGGCCGCCGAGCGCGCCAACGAGGCGCTGGCCGCCTACCGCGAGGCCGGCGTCGAGCCACCCCGACCGCCCGCCGAACCGGCGGGCTCGCCGCTGCAGCAGCTGACCCGCACCCTCGAACGCCTCAAACCCCGCCGGCCCGCTCGGGACGAGGACGGCACGGGCTGAACGGCGGCCGGGCCCTCGGAGCGCTCGGGCTCCCAGGGCCCGGCCGACGGCTTACGCGTCGGTTGAGCGCCGCGGCGGAAGGCGGTCCGCTCACCGCCCTACGAGGGCGCCCGCCCCCGCTACTCGGCCAGCAGCCGGTTCGGCACGCTCCGCCTCGGTGCGGGCGTGGCCAGGCGGACGACCAGCGCGGTCAGCGCCGCGAGGGCGGCGCAGCCTGCGGCGAGCCCGGCGGCCCAGGCCGGTGCCAGCGACAGGTCCAGGGCGGCCGACAGCTCACCCAGGCCGGAGCGGCTCGCGTACAGCTGGGCCCCGACCAGGGCCGCGGGCAGCACGACCGCCGGGAACAGCACCAGCGCCACGGGACGCGCGGCCACCAGCGCTCCGAGCAGCAGACACAGGCCGGACAGGCCGAGGACGACGCCGAAGCGGGGCAGGGACACCCCTTCCTGGTACACCGGGAAGTGGGCGACGGCGCACACTAGCAGGGCCAGAGCGGTGAGCCGCGCGGGCCAGGCCGGCGGCCCGGCGGACCGGGCACGCACCAGGCCGGGCAGTTCCGTCGGGATCGGTGGCAGCCCCGGGTGGGGGGCGTCCGCCGGTGCGGACGGCTCCGCCGCCTGGGGCGGGTGGGAGTCGTGGCGCTCCTCCGCCAGACGGCCGATCAGCTCCACGAGTTCCTCGACGGGCCGGCCGGTGGCGGCCGCCCTGAGCGCCTCCTGCCCGCAGCGGGGCTCCAGCGGCGCCTGTTGCAACAGGGCCATCAGCCGGGTCACGTCCTCGACGGGACGCGTCTCGACGGCGGCGCGGATCGCCTCGTCGGCGCTCGCCGCGTCTCTGGGCGGGCGGGTGAGCAGGACGACCAGCCGGGTGACGTCGTCCACGGAACGGTTGGCGCCGACCGCGCGGAGCGCGTCCACCGTGGCCCGCGCGTACAGCGGGGACTGTTCGAGAAGTGTGATGAGCTGGGCCACCTCTTCCAGCGGCCGGTCGGCCACGGCGGCACGCACGAGGCCGTCCACCGGATCGCCGTACGCCGGACCGCTCGCGTTCGCGACGACGGGCCACGGGCTCAGGGAGCCGGTGTTCTCCGTGGCGGGTATGGCGGGTTCGTTCGACTGCGGGGTTGGCGGACTAGTGGTCATGCGGGGCTCCAAAGGATGGGTGCGGCCGCCGCTGATGCGCCCCCGACGCGCGACACGCGACGTTACGGTGACCATTAGTAGGCGGCCTCGCCGGGCCGTGCCACTCGGGTGGGCCACGGGTATGACGCCGCCCGGCGTCCCGTCCCTTCCCCTCTCACCGGTGGTCGAGCGCACCGCTTCGGCCGCCGCGAGCCATACCGGGGCCCTGAAGGGGAATCCGACTCTGTGCCCACTTCGCGGCACCCGGAGGCAAGGAGGGCTGGTGAACATCAGCACCCAGTGGATCGCCGTCGCCGCACTCGTCGCGGCGGCCGTCCTGGCCGTCGCCGTCGCGGTGTTCGTACGCCTGGTCAGAGCCCGGCGCGGACTGCGGCAGGCCGGGCTTCCGACCGGCCCGCGCTGGGTCTTCTGGGGTGCCCTCGCGTACTTCTTCCTGCCGACCGACCTGATGCCCGATCCCGTGTACCTCGATGACATCGGCGTCCTGCTCCTGGCGTTGCGGACCATGCGCAAGAGCTCCCGCAGTGAACCTGTGTGAGTTCACCCACGTCTCCTCCGTTGTGCGGACCGTGAACCGCAGATGACTACGCAGCGTAGGGAAACCAATCACCCGTTCGATTCGTATAAGTCTCAGGAAGCCGACGGAAGTCGGTGGACCGGGCGACGGCGCAAGGTGACCATCGCTGGATCGGCGCAGGACCCACGAGGGAGAGACGATGCAACCGTTCGCGCTCAACTACGCACGTCCGGCAGCACAGTCGGAGGGCACCGCACCGTATGTCTACGACTCCGGGCGGCAGTTGAACGTGCTCTCCGACGGGCGGATCGCCGCCCACGACCAGGCGCTGCTGAGGGAACTCGGGACCACGACCTCCACGGCGGGGTCGAAGACGCACTTCGACGACTGAACACGGGCGGACGCACATGACCGTGTTGATCCTGACCTGTGAAGAGGACGTCACCGCCGACATGGTGGTGGTCCATCTCAACGCGACGGGAACTCCGGTGGTCCGGCTCGACCCGGCCGACCTCACGGAGGGGGTGTCGCTGTCGGCCGAGTACGTGCACGGCTCGTTCCGCGGCCATCTGTCCTCGGGGGGCCGGCTGGTGAGCATCAGCGGGCTGCGGTCGGTCTGGGTGCGGCGGCCCGGCGCCCCCGGCGCCCGGGCCGCCGCACCCTCCGCCTGGCTGACCGAGGAGTCGTCACAGGCGCTGTACGGCGTACTCCGCGGCTCGGGGGCACGCTGGATGAACCATCCCGACGCGGCCGCACGGGCCCGGCACAAGCCCTGGCAGCTGCGGCTCGCCCAGCACTGCGGGCTGCCCGTGCCGGCCACGCTGATCACGACCTTCCCGCAGGCCGCCCGTGAGTTCTCCGAGCGCTATCCGGACCTGGTGGTCAAACCGGTCTCCGGGGCGCATCCGCAGGACCCGCCGCGGGCGGTGCCCACCAGCAGGGTCGCGCCGGACACGGACTTCTCCGCCGTCGCCTTCGGCCCCACCCTGCTCCAGCGGCGGGTCGCCAAGCGGGCGGACATACGGCTGACCGTGGTGGGCGAGCGGATGCTGGCCGCGCGCAAGGCCGCCGCGGAGGACGACGACGTGGACGTACGGTTCGCCTCCCCCGCCACCCCGTGGACGCCCACCGACGTGCCGCCGCGCGTCGCCGACGCGGTACGCGCCTATCTCCGGGACGCCGAACTCGCCTATGGCGCCTTCGACTTCGCCGAGGACGCCGACGGGACCTGGTGGTTCCTGGAGTGCAACCAGTCGGGGCAGTTCGGCTTCGTCGAGGTGGAGACGGGTCAGCCGATCGCCCACAGCGTCGCCGCATGGCTGGCCCGTCCCGAGCCGGGCCCCGCCGGGCGGGTCAACGGCAGGGACACCGCGGTGCCTTGAGTGTCACAGCTGCCCGGGGCCGGGCAGGGCCGCCCGCTGCCACTGCGGGGCGGGCGGGGCGGGCGGCAGATCGCCCAGGTGGGTGCGGCCCATGGAGTGGAGGGGCTGCATGACGAACTCCAGTTCCCTGCTGACTCGCTCGGCCTCCCTGCGAACCTGAGTGGGTACGTCGCCGCGCTCCGCGATGAGTCGGTCATAGATGGGGGAATCCTGGAACACCCGTCAACGTGCCTTTCGTGTGTGGGCCCACAGGTATGGGCGCAGCTGCCGAGTCTAGGCGCCACTGCACCCTGCGGGGTGAATTCCACCGTTCGGCTTGACTCAGGCTCCCGTCGTGGAGCCGGGGCGGACGATCATGAGAACGGTGACCGTGGCCCACAGCAGGTTGAAAAGGCCGGTGAACATGGCGAGTTGGACGGTCTGCCCGCGCTCGACCGGCTGCCCGCCGTCCAGCGCCTCGAGGAGTTCCTCCTGACGCGGCAGGACGAACGCGACCAGAAAACCGGCGGCCACGGCGGTCAGGGTCATGGAGGCGATGAGCCAGCCGTCACCCAGGACGCCCATCGCGGCGGCGGTGGCGAGGCCGAGGACCGGCACCGCCAGGCCGAGGCGGGCGTAGATCCGGCAGATGCGGTGCAGCAGGGCGACGGTCCCCGACGCCGCCGGGGAGGCGGGGTCCGCTCGGCGCACGGCGGGCGGGAACATGCTGGCCGCGACCGTCACGGGGCCGATGGCGACGATGGCGGCCAGGACGTGCAGGGACAGCAGGAACTTGGTCATGAGGTGGCGTCCAGGATCGTTCGAAGGGGTTCGGCCGCCACGCTAGGGATCTCCGCACCGGCGAGCACAGAGGCTGAAACGACAGCTTCCAACGGATTCCCGCCAACTGCCGTGACCAGCGGGTTTTTCCTCGGACCCAGCTGGTGGCGCTGGCGGGAACCCGCCTATCGTGGCGGTCATGCACACCGTGGCGATCCTGGCTCTGGACCAGGTGGTGCCGTTCGACATGGCGGCGCCGATGCAGGTCTTCGACTGGACGCGGCTGCCCGACGGACGCAGCCCCTATCGGATCCGGCTGTGCGCCGCGGCGCCCGAGGTCCGGGCCGACTGCGGCTTCTCGCTGCGCGTGGAGCACGGCCTAGAGGCGCTCGCGGACGCCGACACGGTGATCGTGCCGGGCTGCTCGCCCGAGGCCGGGCCGACACCCGCGCCCGTCCTGGAGGCGCTGCGGCGGGCGGCCGCGGCGGGTACCCGGATCGCCTCGGTGTGCGCGGGCGCCTTCGTCCTGGCCGAGGCCGGGCTGCTGGACGGGCTGCGCGCCACCACCCACTGGGTGGCCGCGAAGGAGCTGGCACGCCGCTTTCCGGACGTACGGGTCGAACCGGACGTCCTCTACGTCGACAACGGCAGGATCCTCACCTCGGCGGGCGCCGCCGCCGGCCTCGACATGTGTCTGCACATGATCCGCCGCGACTTCGGCTCCGCGGTCGCCGCGGACGCCGCCCGGATGTCCGTCATGCCCCTGGAACGCGAGGGCGGCCAGGCCCAGTTCATCGTCCACGACCACCCGCCGGTGCCGCGCGGCTCGACACTCGAACCGGTCCTCGAGTGGATCGAGGACAACCTCTCCCGGGAGATCACCCTGGGCGCGATGGCGGCCCGGTCGGGCATGAGCGAGCGGACCTTCAGCCGGCGCTTCCGCGAGCAGACCGGCACCACACCGCTCCAGTGGCTGCTGCGGGCGCGGGTGCGGCGTGCCCAGTACCTGCTGGAGAGCAGCGACCACCCGATCGAACGCATCGCGCGGCAGGCGGGGTTCGGTTCACCGACCGCGTTCCGCGAGCGGTTCCGCAAGGTCGTCGGCACCGGTCCGCAGGCCTACCGCGCGGCCTTCCACGGGAGCCCGGACTCCCGGGCGGCCCGCGTCTGAACCCGCGGGCCGGTGCCGGCGAACCCTCACACCGCCAACAGACCGCCGCGCCCGGCAGGTTCCTCCGACAGGTCCGCCGCCCGGCCGACACCGACGAGCAGAGCGTCCGCCTTCGCGACGGCCTCGTGGACACAGGTGGTGCCCATCATGACGCACAGCGTGTAGCTGACGTCCTCCAACTCCCTTGTCGTCGCCGGGTTGCCCCGCTCCGCGTCAGCGATCCGCAGCGATGCGTACCGCGTCAACATCTCTCTGACGACCTTCGGATCCGGAACGAGCACGAAGAGCCCCTCTCTCGATTTTCGCTGCGTATGCCCGGGCGATGCGAGACCAATCACGTCTGCCGCTCTCCGGCTCACGATTGACGGAATCCTTTCGGCGCGGACCCGACTGACGCTCGAATCCGCTTGGGGCCGGACCCGCAGGAGTGACGTTCCCGCAACTATGGAACCGAACCGCTTCCCCTGCGGGCGTGAACAGTTGAACAGGGGGCAGCCCCTCAGCACGGACGCATGAACGCACGAACGGTGTACGCCCATGAACTGCCCCCAGCGCCTGCTCTGCGCGCTCTACGTCACCACCAGCGCCGGCCTCGCCCTGACCACGGTCGTCGAGGTGAGCCACGGTCCCTGGTGGGCGGCGTGTCTCTTCGCCCTGGCGAGCCTGGTCCCGCTGATCGCCCTCGTCCGCGAGACCGAGGCCCGCGAGCCGGCGGCCGGACCGCGGCCGCGCGGCACGGGGCCCGCCGCCACCGACGCCGTCGTGCGCGCCGAGCTCGACGCCGCGTGCTGTGAACCCTGGTGGACGAGCTGCGGGACGCAGCACGACGTGGCCTGTTCCCGCCGCGTCCCGCGCAGCAGCGCCGCCTGACGGACGGGAGCGGTCAGGCGACCTGGCCCGCGTGCAGCGCGGTGTACGCCCCGCCCCGGCGCAGGAGTTCCTCGTGGGTGCCGATCTCCTGGATGCGGCCGTCACCCAGCACCACGATCCGGTCGGCGCCCCGCACGGTGGACAGCCGGTGCGCCACCACGAACGTGGTACGCCCCGCCAGCAGCCTGGCCAGCGCCTGCTGGACCAGCGCCTCGGAACGGGTGTCCAGTGCCGAGGTCGCCTCGTCCAGCACCAGCACCCTGGGGTTCCTGATCAGCGCGCGGGCGATGGCGAGGCGCTGGCGCTGCCCGCCGGACAGCCGGGCCCCGCGCTCTCCCACGAGGGTGTCCAGGCCCTGCGGGAGCCGGTCCACGAACTCCAGCGCGTTGGCGTCCCGCAGTGCCGCGCGCACCGCCTCCTCGTCGGCCTCGTCCTCCATGCCGTAGGCGACGTTCTCGCGGATCGTGCCGTCGAAGAGGATCGACTCCTGCGGCACGACCGACACGAACCGCCGGTAGGTGCGCAGGTCCAGGGTGTTCATGTCGGTGCCGTCGAGGAGCAGCCGGCCCGACGTCGGCCGGATGAAGCCGATGACGAGGTTGAGGACGGTGGACTTGCCCGCGCCGGACGCGCCGACCAGGGCGATGGTCTCCCCCGGCCGCACCGACAGCGTGACGTCGTGCACGGCGGGCCGCTCACCGGCCCCGTACGCGTGCCCCACCTGCTCGAAGGTGACGGCGCCGCGCACCTCGGCGACCTCGGACTTGCCCTCGTTGTCCTCCAGTTCCGGTTCCTGGAGGACCTCGCCGACCGAGCGGACCGACTCCAGCCCCTTGGTGATGACGGGGGCGAGGCCCGCCAGCGTGGTGGTGGAGTTGGTGAGCGTGGTCAGGAAGGCGCTGAGCATCACGACGTCGCCCGCGGTGACGCCCCAGACGTCGTAGTACGACACCAGCGCGGCGCCCGCGAGGACGAGCACGCCGACGACGTTCAGCACCACCCAGGCCAGCGAACCGAAGCGGCCGTTGACGAGGTCCAGGCGCATGCCGGAGGTGAGCAGCCGGTGCAGGGTGCCGTCCATGCGGCGCAGCGCCTTGCCCTCCAGGCCGTGGGCGCGGGTGACCGGAATGAGGCGGGTCATCTCGGTCACGCGGGAGGACAGGGTCTCCACCTCGTGCCGGAAGTGCTCGTTGTGGGTGCGCAGCCGGGCGCGCAGGCGGGCGACGACGAGCGCGGCGGCGGGCACGACGACCAGGAAGACCGGCAGGAACTCCGGTGTGCGGATGCCGATGATGACGAGTCCGCCGATGAGCACGGTGCCCGCGCCGAGCCCGGTCTCGGCGGTCTGCTGCACCATCTGCTCCACGGTCTCCACGTCCCGGACCACCTTGGCCTGGAGCACGCCGGCGCTGACGCGGGAGTGGTAGCCGATGGACAGCTGCTGCATCCGGGTGCACAGCGCGGAGCGCAAGGAGGTCCCCATGCGGCGCACGCTGCCGTACAGCAGGCGTACGTAGAGCAGGTGCAGGGGGTAGTTGACCAGCAGGATGAACAGGATGATCCCGGTGCTGAGCCAGAGTTCGGAGATCGGCCGGTGCTGCACGACGGTGTCGATGATGGTCGCGGTGATCAGCGGCAGCAGCCACACGGGGCTGTGCTTGACCGCGAAGACGCCGACCGCGCCGGCGAGGCGGTGGCGGTCGGCGCGGAAGAGGTAGGCGAGTGTGCGGACGGGATGCTCGCCTCGGTAACGGTGGTCGAGCGGTCTCTCCAACGGCGAGGCCATTGGCGGCGGTTCCTTCCGGGGGCCGGGTCACATGAGCTCTGGCAGACGCGCTTTCGCCGACCGTCGTCCCGGGTTACACCGCATCCAGTTCGGCGATCTCCGCGGCGGTGAGAGTCAGTTCGGACGCGGCCACCGAGTCCACGATCGTCTCCGGGCGGCTGGCGCCCGGGATCGGCACGACCACCGGCGACTTGGCGAGCATCCAGGCCAGGCACACCCGCTGCGGGCTCACCCCGTGCCCTTCGGCGATCCGGGCGAACGGCGCGTAGGCGGAACCCAGTTCGCGGGCCCGGGAGATGCCGCCGAGCGGGCTCCAGGGCAGGAACGCGATGCCGAGCTCGTCGCACAGCCGCAGCTCCGGCTCACTGGAACGGAACGCCGGGGACCACTGGTTCTGCACGGAGACCAGCCGTCCGCCGAGGATGTCCCGCGCCTGCCTGATCTGCTCCGGGTTCGCGTTGGAGATGCCCGCCTGCCGGATCTTCCCCTCGTCCAGCAGGTCCCGGATCGCGCCGACCGACTCGGCGTACGGCACGCGCGGGTCGGGGCGGTGGAACTGGTACAGCCCGATGGCCTCCACCCCGAGCCGCCGCAGCGACGCCTCGCAGGCCGCCTTCAGGTGCTCCGGGCTGCCGTCGAGGGTCCAGCTGCCGTCGCCGGGGCGCAGATGGCCGCCCTTGGTGGCGACCAGTACGTCGGCGCCCCGGTCGTGGGAGGCGAGGGCCTTGGCGATCAGGGACTCGTTGTGCCCGACCTCGTCGGCGTCCCGGTGGTAGGCGTCCGCGGTGTCGATCAGCGTCACTCCGGCGTCCAGGGCGGCGTGCAGCGTGGCGAGCGAACGTGCCTCGTCCGGCCGCCCCTCGATCGACATGGGCATCCCGCCCAGTCCGATCGCACTGACCTCCACGTCACCGATGCGTCGCGTGTGCATGCCTCGTGCCCTCTTTCCGGCTGTCGCGCGGGACGATGGGGTGCCCGCGTGCGGCAAGCGGTTCCACCTGCACGGGACGCACACCAGCCTGAACCCGCCCCACCCCCGCGGTCCAATAGAAGAACGCGAACGCATTCAGCAGCGGGAGGACTGAATCGCCCGCTCTCCGGGGCGCCGATCGGAACCGCGCCGTCCGGGACGCGACCGGACGCCCGGGTGCACGCCTTGGCAGCTCATCGACCTGTGCGGGCATTCCGGTTGCGCGGCCCGCGGTCCGTGGCGCACGCTCACCCTGGACCTTCGGGGCACGGAAAGGCGGGGGTATGCGTATCGGACTGCTCGGCACCGGTCCATGGGCCGAGGGGGCGCACGCGCCCGCCCTGAGCGCACACGGCGAGCTGGAGTTCGCCGGGGTGTGGGGCCGCCGTACGGAGGCCGCCAAGGAGCTGGCGGACCGGTTCGGCACGCGGGCCTACGACGACGTCGACGAGCTGATCGCCGACGTGGACGCCGTCGCGGTGGCGCTGCCGCCCGCCGTCCAGGCCGAGTTGGCGGTACGGGCGGCGCGCGCGGGCCGCCATCTGCTGCTGGACAAGCCGCTCGCGCCGACGGTCGAGCAGGGCCGGGCCGTGGTGGCGGCGGTGCGGGAGGCCGGTGTCGCCTCGGTCGTGTTCTTCACCACCCGCTTCCAGAGCGTGACCGAGGCGTGGATCACCGAACAGGCCGCCGCCGACGGCTGGTTCACCGCGCGGGCCGAGTGGCTCGGCGCGGTGTTCACCACGGACAGCCCGTTCGGGGCCTCGCCGTGGCGGCGGGAGAAGGGCGCCCTGTGGGACGTCGGGCCGCACGCGCTGTCGGTGCTGCTGCCGGTCCTGGGCGACGTACGACAGGTGGCGGCGGCCGCGCACGGCCCCGCGGACACCGTGCACCTGGTCCTGGAGCACACCGGGGGCGCGTCGAGCACCCTCACCCTGAGCCTGACCGCTCCGCCCGCGGCGGCGGGCGCCGCCGTCGAACTGCGGGGCGAGTCGGGGGTGACGCTCCTGCCGCGCAGCCCGGAAGGGGCGGTCCCCGCGCTGGGGCGGGCCGCGGACGCCCTGCTCGCCGCGGCGCGCACCGGCCGTCCGCACCCGTGTGACGCCGCGTTCGGACTACGGGTCACGGAGATCCTCGCGGCGGCCGAGCGCCTGCTGGGCGGCGACGGCGACCTCGGCTGAACCCGCTCAGCCGGCGAGGACGTCCGCGAGCCGCGCGACCGCGGCCGGATCCGGCAGGGAGACCAGCCTGTCGACGACCCTGGCGGCGGCGAACTCGCGCTGTCCCTCGGACACGTCAGGGTCGATCGCGCACTCCGCCTGGACCCGCACGAAGTTCAGCTCGGTGGCGAAGAGCATCGCGAACGCGTCGAGGCCGCCGACCACCGCCGGGCCCCCGGCGTCCCGGTAGACGCGCACGAGCAGCCGGGCCGACTCGGCCGAGAAGTCGTTCCGGCCCGCCCAGAAGTACACGGCGCGCGCGAGTTCACGGTCCGCCGCGACCGGCCCCGCGTTGTCCCAGTCGACGAGCGTCGGACCGGCCGGGCCGACCAGTACGTTCTGCGGCTGCATGTCGAGGTGGGACAGCACGACGCCGTGGGGACCCGACCGCGTGACGTGCCGCGCCAACGCCGGCACCCGGGTGTCGAGGAACCGCCCCAGCTCGTCCGCCCAGGGCACCCCGGCCTGGCGGATCCGCGGCTACAGAGCGGCCCAGTCCGCCTCCGCCGGGCACGTCTCGTACCAGTCGTCCGGGGTCTCGCGCGTGCCCTCCCCCGCCCGGTGCAGGAGGGCGAGGGTCCTGCCGCACCAGCTCAGGATCTCCGGGTCACACGGGTCCGCCTCGGTGCCGTCGACCCAGTCGTAGAGCTTCACATGGGATCCGCCGAACCGGGTCACGTACGCCCCCTCGCGGTCGGGCAGGAGCCTCGGCGCCGAGATGCCCAGGCGCTCCGAGGCGCCGCGCAGCGCGGCCTCCCGGCGGACCTGTTCCTCGTCGCAGCCGAAGAGTAACTCCTTCACCGCCCACGCGGATTCGCCGCCACTGCCGTCGCCGCCGTCGTCCCCCGACAGCTTCCAGATCTGTCCCAGCGCGCCGCGGGCCACGCGTGTCATCGTCCACGGTCCGGCGCCGAGCGCGTAGGCGTGGGCGATCAAGTCGCTCTGCATCAAGGTCCTTTCGACGGTCCCGGGACCCAAGGTCGCAGGGGCGGCGGCTGGTCGTCGAACGGTTTGTCGCTCCACCGGAACCAGGCGGCGTCGCCCTCGATGTGCAGCAGGAACTCGGGGACCGGGCCGTCGGGCGAGGTCAGTGACACCCGGCGGCGCACCTCGTCGTAGACCCGCTCCCACTCCTCGATCTCCTCCCCTTCCATCAGGGCGAGTTCGCGTGCGAACAGCTCGCGCAGCGGCGCGAAGGCGGGGGTGGCGCGGAAGCGGCCCGAGAGCCAGGGGAAGTCGGCGTCGTCGATCAGGATCTCCCCGATCGGCTCGTCACCGCTGTGCAGTCGCCAGACCTGGCCCTCGAACCCGCCCACTCCGCCTCCGTCACCCGCTGCCGGCTGTTCCGGACACCCTGCCATCCGGCACTGACAGCGGCGGCGTGCGCACCGCGCGACCTGCTTCGGCTACCCCGCGTCCACCGGGAGGTGGAAGTTGACCCGCTCCCGCGTCACGGGATAGCCGGCCTTCGCGAAGTGCGCGGCCATGGGGAAGTTGCCCTGGTCGGTCGCGCCGACGACCGCCTCGGCGCCCTGGGCGACGAGGAAGTGCGTGCACTCGGTCAGCAGGTCGTAGGCGTAGCCGTGGCCGCGCTGCTCGGGCACGACGCCGATGAACCCCACGATCGGGGACTGGTGGTTGCGTGCGGGGATGTGGATCCCCACCAGCTCTCCGTCCGGTGTCCGGGCGGTCTGCCACCACTCGCGCGGTGACGGGCACCAGTGGAAGAAGTCCAGCTCCTCCTGGGCGGCCCGGTCGGCGCCGCCCTCGGCGACGGCCTTGCGCGCGTGGGCGTCCAGGGTGACGGAGTGGATGCGGCGCAGCGCCTCGAAGAACACCGAGTCGTCGGGTTCCGGACCGAAGACCAGGCGCCCCGGTCGCTCGGGCAGGCCGCACTCGGGGGTCCAGCGGTAGGTGAAGCGCTCCACGAGAAGCTCGTACCCGGCCGCCCGTGCGGCGGAGAAGCGGGCCTCCACGGCGGCGCGGAGTGCCGGGTCCTCGCCCCAGCCGGGCGGCAGGCTGAAGTCGATGCCGACCTGCCAGGGGGCCGTCCGCAGGAGTTCGGTACCGGCCTCCTCCTCGCCCTCGGCGAAGTCGAACCGGTCCACGGTGAGGGGTTCGGTGTCCTCGGGCCCGCCCCACCAGGCGGCACGGGCGACGATCCGGCCGTCGCGCAGCGCCACCCGCTGCCAGTCGGGCCGGTGCCGGGTCAGCGGGTGCGCGGCGCGGACACCGAGCGGGTCGGGCAGGGAGTCGAACTCATGGGCGGTGCTGTCGTCGAGCTGGCGGATGACCAGTGCGGTCATGGATTCCTCCGGGATGCGTACTGCGGGGAGCGCTCCCGGGAAGCTCAAGGACGCACGCCGGGGACGACGGGAAGGGAGCGCTGGATGTCGGTGTACCGCACGGCACTCGCCTCCTTCCGCTCGTCTGGGGCGTGACATGCTCACGTTAAGGGCCCGTCCCGGCGGGCGTCCAGCGCTTTTCCGGCGTGCGGCGCGCCCCCGGTCGGTGGACCGTGGAGACGTGGGAGAGGCGCGGGTCACACGGGACCGCCGGGAGCGGCGCGGCTGGCTGCGCGGGGCACCGCCGCCCGGCTGGGTACGGGTGCTGCCACCGGCCCTGCTCGCGGCGGTCTGCGCGGCGACCCTGACCAGCCCCGAACCCCTGGACATCGGCTTCGTGCTGGGCGCCATCCCGCCGCTGGCCGTGCTGTCGTACGGCCCGGTGGCGACCGCGCTCCTCGGCGGCCTGGTGGTGACCGTGCTGGTCGTCCCGGCGTTCCGGCTCAACGACCCCGGGACCACCGATCTGCTGACCGTCGCCTTCGTCGCCGCGCTGAGCGTGCTGGTGTCCTTCGTCCGCAGTCACCGGGACGCCCAGCTGGACACCGAGCGGGCGGTCGCCGAGGCCGCCCAGCGTGCCGTGGTGCCGCCACTGCCGGAACGGGTGGGGCCGGTGGGGTGCACGGGGCTGTACCGGGCGGCGCAGAGCGGGACGCTGGTGGGCGGGGACTTCTTCGACGTGCGCCAGGGACCGGGCGGTGTGCGCGCGGTGATGGGGGATGTGCAGGGACACGGGTTGTCGGCGGTGGCGACGGTCGCCTCACTGCTGGGGGCGTTCCGGGAGGCGGTGCTGGACGAGCCGGGTCCGGAGGCGGTGGTGGCGCGGCTCGACCGCCGGCTGGAGGTGGACTCCGCGGACGTGCCGCACGCCGAGCTGTTCGCCACGGCGGTGGTGCTGGAGTTCGCCGCCGACGCTCGGGAGGTGCGGATCGTGGTGTGCGGGCATCCGGCGCCGCTGCTGCTGCGCGAGGGCCGGGTGCGGGAGCTCGCGGTGCCGGCGGGGGTACCGCTGGGGCTGGGGCTGTCCGGGACCGGTGCCCCGGCGGGGGTCACCGTGCCGCTCCGGCCTGGTGACCGGCTCTTCCTCGCCTCCGACGGGGTCTCCGAGGCCCGCGGGGCGGACGGCGCCTTCTACCCCCTGGCGGACCGGCTCCCCGGCTTCGCCGGCGCCGAGCCCGCGGACCTGGTGGAGCGGGTGTGGCGCGATCTGACGGGGTACTGCGGGACCGTCCTGGACGATGTGACGATGCTGGTCCTCAGTCCCCGGGTGAACGTGTCCTCCGAAGCAGGGGCGTGACGGCCGGGACCATGAGCGGCGTACGAGGGTGAGCAGCCACGTGTACGACGGTGAGCAGCCGGACGACGGTCGCGCCGGTCGACACGCTCCGCCGACGCCCCACACGCAGAGGCGGGCGCACCCCTCCGTCCCGGCCCCGCGGTCTCCCGACGAGGGCCCTCGGCACCCCGACGGGGTCCCCTCGGGATGCACACGGCGCTTCCGGGGTGAATGGTGATAGCGGACCCGCTGACGACCCGAGGAGCAGAGATCATGCCGACGTCACAGCCCGACGCGTCCGGGCCGTCCGAGGACCACGCGACCCCGGACGCCCTGCTCCACACCCGTACCGGCACCGAGGTGTCGCCCGAGGACGTGGTCCTCGCCGCAGGCCGGGACCTGACCCCCCAGAATCTGGAATGGGCCCGGCGCAAGCTGGAGGCCGAGGGACCGGCCGCTCTGGAGAAGCTGCTGCCCTGAGCCCTGTCGGGCCCGGTCCCGGCCGGGCCCCTCGGGCGGCGCCCGTCCCGCCGGGTGCCGTCACTTCGTCGCGTCCTCGTCCGGGCACACGCCGCCAGGCCGGCACCGGCGTCCGCTGGACCAGGGTGTCGGCGCCGCCCCACCTGCTTGCCGGTGTCGCCGTCGAGGTCAGGCGTCACCGGCGTCCGCCCGGACCGGGCGCGGCCTTCCCACGGCCACGGGGTGGAGCGCGGCGTCCAGCAGGACCACGGGCGCGCAATCCCCGTCCCCCACGGCTGCCGGCGACAAGCCCGAGGTGGGAACGCCCCCGCAGACCGGCCAGGTCCGGACGCGGCGGGCGGCGGACACGGCGTGCCTGCCGGTTCACCCTTCCGAACCGGGCACCTGGGCTGCCAGACTGCGGAGGGTGCCCGACTTCGACATGCTCGTCATCGGATCCGGTCCGGGTGGCCAGAAAGCCGCCATCGCCGCGGCCAAGCTGGGCCGCCGCGTGGCCGTCGTAGACCGCCCCGACATGGTCGGCGGGGTCTCCATCCACACCGGCACCATCCCCTCCAAGACCCTGCGCGAGGCGGTGCTGTACCTCACCGGTCTCACCCAGCGCGACCTCTACGGCCAGAGCTACCGGCTCAAGGAGGACATCACCGTCGCCGACCTGACCGCCCGCACCCAGCACGTGGTCAACCGCGAGGTCGACGTCATCCGCAACCAGCTCTCCCGCAACCACATCGCCCTGTACGCCGGCACCGGCCGTTTCGTCGACGCCCACACCGTCGCCCTGCGCGAGCCGACCGGCCACGAACGGCTGATCAGCGCCGAGCACATCGTCATCGCCACGGGCACCCGGCCCGCGCGCCCGGACAGTGTCGAGTTCGACGGCCGGACCATCATGGACTCGGACAACGTCCTCGCCCTGGAGCGGGTGCCGCGGTCGATGGTGATCGTCGGCGCCGGGGTCATCGGCATGGAGTACGCCTCCATGTTCGCCGCGCTCGGCAGCAAGGTCACCGTGGTGGAGAAGCGTGCCGGCATGCTCGACCTGTGCGACGTCGAGGTGATCGAGTCGCTCAAGTACCACCTGCGGGACCTCGCCGTCACCTTCCGCTTCGGGGAGACGGTGGCCGCGGTGGAGCGGCACTCCCGGGGCACGCTGACGATCCTGGAGAGCGGCAAGAAGATTCCCGCCGACGCGGTGATGTACTCGGCGGGGCGACAGGGCCTCACCGACGACCTCGACCTCGACAAGGCGGGACTGACCGCGGACCGGCGCGGCCGGATCACGGTCGACGAGCACTACCGCACCGAGGTGCCGCACATCTACGCCGTCGGCGACGTCATCGGCTTCCCCGCGCTCGCCGCGACCTCGATGGAGCAGGGCCGTGCGGCGGCCTACCACGCCTTCGGGGAGCCCGTCGGACGGATGCACCAGCTCCAGCCGATCGGCATCTACACCATTCCCGAGATCAGCTTCGTGGGCCGGACGGAGGATCAACTCACCGAGGACAGCGTGCCGTTCGAGGTCGGCATCTCGCGTTACCGGGAGTTGGCCCGGGGGCAGATCATCGGCGACTCGCACGGCATGCTGAAGCTGCTGGTGTCTCCCACGGACCGCACTCTGCTGGGCGTGCACTGCTTCGGCACCGGCGCCACCGAGCTGATCCACATCGGTCAGTCCGTGATGGGCTGCGGCGGCACGGTCGACTATCTGGTCGACGCCGTCTTCAACTACCCGACCCTCGCCGAGTCCTACAAGGTCGCCGCCCTGGACGCCACGAACCGACTCCGCCAGATCGACCGCATCGGCGACTGAGGGACCGGCCCCCGGACACCCTGGTCGAGGGTGCCGCGTCGCCCGACTCGGCCCGCGTCCGGCGCAGGACGGTCTGCGCTCTTGGTGCTTCGTCAATGCCCCTGAGCTGCGGCGCAGTTGGATGCGGGAGATTACCCTCCGGTCAATCTTGAAAGGAGATCCGGTAGGGCTATCATCACTCGCACACACGGTGTGACCGTCTGCCGACGCTGTGCTGAACGGTGTCCGCCGCCCCCCATGTGCCGCTTCTGACCGAGGCCATCCCTCTTCCGTCCGAGGCGGGCTCCACCCCCCACACCCCCCTACGCCGTCGGGGCCTGGTCGTCCCCGCGTCGTGCATGACGGAAAGCAGCTTGAGCATGAGCAACAGCAGGGGCAGAGGGCTGCAGGCCAACGCCCTCGGCATGTTCGACACAGTCGTGATGGCGGTCGCGGGCAGCGCCCCGGCCTACTCGATCGCCGCGACCACCGCGGTCCTGGTCGGCGCGGTGGGCCTCGCCAGCCCGGCCGCGCTCCTGTACTGCGCGATCCCCATGCTGGGCATCGCGCTGGCGTTCAGCCGTCTCAGCCGTATCGACGTGAACGCGGGCGCCAGTTACTCGTGGGTGGGCCGCACGCTCCACCCCTTCCTCGGCTTCCTCAGCGGCTGGGCGCTGGTGGTGTCGGCGACCATCTTCATGGTGGCCGGCTCGCTGCCCGCCGGGGCGATGACGCTGGCCCTGTTCGACGAGGGGCTCGCCGACGACACGGCGTCGTCCACCCTGGTCGGCGCCGTCTGGTTCGTGGTCATGCTCCTGGTGGTGCTCGGCGGCGCCCGGCTCACCGTCCGCGCGCAGCTGCTGATGTCCGGCGTCGAACTCGCGATACTCGCCCTCTTCGCGGTCCTGTCCTTCTTCCACACCGACAACGCCCGTGCCTTCGACTGGTCCTGGCTCGGTCTCGGCCAGTTCGACGGCATGGCCGGGTTCGCCTCCGGCGCGCTGATCGCCGCGTTCTACTACTGGGGCTGGGACGTCACCAGCAACCTCAGCGAGGAGACCCGCGACAGCCGTCGCACGACCGGACTGGCGGGCCTGATCGGGGTCGGCGTCGTCTTCCTGCTGTTCGAGGTGTTCACCATCGCCGTGAACGTCGTGCTGTCCTCGAGGCAGGTCCATGAGAACGAGGCCAACGTGCTGGCGGTGCTCGGTGAGGAGATCTGGCCGGGCTGGGGCGGCCAACTGCTCGTCGTCGCCGTGATGTTGTCCACCATCGCCACCCTGGAGACCACGCTCATCCAGGTCACCCGCTCGCTGTTCGCGATGGGCCGTGACCGTACGATGCCGTCCGCGCTGGGCCGGGTGCACCGCGAGTGGAACACGCCCTGGGTCGCCATCGCCGTGGTCGGCGGGGTGGCGCTGGTGCTGTTCATCGCCTCCAACGCCCTGGGCACGGTGGGTGACATCCTCTCCGACGCGATCTCGGCGATCGGACTGCAGATCGCCGTCTACTACGGTCTGGCGGGTCTCGCGGCCGTCGTCGCCTACCGCAAGATGCTGCTGAGGTCCGCGGCCGACCTCGTCCTCGGCGGGCTGTGGCCGCTGCTGGGCTCGCTGTTCATGTTCTGGGTCTTCGTGGAGTCGCTCGGCGAACTCAGCTCCGCGGCGGTCACGATCGGCGTCGGCGGGCTGGCCCTCGGCCTGTTCCCGATGCTCTGGTACTGGAGGAAGGGCAGCGACTACTACCGGCCCGCCAGGCTGGACGCCACCCGCACCGTCGAGGTGGACTACGTCCCGGGCGGGGTCGTGCCCACGCAGTCCCGTGTCCACGAGGGTCTCCCGACCGACTTCTGAGGGGGATCACGATGGCGCGAGACCGCTTCGCCCCCGACTTCGACCCCGACTGCGGGGACCTTCCCCTCACCACGGCCCGCCAGGACATCGTCATCGGGCGCTGGCAGGGACTTCGGGAACTGCTGCGGGCGACCGGCCCCGACTGGCCGGTGCGCGGGCACCGGGTCCGGCTGCTCGCCCAGGCCTGCGCGGGCAGTTCGACGGTGGAGTCATGGCTGGCCGCCGAACCGCACAGCCCCGACGCGCTGGTGCTGCGGGCGGCCACCGAGACGGCGCGGGCGTTCAACCTGGCGATCGCCGCGGGCCGCGGGGTGCCGATCGACCAGCACCGCGTCGACACCGCGGTGCTGGCGAGTCTGCGGGCGGCCGAGGCCGACCCGGACGACCCGACCCCGTGGATCTCGCTGATCTCGGTGGCCCGGCTCTACCCGGCCGGCGTCCGCAGGCAGGAACTGGCGCGCTGGTGGGACGAGTTGCACCGGCGCGACCCGTACAGCGTGGAGGGCCATCTCCAGGTGCTGCACTACTACTCGGCCCGCTGGCACGGCACCCACGGTCTGATGTACGACTTCGCCCGCGACGCGGCCGGAGTGGCACCGCCGGGGTGCGCGCTTCCGGTGCTGGTGCAGTACGCCCGCGTCGAGGAGTACCGGTTCGCACTCGACGCGGCCAAGGGGCGGCAGTCCTCGGTGGGTCTCGCCCAGCACTGGAGCAACGACGGTGCCGCGAGCGACGTACGCCGCACCTGGGAGCGCTGGCTCAAGGACCGGCCTCCGGGCGAGGTCGCCCCCGCCGAGCTGCGCGACCTCAACTACCTGACGCACGCGGCCTGTCTCGCGGATCTGCCGGACATCGCGGGACCGCTCTTACTGATGCTGGGGCGGCGGGCGACCCGGACGCCCTGGTCGTACACCGGCGATCCGGACAAGCAGATCGTCAGGTGGCGCAAGGAGGTGGGACCGCGGATCTGACGGGCTGCCCTCCGACCGGGCTCCGACAGACCCCGGTGGTCCGCCGACGGGCCCTGCGACCGGGCATCCACCAGGACCCCGGCTCTCCGCTCGACGGACCCCGCGCCCCGTCGGTCAGGGCGTGGCCGTCGGGCCGTCCGGCCGGGACCGGCGGTGCTCGACCATCTCGCGGGTGACTTCCTCCGTCTCCGGTTCGGGCAGGCGCTCGAAGCCGTCCTCGTGATGACCGAGACGATCGGGAGGATCCGGCAGTTGAGGTCCGGGCCGCCGGTCGCGAGGTCGTCGTCCGCCGCGTCGTACAGCGGCCTGGAGGGCGGCGAGCGCTGCGTCGCGGCGGGACATCCCCCGGTGGAACAGCTTCTTCAGCGCGCCCCGGGCATAGGGCGAGCCGGAGCCCTCGGCGTGGAAGCGCGTCCCGTCACAGCGCCTTGCGCCGCACCAGGACCGCGAGCACCATCAGGCCCGGTACCAGCGGCAGCCACACCGTCAGCAGCCGGTAGCCGAGGACCGCGGAGGCGGCGGCGGAGCCCGGGGTGCCCGAGACGGTGAGGGCGAGGGCCAGGGCCGCGTCGAGGGAGCCGAGCCCGCCGGGGGTGGGCAGCAGGGCGGCGGCGCTGCTGGCGGCGAGGTAGAGCAGCGCCACCCGGACCGGGGGCAGCGGCAGGGCCACGGCCTGGGCGACGGCGATCAGGACCACGGCGTGCAGGGCGGTGAAGGCCAGCGAACCGCCCCAGAGGGCAGCGGCCCGGGGCGGGTTGGCGTGTACGGCCCTGATGTCGGCGACCACGACCGTGAGGGCGCGCCGGCACCGGGACCGGGTCAGCAGCACAGCCAGGCATACGGCGGCCGCGAGCACGGCGGCCAGGATGCCGGCGGAGGGGCGCGGGAACCGCAGCACCCCGGGGCAGACCACCGCGAGCGCCACGATCAGGACGGTCCTGACGACCCCGGCGGCGGTGCCCTTGACGGCGAGGGCGCTCGCGGCACGGCCGGCGGAGAGCCCGCACCGCATCAGGAAGCGGAGGTTCACCGCGCCCGCGCCGAGTCCGGCGGGCAGCAGGTGGTTGGCCGCGCTCGCGGCGAACTGCGTGGCCACGAGCCGCCCTTGGGGCAACCGCCGCACGACCGACCCCTGTTGGGCGAGTGCCGCGCAGACCCAGGTCGCCGCGGCGGCCGTGGCGCCCACCAGCAGCCAGCCCTGGTCGGCGACCGCGAGGCGCACGGCACCGCGTTCCAGCACCGGCCAGTGCCGGTGGGCGAGGCAGGCCGCGCCGACCAGGACGGCGAGGGTGAACGCGGTGTGCCAGTAGAGGCGTCTTCGGCCGGGGGCGAGGAGGACCCGCTCGGTCGTCATGCCCCTCAGCCCTCCCCCGCCGGCCCGATGCGGATGTCCTTCCCGTCGAGCCGGTAGGGCCTCCAGTCGCGGGCGTACCCGGCGGGGCTGCCGTCCTCCGCGACGAGGTGGGCGACCGGGATGCGGCGGGCGGTCTCGCGGATCCGCGCCGGCGTGGAGTTGGCGTTGGATCCGCTGACGGCGGCCGAGGAACAGCCGGCGTAGAAGGCGATGGGGAGCGCCTCGTGCCCGGTGACCAGACAGGGGGGCCGGACGCCCAGTCGGTGCAGATCGGCGGCGGTCTGTGCCCAGGCCCGCCGGTCGGCGGTGTTGCGGGAGACGGTGCGGTCGAGAACGCTGTACTGCACGGCGAGGTGTGCGGTCAGGCCGAGCGCGACCAGGGTCGTGGCCACCGGCCGCCATCGGCCGCCCGGCGCGGTGACCAGGTGGAGCAGTCCGTCGGCGACCGGGATGGCCAGCAGCGCGTAGGCCGGCAGCAGGAAGCGGGGCGCCGCGTAGCCGATGAGGAACAGGTAGGGGAAGGCGGCCGAGACGGCGCAGGCCAGCGGGACGAGGGTGCGTGCGGGGCGTCCGGCCCGGACGGCGACGGCGACGCCGAGGGCGACGAGCAGCGGGAGGGCGTACCACCAGGCGGTGATCGCGGGGTGGGGCATCGAGCCGGTGCAGGGCCGGCACAGGGCGCGTCCGACGAGGCTGCGCATCTGGTCGTCGACGGCCCAGTTCCAGCCGAGGCCGCCCTGGATCTCGGAGCCTTGGTGCAGGCGCTGGGCCAGGCCGCCGTAGTTGACGTACGCCTCGATCACCCACTGGGCGGCGCCGAGGGCGAGTCCCGCGAGAAGGGCGGCGAGCATGCGTACGCGGCGGGTCGCCACGGCGAGGACGAGCAGGGGCACGGTGACCCAGACGGCGTCGGTCGGACGCATCAGCGCCATGAGGGCGGCGCCGGCCATCACGCCCCACGCCCGGTCCTTCAGGAAGCAGGCGACGGCGACCAGGGTGCCGATGGCCACCCAGTAGTTGGGCATGGCCTGCGGGCCGTAGAAGAGCGTCACCCACAGCGAGGCGAAGAGGGCGCCCGCGCCGGCGAGGACGCGGGCGGGGAACAGTCCGCGCCACAGGCGCAGTGCGAGGTAGAGGCCGATGCCCGACAGGACGGCGAGGTAGACGCGCAGCAGCGGGGTGGAGGTGGACCAGGAGGCGATGGGGGCCGCCAGGAACGAGATGCCACGCGCGCGTGGGGCGCTGAAGAAGGAGGCGGGGGCCTGTTCGCCGACCTGGCTGACGTACACGCTCTCGTCCCAGCCGAGGCCCATCCCGGGGCGGACGAGCAGCAGTTGCGCGAGGACGAAGACACCGGCCACCACGGCGAGCAGGGCGTCCCCGCGCCGGCGCCGGAAGGCGCCGGGCGCGGTCGCCGTGCCCTGCCGCCACCCCTCGACGAGCAGGGCGTTCGTGCCGTGCGCCATCATCCACCCCTTACCCCTACGTGTCGCAGGGTTCCTTGGACCCCATGATCACGAGCTGGGGAAACGGAGAAAACAGGGACAAAGTAACCTGCCGTCGATCATTACGCAGCGCACAGTTCGGCCAGCCGCATGATATTTCGTCCGATTATCGGCGCAACCGTGCGTCAGTCGTGCGGGAACGAGTGGTGCTCGTGCGCGACGAGCCAGCGTCCGCCCTCCTTACGCAGCCCGAAAGTCAGGCGTAGCCGCAGGTCAGGGTCCTCGGCGAGGTCCTCGGGGGTGGCGCAGCGCAGCAGGGCGTGGGCCCAGGCGACCTCGGAGCCGGCGGTGACGTCGAGGGACTCGATGTCGAAGCAGGCGCCCTGGGCCTGCCAGGCGAAGAACGGCGGCCAGGTGGCGCTGTAGGCGGCCAGGCCGCGGATGCCGTGGTGGGGCGGCGGCACGTCGTACATGACGATGTCCTCGGCGTGGTGGGCGAGCACGCCGTCGAGGTCGCCCCGGTGCACGGCGTCGGCCCAGTCGCTGATGAGGGCGCGGATCTGTGCGGCGTCGTCGGGCATGGTGGCCTCCCTCCTGTGTCCGCTCGTCATCCTCTCCGCCGCCGTGGGTCCCCGCGCGGCGGCGGGTGACACACTCGTGCGTGTGCCTCTGACATTCGACGACCTGGCCTTGCGTGCCCGTTCCCTCGTCCACGGCGGGCGGCGCGCGATCCTCGGCATCGCGGGCAGCCCCGGCGCCGGCAAGACGACTCTGGCGCGGACCTTGGTACGGGAGCTGAACGGCGGCGGGCAGCCGTGGGTGGCGCATGTCCCGATGGACGGTTTCCATCTGGCCGACGTGGAGCTGGACCGGCTCGGTCTGCGCGACCGCAAGGGCGCGCCCGGCACCTTCGACGCGGCGGGGTACGCTGCGCTGCTGCGGCGGCTGCGCGCGACGGAGGACGACGACGTGGTGTACGCCCCCGGTTTCGAGCGGGAGCTGGAGCAGCCGATCGCGGGTGCGGTGCCGGTGCCGCCCACGGCCCGTCTCGTGGTGACCGAGGGCAACTACCTGCTGCTGAACACGGGCGCGTGGGCGCGGGTGCGGCGGCAGTTGGACGAGGTGTGGTTCTGCGAACTGGAGGAGTCCGAGCGGATCCGGCGGCTGGTCGCCCGGCACGAGCGGTTCGGCAAGGGTCACGACGAGGCGGTGGCGTGGGTGATGCGCTCGGACCAGCCCAACGCCGAACTGGTCGCGGCGAGCAGGGACCGGGCCGACCTGGTCGTGCCGGCCACGGCACTGGAGGGGCTGGGCCGTCAGTCGGTGTCGTAGGCGCGCCGCGCCTGTTCGACCGCGTCGAGGTGGCCGGCGGACCATTCGGCCAGGTGCGCGAAGAGCGGGGCGAGGCTGCGGCCCAGCTCACTGATCTCGTACTCGACCCGGGGCGGCACCTCGGGATGGTAGGTGCGTACGACGAGACCGTCACGTTCCAGCTGCCGCAGCCGCTGCGTCAGCACCTTCGGTGTGATCTTCGTGATCCGCCGCTCCAGCTCGACGAACCGCTGCCGACCGTGCGCGTGCAGACTCCACAGGATCGGGGTGGTCCAGCGGCTGAACACGATGTCCACCACCGGGCCGATCGGGCAGGCGAGTTGCGGATCGACCGTGTCCGTCTGAGCCTCCACGCACATCCCTCCGGGGTAGTCACTTTCCTCTAGGTACCTACTATATCCACGGTGTTAGCGTCCCTTCGTCGGCAACAAGGCCGATGTCACAAGGGGGTTGCACATGATCGTGGTGACGGGGGCGACCGGGAACGTCGGCCGTGAACTGGTCCGGACGCTCACGGAGTCCGGCGCCGAGGTGGGCGCGGTGTCCCGAGGGATCTCCGCCGCGGACGTGCCGGCGGGGGTACGGCACCACCGGGCGGACCTGACCGACGCGGAGAGCCTGCGTCCGGTGTTCGACGGCGCGCAGGCGCTGTTCCTGCACGACGGCGGGCCCAGCGCGCATCTGCTCGACGCCGCGCATCTTCTGGACGTCGCCAAGGCCGGCGGCATCCGGCGGGTCGTACTGCTGTCGTCGATCGGCGTCGTCACCCGGCCCGACTCGCCCTCGCACGGCGGCACGGCGCGGACCATCGAGGAGGCCGTACGGCAGTCCGGCCTGGACTGGACCCTGCTGCGGCCGGTCGGCTTCCACTCCAACGCGTTCTTCTGGGCCGAGTCCGTACGCGAACACCGCAGTGTGGCCGCGCCGTTCGGGGACGTCGGCCTGCCCACGGTCGACCCCGCCGACGTCGCCGCGGTCGCCGCGGTGGCCCTCGGCGAGGACGGACACTCCGGAGAGGTCTACGAGTTGACCGGGCCCGCCCTCGTCACGCCCCGCGAGCAGGCCGCGGCCATCGGCGAGGCGGTGGGCGAGCCGGTCCGGTTCGTGGAGCTGAGCCGGGAGGAGGCACGCGCGGGCCTGCTGCGCTTCCTGCCCGAGCCGGTCGCCGACACCACGCTGGAGTTCCTCGGCGCCCCGACCCCGGCGGAGCAGCGGATCAGCCCGGCCGTCGAGCGTGTCACCGGCCGCGCGCCGGGCGCGTTCAGCGACTGGGCGCGACGGCACGCGGCGGCCTTCCGGTAGGAAGGCGCCGCGGGAGGCCTGCCCTGGAGGCGCGTTCAGGGGTGGACGGTCAGCCGTGGCTCTCCGAAGGCGTCGCCGCTGGTGTCGCCGATCACCGCGGTGAAGGCCTCGGTGCGGACGGTCAGTCCCTCGGGCCCGTCCGCGAGGTCCGCCCGGAACGCCCCGCCGGGGCCGTAACGCACCGCGAAGACAGTCAGGCCCTCGGGGGCGCCCGGCACCGGGTCGGCCTCCAGGGCCGTCGAGGAGACCAGACGGCTCCAGCCCAGGTCGGGGTTGCCGTACCCGCGCGGGTCCTCGGCGAGGGCGAAGGCCGCCTGCTCCTGGGTGGTCTCGGAGCGGGCGTCGAAGTGGTCGGCGCCCTCCGACTCCGGGTGGGTCAGGCGCAGTTCACCGGCGGAGACGACCTCGGCGCGGGACGTCCTGAGCACCTGGTCGCCGTCGTCGGCGGCGTACGGCATCCCGGCGAGCAGATACGGCGTCCCGGGGAGGCGTTCCACCGCGACCGTCACCCACAGGCGGGTGCCGTCGGTGACGTACAGGGACCGCACGTGCCGCAGGACGTGGTCGCGCCCGACGACCGGCTTGGTGACCAGCTTGGCCGCCAGCCCGCCGGCGCGGACGTCGCGGACGCGGACCCGGCCCATGGGACGGCAGAGCAGGAAGCCGTCGACGACCGGCCCGTGGCCGTGCTGGCGGTTCACGGCGGCGGGCAGGTAGTACGTGCCGCCCGCCTCGACGACCGAGGGTGTCATGTGGTCGTCGAAGGCCACCGACACGGTGCCGGACCGGAGTTGGTGGCGCACCGGCTCGGTCGACGGCGTACGGTGCCAGCGCGTCGGGTCCTGGATCTGCCAGACCAGCATCCACGCGAAGTGCCCGTCGACCCCGCCGTCCGCCTTCACCGCGTGCCGGGCCCAGCGGCTGTCGCCCCGGTAGCGGCCCAGGTCGGCGCCGATCCGGGCACCGAAGTAGCGCAGGCCCAGGACCGACTCGAAGGCGGAGTGCTGCTCGCTGTAGCGGGGGCCGCCGTTGTCGAAACCGCCACCCGTCAGCCGGGCGTCGAGGTAGCGGGCCAGCGCCTCACCGTCCTCGGCGAAGACCTCCTCGCCGCTGACCCGGTGGGCCTGGGCGAGGAAGGACAGGGAGATCGGGCCGTAGTTGTTGTCGTAGGCGCCGCCGTGCTCGGGCGGCAGCGACGCGCCCCGGTCGTGCACCCGGTGGGCCCGGATCTCGTCCCTGTACAGCTCCAGCGCGCGTCCACGGACCGACTCCCGCTCGGGGGACGGCAGATGGGCGGCCAGCATCAGGCCGCCGACGACACAGCCGATCGCCTGGTTGCCGGCCTCCTGCGGGTTGAAGAAGGTCACCTCGGTCAGCCAGCGCCAGTAGCCGCGCGCCACCTCGACCAGTTCGGCCCGCTGCCGGTCCTCGACCAGCCCGTCCGCCGCGTCCAGCACATTGACCGCCTGGAGCAGTGCCCACACCGTGCTCGGCCAGTCCCCGATGGGGTGCGCGCCCGCCGCCAGGGTGTAACGGGCGTACGGCAGACCACTGTTGCGGACCTTGAGGTTCGGGTAGCCCGGGTTGTCCTCGGTGTAGACCCGCTGGCGCAGATGGAAGGCGAGGCTGCGGCGGACCGCGTCCGGCAGCCGCGGGTCCTTGGTGCGCTGCCAGGCGAACGCGAGCAGCGAGGTGATGCCGAGCGAGGTGTCGCCGATGTCGTCGACGCAGTCGGGGTGTTCGAGGTTGCCCTCGTCCGTCATGCGCGCGAGGGCCTGCTCGACGATGTCCGCGAGGACGGCGTCGTACGCCTCCGGGGTGTCCGGAAGGTCGTGCAGCGGGCCGCGCTGGTGCGTGAGGTGCACGGGGATCAGTCCTTCATGCCTGGGGTGGCCATGGCGTGGTGCGTCGGGGTCACACCGCGGGGGCGGGCCGGCGGGCGCGCAGTGCGACGGTCAGGGTATGCGGGCCCTGTCCGCCGATGAGGACGCGGTCCCCGGTCGTGGCGTCGGTGCCGCCCGTCACCGTGTAGTCCTCACCCGGGTCGTAGCGCAGGACGCCGGTCCGGTCCGGCCCGGCGAGCGGTTCGCCCGCCTCCACGTCGACCTCGACCTCGATCTCGTCGTCGCCGACCCGGTAGGTCATCGACCCGGTCGTCAGGCACCAGCGCCCGTCGCCGATCGGTTCGGCTCCCACGAGCGCGCCGCCCGGCCGGAAGGTGAGTTCGAGCGCCCAGGGCGCCGGTGGTCCGCTGATGTCGACGCGCAGGTCGGCGCCGTCCTCCTGGAGGTCCGCCTCGACCAGGGTGGTGTGCGAGACCTCGTCGCGGGGCCGGTCCGAGAAGGCCATCGCGGCCGAGAAGCGGCCCTCGTCCGCGAGCCGGTAGGCGCCGTCCTCCCGCCTGCGGTCCGGCGGGAGCGGCTGGTAGTAGGCGGCCGTGAGGGTCTGGGTGAGCCGGTAGCGGCCGTCGGCGAATTGCCGCATGTCGGCGGCGCGGAACGGGCCCAGGTCGAAGAACCCCCGCGACAGCCGGACCGCGTCGAGCACGGCGTCACCGGCGAACAGGCGCAGGAAGGTGGGGTTGCAGGCGAGGCCCGAGCGGATGTGCCGGTGCTCGGGGACGTCGGAGCCGCCGTAGAGGACCGTGTGCGCGGTGGCCGAGGCGTGTGCCGCGAGGCGCGCGGTGGTGAGGTACCGCGCGCGGGGCAGCGTCTCCGCCGTGGGTGCGGGCAGGGGGCCGCACAGGTCCGGGGTGAGGAGGGTCTCGGCGAGCAGGTCGGGATCGTCGATGCCACCCGCGGCCGCCAGCCGTGCCGCGCGGCTGAAGTCGCCCCGGCCGGTGCGGATCGCGAGCAGCCGGTAGTGCGGCAGGTAGGGCGCCAGCGGGAAGCGGTGGTTCTGGTCCTGGCGTCGCGAGTGGACGGTCTCCACCGTGCCGTCCGGCCTGATGAGGTCCAGGGTGGCGGCGAGGTTGCGTTCGACGACACCGTGCAGGTCGGGGCGGCCGAGGACGTCGGCCAGCAGGAGCAGCGAGGGGTTGGAGACGTGGGCCGCGTAGACGGCGCTGCGTTCCGAGTACAGGCCGTCCGCGTCGATGTCGACGCCCTCGGAGAGCCACTGCTCGACGCGGTCGAGGAGGCGGTCGTCGGGGAACGAGCGGTGCAGGCGGGCCAGCGCCGCGCACAGCTCCCAGCGGTGGTTCGGGGTGTGCGCGCCACCGGTCAGGAGAGCGCCGGTGGCGGCTTCGGCGATCTCGGCCAGTGCCGCCGTGACCTCGTGCAGTTCCGGCCCCGCCCCGGCGGCGAGGACGTGCGCGTCGCACACGTCGTTGACGGTGAAGGCGGAGTCCGGCGGCGACTGCACGTTGTCGCCGCCGGCGAAGAGGCCGCTGCCGGTCTGCACGGCCCCAAGGGCGCGCAGGTGGGTCAGGGCGGTGGCGACGGCCTGCCCGCTGCCGTGCAGGGCCGAGTCCGGGGACCGGTAGGCCGCGACCAGGGTCCGCACCCGCCGCGCCAGACCACGGTGCGGCACACCGGCGGGTTCCTCGTCGGGGCCGGCCGCGAGCGGGGCGGCCGTCCGGTCGGCGGCGCGCGCCGCCGCGCGGACGAACTCGTGGTCGAGCGGGGCGGGCAAGGTCAGTCCTTCAGTCCGGCGTTGATGTCGGCGTTCATGACGTACCGCTGGAACACCAGGAAGACGACGATCAGCGGGATCATGGAGATGACCGATCCGCCGAGCACCACCGACCAGTTGATGTTCTGCGCCCCGACGAGGCTCTGGATGCCGATCTGCACGGTGAACTTCTCGGGGTCGTTGAGCATCAGCAGCGGCCAGATGTAGTCGTTCCACCGCCACTGGAACGACAGGATGGCGAGCGTCAGCATGATGGGCCGGGAGATCGGCACCATGATCCGCAGGAAGATCGACAGTTCGCGGGCGCCGTCGATGCGGGCGGCCTCGATGAGCTCGTCGGGGACCGTCAGGAAGAACTGGCGGAACATGAAGCAGCCGGTCGCGGTGAGCACGGCCGGGAGGATGATGCCGGCGAGCGAGTTGTAGAGGCCGAGGTCGCGGACCACCAGGAACTGCGGGGCGAGCATGACCTCGCCGGGCAACATCGTGGTGGCCAGGATGCCGACGAAGAAGACCTTGAGCCACTTGTTGTCGTACTTGGCCAGCGCGTACCCGGTGCAGCAGCTGACGCCGACCGTGAGGATCGTCGCGATCACACACACGATGGTCGTGTTGATGAAGTACTGGGAGAAGTTGGCGCTGTCCCACGCCGCCTTGTACCCCGACACGGTGGGGTTGTTCGGGAACAGCGTCAGCGGCAGGGAGAACAGGTCTCCCGCCGGCTTGAAGGAGCTGAGGACGAACCACAGCACCGGCACCGCGTAGACGGCCGCCAGGACCCACAGCAGTGTCGTCGCGGGCACCGCGCGCCGAAGCCCACCGCTGTGCCCGCCGCCGGAGCCCTTCTTGGAGACGCGCGGTACGGAGTCGGCGTCGACCTTGCGCGGCATGTCTGTGGTTGTCATCGGTTCTCCACCCGCCGGTTGACCATCATCTGGACGATCGCGACGACCATCAGGATGAGCATGAGCACGAACGACGCGGCGCTCGCGTAGCCGATCTGGCCCGATTTGAAGCCGGTCTGGTAGATGTACTGGACAAGCAGGTTGTTCGTCGTTCCGGGTCCGCCGTTGTTGAGGGAGGCGAACAGCGGATACTCCTTCATCGCGTGGATCGTGTTGAGCAGGATGACGATGAAGGACGTGGGCGCGATGCTCGGCAGTGTGATGCTGATGAACTGGCGCCACGCACCGGCGCCGTCGAGCGCGGCCGCCTCGTAGTACGACTGCGGCACGTTCTTGATCGCCGCGATGAACAGCAGCATGGAGAAGCCCGTCCAGGCCCAGGACGCCGCCACCACGACCACCAGCAGGGACAGGTCCGCGTTGGACTGCCACGGGACGGCGCTTCCGCCGAACTTCTCGATGAAGTAGTTGACCAGTCCGAAGTTCTCACCGAACAGCCAGCGCCACAGGACACCCACGACGATGGGCGACAGCAGCCATGGGATGAAGAAGAAGACGCGGGCGACCGAGACGCCCTTGGCGTGCTTGCTCACCAGCAGGTTGGCGATGAGCAGCGAGAACACGAAGTTCAGCGGGACGAAGAGCACGGTGTACAGCAGCGTCCGGGTCAGCGCGTCGAAGAATATCGAGTCCCCGGCCAGCTTCTGGTAGTTGTCCAGTCCGACGAACTGGAACGCCCCTACCCCCGTGTAGTTCGTGAAGGAGTAGACGAGCCCGATCACCGCCGGCCAGAGGAAGAAGAGCGCGAAGAGCACGACGTTGGCCGCGATGAGGACGAGCGGCGCAAGGGTGTACTTGCTGCGTCTCCTGGGCGGGCTCGCGGACACGGCGGACACGTCCGGGGCGCGTTTTGTCATCTTCCTGACTCCGTGCTGGTGGTATGGGTTCCTGTGGGCTCAGGCCTTGAGCCCGGCATCGCGTGGGGTCCGAGGCCGGGCGGCGGTGTTCTCGACCCCGCCGCCCGGACCTGCCGGCCTGGGCTCAGCCACCGACCTGCTGGTTGTAGCCGTCCACGATGTTCTGCAGGGCCTTGTCGGCCGACTGCTGGCCGTTGATGGCCTTGCCGAGCTCCGTCTTGGTCGGGTCCTCGGTGAGGCTCTTGCCCTTCAGCACCCAGTTCGTCTGCGCGCTGTTGAAGTAGCCGGAGATCGGGGCGTAGAGCGGGATCGACTCGTTGTAGAGCTTGAACGCCGCCTGCGCCGCCTCGGACTTGAAGGGGTACTTCGGGTTCAGACCGGTCTCCACCGGCAGGAACCCGGAGGCCTCGCACAGCGCCTGGTAGTGGGCGGGCTCGTACAGCCAGGACAGGAACTTCGTCGCGGCCTTCGCCGCGTCGGCGTTGTTGTTGAAGCCGACCGTCATGCCGCCGCTGTTGACGTCACTGGCCTGCACCGGCTCGGCAGGGGTCGGGACGCTCGCCCACTCGAACTTCTTGATGCTGTCCGCGAAGGCGGGAACCTGCCACACGCCGGACCAGTAGGCGACGACGTCACCGCTCTGGAACATGGCCGACGGGTCGGCGCCGCTGGTCCACACCGACTTCGGCATGGTCTTGTCGTCGTTCCAACCGACGAAGGTGTCCACGGCCTTCTTGCTGGCCGCGTCCACCGAGAACTTGCCGGAGGAGTCCGCGTGGACGTACTTGCCGCCCATCTCGTACACCATGGCGCGCAGCCGCGACGGCGACTGGTCGAACGTCAGGGAGTACTTGGCGTCGGTCTTCTCGCGGACCTTGTTCGCCGCCTTGATGAAGTCCGTCCAGGTCCAGGTCTTCGCGGGCGAGGTCGGGTAGGAGACGCCGGCCTTCTCGAAGAGCGACTTGTTGATGAACAGGCCGGAGGCGGTGACGTCCGAGGGGATGGACAGCACCTTCCCGGACGCGTCCTTGGCGAGGAAGTTGGCGTTGATCTTGTTGGACTTGTTGTTGGCGATGTCCTTGAGGTCGATCAGCTTGTTCGACCAGATCGGGTCCAGCTTCGGCACCGCCGCCACGTCGGGCAGGGAGTTCGCCTGCGCGGCGTTGCGCAGCTTCGCGTCGTAGCCGTCGTAGGGGATGTTGACGAGCTTGACGGCGACGCCGGTTTCCTTCTTGTACTGCGCCACCATCTTCTTCCAGCCCGCGTCCTGCCCCGGAACCGTGGAGATCCAGAACGTCAGCGACTTGGAGGTGCCGCCCGAGTCGGAACCCCCACCGCACGCGGAGAGCAGCAGGGCACCTGCCGAGGCCACGGCAGCGAGAGGAACCAGGCGGCGCACGCCGCCGCGGCCGAGTCGGCGGGAGCGCCGCACACCCACAGTGGTCATCTTCGATCCCTTTTCGTGGTTGGGGACACAGCACGGCGCCGACGGAGGCGGCACGGGTGCATTGTGCAAGAAAGGTCGCTTTCCGAGGGCGCGGCCTCGCCCGGCCGCGTCATCCTGACGAGCGAGGGTCCCCGGCCGCTGTGGCCGTCGCCGCACCAGCACGCCCTGGTGCGGTTGCCGTACGTCGAGTACGGGCGGGACGCTCGCCCAAGCCGGTGTCCCGACCGACTTAGAAAGCGCTTGTCCGGACATTGGCAGACCGAGTCCGAAACCGTCAATCCTTCATCCGCGCCACCTCGGTCACGGTTTGGACTCCTCGGGCGACCGCGAGGCGGGCGGCGCCCACGACCGTGCCGAGATCACCGACCTGGCTGCTGACCACCTCGGTGGGCCAGCTCAGCCGCTCCAGCTCGGCCCGCACCCCGGGCAGGAGCTGCGCGGACGCTCCGGTGCTGCCGCCCAGCACCAGCAGCCCCGGGTCCAGTACGGCCGTCACGGCGGCCGCCAGCCGGCCCACGTCCACGGCGTGCCGGTCGACAACCGCGCGGGCGGCGGCGTTGCCCTGCCCGGCCAGGGCGAAGAGCCGCTCGACCGTGCGCGGGCAGTCGCCGTCGGTGTCCGGCCAGGCCTCGGCGGCCCGGCGCAGCAGGGAGCGGGCCCCGATGTACTCCTCCAGGGCCTCGTGGCGGGGCTCCTGGTCGTCGTTCCACGGGTAGGGCAGCCGGGCCAGCTCACCGGCCGCTCCGTTGGCCCCGGCCAGCACCTGTCCGCCCACGACGATGCCGAGACCGATACCGACGCCGATCCGCAGATAGCCGAAGGTGTGGCGGCCCCGGGCCGCGCCCTCGTGCAGTTCGGCGAGGGCCGCGCAGTTGACGTTGTTCTCGAGGTGGACGGGCACTCCGGGCGGCAGCGCGACGGTGACCGCGTCGAAGACGGGACCGGCCTTGGCGGTGGCGGGGCGCATCCGCTGCGGCGGCGTGACATCACCGACGGCCACGACGATCGTGCGCAGCGGGGCGTCCGCGGGCAGCGCGGACAGCGCCTGCCGTACGACGTCGGCGGCGTCCGTGCGGGAGCCCGTGGCCTCGGCGAGCAGGCTGCCGTCCAGGGCGCAGGCGCGCACCCGGGTGAGGGCGGGGCCGAGGTCGACGGCGAGCACGGCGCCCGCGGCGGGGCCCAGACGGTACACGGCGGCGCTGCGGCCCGTACCGCCGGAGGAGGTGCCCGAGTGGGCGGCCAGGTGCACGCCCTCCAGCTCGGCGACGGCGGAGGAGACCGTCGGCTTGGACAGCCGCGCGAGGCTCGCCAGCTGCGGCCGCGTCGCGGTGCCCGCCTGGGCGAGTACGGCGAATACAGCACTCGCGCTCTCGGTCAGGCGGGGGGCTCTTACCACGTCGTGTTCCACACTTCCCCCAGGTCACAGGCCACTCTCCGGAGCCGGTCGGCTCGGCGGGAGGCGGCGATGGGTTGCCCTGGCGTCGCGCGTTGCGGGCCCGGACGACAAGCCGGGGAAGCCGGGTGGGCGACGCCTATTGACACGCACTGTACTTCGTTAGTTAACTTCCTAACGAACGTCACGGTACTCGCCTGCCGTGGTCCGTCAGGGGCCCGTCCCGGGGCTTCCCGAGTTCTTCGACTGCCTTCCTCCTGGCACGGTTTCGCCCGCCGTCGCATGCACAGCGCACCGACGAAAGAGGACCCGTGCAGGACTCCGTACCCCTGGTGGTCGGTATCGACGTGGGCGGCACCAAGACACAGCTGCGCGCCTTCGCGGGCGACAGCCCGGTCGCCGATCACGTCCGCTCCAGCAGCGGCTGGCGGCCGCACGACCCCGTGGCCGCGGCCGGCTGGCTCGCCGCCCTGGCCGCCGACGCCCTGCCGGCGGGCGTTCGCCCGTCCGCCCTGGCCGTGGGCGGCCACGCCTGTGAGACCCCTCGCCAGTGCGCTCAGATCCGCACCGCCCTGCAACTCCACTTCGACGCGCCCGCGCTGGTCGTGGGCGACGCCGAACTCCTCGTCCCCGCGGCGGGCCTGGACAAGGGGGTGGGCCTGGTCGCCGGCACCGGTTCCGTCGCGGTGGGCCGGCTTCCCGACGGTCGCCCGGTGCAGGTGGGCGGCTGGGGCGCGGTCCTCGGCGACGAGGGCGGTGCGGCCGGACTCGTCCGCGAGGCCGCGCGTGCCGTATGGGCGGCCCATGACCGCGGGGAGGAGCCCGACGCCCTCGCGACCGGGCTCGTCGCCTCGTTCGAGGTCTCCGAGGTACCCGCCCTCGGCGCCGCGCTCGAGCGCGCCAAGGACATATCCGCCGAGTGGGGCAGGCACGCCCCGGCCGTGTTCACGGCCGCCGAGGCCGGTTCCGCGCTCGCCCGCCGGGTGATAGCCGAGGCCGGCGACTTCCTGGCGTCACTGGTCGAACGGCTCGCCGCACGCGACGTCCCCGTCGACGACGTCGTGGTGGCGGGCGGCACGATCCTCGCCCAGCCCGTCCTGTACGACGCCTTCACCGCCGCCCTCGCCGACCGGGTGCCGACAGCGCGGCCCCGGACGCTGCGGGTGCCGCCGGTCGAGGGGGCGGTGGCGCTGGCGCGTTCACTCGTATGACACCCGCCGGACCCCGGCCTCACCCCCGTCCGACACAACTCGCCCGTAGATCTTCGCTCGTACGCCGTAGAAAGCGCATACGGCCCGCCCGTCCCCGCACGCCCTACGGCGCTGTCATCGCAACCGCTCCCCCAGGCCCTCACGGCCGAAGAACTCATGAGAGGCAGACGCATGCCGTCACCCGCCGGGCCCCGCTCCGACTCGCCGGTCAGTGAACTCGCCGTGAACCGAAGGGGATTCCTCCGGACTTCCCTCGGCGTCTCGGCCGGTGTGCTGGCCGCGCCGACCGTCGCTTCCTGGCTGGGCGCCGCCGACGCCAAGGCCGCCACCGCCTACGCCGCGTTCGTCGACGACTACAGGACCAACGTCGTCGCGAACCGGACGCCCGAGACCAACGCGGTCGTCCGGATCCTCGGCGGCTTCGCCGAGATCTGGAAGACCGGCGGCGACTGGAACACCGGCACCCCCCTGATGCCCGAGATCCTGCGCGCCAACATGCGGTACTGCGCCCGGATCACCCAGGCGCGCACGGAGGAGCAGGCCAAGGAGGCGTTCGTCTACGACCGCCAGCACCAGAGCTACGCGATGATCGCCGCGCTCGGTCCGCTCGCCGACCTGTACAAGTCGGGCGCCAAGGCGGTCACTTCGATCACCTCCGCCCCGGACACCACCCCGGCGACCACGATCAGCGACGCCGTCCCGGCCGACGCCCCCGCCGGATCCGCGCTCGGCGCCGGTTCGTACACTTCCGACCTCGGCCAGGTGGCCAGGCTGGTGGACACCGTGCGCGGCCCGTTCGCCTCCGGCAACCCGGCCAAGTTCACCTTCCAGTACCCGCGTCCGTGGCGCATGAACGAGGACAGCGAGGTCGTCGACACCGGCAGGACCGACGCCCTCGGCTTCCCGGTGTACGACTCGGACGTGGTCGTCGTCACCCAACTCCTGCGCCAGCGCGGCACCAACGCGGCCGATGACGGCGGCTTCCCCAGCGGTCACACCAACGCCTTCCACCTCGCCGCCCTGGCCTTCGCCTACGCCGTCCCCGAGCGGTTCCAGGAGCTGGTGACCCGCGCCTTCGAGCTCAGCCACACCCGGATCATGTCCGGCATGCACTCCACCGTCGACGTGCTCGGCGGCCGGGTCATGGCCACCGCCCTGGCCGCGGCCGCCCTCGCCGACCCGGCGAACGCCGACCTCAAGGCGGCGGCACGCGCCCAGGCCCTCGCCTACTTCGAGGCGCGGACCGGCACGACGGCGGACACCCTCTTCGCCTACGCCCACTCCGACGCCTCGGACGCGTACGCCGACCGCGAGGCCAACGCCTGCCTGGTCGAGCCCAAGCTGACGTACGTCCTCACCCGCCACGGCCGCGGCAAGCCGCTGACGGTGCCCAAGGGCGCCGAAGTGCTGCTGGAGACCCGGCAGCCCTACCTGAGCGCCGAGCAGCGTCGCGAGGTGCTGCGCACCACCGCGCTGCCCTCGGGGTACGTCCTGCTGGACGGCTTCGAGCAGTGGGGGCGGCTCAACCTCTTCGCCGCCGCGGACGGTTACGGCTCCTTCGACTCCGACGTGACGGTCACCCTCGACGCGTCGGCCGGCGGGTTCGCGGCCGCCGACGCCTGGCGCAACGACATCGACGGCGACGGCGGTCTGACCAAGCGCGGCACCGGGTCCCTCACCCTGACCGGCCACAACCGCTACACCGGCGGCACCGTGGTCCGTGAGGGCGTGCTGTCCGCCGCCTCGGCCCACGCCCTCGGCCACGGCCCGGTGCGCGTCAGCGGCGGCACCCTGCGGATCGCGACGGGCAAGTCGGTCCAGATCCACGGCGGTTACGCCCAGGAGTCCTCGACGCTCGACGTGACGCTGCGCGCGGGACGCGGCCCCGCCCTCGAGGTCACCCGGCGCGTGGTGCTGGGGACGGGCAGCGTGCTGACCCTGCGGCTCGACGCCGACCGGCCGCCGACGGCCGGCAGCGTGGTCCGCGTGATCGGCGCCGCGGGGCTGCGCGGCCGGTTCGACCGCGTGGAGCTGAACTCCGACACGCTGCGGGCCGTACCCGTCTACACGGCGGAAGGTCTGTCGGTACGACTCCTGAGGCGATGACACCCCCGGGGGCGGGAGCTGATGCACAGTGGGCGCATGAGGCGTCCCGGCATCCCTCCCGCCCCCGCTCGGCACCTGTCGTCGCGGGGCGGATGATGACACGCGAACTGCACCCGGTCCTGGCCCCGCGGGCGCTCCCCGGGACACCCGCTCCGCGCGCGACGGGAAGGCCGGGCAGGCGGTGGCTCGTGCCGCTCCTCGTCGTCGTGCTGCTCACCCAGATGGCTGTGGCGATGGTGACCACCGCCGTGCGGCAGACCCCCACCATCGACGAGCCGGTGTACGTGGCCACCGCGACCGACTACCTGCGCGAGCACGAGGTCCGCTACAACCCCGAACACCCGCCGCTGGGCAAGCTGGTCATCGCCGCCGGGGTGGCCGTCGGCGACCCGCACTACGACCCCTCCTTCGCCGGCGACCAGGGGCAGGTGGGCCGGCATCTGCTGTACGAGTCCGGCAACGATCCCTGGCGGGTGATGCTGTGGGCCCGGCTGCCGGTCATCGCGCTGACCCTGGCGTTCGGGCTGGTCGTCCTCGCCTTCGCGCGGGACCTCGTCGGCCCCGTGGGCGGACTGGTCGCCCTCGCCCTGTACGCCTTCTCCCCCGACGTCATCGCGCACGGCTCCCTGGCCACCCTCGACGTGCCCACGGCCGGCTTCCTGCTGACCTCGGTGTGGCTGCTGTGGCGGGCCCGACGGCGGCCGCACCTGTATGTGCCGCTCGCCGGACTGGCCGCCGGGGCGGCGCTCGCCACGAAGATGAGCGCGCTGGCGGCGGTACCGGTCCTGCTGGCGCTGGCCGCCTGGTCGGTGTGGCGTCACGACTCCCGCGACCGGCGGCGGGCGCTGACCCGGGCGGCCGCGGCGGCGGCCGTCGTGGCGGTGGTCGCGATCGCCGTGGTCTGGGTGTCGTATCTCGTGGTGGACCCGTGGTTGCGCTGGAGTCCGCGCCACCACGTGCCCGTCGTGCACGGGCTGCGGGCGGTGCTCGTCGATCTGATGCCGTTCCCGGAGTCGTACCGGGACGGGATGCGGGTGCAGTTCGGCTTCGAGAACCACCCGTGGCAGGGGTTCCTGTTCGGGCGGCTCTACACCGGCTCCCTCTGGTACTACCTGCCGGCCGCACTGCTGGTGAAGACGCCGCTGGGGATGCTCGCGCTGTGGGCCGCCGGCGCGGTGGCGGTCTTCGCGGTGCGACGGCTGCGGCCGGCGGCGCCCTATCTGCTAATCCCCACCGCCGTGCTGCTCGGCGCGGCGATGACCGGCTCGCGGGACTTCGGCACCCGGTACGCCGTGTTCGTGCCGATGTTCCTGGCGGTCGCCGCGGGCTCGCTGCTCGCGGTGCGGTGGCGGTGGACCGGTGCCGCGGCGGGGGCGCTGGTGCTGTTCGTCGCGGTCAGCTCGGTGCGCACGTTCCCCTTCTATCTGCCGTACTCCAACGAGGCGTTCGGCGGTCCGGCCAGGACGCATCTGCGGCTGCACGACTCCAACGTGGACTGGGGACAGGACCTCGGGCGCCTCGCCGACCGGCTGCGTGAGCGCTACCCGGGCGAGCGGGTCTGGCTCGTGTACAAGGGCAGCGGTGTGCCGTCGTACTACGGCATCGAGGCAGCGGATCCACGCAGGGTTCCGGCGGACGAAGTGCGGGGTCTGCTGGTGGTGTCGGACTCCTCGGTCGCCAAGGCGACCGGACAACTGGCCGAGTTGATCGACAGCAGCCGTCCGATCGATCAAGTCGGTCATTCGATCATGATCTACCGGCGGTGACCGCACAACCCCTGGTCACAACAGTGTGTGGGCTATGTTGAGGCACTGTGGAAGACAAAGGAGGCGCACCGGTGCCATCGCCGCAGCAGGCACGCGCACAGGCATCCGCGATCACCTCGGGCAAGTCGGTACCGGAGGCCGAGGTCTCACCGACCTCGCAGCTCAGGACCCTTTTCGACCGCCCCCGGCTCTCCCCCGGGCAGCGCCGTATCGCCCAGTACCTGATCGAGCACATCACCGAGGCGGCCTTCCTGTCGATCACCGATCTCGCCGAGCGGGTCGGCGTGAGCCAGCCCTCGGTGACCCGGTTCGCGGCGGCGGTGGGCTTCAGCGGCTACCCGGCGCTGCGCGAGAAGCTCCAGTCGATCGCCCTCGGCACCCTGGCGGGCGGCCCGGCGGCGGCCGACGACAACAGCGGCAACGAACTCCAGGCCGCCGTCGACGCCGAGATCGAGAACCTGGAGAACCTGCGCCGCGACTTCGCCGACCCCGACCAGCTCATCGACATCGGGCGCAAGCTGTCCGAGTCGACCCCGCTGACCGTGCTCGGGCTGCGCATCTCGGTGTCGCTGGCGGAGTACTTCGCGTACGCCGCGCGCCGCGTCCACCCCGACGTACGACTGGTGACCCTGGGCGGCAGCGTCGCCTACGACGCGCTCCTGCAGTCACGCGAGGCGGGGGGCACCTGGGTGCTGGCGTTCTCGATGCCCCGGCACGCGCAGGAGACCCTCACGGCCGTGCGGGTCGCGCGCAGCGCGGGGCTGCGCGTCGCGCTCATCACGGACCTGGCGCTCGGCGCGATCGCCGACGAGGCGGACGTCGTCTTCACCACCGGCACCGGCTCCCGCCTGGTCTTCGACTCCTACGCGGCCCCGGGCGTGATGGCCGCGGCCCTGCTCCAGGCCATGACCGACGCCGACCCCGAGCGGACCCAGGCCCGGCTCGAGGAGTACGAGCAGATCTCCGACCAGCACCAGTTCTTCCTGCGCGACTGACACTGGTCGCTTCCGGCCCCCTTCGGCCATATCCGACGAACCGCATCACACGGGGACCATTCCGCTCAAGTCACGCATGAATGTTTTCATACGTCTTGCAAACCGGACGGCATATATAAATACTGCTCACGGATCGCCCCCGACCGCTCCGGGGCCCCGCTCCGCACCCCCGTCCCCACCCCTCGCAACCCCTCGCAATCGCCCGCAGAAAGCCGACGGTCCGCCCATGCGCACGCCGCACCATCCGCCGCGCATCCGCCGTCTGCCGTCCCGGGCCCCTGCGCGGACATCCGTAGCCGCCGTCACCTACCCGCGTCGGCGTTGCGGGTGTTCGATCGGGCATCGCCTGCGCGAGCGCCCGTGGCGGCCCCGGTCATCCCCTAGGCCGGGGCCGCCCCTACCCGTCGGACCACCCCTCCTGACGCCGCACACCCGGAAGAGATGGCCATGACTCTGACGACCACGCGCCTCAGCCCGGACTGGCCCTGCCAGGTCAAGACGCCCGGCAGCTACGACTGGGAGCGCTCGGCGGCCAAGTGGCTGCGCGAGCTGGTGCCCGCGCGCTACGCCAGCTACCCCGCGCTGATCCGCCACCCCGTGCTGCTGGCCCGGCACGCGCACATCCAGGTCCAGCAGGAGATCCGGGTCGCCCGCACCGCGCTGCAGACGGCGCGGGCCGACCTCCCGGGCCTCGGACTGCCCGAGTCGGTCATCGAGCACACCATCAAGCTCTACGCGGCCGAGGTCCGCCAGCTCCAGCACATCGCCCGCAGCGTGCGGGCGGTTTCGCAGGCCCTCATCGATCACAACGCGGGACGCTGAGCAGACCGCACTTTCGAGTGAAACCTCTCCTGGCAAGGCAGCGATCGAGACAGTCCCGGTGTGCGATGCTCATCGCGTGACGAGCGAGCCCGCCAGCCCCGCTGAGTCCGGTGCCCCCGATACGGTCGCACTGGCCAAGATCGTCGCACGCCAGCGCGCCGAACTGGACCGGCTGCGCGACCAGGCGGCGACCTCCGCCGTCGTGGAGCGGGCCAAGGGCGCCGTGATGGCACAGACCGGCTGCTCCCCGGACGCCGCCGGGGAGGAACTGCTCCAGCGCGCCAAGGCCGCTCACCACACGCTGCTGGAGGAGTGCTGGATCACCCTCGGAGGTCTGGCCCGGCCGCTCCGGGAGGGCGAGCAGCCCGCCTCGGACCGGGGTGCGACCGCCCGCACCGCCCGGGCCGCCGCCGAGGACCGCTCTCCCGGCCTGGGCCGCCTCGGCAAGGCGCTGGTCCGCGTCGGCACACCCCGGGCTCTCGCCCGGTGCCTGCTGGAGCATCTGTCGTCGGAGGCGGCGGCCGACGCGATCATGATCTTCGCCCGGCTGCCCGCCGGGGGCCTCGAACTGGTCGGGCACGCCGGCATCGGGGACACCCTGGCCACCCAGTGGCGCCAGGTGCCGCCCCTGAGTGGGGTCGCCGCGTTGGAGGCCCTCCAGGACCGCGAGCCGCGCTGGCTGGAGGACTTCGAGGCGGACCGCGAACGGTATCTGCTGATCGGCGATCCCCCTGAGCGCTGGCGGTCCCGCGCCTGGCTTCCCGTCGTCGTCCAGGACTCGGCCGACGTCTGCATCGGCGTGCTGCGCGCCGAGGGCGGCCCGTTCTCCCCGCAGTTCCGGGAACACCTGCTGGCCGTGGCCCAGCTCTGCGCCGGCCGGCTGCGCGCCTTCGACCCGCGGCAGGAGCCGGACCTCGACGACGCCGTGCACAGCGTGCAGAAGGTGCTGGACACGCTGCCCGGCGCCACCATGCTGCTCAGCCCCCTGCTCACCCCCGCCGGAGACATCGAGGACTACCGCATCTCCGCCGCCACCGAGACGGCCTTCGACCTGCTCGGCCGCTCCGGCCGTGACCTCGTCGGCCTGCGGCTCCTGGAGTGCTTTCCGACGCTGTCGGACGAGCAGCCCCTGTGGCACGGATGCCGGCACACCCTGACGACCGGGGAGCCGTACGAGGGCGAACCCTTCGCCCAGCAGGCGATGGTCGGCGGGGTCGAGGAACTCTCCCTGTACTCCGTACGCGTGGCCCGGCTCGGCGAGCGGCTCGCCCTCACCTGGATCCGGCACGACCCCTCCGACCGGCAGGAACAACGTCTGGCGGACGTCCAGCGCCTCGGCAACCTCGGCTGGGCCAACTGGAACCTGATCACGCACGAGGTCACCTGGTCGTCCCAGGTCTACGCCGTCCTGGACCGCGATCCGGCGCACGGCCCGGTCCGTATCACCGCGCTCCCGGACCTCACGCTGTCCGAGGACGTGGCCCTGCTGACCCGGGCGGTCGGGGACCTGGTGAGCCGAGGTCTCCCCTGCGCCCTGCCGTTCCGCATCCGGACGGCCGACGGGGTGCGGCACCTGCGGTTCGTCGCCGAGACGGTCACGGACATCCATGGCACGCCCGTCGAGGTGCACGGCTTCCTCCAGGACCTGACCGCGCAGCGCAGCGCCGAACTCGCCCTCGTGGAGAGCGAGCAGGCCATCGTGACGCAGCACGACATCCTGCGGGCCGAACGGACGCTGGCCGCACGGCTCCAGCACGCGCTGCTGCCGCTGCCCACCAAGCCCCAGCAACTGGCCGGACTGCGGGTGGAGATCACGTATCTGCCCGCGCAGTCCGGGATCCACGTCGGCGGCGACTGGTTCAGCGCGATCGAACTTCCCGACGGCGACGCCCTGTTCGTGGTCGGCGACGTCGCCGGGCACGGCATCGACGCGGTCGCCACCATGGCCCAGCTCCGCTTCACCGCCAAGGGCATGGTCATCACCGGCTCGTCCCTGACCGGTGCGCTCGCCCGCCTCAACACGCTGCTGCTGCACTCCCGCGACTCGCACGGCACGGCCACCATGGTCCTGGCCCGCTACGACCAGCACAAGCACCGCATGGTGTGGGCGCAGGCCGGACATCCGCCACCGCTGCTGCTGCGCGACGGCGAGGCGAGCTATCTGGAGCGGCCGAGCGGCATGCTCCTCGGGGCGAGCGCCACGCCCCACTTCACCGAGGCGGAGTGCCGTCTCGAACCCGGTGACCGGCTCCTGCTGTACACGGACGGGCTGGTCGAACGGCCCGCGGAGGGCATCGACCGGGGCCTGAAGCGACTGGCCGAGGCCGCGCTCGCCCACCACACCGACGAGCCTGGCTCGCTGGGACCGATGCTGGCGGACCTGCTCGACGGCGAACGGCGGGACGACGTGTGCATCGTCGACATCCGGGTGCCGCTCGACGAGCTCTAGCGCCTGCCGCGGCACCGTCCTGTCCCGACAGTGCGACCAGGCCTGTCAGGCCGCTGCCGTCAGGTCCGGGATTCCAGGGCGGCCCGGGTGTCGTCGCCGTAGACGCCGGTCTCGTCGCCCCGGATGCCGTACCAGAGTTGGAAGCGGGCCACCGCCTCGGTGAGTACGGGGTCGTAGGTGCCGCCGGTGGGGCCGTTGTCGTAGACGTTCGGGATGCGCAGCAGACGGTGCTGGAGGTCGCTCACCTCGGGACCGCTGTCGCCTTCGCGCAGGGTGCCGGGGCCGTCCGGATCGGTGGCGGCGGAGGGGGTCGGTGTCGTGGCGGCGGTGGGAGGCGCGGAGGGCGGGGGCGGGGCGGCGGCGTCTCCGCGGCCGGGCAGCAGCAGGGCGCAGCCGAAGCCGACGAGCGCAGCCGCGCTCACGCCGACCGCGATCGCGGCCCGGCGCAGACCGGAGCCGAAGCCGAACGGGCGCCGGCCTTGCCCGGCGTGGGCGGGGACGGGTGGCAGTTCCTGGGTCTCGTCCTCCCAGTCGGCCGGCCGTCGGGGCAGCACGAAGGACTCGTAGTCGGCGCCCTCATGATGGGCGCCCTCCCTCGGCGGTTCTCTGAACAGCTCCGCCAGCGCGTCGGTGCGGCGGGGGCGCAGGACCCGGATCGGTTCCAGGGGTGGGGGGTCCTGACGCTGCCCGTGCCCGGGCGGCCGTATGGGCATCTCGCGCTCCTTCCGTCCCGTGCACGGGGCCGTTTGCCTGGGCCCCGCCGCTCGCGGAGTGATACGCGGCCACGGCCCTGCGGGTTCAGCCGATCCCCTCGACAGCGAACGATCGATACGATCGTCTGTGATTGAACTATTGAGCGTTTGATCGACCGTGTGCTACAAACCGCCGTCATGACGACTCGTTGGTCACGTCGCGGCTTTCTGGCCGCCGGCACCGGCACCGCTGTAGCTGCCGGTCTACCCACACGGTCCAGTGCCGCCGCACCGTCCTCCCTCCAGGCCGCGGAGGCGGACGAGTTCACCACGCTGCGCGCCAGGTGGCGCACCCTGATCCTCGGTGCGGGGTTCAGTCCCACCGCCGAGCCGTTCAAGAGCCGACTCGCCGAACTGGGCGCCACCGCCGCCCAGTTGCAGTCCTCCATGGCACCGGCTTCCGGTTCGCTGTGGCCCGACCTGGTGTACGCGGATCCGGAGCCCGACACCGACCAGGAGTCCTACGGCTACTCGGGCAACATGAACGCGAGCTTCAACCGGCTCAACACTCTCGCCCAGGCGCACTGCCGGCCGGGCACGGGGCTGACCGGCGACGCGGGCCTGAAGGCCTTGATCCTCACCGGCCTCGACCATCTGCACACCGAGGTCTACAACGCCACGCAGACCCGCTACGGCAACTGGTACAGCTGGCAGATCGGCGCCCCGCAAGCCCTGCTGGACGTGTGCGTGCTGATGTACGACCACCTGTCTGCGACCCGGCTGGCCGGCCATCTCGCCGCCGTCGACCACTTCGTGCCCGACTCGGCCGTCGCGAACTACACCGGCACCAGCACGGGTGCCAACCGGGTCGACCTGTGCCGGGTGCTGGCGCTGCGCGGGATCGTCGGCGGCTCGTCCGCGAAGCTCGCGCTGGCCAGGGACGCCCTCTCCCCGGTCTTCCCGTACGTGAGCGGCGGCGACGGACTGCACGCCGACGGGTCGTTCATCCAGCACACGACCGTGCCGTACACCGGTTCCTACGGTTCCGTCATGCTCGGCGGGCTCGGCATGCTGTTCGCCCTGCTCGCCGGGTCGAGCTGGGCGGTGACGGACACGAACCGGCAGATCGTGTTCGACGCCGTGGAGAAGGCGTGGGCGCCGTTCCTCTACAACGGGCTCGTGATGGACGGGGTGTCGGGCCGGGCGATCAGCCGGGGCCTGTCCGCGACCGACCCGCGGCAGATCCAGCAGGACGATCACCTGCGCGGCCATCCGATCCTCGCGTCGATCGTTCTGCTCGGGCAGGGCGCGAGTGCCACGGAGAACGCCCGATGGCGCGGTCTGGTCAAGGGCTGGGCGCAACGCGACTACTACAGCCCGCCGATGAGCGACCCGGCGCTCGGCCTGACGGCGCTGGCCCGCATCAGAAGCGTCCTGGACGACCCGACGGTCACCGCGCTCCCCGAACCGACCGGCCACCGGCTCTTCACCGACATGGCGCGGGCCACCCACCGCAGACCCGGCTGGGCCGCGTCGATCAGCATGGCCGACCGGCGCATCACGCACTACGAGACGGGCAACGGCGAGAACCTGCGCGGCTGGCACACTGGTTCCGGAATGCTCTACTGGTGGGGCGACACGTTCGCCAACGGCCAGTACAGCGACGCCTTCTGGCCCACCGTCGACCCCTACCGGCTGCCCGGCACCACCGCTTCGCGCACGGTGCTCGCGGACGCGGCCGGCGGCGACTGGGGCGCCTCCCTGCCGGACGTGCACTGGGTGGGCGGGGCGACCGACGGTCAGCGGGCCGCGATCGGGCAGTACCTCAAGGGACTTCAGTCCACGCTCGTGGCGAAGAAGTCGTGGTTCTGTCTGGACGACGCGATCGTCTGTCTCGGCGCCGGCATCAGGTGCACGGACGGCACGACCGTGGAGACGACCATCGACAACCGCAACCTCGGCCCCACCGGCGGCCATTCCCTCACCGTCGACGGGACGACCAAGCCGGTCACCCACCCCTGGTCCGAGACGTTCACCAGCGCGCGGTGGGCGCACATCGGCGGCATGGGCGGCTACGTCTTTCCCGGCGGGGCCCCCGTCCGCGCGCTGCGGGAGGCACGTGAGGGCAGGTGGAGCGACATCAACAAGGGCGGCGCCACGACCGTCCTCACCCGCAGATACCTGACCCTGTACGTCGACCACGGCACGGACCCGACGAACGGCACCTACGCCTGTCTGCTCATGCCGGGCGCCACGGTGGCGCAGACCCAGGCGCGGGCCGCCGCCACGACCTGGCTGACCGTCCTCGCCAACACCGACGACCAGCAGGGCGTGTCGGTGCCCTCGCTGGGCTTCACCGGCGTCAACTTCTGGTTCGGGGGCACGGTCGGCACCCTCACCGCGAGCGCCCCCTGCTCCGTGACCGTCAGCGAGAGGAGCGACGGGACGGCGGTGGTCTGCGTGAGCGACCCGAAGCGGATGAACACGGGCCTGACCCTCACCTGGAACCGGGCGGTGACGTCGGTGGTGTCGAAGCCGTCCACCGTGACCGCGGCGAGCACGGGTTCCGCGCTCCGGCTGACCTTCGGCGACCTGACCGCGACGGCCGGCGCCACCCAGAAGATCACCGTCCGACTGGGCTGACCTCCAGGAACCGGTGCAGGGACGCCTTCATCGCGGCGACGAAGGCGCCCCTGGTGTCATTGTCCAGCGCGTCCAGGGAGAGGTAGGGGTTGAGGTCCTCCAGCTCCATCAGCAGCAGTTCTCCGCCGGGCGCGCGGCAGGCGTCGACGCGCTGGATGCCGTGGCCGAGCGCGTTCCAGTCGACGAACCGGCGGGCGAACTCCAGGTCCGCCGGGTCGGGTTCGTACGGTTCGAGCTGCCAGCGACGCTCGGGGTGCGGCGCGTACAGGGCGTACTGGAAGTCCTGGTCGACGAAGTAGAAGGACACCTCGTAGGCGAAGTCGACGCACGGCTGGACGAGTACGTCGCCGATGACCAGGTCGCGCACGGCGTCGGCGGAGACGATCCGCAGTCCCGTCGAGTCCGCGCCGAGCCTGGGCTTGACGACATACCGGTCCGTCCTGGGCAGCCGGTCCAGGTCCTCGGCGCTGTCGACGGTGGGGATCACGGGGTAGCCCGCCGCGCCGAGGTCGAGCAGATACTGCTTGCCCGCCATGTCGGCCTTGCCGGACAGCGGGTTGTAGACGCGCGCCCCCGTCGCGAGCGCCCGGTCGCGGAAGTCGTCGTAGGCGTCCTGGTAGGCGAGCACGGGCCCGCTGTTGCGGACGACGACGGCGTCGAAGGCGTCCATCAGCGCCGCCGCGTCCCGCGGGCCGCACAGGGCGAGGTCGAAGTCGTCGCGCAGGCGTGCGGTGAGGAAGAGGTCCTCGTCGCCGTACCGCCGCCCGCGCGCCTCGTAGGCCAGGTCGGTGACGTACAGGATGCGGGGCATGCGGGCTCCTCGGCGGCGGCGAGCAGCGATCGTATGCGTCAGACGTTCCTCGAACAAAATTCCGGTCTACGAGGTCACAGCCCCGCGCTCCACAGGTCCCGGACCCCGATCCCCTTCAGGTCGGGCCGCACGGTCCGGCGGGGCCCGGGGTCGATCGGCGCGTACGACGGGACGGCGAGCACCCGGCAGCCCGCCGCTTCGGCCGCGCGGATGCCGGTGGGCGAGTCCTCCACCGCCAGGCACGCCGCCGGGTCGACACCGAGCGCGCGGGCCGCCGCGAGGTAGGGGTCGGCGGCGGGCTTGGTGCGGGGCGTCTCGCCCTCGGCGACGGTCGTACGGAACCGGTGGGCGCCGAGGATCCCGAGGACTGCCTCCACGACCGGCCGCGGGGACGCCGAGACCAGGGCCGCCGGGATACCGGCCTCCTCCAGGAGGTCCAGGAGGTCGAGCGCGCCCGGTAGCACGGCGGCCTCCTGCTGGACGGCCGCCAGGAAGCGCGCCTCCCACTCCGCGGCGAGGTCCCGGGGGTCGGTGTCGGTGCGGGTGTGCAGGTGGGCGGCGGTGGCGGCGACCGAGCGGCCGAGGACCTGGGTCGGGTCGGCGTCGGGCACGCTCTCGCGGACCGTGCGCAGCCACAGCGACTCGGTGTCGACGAGGGTGCCGTCCATGTCGAGCAGCACCGCGTGCGGCGCGGCCGCGAAGGGACGGCCGTCCAGCGTCCAGTGCCGGTCGAGCAGGCGGCCCAGGGAAGCGAACACCTGGGCGGCGACGTCGGCGTGGCGGACGACGGCCGGCGCCGCGCCGATGCCCGGACCCGCCGCGGCCAGCCATGCCGTGCGCTCCTCGGTCGTACGACCGCCGTGACCGCCCGCGTCGACATGGCCGTGGTCGGTGACGACGAGGATGGTCCACCGTTCACCGGCGTAGGAGGGCCGGGAGCGGACCGCGGCCAGCAGCCGGCCGAGCCGGGCGTCGGCCTGCCGGACGGAGGTCTCGTACGCCTCGCCGCAGCCCAGGAAGTGCGCCGTCTCGTCGGGCGCGCCGAGGTAGACGAAGGACGCCGCGACATCGTCCGCGGCGAGCACGCGCGCGGCCGCCGCGGTGATCTGCTCGTCGCACTCCTCCCAGGCCTCGGGGGTGTCCTCGGTCGGCGCGAGGTACACCGACCGGGACGGGGCGCGGAAGAGCGGACCGCCGCCGCGGACCTGCATCAGGGGCTCCCAGCCCGCGGCGACGAAGGTGCGGCGGCCGTCCTGTTCGGCGAGGCGGGTGGCGAAGTCGGGGAAGACGTCGAGGCGGTGGCCGGTGAAGTCGTTGCTCCACACGCCGTGCTTGGTCACGGACACGCCGGTGACGACGGTGGCCCAGCATGGGCCCGACATGGTGGGAGTGTCCGCGTCCACCTCGACGGGGGCGAGGAAGCCGTCGGCGGCCAGGGCGTCGAGATGCGGGGTGGGCAGACGGCGCAGCACGTCGAGGCGTACGCCGTCGATGCCGACGACCAGGACACGATCCTGCACGGGATCTCCCTTTCGGATGCGGGGTGTTGGGGACTTGGCTTCGAGGGGGGGGGAGCGCTGTGTGGGGTGTTCAGGCGGAGCGGGACAGGTCCTCGGAGCCGACCTCGTGGGCGAACGGCAGGCCCCGCGCGTACCGGGCGACCTCGTCGATGGCCCAGTCGGTCATCCGGTGCAGTTCGTTGCCGAGGGAGCCGGCGATGTGCGGGGTGAGCAGCACGTTGGGCAGGGTGTAGAGCGGTGAGTCGACCGGCGGCACGTCCGGTTCCGTGACGTCGAGGACGGCGTGGATCCGGCCGGCGAGAAGGTGCTCGGTGAGGGCGGCGGTGTCGACGAGTGAGCCCCGCGCGGTGTTGATCAGCGTCGCACCGTCCCTGAGGAGACCGATGCGGCGGGTGTCGAACATGTGGCGGGTCTCGGGGAGTTGGGGCGCGTGGACGGAGACCACGTCGCTGCGGCGGACGAGTTCGTCCAGAGCCACCGGTTCCGCACCGAGGGCGCGGGTCTGCCGGACGTCCACGTACGGGTCGTACAGGAGCACGTCGAGGTCGTGCGGGCGCAGCAGCTCCAGGACCCGGCGGCCGATGCGGGAGGCGCCGACGACGCCGACCGTGCGGTGGTAGTTGCCGTGGCCGCTGTAGTACGGGAGCAGGTCGGGCCGGGTGCGGGCGGTGGCGTAGACGCGCGCGGCGTCGAGGACACGCTTGTTCGCGAACAGGATGGCGGCCAGGGTGAATTCGGCGACCGGAACGGCGTTGGCGGCGGCCGCGGAGGAGACCGCGATGCCGTGTCGCCAGACGGCGTCGGTGACATGGTGCTTGACCGAACCGGCCGCGTGGACGACCGCGCGCAGCCGGGGCAGCCTGCGCAGCGCCTCCTCGGTGAGTTCCGGTGCCCCCCAGTGGGTGAAGAGGACTTCGGCGTCGGCGAGTTGACGGGCGTCGGCGGTGGCGAGGTCGGTGACGACGGTGGCCGTGTCGACGCGGGCGACGGAACGCAGCCGGTCGAGGGTGCCCTCGGCCAGCAGCCGCTGGTGGATGCCGGCGCCCATGGCGAGGAGGGTCGACGGAGTGTGGACGCTGTTCAGGAGGGTGCCTTCCGGGGCGGGCGGCGTCACTTGACGGCCCCGGCGGTCAGGCCGGAGCGCCAGAAGCGCTGGAGGCAGACGAACGCCACGATCAGCGGGACGACCGCGACGAGGGAGCCCGTGATCACGAGCGAGTAGAACTCCGGCTGCTGGACGGTGTTGCTGTTCCACATGAACAGCCCCAGGTTGACCGGGTACAGCTTGTCGTCGTTGAGCATGACGAGGGCGCCGAAGAAATTGTTCCAGCTCGCGGTGAACGAGAACAGGAAGATCGTCATGAAGCCGGGCGCCAGCATGGGCAGCGAGATCCGCGCGAACATGCCCAGTTCACCGGCGCCGTCGACCCGGGCCGCCTCCAGGACCTCGTTCGGCACATAGCCCTCCGAGAAGACCCGCGCGAGGTAGACGCCGAAGGGGTTGACCAGAGCGGGCAGCAGCAGCGCCCAGTAGGTGTTGACGACCCCCGCCTTGGTGGCGAGGAGGTACATCGGCAGCTGGATGACCGTGGTGGGGACGAGGACGCCGCCCAGCACCAGGCCGAAGAGCTTCTCCTTCCCCTTGAAGTCGTACTTGTCGAAGGCGTAACCGGTGGCGACACACAGCAGCGTGGAGGCGGCGGAGCCGATCACGGAGTACAGGACGCTGTTGCCGAACCAGCGCAGGTAGATGCCGTCGTTGAAGGTGAAGACGTCCCGGAGGTTCGCGAACAGGTTGACGTCGCCGAAGGCGAACCCGGAGGTGGCGAAGAGGTCGCGGTGGTCCTTGGTGGCGGCGAACAGCAGCCAGCTGACCGGCATGAGGGTGTAGAACGCGGCGACGAGGAGGAGGCCGTTGACGGCGCCCTTGGACAGCAGGGTGCCCGCCGAGGTGCCGCGGCGGGGGCGCGCGGTGGTGCCGGGGTCCGGCTCGTGGCGGGTGTCGGGGGCGGTGTCGTGGGTGAGGGTGCTCATGACGTGGCCGCCTTCCACCGGTTGCCGAACCGGGTCACGAGGTAGGAGAGGGCCACGCCGAGCGCGGCGAGCAGCAGGGACGCGGCGGCGGCCAGACCGTAGTCGTGCTGCACGAAACCGGCCTTCCAGATGAAGAGGGTGGGCGACCACTCGGTGTCGATGGAGGGCGCGCCCCGCTGGTTGAGCAGTTTCGGCTCGGTGAAGATCTGGATCGCGCCGACGCAGGTGAACAGAACGGTCATGACGACCGCGGAGGCGATCATGGGCACCTTGATCTGCAGAGCCGTACGGAAGGCGCCGGCGCCGTCCACGACGGCCGCCTCGATCACCTCGCGCGGCACGGCCTGGAGAGCGGCGTAGAAGATGACCATGTTGTAGCCCATCCACTGCCAGGCGCACAGGTTGACCATCGACGCGAGCACATGGTCGTCGCGGTAGAAGTTCCAGGAGCCGCCGAGCGCGCCGATCCAGTCGATCACCGGGCTCAGGCCGGGGGTGTAGAGGTAGATCCAGATGATCGAGGCGATCAGTCCGGGGATCGCGTGCGGCAGGAACAGGGCGAGTTGGAAGAAGCGCTTGGCGCGGGCGAGCGTGGAGTCGACGAGCAGCGCGAGGGCGAGCGAGCCGCCGATCATCACCGGGATGTACAGGGCGCAGTAGAGCGCGATGTGCGCGAAGGAGCTCCGGAACCCGGCGTCACCGAGCGCGTTGGCGTAGTTGCCGAAGCCCGCGAAGACCCGTTCGGTGCCGCCGAAGCCGAGTCCTGAGGAGCGTTCCTGGAACAGGCTCATCCACACCGCGTAGCCGATCGGCGCCGCCATGACCAGGGCGAACAGGACGAAGAAGGGGACGATGAAGAGCGCGGCGGTACGGCGCTGGCTGCGCCGGAGCGGCGAGAGGCGGGGGGCCGGGGGCGGGCCGGGGGACGACTCCGGGGACGGGTCCGCGGGTCGGCTGTCGGCCGGGTGGGGCGCAGGGCGGGGCGCGCTGCGGGGCGCGCTGCGGGCGGTAGGTCGGCCGGGGGGCCGGGCGGAGGAGAGTGCCACGGGGGCTCCTTGGCGGGCGGCGGGGCTAGGGGGGAACGGGCGGGCCGTTCGCGAGGTGGCGGAGCTGTGCCGGGGGCGGGCGGGCGGTTGTTCACCGGGGGCGGCGGGGGCGTGTCGGGGGCGGGCGGCCGTTCACCGGAGGCGGCGGGGGCGTGTCGGGCGGGCCGCCGTTCACGGGGAGCGGCGGGGCCGTCCCGCGGGCGGCTGTTCGCCGGTGACTGCACGGCCATGTCGGGGGCGGGCCACCGTTCACGGGAAGCGGCGGGGCCGTCCCGCGGGCGGCTGTTCGCCGGTGACTGCACGGCCATGCCGCGAGAGGGCGGGTCGTTTACCGGAGACGGCGCGGCCATGCCCCGGGCGAGCGGCCGTTCACCGGAGGCGACGGGGCCGTCCCGCCGGTGGGACACGGCCCCGTGCGGTGCGCGTCCGGTGGGGCGGTCGCGAGCGGGTCCCGGCGTTACCTCGCGAGCTTCAGGCCGCGTTGGGTGATGCCGGACTCCGCCTTCTCCTGGCCCGCCTCGACGCCCGCCGAGAAGCCGGACTTGGCGGTGGCGTCCTGGACGGCGGTGTAGACGTCCATCTGGTTCGGGCCCCAGGTCCAGCCGGGCACGATGGTGTCGACCTGCTCGGAGGCGAGGGCGTAGAGGTCCTGGCCGTTCAGGTACGCGGTGTCGAACCTGGCGGCCGCGACCTCGCGCATCTCGGGGTTGGCCGGAAGCGCGCTGCTGGGCGACTCCAGGTCGGCGAGCCGGGCCTCGACGCCGGCCTTGTCCGTGGTGAGCCAGGTGATGAACTCGGCCGCGACCTCGGCGTGGTCGCTGCCCTTGAGGACGCCGTAGGAGGTGCCGCCGTAGTTACCGCTCGCGGCGGTGCCCCAGTTGGGCATGGGGGCCGCGGCCCACTTGCCGGAGAGGTCGGGCATGGAGGTCTTCATGCCTCCTGCGGACCAGGAGGCACCGAGGAAGGACAGGGTCTTGCCGGAGGCGCGGGCCTTGGTCTCCTCGGGGCTCCAGCCGGTGAAGGTCTGGACGAGGTCGTCCTTGATCAGGCCGTCCCAGTAGGCGGCGACCTTCTTGGTCTCGGTGTCGTTCACGCCGGGCTTCCAGGCGTCGCCCTCGGTGGCGAACCAGGTGCCGCCCGCCTGCCAGGACAGCGCCGCCAGCAGCGCCGGGTCGCTCTTCGGCATCGAGGCCAGGCGAACGTCGTCGTCCTCCTTCTTGACCTTATGGGCGGCCGTCCTGAACTCGGCCCAGGTCTGGGGGACTTCGATGCCGTACTTCTTGAACAGGTCGGTGCGGTAGTAGTAGAGCTGCGGTGCGACGTCGTACGGGACCGTCCAGGTCTTGCCGCCGAAGGTCACGAGGCTCTGGATGGACTCCGGGAACTTCGACTTGACCGTTTCACCGGCGTACTCGGTCAGATCGATCAGGTTTCCCTGGCTCGCGAACTCCGGGACCATCTGGTACTCGATGGTGGCCACGTCGGGCGCGTTGCCGGCCTTCACGGCGTTGGCGAGCTTGCTATAGCCCTCGGTGCCGCTCGGTATCTCGGTGAACTCGACCTTGATGTCCTTGTGCGTTCTGTTGAACGCCTCGACGGTCGACTTGGCGCCCAGGGTCCAGGTCCAGTAGTCCAGGGTGACCGGCTTGCCGTCGGACGCGGAGTCGGCCGTGTCGCCGTCGCCGCCGCAGGCGGTGGCGAACAGGCCCAGCGCTGCGACGGCGGCGACGGCTGCGGTGCGGAACGATCGTGAAGTGCGCGTCATGTACGGCTCCTACGAGACCTCGTACGGAAAGAGGCGGTCGCAGGACATCCTTTGTGCGCACACGATCGGAGTCAAGAGCGTTCGCGCAATACAATCAATACGATCGTCAAACGCTCATCGAGCGATCGATGGCGGTCAGTTCGCCGAGGGCCGCCCGCCGCAGGACGATCGAATCCTCAACTCCGGGAGCAGATCGAGGTGTTGACGCGCCCCGGGCCGCCGTCCGCTCCTGCGCTCGGCGAGCCGCTGGAGCAGCAGCCCCGCGGCCAGCTCCCCGACCGCACGCTTGGGCGGGGCCACAGCAGTGAGCGGGACGTCGGACAGGCCGGCCACCTCGTCGTCGTAGGCGACCAGTGCGAGGTCGTCGGGGATCCGGATGCCACAGGCCTGGAGCCGGGGCACCAGCACGATCGCGTCCTCGTCGCTGTGCACCAGCGCCGCCGTGACGCCGCGCTTGCGCACCACCTCGACCAGGTAGTCGACGCTCGCCTCGTAGTCGCCGTGCTCGCGGACGTTCGGGGCGGCCGTGTCGGCCTCCAGCCCCAGGGATCGTACGGCTTCGCGGAAACCCTCCGAGATCTGCATGGCGTGCGGCCCTTCCTGGAGCACCGCGGTGACCTTGCGGTGCCCGAGGGAGGCGAAGTGGCTCACCGCGACCGCGCCCCCGTGCGCCCGGTCGGTGCGCACCCGGTCCAGGACCGCCGCCGGGTTCGCGGGCGGTGCCGAGCGCTCCACCAGGACGGCGGGCACATCGTGCGCCAGCAGCCACTTCTCCTGTCCGTCCGCGGGTACACCACCGAACCAGCTGGGCGCGACGATCAGCCCCTCGGCACCGCCGGCCACCAGATGCTCGGCCTGCACCGCGTCCTCGGCGTCCACGTATCCGCTCACCCCGAGGACGAGCCGGGCCCCCTGGGCGGCGACGGCCTCCCGGGCACCCCGGACGATGTCGGCGAAGATGTAGTTCGTGGTCGGCACGATCATCCCGATCACCACGCCCTCGGAGTCGTCCGGCCGCTCCCGCGCCTCCACGGCCTGCTCCCCCGGCCACACCACCGCACCGTGCAGCCGCTGCACCCGGCCCTGCGCCGCCAGCGCCTCCACGTCGCGGCGCAGCGTGACCGCCGAGACGCCGAGCTCGCTGGCGAGTTCGGCGACCCGGAGGCTGCCCCGCTCCCGGACTAGTTCGAGCACCCGCTCATGACGCTGGTCGACATGGAGCCGCATGGAATCCCCCTGGGACGAGGTCCGGACGAACGATCTGCGGGCCGACGCGGAGCGTGATCCCGAACCGCTCACTCTACGCCCACAATCGTATCGATCACTTCCGATCAATACGATCGAGGCAAGGGGCCGTCGAGAGCCCCGGCCGCCTGAGGCAGCACTCAGTCCCCCAAGAGAACGCACTGAGTGCCATCCGCACCGCTCCGGTGCTACGTTCCCGTCCATGAGCTCCAGCAACGCGGCGCCCCGTCGCGGCGAGAAGACGGAAGCGGCGGCCGCCAAGCCGCCCATGCGGGACGCCCTGATCGCGGCCGCTTTCCAGCTGTTCATGGAGCGGGGGTACGAGCAGACCACGGTCGACGACATCGTGGCGCTCGCCGGGGTCGGGCGACGGTCCTTCTTCCGCTACTTCCCCTCCAAGGAGGACGTGGTCTTCCCCGACCACGAGGGCTGTCTGGCCGACGTGACGGCGTTCCTCGCCGCCGGCGACGACACGGACGAGCCGGTGCTGCGGGTCTGCGAGGCGGTCCGGCTGGTGCTGCGGATGTACACCGAGAACCCGACCTTCTCGGTGCAGCGCTACCGGCTCACCAAGCAGGTCCCGGGCCTGCGCGCCTACGAGCTGTCGGTGGTGTGGCGCTACGAGCGCGCCTTCGCCGAGTACCTCCGCGGCCGCCTGGACGGGCAGCGCGACGGGGCTCTGCGGGCCGACGTGGTGGCGGCGGCCGTCGCGGCGGCGCACAACAACGCGCTGCGCTCCTGGCTGCGTTCGGACGGCGAGGGCGACGTGGGCACCGAGATGGACCACGCGCTCGGATACGTGCAGTCCGCGTTCGACGCCTCCCGCACCCACCCCGGCCGGTCCGAGGAGCCCGACGACGTGGTGGTCCTCGTGTCCCGGCGCGGGGCGCCCCTGTGGCGGGTGGTCCAGGAGATCGAGGCCACGCTCGGCGACGAGCGGCCTTCGTAGCACGCGAGCCTGCTCAGGACCCGCCCTTCATACCCCCCGGCCCCTCTGGACCTCGGCGAAAAATTGAGGGTACGCAGTACCTTTACGAGTGACACTGAGTGCCATACGCTGAGCCCGTGCACGGTGGCACAGCTGACCGCGCACGTGGCATTCCGGCCGAGCGCAGGGAGTTGACCAGCGTGTACCACCACTCAGCAAGCGTTGCCCGTCAGGGGTTCGGCTCCGGAGCGGGCCTGCTCGAACCGTCGGCACCCGCCTCCGACGCCCTGCACTTCCAGCGCTGCACCTGGTGCGGCACCGCGATGTACCACCGGCTGCTGTGTCCGGTCTGCCAGGGCAGCGACCTGCGCACGGAACGCAGCGAGGGCATGGGCGTCATCCGCCACTCCACGGTCGTGCACCGCAACACCCCCGCCGCGCGCAATGTGTCGATGATCGAGATGGCCGAGGGCTTCGTCGTGCGCGGCCGGGTCATGGGCCCGCTCATCGGCATCCACGGCGGCGACCGGGTGCGGCTGTCCGCGGCCAAGGACCCGGTGCGCGGCGAGCCCGTCTTCCAGCTGCTGGACGAGTACCGCGCCTGGACCTGACGACCGGACCGCGAGCCCGGCCCTCCGGGCACTCGTGCGCCCCTCGCTGACCCCGCAGTCCCAAACCCCCCTCTGCCCCAAGCCCCTCACTTCCCCACCTCTCAGTCCCACACCCCGCGAACCAGCGCCCGCACCGCCACCGGCCGCCCCGTCTCGAAGCACCGGTTGGCGGCGAGCCCGACGGCCAGCGCGCGGGCAGCGTCGCGTTCCGTGGCCGTGGGGGACGCCACCGGGCCGGGCCCCCTGGCCCATGGCGCCGAGCCGCCGGCCCCCGCACCCACGTCCGCGTCGCGACCGGCACCGGGGTCCACCGGCCCGAAGAGCGCGTCCAGCATCCGCGGATCGCCCCCACCGTGCGCCTCGTGCGCGGTGACCAGCGGGACCTCCACCGGCGGCGCCCACAGCGGCCGCAGTACGAGCCGCGCTCCCCCGGCGTGCTCCGCGGCCGTGTCCCCGTGCAGCGCCCCGCTGCGGGACGTGATCCGCCTCGACGGCCGCTGCCAGCGGCTCTCCTCGACCCCGAGCTCCAGCCGCCCGGCGCGCCGTTGAACATGACCCGGTAGCCCTCCCACGGGGAGTAGGCGGTGAGGTGGTACGTCATCGTCGCGCCCCGCGCGTAGCGCACGAGGACCGCCATGTCGTCCTCGATGGTGACGGGCTCCCGCTCGTCGGCGGCTCGCCGGGTGACTCGTTGCGCGACTCATTGTGGGGGCCTTTCCCGTCGTACGGCGTGCCACTCCGGGCGCGGGCTCGGCTGGCTTGATCGTGTCGTTCGGCCACGATCCGTCACTGCTCACAGACAACCCACAGGCCTGCCGTCCCGTCCTCTGTGACGCGAGAGGCTCCCGGGACGGACGGGACGCCTGCGTTCTGGGTTTTGAGGAGAGAACCTTGATCCGTGCCCGGCGAATAGGTGTGACCGCCGTGGTGGTGCTGGCGGCCCTGGCAGGCTCGCCCGGACCTGTCCAAGCCCAACAGCCCCCCGATGCGGGGGTGTTGAGCGCTGGTGAGGACAACGGGCTGCCACCGGGCTGGCGGGTCGACGGGGAGGGGGCGGTGCGCGCGCTGGTCTGGCGCGCTCCGCGGCCCGTGCCCATGGGTGACGCGCGCGTGGAGTTCCGGGCCGGGGGCCGGCTGCTCGGCGTACCGCAGCCGGCCAAGGACGGCCGGACCTTCCGGCTGGACCTGGCGGAGACCGCCGCCAGCAGGCTGACGGACCTTCAGGTGACCGCCGCAGGGCGCCGGTTGGATGCCGGGGACGATGAGAAGGGCAATCCCTCCCTGGTCGCGCCGCAGCAGTCGGCCGCGCTGCCGGCGAACTCCGTCGACCCGGGCAAGCCCGGTGCGTACCGCACGGTCAGCGGGGAGTACGACCTGGCTCCGGTGCGGCTGCCGGGTTACAAGGAGCCCATCGAGATGCGGGCGGAGGTCATCGCTCCCAAGGGCGCCACCGGTGCCCGTCCGCTCGCGCTGTTCCTGCACGGCCGCCACGCCACCTGCTACAAGCCGGGCTCCGCGGACGACGTGACCGGCGACTGGCCCTGCGCGAGCGGGTTCAAGCCCATCCCCAGCCACCGGGGATACGAGCGCGACCAGCGGCTGCTGGCCTCCCAGGGCTATGTGACGGTGTCCATCTCGGCGAACGGCATCAACGCCCAGGACGCGGACGCCGACGACGCGGGCGCCCAGGCGCGCTCCTCACTGGTGCGACAGCACCTCGCCCGCTGGGCCGGCTGGGGCGCCCGGCCGAGCACCGCCCCGGCCGTCGTGCGCAAGGCGGCGAAGGTCGACCTCACCAAGGTTCTGCTCGTCGGGCACTCCCGCGGCGGCGAGGGCGTCAACCGGGCCGCGATGGACAGCCTGTACGCACCGCCCGCCGACCAGGACGGCTACCGGGGGCCGGTGCGCTGGAAGGTGCGCGGCACGGTGCTCATCGGACCGACGATCTTCGGCCAGAATCCGGTGGCGGACGTGCCGTCCGTGACCCTCCTGCCGGGCTGCGACGGCGATGTGTCGGACCTCCAGGGCGAGGTGTACGCCGACGGGACACGCGGGATCAGCCAGGGCGGCGCCCTGCACAGCGCGGTCTACATGGTCGGCGCCAACCACAACTACTTCAACAGCGAGTGGACCCCGGGCCAGGCCGAGGCGCCCGCCTGGGACGACTTCGGCACGGACGAGGAGCGCCCCGACCGGGTGTGCGACCCGGGCACCGCGACCAGGCTGACCGCCGACCGGCAGCACAGGGCCGGCGCCACCTACATCGCCGCCGCAGCCCGGCTGTTCCTCGCCGGCGACGACCGGGTCCGTCCGCTGCTCGACGGCTCCGGCAAGCGGGCCCCGTCCGCCGACCCGGCCCGGGTGCTGACCCACGCGGTCGGTGGCCGGCGCACGGGCGGCTTCCTGCCGGACGGTCCGGTGAAGGTGACCGGCGCCCGGCTGTGCGAGGCGATCGATCCCGACCCCGCCGTGTCCTGCCTCAAGCCCGAGACGCCCGGCTCCTCTCCGCACTTCGCCTGGTGGGAGACCGAGCGGGAGACCGGGCGCCGCGCGGTGCACCTGAAGTGGTCGGCGCCGGGCGCGGCCGCCCGGATCACCCCGGCCGAGCCGCTCTCGCTGGCCGGTGCGCAGAAACTCGCGCTGCGGGTCTTCGTCCCGCCGAACACCACCGGCACCAAGCTCGACGTGTCCGTCACCGACACCTCTGGCCGCCGGGTCGGCCTCGGCCGCGTCACCGTGGACGGACTGCCGGGCACCGACCGCACCGCCTCCTACTGGGCGCGCGAGCTACGGGTCCCGCTCACCGCGGCCACCCGCGCCGGACTCGACCTCCGGCACATCAAGTCTCTTGCGCTGACCCCGCGTTCCGGCTCGGGACAAGCCTGGCTGATGGACGCCTGGGGCTGGGCGCCGGGCACCCCGGCGGTCAGGGCGGCGGCACTGCCGCGCGTCGACGTGGGCCGCACCATCGTCAAGGAGGGCGACTCCGGGACCGTCACCTACCGGGTCCCGGTGCGGGTCTCCGGGCAGGGCAGCGGCCAGGTCCGCGTGTACGTCCTCGACCCGGACACCGGTACCGGCACCCAGAAGCTGGTCACGGTGCGGCCCGGCAGCGACACCGTCGACGTGCCGGTCGTCGTCAAGGGAGACACCGCCTTCGGCTACGACACGCAGCAGGACATCGCGGTGAAGGCGGTGCGAGGCGCCGTCGTGGGAGCCCACCGAGGCGGGATCACCGTGCAGAACGACGACCCCGAGCCGGTTGTCACGCTGGCGCCGGTCACCGACCGGGTCAGCGAGGGCGAGACGCTCAAGTGGCGGCTGTCGCTGGCCGAACCGGCGGCCGTGGACCTCTGGCAGCCCGTCCGGGTGCTGCCGGTGACGCAGGGCCGCGAACTGTCCACGAAGGACGTGGACCCGCGGTGGCTGATGGACTACGCCGGTGACCGGCCGGACCCCGAGCGACCGCTGTCGCGGGCGAACCTGTGGGTGTGGCTCAACGTCCCCGCCGGAAGCACGAGCGTTGACTTCGACGTCGTGACGATCCGGGACCAACTGGCCGAACCGACCGAGTCGATGCGCCTCGCGCTCACCGACGACGAGGCCGAACCCCTGCCCGACCGGCCGGTGTTGACCGGGACGGTGCTGGACGCCTCGTAGCCGACCCGTGTGAGGCATGCGGAACGAGGGGGCACGGACCGGCCGGTTCGTGCCCCCTCTCGTTGCGCAACGCGGGCGGCGGGCAGCGCGCAACGCGCGCGAGGTGCCGCTCAGTGCGCGGGGCAAAGGGACATCTCAGCTCGTGCGCAGGAGACGTCTCAACTCGTGCGCAGGGGACGTCTCAGCTCCTGCGCAGGTACCGCCTCAGCTCGCGCGCAACGTGACGCGGATGCCGACGGTGCCCTCACGGCCGCGCCGCAGCCGGCTGCCGAGGAGGGTGAGGCGGCCCGTCAGGCCGTACTTGCGGGCGAGGAGGCGCCGGTAGCGGGCGGTGGTCTGTTGGTCGCAGATCTCGGCGGTCGCCGGGACCGGGGCGCCGGTCGGGTTGCCGCGCAGGTCGCAGGGGGCGACGAGGACATCGGCGCGGGCCCGGATCCGCTTGACCTTCCAGGAGTCGGCGACCGTCCACACCCCCAGGGCGTCCCCGTCGCGCACCACCCACACCGGGGTGGGCACCGGAGTGCCGTCCTTGCGGTAGCTGGTGATCAGCAGGTATTTGCCGGCACCGAGCCGGTCCAGCGCCGTGTCGTCCATGCGGGGAGTCTAGTGCCGCGGCAGTGTGGCCCTTCCGGGTCTCCTTCCGGGTCTCCTTCCGGGACGTCCCCCGCAAGCCGGCCTCCGACGAGCTGAACGGGCAGGCAGGCGGAGGCGGAACTCGTCCCGCTGCCGAGGCCGTTCGTGGGCCGGACGTCAGTGCAGAGCACGAACGCAGTCGGGCCGCGCTCACGGAAGTTGCCTCCGCACCCTCAACAAACCGCGGCGGGCGACCGGATCCGTGAACTGCACCCGGGCATCGGTGAGTACGCGCATGCCGACCGGCAGTTCCTCGGCCGGGCGGTGCGCCATCTGGTCACGGACGCCGGTGACGCCAGGGTCCGCCAGGTCCTCGACATCGGCACCGGGCGACGACGAGGACCCGTACGGCATCGTCCGGCGGCTCATGGACGCGTTGCCCCGGGCAGCCATCTCGACTTCCTGGAGCCGGAGGTGGGGTCCTGCTCGCGCTGGTGTCCCGGGCACCAACACCGCGCCGAGACACGGAAGGTGGCCCTCTGCGGCGGAGTGGGACGCAAGAGGTGAACAAAGGCGCCCCTGGCCGCGTATGACAAGGGGGTGCTCGACTACCGGAGTGCCTCGCGGTGTTGATGCCGTGCTGTTCGGGGTTCGGGAGCCATGCATGAGGCACGCACGACGACGGATGGTCCGGCGAGTGACACGGCTGGCCGCGGTCGGCGGACTCCTTCTGGGCGGGGCGATGGTCACGCAGGCCGTGGCGAGCGAGCCCGCGGCCCCCTCCGCGCTGCCCCGCACGACCGCGCAGTCGGCCGGCGACACCGGCTCCGACCTGGTCTCCCGCCTCGGCACGTCCCGCACGGCGGGCTCCTGGATCGGCGCCGACGGACGTCCGGTGGTCGCCGTCACCGACGAGAGGGCGGCCGCCCAGGTGAAGCGTGCGGGGGCCACCGCGAAGATGGTCGAGCACAGCATGAAGGACCTCAAGTCGGCCACGGGCACGCTGCGTTCGGCGCCCCGGGTGGCGGGCACGTCCTGGGCCATGGACTACCGGACCAACGAGGTGGTGGTACGGGCCGACAGCACCGTCTCGGCCGCCGACTGGTCCCGGATGACCGAACTGGCCGAGGGCATCGGCGGCTTCGTCCGCATGGAGCGCACCGAGGGCACCTTCACGACGCGCGTCAACGGCGCCCAGCCGATCCTGTCGACCGGCGGGCGCTGCTCGGCCGGCTTCAACGTGACCGACGGGCAGACCGACTTCATCCTCACCGCCGGGCACTGCGGTCCCACCGGCTCGGTCTGGTTCGCGGACAACCGGGGCCGGACGCAGATCGGCAAGACCGTCGAACAGAACTTCCCCGGCGCCGACTTCTCCCTGGTGCGCTACGACAGCGGGCGGGCCGGTGACGGCGCCGAGGTCGTGGCCATCGGGAACGGCAACGGTGTGCGGATCACGGGCGTCGCCGATCCCACCGTCGGGCAGCGGGTGTTCCGCAGCGGCAGCACGAGCGGACTGCGCGACGGCACCGTCACGGCGCTGAACGCCACGGTCAACTACCCGGAGGGCACGGTCACCGGGCTCATCGAGACCAACGTGTGTGCCGAGCCCGGGGACAGCGGTGGGCCGATGTTCTCCGAGGGGATCGCGCTCGGGGTGACGTCCGGCGGCAGCGGGGACTGCACGACCGGGGGGACGACGTACTTCCAGCCGGTGACCAAGGCGATGACCGACCTCGGGGTCCAGATGATCGTCGCGCGGCAGCAGGCGGGGGCCGGAGCGGGGCAGCAGAGCGCCTCGCCGGCGCCGTCCGCGGCGGCGACACAGGGCGCGGTCGCCCCCGGTGCGGCCTCGCCGGGGTCCTCGGCTCCCGCGGGCGGCGTCGGCACGACCACCGGGACACTGCTGGCCCGGCTCACGGACACCCGGAACATCGGTCCGGGACTGCTGGTGATCGGGGGCAGCCTGATCGCGCTGGTGGCGACCCGGTACATCCGCGCCGAGCAGGATCGCAAGGCGTACCAGCGGTACTACTCGGCGACCTGGGGCTGAGGGGCACTGGGCAGAGGCGGCGGGGGGCCGGGGCGAGCTCCGTCTGTGGGGCGGCGGCCCCGCGCGGCGGCCAGTGCCCCCCGAGCGTGGGCGGTCGGGCCCGCCGGGGCGGTTCGGGCATGAAATAGGCACCCGTGCGGGCGGGTGCCATGGGTGGAGCCTTCGAGGTGCGGGGCGATCAGACCTGCTGCGGGGCCGCGGCGGCCCACTCCAGGACGAGCCGCTGGTACTCCTCGCGCTGCTCGCCGCTCAGTGTCCCGCCCGACCGGAGCCACAGGGCCCGGATCTCCTCGTTGACCTCGTCAGCCGTTCTGACGGCGGGTTCAACAGTGGTGGACATGATGTGAAGCATACGACCGCAGTGGTGAAGGCGATGTGAGTAAGTACGAGCAATTCGGACATTCAGGACCGTGTTGCTGATCACGTCCATCTGTAAAGGCAGGTGGGGCAGTTCGGACACCCCGCCCGTGGCGGAACTCACGCTTCCGCCACGCCCGGCACCAGCACCAGCACCAGCACCAGCACCAGCACCAGCACCAGCACCCGGATCGCCAGGACGGTGGCTGCCCGTTACGGCTGCCGGGCATCGTCGCGCACGACTCCGCGCGGCAGGGCGGGGTACGGCTTCCGGTCCCGGACTTCGGGGACGCGCCTCGGTGACGCGCTGACCGCGCGCCCCGAGCCGGGTGCCGCCGATCAGGTGCCCGGCTTGCGGCCGTACACGAAGACGTCGTCGCCCTTCTTCAGCAGCGACCAGTACTTCTTGGCGTCCTTGGTGGTCATGTTGGTGCAGCCGTGCGAGCCCGGCGGGTTCCACATGCTGACGCCGACGGAGTGGAAGGCCTGGCCGCCATCGAAGAACTGGCTGTAGGGCATGGGGACGTTGTAGATGGACGACACGTGGTCGATGTCGCGCCAGTAGATCTTCTTCAGGCCGGTGCGGGTCTCGTAGCCGTCACGGCCCGTGCGGACCGGCACCGGGCCGTACACGAGGTCCTTGCCGTCCTGGATCCAGCTCAGCTGGAGGGTGAGGTTGACGCAGGCGATACGGCCCTTGTTCGTCGGGCACTTGCCGGCCTTGTTGGGGTTGTTCCCGACGGCCTTCTGCTTGTTCATCAGGTCCATCACGCCCCAGGTGACGGAGCCCGCGTAGCCGGCGTTCGGCTTGATGCCGTGCTTGGTCTGGAAGGCCTGGGTGGCCTTGCAGTCGGCGCTGGACTGCTTGCCGTCGACCGGGCGGCCGAGGAACTTCTCGACCTGCTTCTGGTACGGCCCGGTCTGCGTGGTGCAGGTGGCAGCCTGGGCGGGTGCGGCGCCCAGCGTCAGGGTGAGCGGTGCGATCAGCCCGGTGATTCCGAGGGCGATGGCCCCTCGTCTGCGGATGTCCCCCATGGTCGGCCCTTCCCCTTGTACGTCGTGTTGTACGTCGTGTCTTTGGTGTTCTGCCTACTAGACCGGTACACGGGGGTGGCGGTTGTACCCCGGATCAGGCTGTGACGAAACGGTGAACTTCCGGCCCGACGCAGCGCCGCAGCAGCTCCGTCGCACGGCTCAGCACATCCGGTGTCGCGGTGAACGGCAGCCGCAGGTGGCGGGTGAGGGTGGTGCGGTCGGCGGCGAAGTGCGGGCCGGGTGTGACCGCCAGGCCCAGGCGGGCCGCGCGGGCGGCGAGGTCGGTGGCCGAGGTGGTCGCGCCGAGGTGCAGCCACAGCGACAGGCCGCCGTCCGGGACGGTGTACGTCCATCCCGTGCCGTCGAGGAGGCTCGCGAGGTGGTCGCGCTGGGCGCGCAGCCTGGCCCGGCGGTCCGCTAGCACGTCCGTGAGACCGTCGCCGAGCAGTTCGGCGGTGATGAGCTGTTCCAGGGGCGGGGGCGACAGCTGCGCCTGGAGGGGGCCCTGGCGCAGTTGTCGTACGAGGTCGGCGGTGCCCCGGATCCAGCCGACCCGCAGTCCGCTCCACAGGGTCTTGCTCACCGAGCCGATCTGGATCACCCGGGGTCCGGACAGATGCGGCAGGGGGGTGGGCGGTGTCCTCAGGTCGAGGTCTCGCATCGTCTCGTCGGCGATGACGGTGAGCGGGAGGCGCGCGATCCCCGCACGGGTCTGCGCGGTCATGTGGGCGCCGGTGGGGTTGTGGAAGTCCGGGACGAGATAGGCCAGTTGGGGAGCGCGGGTGCGTAGGGCGGTGGTGAGGCGGTCGGTGTCCCAGCCGGCGTCCGAGGTCACGGGGACGGGCAGGAGACGGGCCTTGCGGGCTCGCAGGACCGCCAGGGCGCCCGGATAGCAGGGGCTCTCCACCACGACGGGGCGGCCGCGCTCGGTGTGGAGGTGGTCGAGGAGCAGGGTGAGGGCGGCCTGGGCGCCGGAGGTGACGAGGATCTGCTCCGGGCGGGTCGCGAGGCCCGCGCGTGTGTACCGGTCGGCGATGAGTTCCCGCAGCCGCGGCAGGCCCGCCGTGGCGGTGCCGGAGTCGAGGAGGAGGGCGGCGCTGCGTCCGGCGGCGCGGGCGAGGGCGGTGAGGTAGGCCTCGTGGGGCGCGGCGGTGACCGCGAGGGTGAGGTCGAGGTCCGCGTCATCGGCTCCGCCGCGGTCCAGGGACCAGGGCGTGGTCCGTTCGGTGAGGCGGGCGGGCAGCCGCACGAGACTGCCGCTGCCGTGCCGGGTGTGCAGCCAGCCGTCGTCCCGCAGCAGGGTCAGGGCGGCGACCACCGTGCCGCGGCTGACGCCCAGGACACGGGCGAGTTCCCGCTCGGACGGCAGTCTGGTCCCGGCGGGCAGCCGGCCGTCGACGACCGCCTCACGGACGGCCGCGGCCAGGGTCCGTGCCAGGGGCCCGCGCTGCTCGCGCCAGGGGCCGAGGGCGGCGGCGAATCCGGTGCTCATCGGTCCAGTTTCGCCCAAGTGGACCAGGTCGTGGACGGCGGCCCCCGCCTACCCTGCCGCTCATGCACCGCTCTCTCGCCGACGATCTCTCCCGGCTTCCCGACCTCCTCCAATCCGCCCGCGACCTGGCCGTCCGTGAACTGGCGGGGTTGGCCGAGCGGCCGGTCGTCCGCCTCGACCGGGCCCCCGACCGCGAGGGCCTGCCGAGCGGGGGCGCCGGGGCGCAGGGAGCCCTCGCGCGGTTCGCCGAGCGGTGGGCGCCCGGCTTCTCCGGCTCGGCCGGGCCGCGCTACCTCGGCTTCGTCACCGGCGGCGCCACGCCCGCCTCCGTCGCCGGGGACTGGCTGACCAGCGCCTACGACCAGAACGGCTCGGGGGCGGTGGGGTCCTGGGCGACCGCGCTGGAGCGGGAGACGGTGGACTGGCTGCGCGAGCTGTTCGGGCTGAGCGAGGCGCACAGCGGGGCGTTCGTCACGGGGGCGACCGCGTCCAACACCGTGGGGCTCGCCGTCGCCCGCGAGTGGCTGGGCGAGCGGCTCGGCGTGTCCGTGTCACGGGACGGGGCCGCCGCGCTCGGTGAGGTCCCCGTGCTCTCCGGCAGCCCGCACTCCAGCATCGGCAAGTCACTGTCCGTACTCGGCATCGGCCGCGACCGGCTGCGGGCGGTGCCGCTGCTGGCCGGCAACCGGGAGGCCGTGGACGTCGCCGCGCTCGATGCCGCGCTCACCGCGCTGGAGGGCCGCCCGGCGATCGTGGTGGCGAACGCCGGCACCGTGAACACGGTCGACTTCGACGATCTGCGCGCGATCGCGGCGCTCCGGGAGCGGCACGACTTCTGGCTGCACGTGGACGCCGCGTTCGGCGCCTTCGCCGCGCTCTCCCCCTCGTACGCCTCTTATGTCGACGGCCTCGACGCCGCCGACTCGGTCTGTGTCGACCTGCACAAGTGGCTCAACGTGCCCTATGACGCGGCCGTCCAGTTCACGCGCCGCCGGGATCTTCAGGTGGCGGTCTTCCACAACGCTTCGCCGTACCTCGGACTCCCCACGGGAGAGCCCGACTTCGTGCATCTGACACCCGAGAACTCCCGGCGGCTGCGGGCCCTTCCGGCGTGGTTCTCACTCATGGCGTACGGCCGTGACGGACATCGCGAGATCGTCGAGCGGAACGTGGCGCTGGCCCGGGAGCTCGGTGAGCGCCTCGCCGCGACGGCCGGGCTGCGGCTGCTCGCCCCGGTCCGGTTGAACGTCGTCTGCTTCACCCTGGCCGACGATCCGACGCAGGAACGGGTCGACGCGCTGGCGCGGGCGGTGGCGGCCACCGGCGAGGCGTTCGTGACGCCGACCGTGTACAGCGGGACGCCCGGGCTGCGGGCCGCGTTCAGCAACTGGCGTACGTCCGCGGCCGACGTGGACCGGATCAGCGGGGCTGTGGCGCGGGCGCTGTGACCTGGGCGTACCGCGGCAGTTCACGTCGGTGGCGGACCGGGGAGAGGAAGACCGGCAGGAAGGCTGCCGCCATCACCACCCCGCCCACCCACAACGTGGCCTGTACGCCGACCAGTTCGCCGAGCACGCCCGACAGGGCGGCACCGATCGCGAGCATCCCGGTCAGGACGAAGCGGTAGGTGGCGTTCATCCGGCCGAGGAGTTCGTCCGACGTCATGCGCTGGCGCAGGCTGACGCCGAGGACGTTGTCGGTGCCGGTCTTGAACAGGACCAGGGTCCATCCCAGGCCGGCGATCCACAGCCACGGTCCGCGGTCGATGAGCGGGACCAGGAGGGCGGCGGGCGCCAGGATCGCGCCGACCAGCCCGAGGGCACGGCCGTGGCCCAGGCGTGCGGCGAGGGGGCGGGCGCACCGGGCGCCGAGCAGCAGGCCCAGGCCGCCCGCGGCCCAGAAGAGGCCCAACGCGCCGGCGGGAAGGCCGAGTTCGCGGACGAACAGGATCGGGAGCATGGTGTTCACGGTCTGCATGCCCAGGTTGATGAGGGCGGCGGAGAGGGCGAGGGCGCGCAGTTCCGGGTTGCCGAAGACGTGCCGGAGGCCTTCGGCGATCTCCGCCTTCAGCGTGCTCCGCCGGTCGCGGCCGCGAGGGCTCTCCTTGCCTCGGATCATGGTGAGTTGCAGGGCGGAGGCCAGATAGGTGACCGCGGCGCACACGACGGCCACCGGAGCGGTGAGGACCTGGACCAGGGCGCCGCCCGCGCCGCGGCCCGCGACATTGCCGACCGCCTGCAGTCCGACCAGGGCGGCGTTCGCGGGGACGAGGGCCTCACGGCCCACCAGCCGGGGCAGGGTGCTCTGGGAGGCGACGTCGAAGAAGACGGTCGCGGCGCCGTTCAGCAGGACGACGGCGTACAGCTGGCCGAGGGTGAGGGTGTCCGTCCACCAGGCGAGGGGGACGGAGGCGTACAGGACCGCGCGCGCCAGGTCCGCCACGATCAGCACCCGGCGGTGCCGCATCCGGTCCACCCAGGCCCCGGCGGGCAGCCCGAGCAGCAGGAACGCCAGCGTGCTGAGGCCGGCCAGCGCACCGACCTGTCCGGGCCCGGCGTCCAGCGCGATGACGGCGAGCAGCGGGACGGCGACGTAGCTGACGTTCGTGCCGAGCTGGCTGAGGGCGCTCGCGGCGAAGAGGACACGGAAGTCGGCGGTACGCCAAGGAGAGTGGGGCGGGGTGTCGGGCTGGGCTGCGGGCTGGGCTGCGGGCTGAGTGTCGGGCACACGAGAACGCTGCCCGACACCGTCCGCGAAGGACAAGTGAAAAGATCTACAGCGATTGTTAAGCCCTGCTGCGCAGTTGACGGAACCCGGTGTCGACCGCGGTGATCCCGCCGTCGACGGGCAGGGTGGTGCCGGTGATCCAGGACGCGTCGGGCGAGGCGAGGAAGGTGATCGCCGCGGCGATGTCCTCGGGCTCGCCCACCCGGCCCAGGGGGTAGAGCTCGCGCATCATGGCGAGTCGGTCCTCGCGGCCCTCCCAGGCGGTGGTGCGGACCGTGCCGGGCGCCACCAGGTTGACGCGTACGCCACGCGCGGCGGCGTGCCCGGCGAGGGTGCGGGTGAGGGAGCCGAGTCCGGCCTTCGCGGCGCTGTAGGCGTGGTTGCCGAAGTCGGTGAGGCCGTTGACGGAACCGACGTTGACGACGGCGCCATGACCGGACGCGGCCAGGTGCGGGAGGGCGGCGCGGCAGCAGCGGTAGGCGCCGGTCAGGGTGATGTCGAGGTCGGCGGCCCACGCGTCGTCCGGTTCGTCCTCGAAGAGCGGGACGTCCGGGGTGCAGTGGAAGGCGTTGTTCACGAGGACGTCGAGGGAGCCGAGGGTCTCCACGGCATGGCCGACGGCCGCCTCGACCGACGCCCGGTCCCCCACGTCACACCCGAACGCCCTCACCTCCAGCCCTCGTTCGCGCAGAGCCCCGGCGGTCTTCTCGGCCGCCGGGACGTCCACGTCGGTCACCAGTACCCGCGCTCCCTCCTCGGCGAACCGGCGCGCGGTGGCGGCGCCGATGCCGCGGGCGGCGCCGGTGATGAGAACTCCGTACCCTGCGAAACGCGTGGTGTCCGTCATGGGTACGCACCGTAGTGCCCCGGCGCCCGCTTCCGCCGCGAGCAGACGGCCCGTTGGGAGGAGCGGCGGCTCGCGGTGTACTCCGACTACGCGCGCACGCTGAAGAAGACCGTCACCCTCACGTACCGGGTGGCGGCACATCTCGGCAACGACCCCCATCCGCATCCGCTGTCCCCCGCCGAGGCCGCGCCCCTGCTGGCCGAGGCAACCCTGGCCCGGGACCCGTCCGGGGAGGCGCTGCTCATGCTGGGCAGTCGGGAGGCGGTGGAGAGGGCACGGGCCTGGGTGGCGGTGGTGATGGAGATGGAGCAGTTCCTGCGGGACGGGATGCGTGATCCTGCGGCGTGGCAGGCGCTGATGGAACGGCAGCGCGCCGCTCGCGCCGACTACTACAGCGCCGTACGCGAGGACTTGGCGCTGCCACCGGGCCACTCGGCGCGGTGGCAGCTGCCCACGGTCGGCGAGCCCTGATCCGGGCCTTGCCGTCACCTTCCCGCCTGCCGCGCGACGACAGGCCCTAGCGGTAACCGGTGGTGTCCGCCGGCTTCCCCGCGTCCTGGACCTCCACGAGATAGCGCCAGGCGTCCGGGCGGCTGCCGTCGAGGTCTGTGAAGCCGTAGACCTGGGCGAGGCCGCCGCTGGAGAGGGACGTGCCGTTGAAGCGGGCCACGTCGGGGTCGGCGGCGAGGGCGGCGACCGCGCGGCCGACGTAGCGCGGGGTCTCGGAGATGGCGAAGTGGGGCACGCGGTCGAGGGCCTCGCGCCAGTTGTCCTCGCGCACCCCGAAGTGCTCCAGCATCATCTCCGACCGCAGCCAGCCCGGGGTGAGGGCGACCGCGGTGGCGCCGCGCGGGCCGAGTTCGTGGCCGAGGGCGAAGCCCATGCGCAGGACCGACGTCTTGGCGAGGTCGTAGAAGAAGGTGTTGCGGTAGGTGGTGCCGTTGTACTCGGCGGTGCCGTCCGTCATCTCGACCACCAGTCCCCCGGGGTGGCGCAGCAACAGGGGCAGGGCGTGGTGGCTGGTGACGGCGTGGGTCTCGACCGCGAGCCGCAGCAGCCGTAGGCCGTTGTCGAGGTTGTGCTCCCAGACGGGGCTCTCCCACTCGAAGAGCTTCTCGCCGCCCCAGATGTTGTTGACGAGGATGTCGAGGCGGCCCTGTTCACCGGCGATCCGGTCGACGAGCGCGCGGACCTGGGCGGGGTCGAGGTGGTCGGTGGGTACGGCGATGCCCTCGCCGCCCGCCTCGGTCACCAGGTCGGCGGTGTCCTCGATGGTCTCGGGCCGGTCGTACTCCGAGCGCCGGTCCCGGGTGCTGCGGCCCGTGGCGTAGACGGTGGCGCCGGCCGCGCCGAGTTCGACGGCGATCCCCCGTCCGGCCCCTCGGGTCGCTCCCGCGACCAGTGCGACCTTGCCCTTGAGCGGTTGTGACATGTGTCCGGCCTCCCGTGTGTCCGTGGTCAAGCTCCACGGTGCCGGGTAAGCCGGACATCTCCTGTCACCTTTTACGGCGGGTCCGGTTTTACGACGGATCCCCGTTTCGGGTCCCGCCGACGGGTCGCCCGTCCCCCTCGCCGACCGGTCATCCGGCCGGGCGGAGCCTGTCGTCCAGCGCGTCGAAGTCCGCGAGGATCCAGATGTGGCCGCCCTGGTTGGTCTCGTGGACGAAGTCGCGCAGCGCGTCGCTGCCCTCCACGTGCCGGGAGACGTCCCCGACGACGGCCAGGCGGACCCGGTAGTTCACGAACTTCTGCATCACCGCCCCGGCGACCCCCGAGCGCAGCCGGAAGAACTCCTCGTCGACCCGTTCCGCGGGCACCGCGACGAGTTCCGCCCCGAGTCCCATGGCGTCACCGATGAGATCGAGTGCGGCACGCTCTCCGTCCAGCGGGGGGCCGTCGGCGGCGCAGCGCAGCACGTTGACTCCGTGCAGCGGGACGATCTCGTCAGTGGCCACGGGCGATCCACTCCTGGAGGTGCGGCGCCTCGGCGCCGATGGTCGTGCTGTCGCCGTGCCCGGTGAGCACCTTGGTCTCCGGCGGCAGGGTGAGCAGCCGGTCGCGGATCGAGTCGACGATCGTGGGGAAGTGGGAGAAGGAGCGCCCGGTGGCGCCGGGGCCGCCCTGGAAGAGGGTGTCGCCGGTGAACACGGTGGCCAGTCCGGGGTCGTGGAGGCAGACCGCGCCGGGGGCGTGGCCGGGGGTGTGCAGCACACGCAGGTCGGCGCCGGCCGCCTCGATCACCTGGCCGTCCTGGAGGTGGGCGTCGGGGTCTCGGTCGGGGTGGGTCTGCTTCCACAGCGGCAGGTCGTCGGGGTGCAGCCAGATCGTGGCGCCCGTGAGGTCGGCCAGCGCCGGGGCGGCGTCGATGTGGTCGTTGTGGGCGTGGGTGCACACGATCGCGGTGAGCCTGCGGTCACCGACGGCTGCGGCGATGGCCTCGGCGTCGTGGGCGGCGTCGATGACGACGGCCTCGTGGTCGTCGCCGACGATCCACACGTTGTTCTCGACGTCCCAGGTGCCGCCGTCCAGGCTGAACTGCCCGGAGGTGACGAGGCGTTCGATACGCGCGGTCATCAGAACACCACCACCGAGCGCAGGACGTCGCCGCCGTGCATCCGCTCGAAGGCCTTCTCCACCTCGTCGAGTTGGATGGTCTCGGTGACGAACGCCGCCAGATCCAGGCGGCCTTGCAGATGCAGGTCGATGAGCATCGGGAAGTCGCGGGAGGGCAGGCAGTCGCCGTACCAGGAGGACTTGAGCGAACCACCGCGCCCGAAGACGTCCAGCAACGGCAGCTCCAACTTCATCTCCGGGGTCGGGACACCGACCAGCACGACCGTACCGGCGAGGTCACGGGCGTAGAACGCCTGCCGGTACGTCTCCGGACGGCCCACCGCCTCGATCACGACGTCGGCACCGAAGCCGCCGGTGAGTTCGCGGATCGCCTCCACCGGGTCGGTGTTCGTGGAGTTGACGGTGTGCGTGGCACCCATCGAGCGGGCCTTGTCCAGCTTGCGGTCGTCGATGTCGACGGCGATGATCCGCGCCGCGCCCGCGAGCCGCGAACCGGCGACCGCCGCGTCCCCGACGCCGCCGCAGCCGATCACCGCGACCGTGTCACCCCGGCCGACGTTGCCGGTGTTGATGGCGGCACCGATACCGGCCATGACCCCGCAGCCCAGCAGACCGGCCACCTGGGGCGCGACCGACGGGTCCACCTTGGTGCACTGCCCGGCCGCGACCAGCGTCTTCTCCGCGAAGGCGCCGATCCCGAGGGCGGGCGAGAGTTCCTGGCCGGTCGCGGCGAGGGTCATCTTCTGCTCGGCGTTGTGGGTGTTGAAGCAGTACCAGGGTCGGCCACGTAGACAGGCCCGGCAATTGCCGCACACCGCACGCCAGTTGAGGATCACGAAGTCACCCGGTGCGACGTCCGTGACCCCTTCCCCCACCGACTCCACGACGCCGGCCGCCTCATGGCCCAGCAGGAACGGGAAGTCGTCCGAGATCCCGCCCTGTTTGTAGTGCAGGTCGGTGTGGCACACCCCGCACGCCTGCACCTGTACGACCGCCTCGCCCGGGCCGGGGTCCGGCACCAGGATGGTCTCCACCCGGACCGGCTCGTCCTTGCCCGGTGCGATCACGCCGCGTACTTCCTGCGCCATGGTGGTGAACCCTTCCCTCCGGCGGTGTGCGTCCCCTCGACCCTACGCGGAACCGATCAGTAACGGCACGGAAGCGGACCGGTCACCGCAGGAAGCCCCGTACGGCCCGGGTCAGCGCCGACTCGTCCCGTACGTCCGCGCCGCCGAGGGCCAGCAGCCGGTGCGGCACATGGACCAGCGTCCGCGCGACCTGCGGGGCCGATGTCCCCGGCAGGCCCGGCTCGACCAGCACCAGGTCCGCCCGGTCCGCGGCGAGTGCGGCCGTGCGCAGACCGACCTCGTCGAAGGGCCGGACGGTGGTCGTGTAGAGCACGGCCAGGTCCAGCCCGGCGGTGGCGCGCAGCACCGGGGAGCGGCTGGTCTGCTCGCCCGAACGGCTGGCCGGCCGCGTCCCTTCCGTCGGTGGCCCGCCGGGCTCTTCTGGACGCCGCGGCGAGAAAGCCTCTCCCGGAGCTCCGCGCGGAACTGTCGCGGGCGGCCGAGCGGCTGTGAGGGCCGCGCGGCCCGCCCTCGCTCCCCGGGGTTAGAACGGGTAGTGCGCGTGCTGGGTGGCGATGGTCACCCAGCGGGTGTTGGAGAAGGCCTCCAGACCCCAGCGTCCGCCGAAGCGGCCGTACCCGGAGGCCTTGAAGCCGCCGAAGGGGGCCTGCGGTTCGTCGGCCACCGACTGGTCGTTGATGTGCACGATGCCGGTGCGGATCCGGCGCGCGACGGCCAGTCCGTGGGTGGCGTTCTCGGTGATGATGCCGCAGGTCAGACCGTTCTCGGTGTCGTTGGCGACGCTGACGGCGCTGTCGTCGTCGGAGAACGTCTCGAGCACGCAGACCGGCCCGAACGCCTCGGTGTGGTACAGCTCGGCGTCCTTCGGTACCTCGGTGAGCACGGTCGCCGGGTGCACCGCACCGTCGGGCTTCCCGCCGCCGGTGAGGACCTTGGCGCCCTTGGCGACGGCGTCCTCGACCAGCGCGGCCACACGCTGTGCGGCGGAGGCGGCGACCAGCGGGCCGACCACCGTGTGCGGGTCGTTCGGGTCGCCGGCCCGCAGCGAGGCCGTCTTGGCGATGAACTTCCGGGTGAACTCCTCGGCCAGCGACTCGTGGACGAGGATCCGGTCGCCGGACATGCAGATCTGCCCGGCGTTCATGAACACGCTGAAGGTGACGGCGTCCACGGCGTAGTCGACGTCCGCGTCGGACAGCACGATGACGGAGTTCTTGCCGCCCAACTCCAGGACGGCGGGCTTGAGATGACGGGCCGCGTGCTCGCCGATGATCCGGCCCACGCCGGTGGAACCGGTGAAGTTCACCGCCCGCACCCGCTCGTCGGCTATGAGCGCCTCGGCGATCTCGGCGGCGTCCTCACGGGCGTTGGTGACGACGTTGAGCACGCCGTCCGGCAGTCCGGCCTCGCGCAGGACGTCGGCGACGAACAGGGCGCAGGCGATCGGCGCGTCCTCGCTCGCCTTGACGACGACCGTGTTCCCGGCGGCCAGCGGTGCGGCGACAGCCCGTACGCCGAGGATGACCGGCGCGTTCCACGGCGCGAACGCCGCGACCACGCCCACCGGTTCGCGTACCGCGAGGCCGAGCGCGCCCTGTTCCTGGGCGGTGAGCACCTCGCCGCGTGGGGCGGTCACGGCGGCGGCCGCCTCGCGCAGCATGTTCGCGGCGAGGTAGACGTTGAAGTGCGCCCAGGGCCGGGTGCCGCCCGCCTCGCGGGCCATCAACTCGGCGACCTCATCGCCCTTGCCGTCGAGGAGGTCGGCGGCCTTCAGCAGGATGGCACGCCGGGCGAAGGGTGCCAGCTCGGCCCACCCCGGGAACGCCGCCTCCGCCGCGTCCACCGCCCGCCGTACGTCCTCAGGGCCCGCGGCCGCGACGGTCGCGTACACCTCGCCGGTGTAGGGATCGAGGTCCTCCGTGGTGCGGCCGGAGGCGGCGGGTACGTCCTTGCCGCCGATGAACAGTTCGCGGGTGATGGGCATGATGCGGACCTCTTTGTTCGCCACGTGAACCAAGATTCATTTCTTAGCCGCATGCTCTGTTTAGCCGACAACAATGTCAAGGGCCGCCCGGAATCCCGGACGGCCCTCGGTGTGGACGTAAACGCGCGTGAATCAGTACTGGATGCCCGGCAGCAGCTGGGTGACGGGGGCGGCCAGATCGGTCACCTGGCTCACCTGGTTCAGGTCGTTCAGCCGGTTGAGCTGTGCCAACTGCTCGGAGGGGCGCGGGATGACGCCCTTGTACTGCGCGGGCATGTCCGTGACCGACAGCGAGTCGAGCGTGGCGATCGGGCTCAGCGCGGTCGTGTCGAGACCGCCCAGGGGAGCCGCGCTCGCCATCGGGGCGGCGAGACCGGTGACACCGGCGGCGAGGCCGACGACAGCGGCGATACGTCGAGTGGAGATCATGTTTTCAGCAACGCCGACGGGCCCGTGGCGGACACGGGCGCGGGGTCCCGCTCACCCGTCAGGGTCAGTGCCGCCGCTGGACTTGCCGAGCCCGACAGGGCGGAGGAGGCTCGTGAAAGAGGCCCACGCGGCCCGCTCCCCACGGCCGCGGGCCTCGCCGGAGGTCATCATGGGCACCGCTTTCAGCACCGAGACCCTGCGTCGGAGCATCGAGGGAGACACGGCGGCGCATCTGCTGTCGCTCTACGCGGACGACGCCGAACTGCGCGTCGTGGACCGCAACTCCCAGCCCAGCAACCCGAGGGTCCTGCACGGCCGCGACGAGATCGCCGAGGTCCTCGAGGACGTCTACAGCCGCGACATGACGCACAAGGTGGAGCACTGCGTCGTGGAGGGTGACAACGCCGCGTTCAGCGAGAGCTGTCAGTACGCGGACGGGATGCGCGTCCTGTCCGAGTCGATGATCACACTGCGCGACGGGAAGATCGCCGAGCAGATCATGATCCAGGCATGGGACGAGTAGGAGGATGCCGCCGAAGGTCCAGATCACGACCCACCTGAGCTGGACCTTCTCGGCACGGGCGGCACGACGGGCCCGCGCGGCAGGTCGCCCGCTGGCCGGAGGTGGCCGGCCCCGGTCCCGTGCACCCGCAGGCGGCGGACTTCCTCGCCGGGGCCGGCAGACGGTGGCCCCGGCAGCCCGGCAACTCGGGGTCTGATCAGCGCGTCCAGGCGCTGTAGTCCATGACGTCCCCGGCCTTGACGCCGTACTCGGGCTCCGCCTTCGTGAAGGTGGTCTCCAGGCCGAGGACGGCCCCGGTCGCCGGATCCATGATCAGCATCCGGCGGGTGCCGGACCGCTCGTACACGTACGCCTGTCCGCCGCGCCCGAGCCGGTCGGTGACCTGTCCGACGGGCCGCAGCCCCTCGGCGTCCGCCAGCAGCCGCACGAGCGTCGCCGCCTCCCGGGCACCCAGGGTCCAGTGGTCGAGGAGCACCCTGACACCGTCGAGGAGTTCGCCGGTGTCCGGGGCGGAGTCGATGTGCAGGGCCTCCTGGAGGTAGGCGCGCAGACGGGCGGTGTCGTGCGGGGGCGGCGACTGGGGCGGAGCGTCGCTCCAGCTGGGCGGGTAGGTCCGGGTGGTCCGGACGTGGCCGTCGTCGACGGTCTCCGTGTGGCTGGCGTCGGCGTTCCACCGCACGACGCGCTCCTCGGGGAACGTGATCGGCGGCTTGTCCTCGCTCATGCCCAGGCTCCACGTCCGCACATGGGTGCCCCTGCGGAGGCCGAGCGCGCTGTCGACCGCGCGCGCCCGCTGCGCCAGGGTCGCCAGGGGCACGGGGGTGGAGTCGGCGCGTACGACCAGCGGGCGGGGTGCGGCGGCGGCCGGCGTGGTCGTCTGACCGGTGAACAGCAGCGCCGTGACCAGCCCGCCCACGACCGCCGTGGCCGCCAGCCCCCACAGCAGCCGGGGGCGGCGGGTGGGCCGGTGCCGCATCAGCTGGTTCAGTCGCCGCTCGGCGTGGTGGTCCAGGGGGCCGTCGCCGAAGTGGGGGCCGTCGGTGGGCACCGGGTTGGCGCGGCGCAGGAGTTCGAGTTCGTCAGCCATGGCCGTTCTCCTTCAGGGCGGCGGTGATCGGGGGGCCCATGCGGTCGATCTCGGCTCTGAGCCGGCGCCGCGCCCGGTGCAGGCGCATCGCCGCGGCACGGGTGCCGCAGCCGAGGGCGACCGCCATCTCGTCGATGCCGAGTTCCTCCCAGGCCGTCAGCCGCAGCACCTCCTGGTCGGCCGGGGACAGCCGGGCGAGCGCCTCGTGCACCCACGCGCCGGGGGTCTCCGCGTCGGGGCCCGCCTCGATGTGCCGCCCGTGGGCGGTGTCGTCGTTGCCCAGCCGGTGCACCAGCCGCCGCCGGCGCCCCTGCCCGCGGACCGCGTTGGCCAGGCACTTCCGTGCCACCCCGTACAGCCAGGGCAGGGGCGCCTCCGGGAGGTCGGCCCGGCGGCGCCAGGCAACGGTGAACACCTCCGCCACCACTTCCTCGACCTCGCTCGTACGTCCGTCCAGTCGCCGCGCGACATAGCGGCTGACCGCCCAGTAGTGCTCGCGATAGGCAGCGGCGAAGTTGTCGTCGTCGCTCATGTTCCGTTCGTGTCCGGCACCCTCGGGATCGTCACAGCCGTCTTCCGTGATTCTCGTCGCGTCCCTGAAGTGTGACGTCCCGGCCAGGCGCGGACACAGGCGGGGCATGAGGCACCTCAAGTGGCTGACGACCACTGACCACAAGACGATCGGGACGCTGTATCTGGTCACGTCCTTCGCGTTCTTCTGCATCGGTGGTCTGCTGGCGCTGTTCATGCGCGCCGAGCTGGCCCGGCCGGGGCTGCAGATCATGTCGAACGAGCAGTTCAACCAGGCGTTCACGATGCACGGCACGATCATGCTGCTGATGTTCGCGACGCCGCTGTTCGCGGGCTT